>NZ_MCGG01000091.1 GCF_001746755.1 Magnetovibrio blakemorei | reverse complement strand
TCGATAACGTAAAATATCTTTCGCACATTTGATTAAGGCTGGTGGCCCCGATCTGGTTAAGGTGGTGATTGCGAGATCAACCACACCAGATAAGGAACCACCATGAACAAAGATAGCACACCAGCCCGTGAGGGAACATTGTCGAACATTATTCATATTGACGACGCGCGCATTCAGGATCACCTGGGTAAGATCGTACGTGGCAGTGTTGAAGATACGCTGAATGCCCTGCTCGACGCTGAGGCGGATCGGCTTTGTAATGCAGGTCGTTATGAACGCAGTGAAGAGCGTCGGGACACCCGTGCGGGATCGTATGAGCGTAAACTTCAAACCCGCGCTGGCGAAGTGAATCTGAAGGTTCCGAAGCTGCGCCAACAGACGTTTGAGACGGCCATTATTGAGCGTTATCGCCGCCGTGAGGCGTCTGTTGAAGAGGCGTTGATGGAGATGTATCTGGCCGGTGTATCGGTGCGCCGGGTCGAAGACATCACCGAGGCCCTTTGGGGCACGCGGGTCAGTTCGGGCACGGTGTCGAACCTGAACAAGAAGATTTATGCCCAAATTGAGGCGTGGCGGAACCGCCCCATAGAAGGCCATCATCCGTATGTTTATCTGGATGGCATTGTCCTCAAACGCACCTGGGCGGGTGAAGTCCGCAATGTGTCGCTGTTGGTGGCCATCGGGGTCAATGCGGATGGATACCGCGAGATTTTAGGCATCCAGGAGGGTGCCAAAGAAGACAAGGCTGGGTGGAGCAACTTCCTTAAGCACCTCAAAGGCCGTGGTCTGCAAGGGGTGGAGTTGATCATCTCGGATGCGTGCATGGGCCTTGTGGAAAGCGTCGGTGATTTTTATCCCGATACCTGCTGGCAGCGCTGTACCGTGCATTGGTACCGCAATGTCTTCAGCCATGTACCAAGCACCAAGGTGCGCGAGGTATCTCTGATGTTGAAAGCCATCCATGCCCAAGAAGATTTGCCAGCGGCGCAAGCCAAGGCCGACGAAGTGGCCGCCAAACTGCGAAGCATGCGGCTCAACAAAATTGCCGATTGGGTTGCAAAAACGGTGGATGAAACGCTTGGCTATTATGCCTTTCCCAACGAACACTGGCGGCGTATCCGCACCAACAATCCACTGGAACGTATCATGCGTGAGATCCGCAGGCGCACCCGCGTGGTGGGCGCGTTCCCCGATGGCGAAAGCGCGCTGAATCTGGCCGCCGCAAGACTGCGTCATATCGCGGGGACCAAATGGTCAACCAAACGATACCTGAATATGAAACTACTGAGAGAGAAAGAAATGATCGCCTGACCAGATCAGGACACCAGCCAAAAATGAAAAAGCGAAAGATTCTGGACACTACC
>NZ_MCGG01000090.1 GCF_001746755.1 Magnetovibrio blakemorei | reverse complement strand
GGCTGTGGTTTTCGAATTGTTACTGTTTTCCAAACAGATATATTGGATGTTGTCCAAGATTTAATAACTTTGATTAAGCATGAGGGTGGAAAATCTCCATTTTTAAAGGGGCGTTTAAAGGAGGCTGTAATCTACACGAATCGTCCCGTAGACGAAGAAAATTCAGTTCATGTTTTAGCAAAACAGTTGATTGATAATGCAAATTTTGTATTTGAGGACAATGGCTATGCACCTAAAATTGCAGAGCCAGAGAATAAAAAAAGTGGATACTCTTCTATCCATTTGGTTGCTTTTGTGCCAGTTGAGGTTTCTCGTTGGAATGGTGAAATAGAAACGGTCCATCAGACTGTGGAAATTCAAGTTCGCGATATTTTTGAGGAGGCTTGGGGAGAGGTTGACCATGCGCTGCGCTATATGGTGCAGCGTGAGCAAGATGGTGATATCGAGGACCATCCGCGCGTAGCGCAATGGAGGCCACATCTGAACGCACTTAAGACATTCGCTGACGGGTGTTCTCAGCACGCCAGCCTTATCAAAAAAAATGCAATTGATGCTGCTGCCGTTATAGCAGGTGAAGAGCATTTGTCGGTTGATAGTGCCAGCGATGCTATTTCAGAGCTTCAAGAAATTTTGCCTGCAACGTTTCACACTGAACTGCGTCAGGCGTTCGATTGCAGGGATAATGCGTCTCGTGCACTAGATAACCCAACTGAGTCACGTGAGCTTTTCGATGAGGCTGCTGATATGTTTCATAAGCTCATAAAACGAGGTAAAATGCACCTTGATAAAAAGTTGGAAAGTACAAGAACTGTTGGGTATCGGCTTGAAATGGAATTGGCATATTGTTTGAGGACTGAAGATGCTTCAAAACGTAAACAAGCTATAACCATTTACAATGACCAATTAAAAGCTTTTCCTTTCGATGTTACTGCAAGTTATCGCCTTGGAATGATTTTTCGCATTGGTGGTCAGATGGTTGAGGCTTTGAAGGCTTTTTTGGACGCTGGGAAAAATCTGGACAGAGATTCAACGATTAAAGC
>NZ_MCGG01000089.1 GCF_001746755.1 Magnetovibrio blakemorei | reverse complement strand
AGCTGGACACCCGTATTAACCTCCCCATTTTTTCTGTTTTGTGATTCAATCGTTCCATCGGCTTGATAGGGAGAGATTGATGGAACAACGCGGTTTTTTCAGTTTGTCGGAACACCTTGCGCGTCTCAGCGAGGACGGTGATCCCTTGGAGGTTCTGGCGGCGACGGTTGATTTTGAATATTTCCGAGGCTGGCTGGTCGAGGGTCTTGGTTATGGCGACGGCGCGAAGGGTGGGCGTCCGCCGTTTGATCCGGTGTCGATGTTCAAGATTCTGATCCTACAAGCCCAGCACAATCTGAGCGATGCGCGGATGGAATTTATGATCCGTGACCGGCTGTCGTGGATGCGGTTTCTAAACTTTGATCTCGGCGCGCCGACGCCGGACGAGAACACCATTCGCCTGTTCCGCAACAAGTTGACGGAGACCGGCACGTTGAAGCGGGTGATGAAGGCGTTCGACTGGCAACTCTACAAGAAGGGCTACATTCCGATGTCGGGACAAATCGTCGACGCCAGCCTTGTTCCGGCGCCCAAGCAGCGCAATACCGATCCGGAAAAGGAGGCCGTCAAGGCGGGCAAGAGCGCTCACGAGATTTGGCCTGATGAACCCAACAAAGCAGCGCAGAAAGACGTGGATGCGCGCTGGACGCTGAAGATCGGCGGCAAGGTGCGCCATCGGCCCGACGGCACGCCGCTGCCGATGATTGCGCTCCCGGTGTTCGGTTACAAGTCACACATCAGCATCGACCGCCATTTCGGCTTTATTCGCGGGCAACATGTGACGTCGGCCTCCGCACCCGATGGTCGCCAACTCAAGCATGTGGTTGGCACGGACAACACCTCTGGTGAGGTCTGGGCCGACAGCGCCTACCGCTCGCAAAATAACGAAAAATGGCTTGCGGGGAAGATGCTGGTCAGCCGCATTCATCGCAAGAAGCCCAAGGGCAAAGCGATGCCCGAAGCCACGCGTAAAGCCAACGCCAAGAAATCATCGATCCGTGCCCATGTGGAGCACGTCTTCGCCCACCAGAAAAACCGTTTCGGTCTGTTCATCCGCACCATCGGCATCAAGCGGGCAGAGGCCAAACTGACCCTCGCCAACCTCGCTTACAACATGGACCGCCTGATCTTCCATGAACGCCGCGCCGCCATGGGATGAGTCCGCCCAAAGCGCGGAAACTCACAGCAAAACAGCCCGATCAACGTGATCGGAGAACCAAAACCTCGAGCAATATCTGCCAAAATCGGATATCCGAGCCCAAAGCGCTAAAATTCTTGGGTTAATGCGGGTGTCCAGCTTGCATTATAACATAAATATAATGAAATATATTATTTAAATTCAATTACTTAGACTTAATGAGTGGGCTCTATATAACGGCAACTCTCAAGGCCATCGTAGCAGGGCACAGGCAAAGCCAGATCGAGTCGCTCCTACCTTGGAACCATACCGCAGAAATAACCCCCGTGTGATCATCGCACCGCTTACCATGAACCTTTATCAACGACAATGCATACGTTTGCGAATGCGTCGGGCCCAATCTTTCATCGGATGGGACTTGCGAACAATGGTCAACAGGCTGTTCGCGGCTTCGTAAATTAAGACTGCGCAATAAGCCGTCACCAAATTTTGAGATGCGACCCGAATAATCCATCTCACCTGATTGATATCGCCTTGATGTCAGGCCTAAATACGCGCCACCGCTTGCGGCTTGCGGTGCTCCATCCCCAAACGATGAAGCAGCGCAACCAACCCCGAGCGGCTTTGATAGGTGATCCCGAACTCTTGCTCAATCCACGCCCCGACATGGCGCGTCGTGCGCGGCAAGGTATCGGTAATCCAGGATTTCAGTTGCTGGAGCTGCCGGGCGTTCAGATGTCCGGCGCTACCCTCGTAGCCAAAACCGGCCAAACCCTCGATCCCCTCTTCCCTATAGAGCCGAAACCAAGTCCTGACCGTATCATCATCAAGCAGAAATACCGAACTGACCTCCGCGCAACTCATGCCTCGATCCAGAAGCACAAGTGCGTTGGCGCGGCGCGCCAGACGATGCTCGACCAAGCCATTCCGAGCCAAATCAATCAACTCTGCCCGTTCCGTCGTGGTTAAAAATCCTGCGCGTATCATGCTGACAACAAGAATCCTTTAAAATGAATTTGGCAAGGATTTTTCGCTTATTCAATGAGTCGGAGTATATCAGTCAAGCCCTGCCGGGCAATAAAACTAATTCGATATTAGGCCTTGTGTATTGCTCAAGGAAATCGACTTTCTCATTGTGTCAATGAGAAGCTCAGTGGAACAAGGTTTTGAAAGAAACAGATGGCTGGAACCCACCAGACGATACGTGGCATCCTGATCAACGTGCCCAGAAAGCACAACACGGGCTGTGGAAGGATAGTGTTTTTCTACTTTTCCCAACAACTCTTCTCCGCTCATTGTCGGCATCTGCATGTCGCTCACAATGATGTCGTAAGGCTTTGTTTCCATCAAGCCTAAGGCTTCCTCACCTTCGGATACAAAATCCATATTCCATTCATCAGACATTCCCCTCAAAGATCGTTTTAATCCGTCCAGAACATGCTGTTCATCATCAACAAAAATTACATTGATGTGTTTTTTGGGGGATGTTTCTGATTTATTTGAAAGAAGATTAGCTGATTCTAGGTTACCGGATATTTTTTCAGCGCTACGATTGCTAACGTTACCAATCTCAACCAGTACATCCGAGATCTGTTGTTCCTTGCCAATAATGTATTTTGTGTATTTCTGATCGTCTATCAAAATATGAGGGAGCAGAAATTCGCGGGCAAAGTCTCGCAGTGTCCTAGCAATATCAACATTGCGATCAGAACGCCATTTCTGAACAATGTTGTCTAAAGTGGATGTAAGCTTTTTATGACCTTTACGATGATGCTCCAAATCAGGATATTCGCACATTTTCATCACCGCTTCTTCTCTATTTAAGTGGCGTGCGAAGTATTTTGAAAGTTGCTCAATGGCAGTATTTATTTCTTCATCAGTCACACGCATCGAAGAAATTTTATTTATTAATTTCACTAGCCACTGATGGTCTGCGTCTAATTCATCAACACCAACACTCAGGTGATCCGTCCAGATGATAACATTTTTGTTGGTTACAAGCGGCAGTTCCAGCCAAAACGTAGATCCTTGGTTGATCTTACTTTCAAATCCGACGTTTCCAGCAAGACGCTCCACCAGCAGTTTTACAACTGACAGCCCCACCCCCGTACCTTCAACAGTGATGTGTGGGTTAGTTTGAAAGCGATTATAAATTTCAAAAACTTTAGGAAGGTTTTTATCCTCAATACCAATGCCCGTATCGGTTACCGAGAGATGAAAAAATCCGTGATCGGTTATGCTCCCCTCGATTGTGATAAGGCCTCCTTCTTTGTTATATTTGATTGCATTTGTAATGTAATTTATGACCATCTGCTTAAAGCGATCTGGGTCGGTGTTGAGCATAGCCGATGCGCTACTCACCATATTTTTGATTTTAATATGTCGCTTTTGGGCTAATGGAGTCAGCATCGAAACACAATCTGAAACAATTTTACCCGCATCAACAGTATCAAGATAGATTGTGGCGCGATCAGCTTCAATCCTGGCTAGGTCAAGAACTTCATTGATAAGATTGAGGAGACCAACACCGCTGGTCAAAATGATATCCACAGCCTCTTTCTGTCCAGGCATCAGAGGCTCGTCTTTCCTGTATTGCATCATTTGGGCAAAACCCAGGATGGCATTCAAGGGGGTGCGCAGCTCATGACTCATAGAAGCTAAAAACTCAGATTTAGCTTTGCTTGCAGCCGTTGCTTTTTCTAAAGCAACAGAGAGATCGTGCTCAGATCTGAGCAGTTCCAGTTCAGTCTCTTTTTGCTCCGTTATGTCGGCAGCGACGCCATCAATCCGAACAACATTGCCGTGTTTATCCTTGACTGGAAAAGCCCTGTCCCAAATCCAACAGGACTGTCCATCTGGACGTTCAATTTTATAAAGTTCGTCGTAGCCACCGAGGGCTTGTTTCCCCATTGCGGCAACAACCCGTTCCCGATGTTCCTGGCATATCGCTTCTATAAAACTTTGCGGGTTTTGGTATAGGCTTTTGCACGTTCTCCCCCAAATGGTTTCATAGGCGGGGCTAATATAAAGTATTTTACTTTTACCTGGATCACTCATCCAAAATACTTCGCCTATTTTTTTTGTCACCTGACGAAAAAGGGACTGCTTAAACATGAAGGGGCGGATTGCAAAAAAATACACAAGAGGTGATGCAATTATGCCCAGTATTACAACATCTAAAATAGGCTCTATGGAAAAACTAAGGCTTAGAGGTTTTATAAAAACGTCCAGTACAAACATGACAAAAAGTTCGCAGCCCATAAAAATAAGAGTCACTCTGAGAAGCATAGATAACATGCGTTGTTGGTTAATATTCAAGAATTCCGACATCAATGTATCCCCTAAGCAACACGCCGCAGACCACAGACATTATGTAAAAAGAAACCGTGCCCTTTTGAGTTTCTTTTTCTGAAGTTCATTCATTAACTGCTCTAACTCTCCCGTCAAGCCATGTTCTAAAATCACTTCAATACAGTTCTCAATGAGGGCAGCCTTTGCACGAGGTACACAGACAGATATTTTAATGCATGTGTCGGCCTTTTCTTGTGCTGACTTCTGTACATTTTTTTCACCACGCATATAGGGGACGTATTTCATATCCTCTTTAAGAATATGCTTTTGCAGCCATTTAAAGAGAAAAGCCACCGCCCTCGTAATTTTTACTTCCTCTGGAGAGGTTGTAAAAAGAGACCGTAAGCCTTGGACATCATGTTTTAGTATTTCATGCAGTTGCTTGTGTTCATTTATGTCTGGATAGCCCGCGCTTTCCATAAAACGTTCTTCCCGCTCAAAATGGTAGTGAATATAGTTGGATAGAAGCGCTAATACATTTTCAATTTGCTCCGTGTTTTTGTGTTTCAGGTCGTACGCATGAAGGGTACCAAAAATATCAAATAATTCCTTGTGATCATTGTCGATAGCCCGAATGTGGGTGCTAAACTCATCTGACCACAATAAATTATCATTAACTTCCATTTGCAGGACTCCCCTCTGTGTTGACTCACCCCACCCATAGGCACGTCACATGAATGCTTTCTATGCATATTAGAACATTATAAAGTCATAACACATATCCCCAAATGGGGATATGACGGGCAAATGGTTGCGCTTGTAATTGAGGACGGTCATCTGTTTTGGTGAACAACACGAAGGACGGCATGTAATCGGCGTGATTGAGCATGACATGAACCTTTACGCCACCCTTTGCTCAGCGATATTTGGCCCAGGGGAAGAGATTCAAGCACAAGGACACAGTCGTCGAATTCAGGGATAGAAGTTTGTTCTTGAAACGGATCCCGGTCTTGCCGCCGCCCAACCGCCCCTGTCCCCCAGGGCTGTTCAACGCTAACTATTTGAGACGATAATCAAATACTCTGTTGATATCGAGGGCATTGCACCATAGGGCATTGGCAATGTTTTCCTCACCGTTTATTCGCAGGATATTGAGGGCGAAGCTGCGGGCACGGGCGAAGATGCCTGGGTTTGTTCTGATACGACTGGCGTCTTCTTGCATAGCGACATCGCGGACGTAGTGATTGCGGTTTTCAACACCCCAGTGGCTGCGAATGGCACCGGCGGATTTCTCGGCGCTGATGGCGGCTGAGCAAAGGTAAAATGAAACCTCTTCCCTGCGGTCCCACAAGCCGTCTTTAGTACGGCGGATCAAGGTTGATCTGGTGACACGGACAACCCGTTTAATGAGGCCGTTCCATTGGGTTTTAAAGAGACCAGGAACAGCATCGAAAACCTCGACACGGCGGGTTTCATGCCGCGAACGCCTGTTGGGGTCGATCGCTTCATGCTGGGTTAAGGGCGGCAATGTTTCCGTGATCGCTCTGACTTTGAGCAGCAAGGCGGACTGGTTGCCCTTGACTTGAACAAGGAGATGGCTTTTCACCTTGCGGGCCGCCAGAAATGTTTTTTTGGCAGTGCATGGCATCAAGGGTGAACAGACGGCCCTCAAGGTCTAGGGCTTCTATCATCGCTTGGGCAGCGGGGATTTCATTGCTTTTTTCATCCACTTCCAGATGCCCAAGGATCAGGGCGTTATCGACGGCAAAGGCGCTTAGAACATGGGCGGCCTTGCGGTCGTTGAAGGTATCAAAACTGTGCCGGAGCGTCTTACCGTCAATCGCTACCACTGGCAGAGATTCAACGTCATCCCCAGCTTCGCTTCCACTCAGTTGTGCGGCGTGTCGTCGGAAAACCTGCTCCACTTCGGCTCCATCAAGCCCGCGCAGTATCGTGCGAATGGCACTGTAGGCAGGCACCGCCTGCCAGCCAAAGCCAAACGCCTTGTTGAGAGACTTGCGGTGAACCCTAATGAAGCCATGAACCTTACGGTATGATGTGGCCCCGGACAAAATGGCGAGGATCGTCGCCAGCAATACGGGGCCAAGCTGCCATTTCTTACCCTGCGAACGGCGCGGGTCGGGGATTTGCCCCAACAGTTCCAAAAATGCTAACGACATGAGTGCTCCTGTAATTCATCTGCACTCACATAGATTCAGAAAAAACCCGCTTTGGGAATCCCTTACTTCACTTTAAAGTAATTAGCGTTGAACAGCCCTGCCCTGTCCCCTAAAGCACTCCGTGGCTGTCAAAAACAGATGCACGGCGGGGCGGTGCTCGTTGGCTACCGGGACGACCCGCACCGCCGTGCGCAACATCAAGAAAAGGGGACCACTATTGCTCCGCCCAGCGGCCCCTTTTTACTACGCCGTTGACACGAAGGGCCGCCGCAAATCTCACGAAGACTATCCGCTCGCGCCAGATGGCAGAACAGCAAGGGAATAAACCGTCCACACCATCACGTCATTACCTATCCCCATATGGGGATTGTTAAAGTCATAAAATGGAGTAAGCATTGTATATAGCAATAGTTATATGGATATTTTATTCTGTAAAAGGTCCCGTAAATGACCCAACATAATGTTGAATTTAATCAGTCCGAAGATGAAAATGGAACCGACATGCACTGCTTAGATATTGAATTTATAAAAAAATATCTCTCTTCGGAGGCTATAGAGTTTCTCCTGAACAAGGATCCGAAACAGCACATCTCTCTCAATCCAAAAGATAAATATATTTCGTTGAAATCTTGTGCGGTCCTTTTGGATCTCAAGTTTGCTGTTGATGATGCAATTTCCACGCTGAACGCAGAAGCATACGCCTTAGCCAAGAGTGGCATAGATATTTTGAAGTTGCGTGAACGGGTTGTAAAATTTAGGGATGACCTCACCAACAACACATTTAATTGAGGTGTTGCATGCTCAAAAGAGAAACCAATAAGCTCGGCTTTCAAGGTCATCCCGCATGTGATGATCCCTTAAGAGTGTTGCGGGTTGTCGGAATGGACAATCTCGACGAGGCCACACTTTTGGGCATGTTGCTTGATGCAAAAAGCTACATAAAACAGGAGGGTGTTATGGAACACGCTTACAACAAAGGCGCAGCAGCCATTCGTATTCTGTCCTCCCGAAACATGCAAACACCTGAGCCCGTTTCTTCGCCATCAGCGTCGTCACTTCAAGACCCAGACACCAAATGCCTGGACTTGTCTGAGTGCCCACAGCACCCGACTTAACGGGATAAACACTTGAAGCAATTCATACTTTAAGATCCTCAAACCACTGAAAGTCTTTGAATATGAACAGAACGCTGACTAAGTATTTATCCCTGAAGTTAGGAAACCACATCCCTCTCTGGCGCACAAGCCAAGAAACGCTTGTTTGGCTTGTTACGCTGATCATCCAAACCGGAACGGTCAGTCTTTGGCGGCTTGCGGGTCATGTTGATACACGGTCAAAAACGTTATCTGTACATCGTCGTTTTGAACGTTTTTTTCAACATATTCGTCTTGATGAAGGCTGTGTTGCCCGTCTGGTTGTGCACATTATGGGACTGTCTGGAAAGCCCTGGCACTTGGCCATTGATCGAACAAACTGGAAGTTTGGGCGATGCCACATCAACATTCTAATGCTGACCATTATCCATGAGAAAGTCGGCATTCCCCTTTTTTGGGTCTTGTTAGGCAAGGCTGGGAATTCCAATGCCAAAGAGCGCACAGACCTCATGCCAAAACTCAACAAAGTCTTCCCAAATCAACCCATAGCATCTTTGTCTGGGGATCGTGAATTTATTGGGGAGGCATGGTTTAATTGGCTTCAAAACCAAGGCATTCCTTTTGTTTTGCGCCTGAAAGAAAATATGTTCATTTGGCAGGATGGATATGCTCCGGCTCCACTATCGGCCCATGCACGTCATCTTAAAAACGGTCAAAAATGCATTTTAAAAGGGACGTGGTATTTAGGTCGAGACCCATCCAAAACAACAACGCCCATAAAAATTTCCATGATGCGTTTGAAAACCGGAGAAATGCTTATTGTCGCCACAAGTCTTATCCGCATCCAAACGGCACTCCCGATCTATCGCAACCGATGGGGCATTGAAACGTTATTTTCCTGCTTGAAAACACGAGGTTTAGGATTGGAAGATACGCATATAACAAATCCGCATAAATTAGCAACGTTGATGAGCGTATTGGCGATTGCTTTTTGCATCGCCTACAAAACAGGACTTTGGGTGGCGAGAACTAAACCACCACGACGCAAAGCCCATGGCCGATTGCAGCAATCCATCTTCACGCTCGGCATCAATGTGTTTAGAAAAGCCTCAGTCAGAATGTCTGAATTGGAATTGCGCAATTATATGACCGGGTTGTTCAAGCCAAATATACCTCGAAAACCGTTGTACGGCCTTGCTTTATGAGAAGAGTCGGGTACTGTGCTGAGTGCCTCAAAATAACCTATTGAAATAATAAAAGGCAATAGTGACTGTGGCTTATCCCGTTGTCCCAGGTCATAAACGCAATGACTGGCAAGGGACAAAGGTCTGGAAGGTTTGGTGCTGATTTTACTTCTCTGAGGAACAAAATGAGCCGGATGATGGTGATTATACGAAATAATGCTCATCTCTCTCCAATCTATTGCAAGGTGCTCCCGGATGCCTGGGACAACGGGATAAGTCTTTAGTGACTGATTATTAATACTTGCGATGGTGAAAAATGAGTGATTTATGTTTTTGATAGGCCTATTGAGGCTATAGCGCACGGCTTATCACGTTGACCCATGGCAACTTGATCAAATCAGGAGATCGAGCCGCATTATGGGTATCAACGTGACATGCCTCTGTCCACCGACCACGCGCTTATGTCGTATTGGGACATCATCAAGCGCGGCAGCCCCCGAAAATCAGCCGGTGAACCGAAAGTCCGCCGCCGATGCAAGACCCAGGACGGTGATCAGTTTGACGGTATCGGGCAGAGGAAACGGGTCAAGCCGCCCCAAAAGGGAGATAATGGGGCAACGTGATAAGCCGCTATAGCGCCAGCATATGACAATTTATTGAAGTATATTATTATTTTTTTGGAAATTTGGGTGACCAGTATAGCCATCGCGAGTGAACACCCTTTCGATGTGCCCTATTTGTATGAAAGGAATTGATGTGTGTAAGTTTTTTGTTTTGATTTCCACGATATTGGTATTAGCGGTTAAACCAGTTTACGCTGTTGAAAACTCTTTTTCATTTGGCTTCGTTCCTCAACAGTCTCCATCAGTTCTCGTAAAACTTTGGGGGCCAATTCTGAAAAAACTAAGCCATGATACTGGTTTAACTATAAATTTTAGCACGGCTCCTGACATTCCTACATTTGAAGCTCGATTAGCTGCTGGAGAATATGATTTTGCCTATATGAACCCGTTACATTATACGGTTTTTTCTCAGAATCCAGGATATCGTGCATTTGGCAAACAGAAAGGAAAAAATATTAAGGGTATATTGGTTACTCAAAAGGATACCCTAATAAAAAATTTGAAAGAACTTGATGGGAAAGAAATAGCATTTCCTGCGCCTGCTGCATTTGCAGCAACTATATTGCCACAATCTAATTTGTCGA
Source organism: Magnetovibrio blakemorei (assembly GCF_001746755.1). Lineage (GTDB taxonomy): Bacteria > Pseudomonadota > Alphaproteobacteria > Rhodospirillales > Magnetovibrionaceae > Magnetovibrio > Magnetovibrio blakemorei. The sequence continues at coordinate 2,331 of NZ_MCGG01000089.1, read as the reverse complement.
AAATTGATGTTAAATTCACTTCTAAATATGTAGGAAGTCACGATTCAGTTTACATTGGTGTCGCGAGGGGGATGTTTGTTGCAGGAGGAGGCATCCAACGAACGTTGGAAACGGTCGACCCAAAAGTCAAAGAAAAACTAAATATTTTTTGGGTCTCTGAAGGGTATACGCCTCACGCATTTGCAGCACACCCGAGAGTGCCAACAAATGTTGTTGATACTGTACAAAGAGTTTTACTTAAAATGTTTGATAATAAAGATGGGAAAAAACTGTTAAATGAACTTGGGTTCACACAAGGAATAGAACGCGGCACTGATTCTGACTGGAATGACGTAAGGGAACTTCAGATAGATATTCTTCCCAAATAACACTTTCATAGGCACCTCTAAAAATACCATTTTTGAGTTTTACATATCAATAAAACCAATGGGTTAAAGCCTATTAAGAGCGATATCTTTCCATTTCTAGAGGTGCCGTCATGACTATTTTGAAAGTTTATATACATGTTGCTTGGAGTTAAGAGCCTGCTTTCAAAACTCTCATTTCGATGGAAGGCGATCGTTTTTATCGCATCTATAGAAGGCTTGTTTAATATAATGTTTGCCATAGTCGTGGTAAGTGTAATGCAAAATAATTTGGAGGAGCAGTTTATAAAGAGAGCCGAAATCACAGCGCGCCTTTTTGCCTCCAGTGCGACTAACGCTGTATTAGCAGTGGATATTGCTTCCCTAGAAAGCATTGTTGACGACATTATGGTCAATGAGGATCTTATGTATGCACGCGTTAGCAATATGACTGATGTACTTGCCATACGAAATAAATTAAACCATAAAACCACACCAAATTTTTCTGCAAATTTTAAACGCTTAGATATTACGGCGGATGTATATAATGTGGCATACCCGGTTAAAGTTCAGAATAACGTATATGGACAGGTGGAAATAGGCATATCTACGGGTAGTCTAGGATTTATTATTTCTTCACTTCAGCACAAGTTTATATTTATTGGTTTTGGGGAAATTTTATTTTCTGCATTAGTTTCATTTTTGTTAGGTTCATTTTTGGTTCGTCGCCTAGTAAATCTACAAGATGCTGCTCATGCAGTCGCGGTAGGGGATTTTAGTTTTCGAGTACCTGATGAAGGTAGTGATGAATTATCACAAGCCGCTAAGACATTTAATAATATGTCATATTCGCTAGAATTATTAGTTACAAGCTTAGAGGAAGCTAACCAAGAACTTAAAAAACAATATAAGGTCTCCGAAGAGTCACGCAATATAGCTGAACATGCAAGTAAAGCTAAAACAGATTTTATTAATATGATAAGCCATGAATTGCGTACACCAACACAGGGTTTAAAGGGGCCATTTGAAGAATTAGCAAAGCAAATATATTTGTTTAAAGGAGTGCAAGGCTTACAACAAATGAAGATGTCACTTCCTTTAGAGTGCCGTGGGACGCTTCAGGAATCATTAAATGACCTTGTGACAGAAGTCGTTGAAATCGCTAGTGGAGGACTTGAATCTGCCAATCACTTGCTTTGTTTAATAAACCAAGTTTTGGATTTTGCAAAAATGGATTCTGGTAAATTATCCATCACTCCAAAGTTAGTTAATATTGCAGCTGCAATTAAAACCACTATCAATATTGTCGGCTCTACAATCACAAAAAAAAATCTAAAATTAAAAGTGACTGCTTCTGATAATTTATGGGTTTGGGCGGATCCTGTATGCTTAAATCAAATCCTTATTAATCTGCTCGGAAATGCCATCAAATTTTGTGATCAAGGGCACGTTAGCGTATCTGTTGAACAAGAAAAAAATGTTGTGCACTTTGTCATTAGCGATACTGGATGCGGGATTCCGGATGATAAACTGGATGTTATATTTAAAGCATTTGAGCAAGTTGATGATAGCATGAAACGCCAAATTGGGGGGACAGGCTTGGGTCTGCCATTGGCCGCAGGTTTAATAAATCGACACGGTGGTAAAATTTGGGTGCAGAGTACGTTAGGTGTTGGTAGCCATTTTCATTTTACTTTGCCTGCAAATGCTGATCTAAAAGTAGTAAAGTGATTTTGGAGGGGAACCGGTATTGGTTAATGCCGCAAATTATCAGGCGCCATTGAGCGTGCTGGAATGATTGTATGCGTCAGGCGTGAGAGTTGGATGATGCCCGCCTGGCCGAGCAGTTGATCCGTAATCTAGAGCCTCCCCACCCCTAACCCTCCGCCGAAGGCCGCCTTCATTTTGCATTCTATATCTGGGATTGTCTATCAGCGGGCAATTGATGTCCGTTTAAGGATAGATGGACATCTACGGTGATGACGGA
>NZ_MCGG01000088.1 GCF_001746755.1 Magnetovibrio blakemorei | reverse complement strand
AACTATATAGGCTTGTGGTTCGATCTTGTTTAATTTTGCGGACTCGATCAGCGATGTGATGATGCCCCAATTTTGAGCTCCGGTATCATGGCCAGCGAAGAGCGCATTTTTTCGATTATGTGTACATTTACATAATCGAAACTCCATCTTCTTCGCCACCCGGATGAAGGAGAACACCTTTTACGAGGTGGTTGAGGGACGGGGAACGCCGAAAAATCGCAATATCCTCTCTTTGTTTGTCGTTTGGATCAGGCTGTGGAACGTGCGCAATGATCAGTGCAGCGGGCCACTGACTGCCTGAAGAGGTTTTCACGGGCGACTACGTCATCAAAATTCATGCTATTGCCCTGCATTTGTAACTGGATTAGAATGTGTCAAGCCCCTAAGATAATTTTATAAGCTTTCGACCGCTTCACTAATTATTGAAGTGGAACCAACTCATACCAGAAAATGGCTTATATAAGCGGAGCACGGCAATGGGCCAGCCTCACATAGTATTTGTTGATGATGATAAAAATATTATTGATTCTTTACGGCGCTCATTTCGTAAATTAGAATCAGAATGGAATATTGTTTACCTAGACAGTGCTAAATCAGCATTAATAGAATGTTGTACAGATAAGCCACATATTTTAGTAACCGACCTAAAAATGCCTATAATGTCTGGTATAGATTTGATTAGAGATTTAAATGAAAATTCTCGAAATACATGCTGTATTGTTCTTACTGGAACAGCTGACCTGTCCGTTGCTACAAATTTAATGAACACATCAAATATTTTTAGATTTTACATTAAACCATGCGCACCAATAATCATAGAGGAAGGAATTCGAGAAGCTATATTGTACATTAACAGTAAAGAATATAAAAATAAACAAATTAATTTATCAATAGGCGATGATTTTACTAATAGTTTTCCAATAGGTTTGGTTTCTGTTAATAAAGAACATTCTATTATATATCAAAATAGGTCAGCATCGACTATTTTGTCAGAAAAAGATGGTTTATTTGTTGGATTGAATAACACACTCAATGCAATCTCTGCAGCTACGAATAAAAAATTACACAATACAATTGATGGTGTTCTATCAAATACAGGTGATGGTGATATTAATGCAATTTCTATTGATAGGCCTTCATTTAAACCATCTTTTAAATTAATTGTTTCAAAAAAAAATAAGAATTCTATTAATTTAAGCCAAGCTATGATTTTTATATCTGATCCAGAACGAAATAAATTCCCAAATGCGGCCTTGCTGCAGCAGCTTTATGAACTGACGCCATCTGAATCAAAATTAGTAGAGGCGCTTGTAAAGGGGTATCCGGTCGACAAAATTGGAGAGATAATGGGCTTGAGGGAAGCGTCGGTGAGGACATACATTAAAAGAATAATGAGTAAGCTAGGTGTTACTCGCCAAGTTGAAATGGTAAGAATGGTAATGAGTCTTCCAGAAGTGATTAATCCCGAATAACTATTTCACCAGTTTTCTTTTCCATCATAAGATGAAGATGGCTCGACGGGACGGGAACTTTGTTTATGCTTGGCTTTTTGTTCCATTGAGGATCTTGTTTTTTACGCTCCATATAGTCCTTAAGTTTGTTTTTTTCTTCGGCTGAACGTTTAGCATGTTCAGGGTGCTTTAGGGTATTGAACACCTCTGCAATCCGCAGGGGGGAGGGTATGCCGTAAAAACCTGGATAGGCCTGAAGGTGATTTTGTTTTACCCCTGGGAGGTCGAAGAGCAGGTTGCCCATTCCATAAAGCACGGTCGAATTGACCTGAAAAACATCGTTAATGGGGAAGCTCTGCACCGAAGCGGTTGGAAACAACCTAATGATCATCAAGCGTTTATTGGTCACGGCATAAAGCATATAATGTGCGCCAATCAAATACACGAAAAGCGGAATGCTCAAAAATATGCTGCCAAGACCTGCAAACAACCAGGTGACTACCTGAACGGAGTCCATTACGATGCCTGTGGCCCCGATTGTGACATTTTGGAACACCACTTGGTGCCATATAATGGCAAATGAAATACAGGCTATGCCCATTAAAACGGCACCGGCATGTGCTCCTGCAAGCTCCTCTGGGTTGGGTTTGCCTGACCAGATGAGCTTCTCGCCATTTTTAAGTTGGTCCTCAATCGGTGTTGCGGACATGTGGGAGAAGGGCGGTCGTAAATGTTCCTCAACATTGCCTATTTTTTTTGCTTTTTTTCCACTAGACATTTTTGTTCCCTCTGACCCTAGTTCCTCTTCGCAAACGAAGTTTGCAGGGAGGCAGGGCTCGCAGCCTTCGCAGCCCCACCCCTCGGAGCTTCGCTCCGGAAGGAGTGCTTTGGCGTCGCAGGGCTCGCAAGCCCTAGCCCCTGTTTGATCTTGGCCAGTATGGAGGCGACACCAGAAGGGTGTGGGGCTTTTTCTTTGCCCATACAGCTCATAAAGCTGTCAATTTTATCAAATTGCTCTGACGAAAGGCGCATAAAGCGAACGCCTAAAGTCTTCCCTAACTCGCTCTCCCGAACGATTTTGACCTTCATGGTGACGTTTGAAATTTTGTTATTCTGGCCAGACATGCGACTGTTGCATGAGTTTGAACAGGCTGACGGATAACGACATGTAACTGTGTACGCGGTATATTCTTCCCCTGTTTTTAACATCTGGGACGAACCAGGGACGGTTTCTTCCAGTTTGCAGCCTCCCATAGACATATCAACGACATTGAAGATCGTTCCGTTGATGTTAAAGGAAAGATAAGGGTGCTTGCGCCGACGATCTGCGCGATTGTTATGTGTGAGTTGGGTTACTTTACGCATTTGACACTGCCCTTTCTGCTTTCCCTCCATGAAAAACAGATTTTGGCAGGTTAGATATCACCATATGGGGATATCTCGTGTTTTTAAGGCCATATAAAATAATGATTGAAAGGGTCGATATTAGATTCTTTGAGGAGATATAGATATTATGGCCTTGCAGAACAAAAATATTACACGTCAGCATTACACACCAGACGATGCCTGTCTGACGTCTGAGGAAATAGAATTTCTGCTAAAACCTGATGAGGCCGATCTTGTTTCAATTCAAAATCAATTAAGTCCGGCTCAGGACCCTTCTCCGGTCTTCAAAGAGCTCTCTTTCGCCGCAAATGAGCTGATTTTTGCACTTAACAGGGCGCTTCGGGAGGGAAAAGACAATTTTGGAATGATGGTACTTCTTAATCAAGTTGATCGTTTCCGACAGTCATTGGTTGAAAAACAATGAACCAAGCACTTGCATCTGCTTACAACCTAGAAAAGCTGAACTTTCTTCTTGTTGACGATGACAAACACATGCTCAAGATAGTGAAAAGCGTGTTGAATGGCCTGGGGGTCAAAAGCATTCATCTTGCTGGAGATGCTATGGAAGCCATGAAAGTTATGGACGATTTCCCCATCGACATCGTTATTTTGGACTATAATATGACCCCTATTAACGGTGTCACGTTTGCGAGGATGGTCAGAGACACCTCCAAAAGCCCATCGCCTTTTGTCCCGATTATTATGCTCACGGCTCACACAGAATTCAACCGCATCACCGAGGCGAGGGATGCGGGAATTCACGAATACCTTGCCAAGCCAGTTTCTGCGACGAACCTCTATTCACGCATTGCAACCATTATTAAAAACCCCAGACCGTTCATTCGGGTCGGGGGGGATCACTCTTTTTTTGGTCCTGATAGGCGTCGACGCAGCATGTTATCATACGAAGGTCGGGAACGTCGGGAGCCCCGCGTGGGCACCGAGACTGTTACAGATCAAGTCAGCAAACCTCCCTCAAACAATTACCAGCAGCGAAATGCTCAATAAGGATCGGAACGCACATGATACGGATGCCAGTTAACTTTATGACACAGAAAATCAGAGCTAAGAGGGGTTGGTATTATTAAAAACTGTCTTTTGTGTTCCCGTGGAAAGTCGTGTCAGGGCTACGTTCTGCACGAATTGGTTCTCAAACTCTATCACGCCATGGAACTGCCAAGTGCGAGTAACCGGCCCTCAAGCGATGAGATTGCCCGCCAGCTTACCTTGCAAGACTTGGTGGCCCTGGACAAAGTGGGTGAGGCCGCCCGGGTGACCTGTTGGACCAAGGCCTACAAGTTGGCGGTGGCACATTTGATTGTTGAGATCGGCACCGATGAAAATATTTTGGGTGCAGAGGCCACGCGCAACGCCATTCAGCGCATGACCATTAAAATGGATGCCACCTTTGCCAAACTGCCCAAAGGGGTGTCCATCGATCTGGAAGACATGATGATGGACCTCTACAACCTCACAATTGACAAAATGAACACCACCGACAAGAAAGGTCTCATCCCGTCCCACGTGCTTCGGCAGATGACCAGTGAGGCCAGGGCACGTGATTAGAGGGTGCGTAGGAGGTTTAAATTTTTTACCACAGAGATCTCAGAGTTCACGGAGTAGAAAGATAAACTCTGTGTCCATCGTGTCCTCCGTGGTGTGCTTTAAAACAAAACAGGAATTTTAACATGTCTCAACGCCCAAACAGAGAGAAGTGCGGCGCACGTGATTAGAGGGACATCTAATGTCATATCCATTATCTCAACCGTCGCTCCAAAGGGCGAGGGTGCGCGCATCCTTTGCGTTGATGATGAAGTCCATGTTTTAAAGGGGTTAGAACGGTCACTAAGGGGAAAAAATGGTGAGTGGCAGATAGACTTTGTGACGGGAGGAGAAGAAGCGCTGCAGCTTATGAATGGTCATTCCTATGATCTCATCGTTTCCGATATGATGATGCCGGGAATGCCTGGTGAGGAGCTTCTTGGTATAGTCGCGGAGTTATACCCAAACACGGTCCGAATTATTTTGTCTGGTCATTACAACCAATCGACGGCCTTTCGGTTAGTTGGATCAGATCATTTGTATTTGTCTAAACCGTGCCCTCGGGATTTGTTTATCAACACGATTGAGCAGGCCCTTTATCTTAAACAATCTGAGGAAAAACCAATTGAACCTATTTCTCATGGGGAGCTGGTTGATGTAGTCACCATACTCATAAAACAGCTCTTGGTACAGCAGACCATAACTCTGGCAGTATTACCAATAAATCTGCGTGCCAAATTTTTGCGTCATGGTTTACAGGAGTTTGCGCCGATTCTGAACGCAGACGGCTACACCAAAGGAAGTGTTGGAGCATATGTGTCTAATTATTTGGATGATGTTGATTATGGTGAAATGTCAGATGAAGATAGCTGGTTTACAGAAAAGGAGTAGGTTCTTACCTGACAGTCGTATTTTCATTGAAACAGAAGGCATGGTGATCTGCTCAATGCGGAAAATGAGCACTTATTATGAAGTTTAATGCGGCGCCCATTGATACCTACGCCTTGGCAACTGCAGAAGTGTTTCGTTCGAGAAACTCCACATTATAAGCACTGCTGCCAGTGGTGAGGTAAGACTGTGTATTATTTTCAAAGTAGAAGGCTATAATGACTATTTACGAAGACAGATATGCTGGACGTTGGGTGCTTCTATCACTTGGAGTTGCGATCGCTTATGCGGTGACGGGCAAGCTTAGCCTAATGTTGGCAATACCTCCTGGATTTGCAACAGCTATTTGGCCTCCCGCTGGTATAGCGCTAGCGGTAACGCTTATATGGGGTAGCAAAGTTTTACCGGGTGTCTTCGTTGGATCTATTTTAACAAATATTTGGACCTTTCTTGACCCAAGCAGCGATCAAACTGTCGCTGAGTTAATAATTGTGCCAACAATTATTGGCATAGGCTCTGCCGTTCAAGCTATGGTGGGCGCGTATTTAATTCGGAAATTTGCGAACTTTCCAAACCGCTTAGATAAAGAGCGGGATATCTTCTTATTTATGCTCTTTGGTGGGCCAATAGGTTGTCTGATAAATGCGACTGTTGGCGTTGGTAGCCTTATGCTTACAGGTATCATACCTAGCACAAACACATTGACCAATTTTATGACTTGGTGGGCAGGTGATGTCACCGGCGTTCTCATATTTACGCCTCTCGTTTTGTTATACACAATGAAACCTCGAGAAAGTTGGAAGCCACGGCAATTGACTGTCACTCTTTCTATGACCGGGGCATTTATTTTGACGGTTTTTTTCGTTAACTCAGGCTTACAGTGGGAACGCCAACGCCTAAAATTTCAATTTGACCAACAACTATTACCTCTTGCGCCCGCTATCGAGCAGACCCTGAGTAAATACATAAATGTCCTTTATTCTTTAGAGGGATTTTATGCAGCTACCCCAAACATGACCAGGCAACAGTTTAGTAAATTTACTCAACGTCAGTTTACAATCCTTCCCGGGATTCAAGCCTTGTCATGGAACCCCCTTATCCATCAAAATGAACGCGCTCAATTCGAGAGCGCTATTCAACAAGAAGGGTTTGCGCATTTTCATATTACCGAGCGAAATGCGGATGGAAAACTTATACCAGCCAATGACCGAGACGAGTACGTATCCGTTCAGTTTATAGAACCTTTTGACAGCAACATAAAAGCGTTCGGATTTGATGTGGCGTCCAATAAAATACGAAAAGAAGCTCTGGAGTTGGCGAGAGCAACAGGCCAACCTTTCGCCACTGCACCAATCAAATTGATTCAAGAGACGGGCTCACAGTTTGGCATTCTCGTGTTTATGCCGATTTATCAAACAAACGGTTCTGACAAAACCACACAAAAAACACGAACGAACTTAACGGGCTATATGGTGGGCGTTTTTAGAGGCGGTGATATTATCAAATCAGCTATCGAGCATCTTGACCAAGAAGGTATCTCGTACCGATTATCAGATAAAACAGAACCCTATAACGTAGAGGTCCTGATTGAAACCACCTTGCATGAAATGACTGTGTCCGTACTGGATGAAGAAGGAATCTTCGGTGGATACCTCCCCATATCCAGACACACCTCCGTTAACTTTGCAGGTCGCGAATGGATTTACGAAGTTTCGCCGACTCAAAGCTATTTAACGAAACACAGACAAAATGATGCTTGGATAATTTTAGTCGGCGGCATGGTTCTCACAAGCTTTGTGGGAGCATTCTTTTTGATCACAACAGGGAGAAGAGAGTTTCTAAAAGATCAGGTTGAAGAAAAAACGAAAAACCTAAGAAATCAACGTAAGATTGCAGAACAGGAACGTGACAAAGCGGAACAGGCAAGTAAGGCTAAAACTAATTTTATTAATGTAGTCAGTCATGAATTGCGCACTCCAACTCAGGGATTGAAGGGCCCCCTCGAAGAGTTTTCAAAACAGTTGGCTCTGTTTAAGGGGATGAAGAAACTGAATGCGTTAAAATTAGCGATTCCATCAGAGTATCGCGAACCCCTACAACAGGCAATTAATGATCTTGAAACTGAAGTCGTTGAGATTGCAAATGGGGGGCTTGAATCGGCCAATCATTTGCTGACGCTCATAAATGAAATATTAGATTTTGCCAAAATGGATGCTGGTAAATTAACGATTAATCCAACATCTACCAATGTTAGTGATTCTATCAATGACGTTATCAATATTATTGGATCTAAAATTAAAAACAAAAATCTAGATCTTAAATTAACTGTTCCAAACAATGTATGGGTTTGGGCTGATCCTATTCGATTAAAACAGATTTTGATTAATATTCTTGGAAACGCCGAAAAGTTTTGTGATGAAGGGCGCATTTCCGTGTCTGTGGAACAGGAAGGCAATTTAGTACACTTTATTATTAGTGACACTGGATTGGGGGTTCCATCTGACAAACTGGATATTATTTTCAAAGCATTTGAGCAAATTGATGATAGCATGAAACGAGAATTTGGGGGGACGGGTTTGGGCTTGCCATTAGCCGCGGATCTTGTAGAACGACAAGGAGGGAAAATCTGGGTCCAAAGTGAGCAAAATGTTGGGAGTCATTTTCATTTCACGTTGCCTGTTGCTGGCATCAACGGGGCTGGTTACGGAAG
>NZ_MCGG01000087.1 GCF_001746755.1 Magnetovibrio blakemorei | reverse complement strand
TTAACCGCCCCCTGGATTGTTGATGGCCCCATGAACGCTGATATCTTCGCGCATTACATCGAAACACAACTCGCTCCGACCTTGAGCAAAGGGGACGTTGTTGTTCTCGACAATCTCTCAGCGCACAAATGTGACAGCGCCAAGCAGGCGGTTGAAAAACGAGGGGCCTGGCTCTTATTCCTGCCGCCATATTCGCCTGATTTTAACCCCATAGAACTGGCGTTCTCAAAATTTAAGTCTCATATGAAACGCCTGAAACCTCGTACAATCGATGACCTGTGGAAGACGGCTGGAAAAGTTTGCGACCTGTTCAAGCCAGATGAATGCCGCAACTTCTTTGCCGCAGATGGTTATGCGTCAAAATAACCCGGAAATGATCTAGCTTCAAAAGAACCTCGCGCCAACTTTGCGTCGATTCACGCGTGCCGTCTTCAATAGCCAAAAAGTGCTTCTCCCCACGCTCATTAACACCAATGACCACCAAGGCGCACAGCTTCATTTGTTCACCTCTCAAACCGCTATAGACGCCGTCAGCCCACACATAGACCCAGCGGTCTTTATCCAGTGGTTCGTCACGCCAACTCTGGTATTCTTGACCCCACATCTGCTTCAGCCGCGACACCGTGGTGGCCGATAGACCTTTGGCGTCAGGGCCAATCAATATTTTCAAGGCTTCACCCATCTCACCGCTTGAGACGCCCTTCAAGTACAGCCAAGGCAGTGCAGCCTCCAGAGACTTCGTCTTGCGGACATACGGCGGAACAAGAGCTGACCGGAACGTCACGGGGGCTCCTGCCTTGGAGCGAACTTTGGGGATCTTGACCGTCACCGGTCCCAACCCTGTCTGCAGCTTGCGCTCCGGTAAATGACCATTGCGAACCACAGCGGCATTGCCATTATCGGTGCGGCGGTCAGAATACTGGCTCAACAGTTCCTGAAGTTCTGCCTCTACCGCTTGGTTGATCAACTGCTGCGCACCTGCTCTCAACAAATCTGACAGCGGGTCTGAAATTGCTTCTCGACCCGCGAATTCTAAAACGTTATTCTTCGTCATAGTGGCGTATCTCCTTTGGTTGGATTGGCGTCTTGCAACAACAATTCAACCTGATACGCCGCTTCAATTCAAATGTTCAAACACCAGATTCGGTCATAACTCCTTTTGTTTTTGACCCGTCCGCAAAAATAAACGGCCCGATTGCAGGCACTGCAATCGGGCCGTTGTCTTGTGCGAATTCGTTGTCTTGTGCGAATTCGTTGTCTTGTGCGAATTCGTTGTCTTGTGCGAATTCGTTGTCTTAATCGAACTCGAGCCAGCGTGTTCGCTTAGATGGAGGGCGCATCCATGCGATTGGCGATGTAGCCTTTGAGGTAGTTTTTATAGAGGTAATACCCGGCTGCAGCACCACCGGCGGTGAGCAACACAGGACCCCAAGGGCCAAGACCCAGGCCCAATCCCAGTGTCCAAGACTTTGATGAGCAGCAGGTGCCGATCATCGACGCGGTGCTGGATTTCGTAGCTACGCCAGCGGTCGCGGTTTTGGCCACGGTGGCTTTGCTGACAGTGGTTGCGCCCATGGCGTTCGCGTTGGCGGCATTGGCGGCGACTTTTACTTGAGCCGCCTTTGCACCGGCAATTTTTGCTTTGGCAGCGGCCGCAGCGGCATCGGCTTTCATTTTCGCCGCAGCAGCGGCTTTCATGTCAGCGGCACGCTCAAGCTTGTCAGCCATATCATTGATCTGGGCAACCGTTTTGCCCGCGATAATTTGTTCAACGTTCATGTGATAAGTTCCCACCCAAGTGATTAAAAAACAAGACGCAAATTTGAATTCACAATTATACATAAAAATTGGCCCAATTATACAACTTTTTTTATGCAAAATAAGGGTTTGAGACGAATAAAAGGACTAGTTTTGCGGTTAAAAGCCCGATTATGGCGGCGTCTACCTTTTGTGGCTTTGCACCGGGTTGCTGCTCGGCGAAAATTTTTTTTGAATGTGAGCCGACGGAGGTGTTAGATTCTCAATTTCTGTTGTGCCGATGGCGTCACAGGTCTCTGGTTTTTTGAGGGTGAGAAGTACTCGAACATGAAAAATATGGATAAAATCGCCAGTCGGGTGCAGGCCGCAAAAGCCAGCCTCGCCCGTCAAGAAGCCAATCACGACCGCCAAATCGGCATGCTGTCGCGGGAACTTCTCGAAATCAAAGAAAACCTCTCCAATCAGCACGTACTGATGGAAAAAACCCGCACCGAAAACGAACGTTTAGCGCGCGACAATCGCACCTTGAGCAGTGACAACATTCGTTACAAAGAAATGTTGATGACTCTGCTCGGTGCCATAGAAGGCCGCCAGGATGGGACGATTAATGATGGCGGGCTTCACGACGCGCTGGAAGACGTCAGCTCTCAGGCGTCCCGATTTATCGCCGAACAGCCTGAACCTAAGGTTGTGGTTCGTAAAACGCCAATCCCCAAGCTGGTGGTTGATGCACAACAGATTGAGGGGGCGGTTCCAGCCCCTTCAACGTCCGACGAACTGGTCACGCCTTGGTACATGAATTCGGGTGAGTAAGTCGACCGGCCGTGAATTGAGCAGGGTAGCCTTGATTTACCTTGATTTACCTTGATTTACCTTGATTTACCTTGATTTACCTTGATTTTACCGACAGTTATC
>NZ_MCGG01000086.1 GCF_001746755.1 Magnetovibrio blakemorei | reverse complement strand
ATGCCCTGGTCTTCGTTTGATGAGGCCTTCGGCAAGCACTACAAACCGCTGGGCCGTCCGGCTAAATCGACGCGATTGATGGTCGGTCTGCATTATTTGAAGCACATGCATGATCTGTCGGACGAAGAAGCGGTAGAGCGCTGGGTCGAGAACCCCTACTGGCAATATTTCTGCGGATTTGAGTTCTTTCAACATCATCTTCCCATTGATCCCAGCACCATGACGCGCTGGCGCAAACGGGTTGGCCCAGAGGGCATGGAAAAGGTTTTGGCGGCCACCGTTGGCGTGGCGGTCGAGACCGGGGCGGTGAAGGAAAGCAGCTTTCAGCGGATCACCGTTGACACCACGGTGCAGCCGAAGAACATCGCCCACCCGACGGATAGCCGATTGTATCTGAAAGCCCTGCAAACATTGGTGCGCCAAGCCAAGCGCCACGGCATCTTGTTGCGCCGCAGCCACACTCGGGTGGCCAAGCGGGCGGCGCTGATGGCCGGGCGCTATGCCCACGCAAAACAGTTCAGGCGCATGCGCCGCGAGATCAAGAAGCTGAAGACGTTCCTGGGCCGTGTGTACCGCGATATCGTCCGAAAGGTCGCTGGTAATGCTGCTCTGGAAGCTCGGTTTGCCCGGCTTTTGGGCCTCGTCGAACGCCTTCTGACCCAGAAAACCAAGGACAAAAACAAACTCTACGCCCTGCATGCTCCGGAGGTCGCCTGCATCGCCAAGGGCAAGGCGCGCACACCCTACGAGTTCGGCGCCAAGGTTGGCATCGCCACCACCAATCGTGAAGGCTTGGTGCTGGCGGCAAAGAACTTCGAAGGCAATCCTTACGATGGACATACCCTGTCCGACACCGTCGCCCAGGCCGCGCAAATGACTGGTGTCGATCCCGAGCGGATTTATGCCGATAGGGGCTATCGCGGCCATAATTACGAGGGCGAGGCCTCGGTCATGCTGTCCGGACACAAGCGCGGATTGAGCCCCCAAATGAAGCGTGAGTTGAAACGAAGATCGGCCATCGAGGCGACCATCGGGCATATGAAAACCGATGGCAGGCTTGATCGAAACTTCCTAAAAGGCCAAACTGGCGACGCCATCAACGCTCTGCTGGTTGCCGCAGGCCACAACATGCGCCTGATCCTCAACGCCCTGGCATTTTGGCTTGCCTGGATCATGAGCGTGACAGAAAAGACAGTCAAAATAGTAAAAACGGATACTTCCCGACTTATGATCCGATACCAAACATCAATGGCTTAGGCATTGTTCAGGGCGAACTCGATATTGTTTTCGTATTTGCCCGCAGGCGTGCCGTTAGCGGCTTGCATCTTCACCAGGAACGTTGAGAGATTTTGAGCATACCCGGTCACCCCGGATTCAAGTTTTTCGTCATAGGGCGATATCAGCGTTACGGTGCTGCACGCACTGAGCGCCAAGACCAAATACAGCGGCGCGAACCACGCTTGTTTCATGCGCTTCATCAAAGACGGAATCAAAGACTGGTGCATTTCATCCTCCCACATTAACCCGGCCCATGAGTGTATTAATAAGTGTATTTATATGTAAATACTTGCATAGATAGTGTTGTGGGGCAAGTCAAATGGCCCTGCACAGCTGATGTGTGCAGGGCCATTCAAAATACGCGATAAAAAATATTACACGTCCAGGTTTGAAACCTTCAGGGCATTTTCTTGAATAAAGTCCCGGCGAGGTTCAACATTGTCGCCCATCAGGGTGGAGAACACTTCGCCAGCCGCTTCGGAATGTTCAACTTTGACCTGCAGCAAGATGCGCACGTTGGGGTCCAAGGTGGTTTCCCACAACTGACTGGGGTTCATTTCGCCCAGACCTTTGTAACGCTGCACCGCCAGGCCTTTGCGGCCCATCTCGGTGATCCGTTCAATCAGGTCCACCGGACCCGTAATGGGATGGTCCTTGTCCTTGGCCGTCAACACGCCGTGCTTCATGTAGCTTTTTTGCAAGCTGCCCGCCATGGCGTCCAAACGCCGCGCTTCAGAGCTTTTGATCAGCGCGTTGTCGATCACATAAGCGTTGCTGACGCCGCGCAGCGTGCGCGACACCTGCAAACCGCCGTCTTCCAAAACTGTGCCGGTCCAACCGCGTTCCAGTTGTTCTTCCAGCGCATCCAGACGTTTGGCCAAATAGCCGCCAATTTCGCCCGCGTGCGCGGGGTCGGTCAAAACTTGCGGGTTGAGTGCGCCCAAAATGGCCGCTTGTTCAATGATCTTGAGCGGTACATGCTTGGAAATGTCGCGCAACAAGCCGCGGGCGACGCGGGCTTCTTCCACCAAATTGCGCAGATCCGTGCCGGCCATCTGGTCACCGTCATATCCCGTGAAGACCGTGCCTTCATCGACGGCGGCGTTGAACAGGTAGTCTTCCAAATAGCTGTCGTCTTTGAGATACACTTCCGAATTGCCGCGTTTCACCCGGTACAGCGGCGGCTGGGCGATGTACAGATAACCACGTTCGATGATTTCCGGCATTTGGCGATAAAAGAACGTCAGCAACAGGGTGCGGATGTGGCTGCCGTCCACGTCAGCATCGGTCATGATGATGATTTTGTGGTAGCGGCATTTTTCGATATTAAAATCGTCGCGCCCAATGCTGGTGCCCAGGGCGGCGATCAAGGTGCCGATTTCCGCCGAGCCCAACATTTTGTCAAAGCGCGCCCGTTCGACGTTGAGAATTTTACCCTTCAAAGGCAAGATCGCTTGATTGGAGCGGTCGCGCCCCTGCTTGGCGGACCCGCCAGCAGAATCACCTTCCACCAGGAACAGTTCGGAATTGGCCGGGTCACGTTCTTGGCAATCTGCCAGTTTCCCCGGCAGTGAGGTAATGTCCAGCACGCCTTTGCGCCGGGTCAGTTCGCGGGCCTTGCGCGCCGCTTCACGGGCGGCGGCGGCTTCAATGATTTTGCCGATCACTTGACGCGCTTCGGTGGGGTGTTCTTCAAACCAACGATCCAGGCCTTCGCTCAACACGCTTTCGACCACCGGACGCACTTCGGAGCTGACCAGTTTGTCTTTGGTCTGCGAGGAAAATTTCGGGTCGGGCACTTTCACCGACAACACGCAGGTCAGGCCTTCACGGGCATCGTCGCCGGTCAGACCGACTTTTTCTTTTTTCGACATGCCCGATTTGGTGAAATACGCATTGATGGTGCGGGTCAACGCGCCGCGAAATCCAGCCAAGTGGGTGCCGCCGTCGCGTTGAGGAATGTTGTTGGTGAAGCACAGGGTTTGTTCATGATAGCTGTCGTTCCACTGCATGGACATTTCCACCGTGATGTCGTCTTTTTCGCCCGACACCATGATGGTTTCGCTGATCAAGGGCGACTTGGCGCGGTCGAGGTATTTGACGAACTCAACCAAACCGCCTTCGTAATGCAAATCGATTTCAACCCGGTCAACGTGGCGTTCATCAATCAACTGCATGTGCACGCCGGAATTCAAAAACGCCAGTTCGCGCAAGCGATGTTCGAGCGTCGCGAAGTCAAATTCCACCATGGTGAAGGTGGACACGGCGGGATGGAACGTCACATGGGTTCCGGTATAGGGAATACCTTCTTCTGTAATGGGGGATTTGCCCACCACTTCCAGCGAACGCACCGTGTCGCCATTTTCAAACCGACAGCTGTGCTCTTTGCCGTTGCGATGCACGGTGAGCTCCAACCAATCGGACAGGGCGTTCACCACCGACACGCCCACCCCGTGCAGACCGCCGGAAACCTTGTAGGAATTTTGATCAAACTTACCGCCCGCGTGCAGCTGGGTCATGATGACTTCCGCCGCCGACACGCCTTCTTCGGCGTGCATATCGACCGGAATACCGCGACCGTTGTCGGTGACGGTCACAGAGCCATCGGCGTTGAGCTTCACGGTGACCAAATCGCAGTGTCCCGCCAGCGCTTCATCGATGGCGTTGTCGACCACTTCGTAGACCATATGGTGCAAGCCCGAACCATCGTCGGTGTCGCCGATGTACATGCCGGGGCGTTTGCGCACCGCTTCCAGGCCTTTGAGCACCTGAATAGACCCGGCACCGTAGGCGGCATCTTCGGAGGAAAGAACGGGTTGGTCTTCGCTTTGATCGGTCATATGGGTCTCTGCCTTTAAGGGCTCAAATTAACAATTAGGACGTTTCCGACACGGTGGCGTCGTTCACGGTGAAAAAGTGCGCCCTGCCTTGGAGCGGGGCGAACAGATCGGATTCGGTTCCGGTGAACCAGGCCTGACAGCCTAAACTTAACACTTCGCCGAACAGGGCGTCGCGATGGTGCGCATCCAAGTGTGCGGCGACTTCGTCCAGCAACAAAACCGGCACCCGGCCTTCGTCTGAAGCGGACAAACGCGCCGCCGCCAAAACCAAACCCACCAGCAACATTTTTTGCTCGCCGGTAGAACATTGCCCGGCGGGCATAGCCTTGGCCGCATGGGTCACCAGCAAATCACTTTGATGGGGCAAGCGGCCTTCTATGGCATTGCCAGCACCGCCCATTTTGGCGTCGCGGGACCGCGAACTTTTTAACGCCCGGCGCAGACGGTCTTCCACTTCCAACGCAGGAAGGTCCGTCAACCAGCCTTCGGCCAAGCCATCAATCGCCAAGGTGCAGGCGGGAAACTGGCTATCCGCCTCATGAAAAGCCCCGGCCATTCCCCCGGCAAGTCGTTCCGCCACATGCAAGCGCGCCGCCGCGACGGCCATGCCGCGGGTGGCCAGGGTATCTTCCAAGGCGCTCAACCAGGCATCATCCATCTTGTTATCCGCGAGCAACTTGGTGCGTTCGCGCAGGGCATGGTTATAAGCCGAAATGCGCCCCGCGTGGGCCGGATCAAAACTGTACACCAAGCGATCCAGAAAGCGCCGACGCTCAACACTGCCGTCCAAAAACAATCGATCCATTTGTGGCGTCAGCCAGTGCACGGCAAAATGCGTGCTCAAAACGGACAGGGCCCTTTGCGCTTCGCCGTCAATGTGCACGACGCGCTTCGCGCCCGATGCATTTTCCAGCCCGGTTCCGATGCGCACAGGATATTCGCCGCTGGAAACTTCCGCGGCAACCGCCCAAACACGCCCTGTATCTGCGCCACTGTCATGTGCACCGGGGTCGCGCCGCCCAACATCGCTCAACTTGGCGCGGCGCAGGCCGCTGCCCGGAACCAAAAAGGACAAGGCTTCCAAGACATTGGTTTTGCCCGCGCCATTGGCCCCGCTGAGCACCACGGGCTTGGTCCCCGTTTCAATGCGGGCATGCTCATAGCAGCGAAAGTTGCTCAACGTTAAACGGGTGCACGCCAATCGCGCAGCACAAGTCGGTCCCACATCGTTTCGAGACGGCGGAACCGGGCCGTTGAGATCTACCGATGCCAGGGCTTGTGTCACGTTTGCTCTTTTGTCCTGTTCAGACTGCATGGGTGCGCTAAAGCGGGTGCTTAAAGCGACGAATCAATCGCGTCCATCAAACACGCCCATCAAACACGCATTGGCATCAGCACATACAGCGCGCTGTCGTCGCCTTCTTCGCGAATGATGGTCGGAGACGCCGCATCCGAAAGCGACATGACAATGGTATCGCCCTCAACTTGGCGCATGATTTCCAGCAGGTAGGCTGAGTTAAAGCCGATTTCCAGACGCTCCCCGGCGTAATCCGATTCCAGCTCGTCCGTGGCACTGCCGCTTTCGGGGCTGGACGCCGACAACACCAAAGAGCCCTTGTCCAAGGTCAGCTTCACGGCGCGGGATTTTTCCGTCGAGATGGCGGACACCCGGTCCACCGCATCGCCAAAGGCTTTGCGCAGGACTTTCATTTCTTTGTCGTTGCCCTGGGGAATGACCCGTTCGTAATCGGGGAAGGTGCCGTCGATCAGCTTGGACGTCAGCACCACGCCATCGAAAGAAAACTGGATTTTGGCTTCCGACAGGGAAACACGAATTTCCGCTTCTGTTTCTTCGATCAGCTTGTGCAGCTCGTTCACGGTTTTGCGCGGCACGATGATGCCGGGCATGCCGTCGGCGCCGTCGGGAAGCGGCGTTTCCGCGCTGGCCAGACGGTGACCGTCGGTGGCCACCGCACGCAGCACCGGCGCGCCATCTTGTTCGGCGGCGTGCAGGTAAATCCCGTTCAGATAATAGCGGGTTTCCTCGGTGGAAATGGCGAAGCGGGTTTTGTCGATCAAGTCTTTCAACTGAACGGCGGCCAAATCGAAATTGACGGGCAAATCGCCGCCCGACATGACCGGAAATTCCCCTGCGGGCAGGCACGACAGCGAAAACCGCGAGCGGCCAGAACGCAAAACCATCTGTCCGTCGCCCGACGTGGCGTCCAGCTCAATGTCCGCGCCATCGGGCAGCTTGCGCACGATTTCGTATAAGGTGTGCGCTGGGGCCGTGGTTTCGCCGGGCTGGGAAACCTCTGCCGCCGTGGCGTCGACGATGTCCAGGTCCATGTCGGTGGCGTTGAGGCGCAACTTGCCGTCGCCTGCCGTCATTTTGACGTTGGAAAGAATTGGAATGGTGTTGCGACGTTCAACAACGTTCTGCACATGGCTCAAGGATTTCAAAAGAGCGGCGCGTTCGATAATCAGCTTCATATCTCATCCAACATTACTGTTCGTTACGTCATCATATGCGTTCGGCATCACATGCGTTCGGCCACATGGCCCACAATCCCCGGAAACTTAGCGCGGAAAGCCTCACCCAAAAGCGCTGCCCCCAGCTCCCCTCAAAAAGGCCCCTGAAAAAGGCCCCCTGAAAAGGGATGTCATTATAACAAAGAGCCCTTAAATCCGAAGTCTTTTCTTCTGTCGGGAATGCGCCCAATACGCTCTCAATAACAATGACTTAACCGGCATACTCCGGCCATCATGCAACAACCCAGACATGGTGTGGGCAAAATACCCTCACAACCGATTCGCGCGCCCTTCACAACAAGCTGCACAAACACCGAGCCCCTGGATGCAAAAGCAGCCAGGGGCTCGGTTCAAACGTTTAGATAGTATGCTGTGAAATGAGTTGATTTCAGCCTTCCAGCATGCGCCGCAGCAATTCCACATCCTCGGCGAAGGACGGATCGCGTTCGCGCAGCTCTTCGACTTTTTTCACCGCGTGCATAACGGTGGTGTGATCGCGACCGCCGAACTTACGACCGATTTCGGGCAACGAGCGCGAGGTCAGTTGTTTGGCCAGATACATCGCCACCTGACGCGGGCGGGCCACCGAGCGCGCGCGCCGGGCCGAGTGCATGTCAGAGGTGCGAATGTTGAAATGCGCGGCGACTTTTTTCTGAATTTCTTCGATGGTGACGCGGCGATCGTGGGCGCGGATCAAATCGTGGAGAACGTCTTGCGCGGTCTCGATGGTGATATCACGACCCACCAGCGAAGAATGCGCGGCGACGCGGTTCAAGGCGCCTTCCAGTTCACGCACGTTCGAGGTGATTTTATGGGCCAAAAACTCCATCACCTTCAACGGCACATCAACGCCCATGCGCTCAGATTTGGTCTGCAAAATGCCTAAGCGCAGCTCGTAGGTGGTGGCGTGAATGTCGGCCACCAAACCGCAGTTGAGGCGCGATTTCAGACGCTCTTCCATACCTTCCAAATCGGACGGGGATTTGTCCGCCGAAATGACGATCTGGCGACCTTGATCGACCAGCGCGTTGAAGGTGTGGAAAAATTCTTCCTGGGTGGAATCTTTGCCGGAAATGAACTGCACGTCATCAATCATCAACACGTCGACATTGCGGAACTGGTCTTTGAAATCCACCGTGTTCTGTTCGCGGAGTGCGCGGATGAATCGATACATGAACTTTTCCGCCGACATATAGATGACCGTGCGGTTGGGATCGACTTCGCGAATGTTCCACGCAATGGCGTGCATCAAGTGGGTTTTGCCCAAACCGACGCCGCCATACAAAAACAGCGGGTTAAATTGTGCGTTGGGGCTTTCGGCAATGCGCTGGGCGGCGGCGTGGGCAAATTCGTTGGGTTTGCCGACGACAAAATTTTCAAAGGTATAACGGGGGTCCAAAGGCGCACTGATTTCCAGCGCGGTGTCGTTGGCGGGCCGCATACTGGCCAAATATCCAGGTGCACTTTGAAGGACCCGTTGGTCGCGCGCCATCGGCTGCGTCCCCGGCGGAATCGATTTGGATGCCGACTTGCGTGATGAGCCACTTGACGGCAAGAGGCTGGAAACGTTTCCAGAAACGCTACCTGTCACGCCGCGAACATGTGGCGCTTCACCACTTAATGCGGAAATGCGGTTTGATGTGTTGGCCGCCTTTGCATCGTTTTGGCCGTATTCGGCCTGCACAAACACCTCAACGTCCTTTACGGCGGCGTTCATGCTGCTCCACAGTTCGCCAAGACGATCCGCATAATGGGCGACGACCCAATCCTTCATGAAACGGGTCGGCACCGAAATGCGCACCAGACCATCATTCCATTCCCGAACCATCATTGGCTTGAGCCAGCTTTGAAAAGCGGCTTCCCCAATTTCATCGCGCAAGCTGCTCAGCACATCTTCCCACTGTGCCGCCACTTGTGCGTCAACGCTAACCCCGTTCATAAACTTTTCCCCTTGCTGCACTTAAAGGTTTCAAAAAGGCCCCGGTTCGCACGTGCGTTGATGCGAATGCGATGCGCCTTTAGATCCTTCCCTCTCAGCAATTTTATACAAGTACCTGACGTATTTGCCGTCCGGCCTTGAGCCCGTGCGACCAACGCTTCATGACTTTTCATCTATCTTAGGTGCCCCAAAATTAAACGTTTCTTCCTTACCGGCATTCGACAAATATCGAAATGAAAACGCCGGTCACCCCTTTTGTAGAAGGCACATGAGCGTGTAATTATTATTTTTGAACCTGCAAGTCATGACTTCAAATCATCAATAAAAGCAGATTTTGGCTTTCTGAATGCAGACCATTTGCAAAGTATTCGCGGGCCATCCCCAGCCCTTGAACTGCCAACGATGTGAAGAGTAATTACAGGTCGTGTTGGAGAGCCCTAAAGGGCCCTTCAATGTTGGCGTGATCTTAGAAGCCTATTGGATACGTTTCAACAAGATCGAAAGGGGAACAGATGAAAAAATTGACTTGACTTAAACAGCCACGGCGAATCCATCCACGCTATCCACAGGCGGTGGATAACACCCTCAATACGCAGGATTTTTTCCCCCCACCCCAATTTTCCTTTCAACCACAAAATATGGACATTTTATCCATTTTCAATGCTATATGCTGGCATCCGCGCCCATGTAAGAGAATCGGACTACAGCCAACTTTTGCCCTTCATTTTGACTTGAGGTTCTTCTTTTGCGGTGCATGGACGGGATGAAAAAATTTCAATTTTTGACTCATAAAATCGTTTTTAGGCCGTAAAATAATTTTACATCCCAATAGCGATATTTACCCTGTTTTACACGTTTTGATGCATATAAAAGCATACCCAAAAACAAGCCATACCCCCATCCGGGCCACGGCCGCAAAAGGGACGTAAAAGGCGGCGTACAAACACAAAAAACCGCCCCCAAGAAACCGGTTCGGTTTTGAGGGCGGTTTTAAATATGTACGGCACAATCGCGTCGACGAAAGAACCCATTCAAACGGCGGATGACGGCATAAGCCCCCTCAAACCGATGAACTGGAGCTTTAAGCGATGGCTTTGATGCCCGCGCTGAGACGCGAAACTTTGCGTGCCACGGTGTTTTTGTGGAAGATGCCAAGCTGTGCGCTGCGCATCATCTGCGGTTCAGCAGACTTCAGGGCAGCGGCGGCGGCGGCTTTGTCGCCGGCGAGAATGGCTTTTTCCACCAATTTGATGGCGGTGCGAACGCTGGAACGACGTGCGCCGTTAACTTCGGTGCGACGGGCGGTCTGGCGGATGCGCTTTTTAGCAGACTTATGATTTGACATTTAATCTCAACCTTTTGCGTTGAACGCGTGTTCGAACGGAAGCGCGGGTTATATAGCCCCCCGCCAGCATCGTCAAGCCTTATAACAGGCATTTATTGGCATTTTTGGGCGTTTATTTGCCTTTAGCGGTTCTCAAATTTCGGCTTACGCTTCTCTATAAACGCCTTCATGCCTTCTTTTTGGTCGTAGGTGGCAAAACAGGCATGAAACAGGCGGCGTTCATAGCGCACGCCTTCGCTTAATGTGGTTTCAAACGCACGGCGCACGGATTCTTTGGCCATCTTCATGGTCGAGCGCGAGAACGTCGCCATGGTCGCCGCCATGGTCATAACTTCATCCATCAACTGATCTGCGGGCACCACCCGCGCCACCAGGCCGGAGCGTTCGGCTTCTTCGGCCCCCATCATGCGCCCGGTCAGCACCATATCCATGGCCTTGGCCTTGCCCACCGCACGGGTCAAACGTTGGGTGCCGCCAATCCCCGGAACAATCCCCAGGGTGATTTCCGGCTGGCCGAACTTGGCGGTGTCGGAAGCGATGATCAGATCGCACATCATCGCCATTTCACAACCTCCACCCAGCGCAAACCCGGACACCGCCGCAATAACAGGCTTGTGACAGCTGTCGATGCGATCCCACGGACCGGAGATAAAATCACCCATGTAAGCGTCGTTAAACGACTTGTCGGCCATTTCTTTAATATCTGCACCGGCGGCAAAGGCTTTTTCAGAACCCGTCAGCACAATCACGTGAACATTGTCATCGGCCTCAAAAGCATCCAGCGCACGGCCCATTTCACCGATCATCTGGGCGTTCAGCGCATTCAACGCCTTGGGACGGTTAAAGGTGATGACGCCGATGCCATCCTTGGCTTCGGTGAGGATGGTTTCAAAGGCCAGGGCGGCGGTATCGGGCATCGGAGGCGTTCCTTTTCGGGAATTTAATTCGGGGATTGAATTTAAGACTGTTTATTTTTTGGCAGGCGACTTTTGCTTCGAGGCCAGCGGCGCCAGGGTAAAGCGCACCCGAAGCGTTTTGCCCATTTGCTCAAAGGCCAACGACAGGCTTTCGTCTTCGCGCACGAACATATCTGTTGTTTCCTTGACCCAGCCCAATTGCGGCAAGGTCGAAGCATAAAACTTCACGACTTCGGCTTGGCTGACCGGGCCTTCGGTGAGAATTTCGGCCAAACGGCCATCGGGCGTAGAAAATTCGACCCCGTCGCCAACTTCTTCAAGCCCCTGCATCAACGGCAAGTCATCAATGACGGCGGAAAAACCGCTGCTCTCAGCCCGTGACTGAGAAGCCGAGAAAAGCGCGACGGAAACGGCGAGACACAAAACAACAACAAAGCGCATGATGAAGCCTTATTAACGTTGATGGCGGGGACAATAATACGAGGATCGCCCGCCTTGTTCCAAGTGCTGAATGCCCTTGGTCTTCAAAACATCACAATCACAGCCCGGACACGCCTGACCGGTGCGGCCATAAACGGCGAAACTGTGCTGAAAATAGCCCAATTCCCCGTCCGTGGTGCGATGGTCTTTAAGCGTTGAGCCACCCGCTTGAATGGCGGCGCTCAACACCGACTTTATCGCCCCCGCCAATTTTTCCGCCCGCGCGCCCTGCACCGTGCCCGCCCGGCGTTTGGGGGAGAGGCCAGCCTGAAACAAACTTTCCGACGCATATATATTGCCCACCCCGGCCACCACATGGCTGTCCATGATGGCCTGTTTGATGGCAACTTTTTTACCCTTAAGGGCCGCCGCCAGCACGGGGCCGGAAAAGGCATTGCCCAAAGGTTCGGGACCTATGTCTTTGATCAAGGGGTGTTCCGCAACCTTTTCACTGGGGCACAGATCCATCAGACCAAAGCGCCTGGGGTCGGTAAAAACGATGACGGCCCCGTTGCTGAGATCAAACTGCACATGGTCGTGTTTGCCAACAGGTGCAGGCGTTTCGCCCGGCGGATAGATGCGCACCTGGCCCGACATGCCCAGGTGCCATATTAGGGTGTCATCGTGCGATTCGATCAAAAGGTATTTGGCGCGCCGCCCCGTACGTTTGATTCGCGCCCCTTCCAGGCGCTGAACAAAGTCGACGGGAAACGGTTTGCGCAGGTCGGCACGGCGTAAATGGACTCGCGAAAAAGCAGCCCCTTCCAAGACGGGGGCCAATCCTCGACGTACGGTTTCGACTTCAGGCAACTCAGGCATAGAAACGACAGTAGCCTCTTTGCGAACGTTCCGCTATGTTCCAGCTTATGAGCAACAAAACACACCCCTCCAGGGCGCCGGAAATCCTGTCTCCAGGCGAGCCCACCACGCATTTTGGTTACAAAACCGTGCGTGAAGAAGATAAGGTCGACATGGTGCGTGGCGTTTTTGACAACGTCGCGTCCAAATACGATTTGATGAACGACCTGATGAGCATGGGCGTGCACCGCCTGTGGAAAAATCGCTTGATCGAAAAGCTGCGCCCCCATGCGGGTCAAAAGCTTTTGGATGTTGGCGGCGGCACCGGCGATATCGCGTTTAAATACTTAAGCGGCGGCGGCGATGACGTCACGGTGTTCGACATCAACGACGAAATGCTTCAAGTCGGACGCGACCGCGCCATCGACAAAGGTTTACTGCAAGGCATTCAATGGCAGCAAGGCAACGCCGAAGAGCTGCCCTACGAAGACGCTACGTTTGATGCCTACACCATCGCCTTTTGCATCCGCAACGTCACCCACATTGATCGTGCCTTGGCGGAAGCCAAGCGCGTCCTGAAGCCCGGTGGACATTTTTTGTGCTTGGAATTTTCCAAGGTGGTGGTTCCCGGTCTCAGCACCATTTACGACACGTATTCGTTTTCGCTGTTGCCCAAAATCGGGGAAATC
Source organism: Magnetovibrio blakemorei (assembly GCF_001746755.1). Classification (GTDB taxonomy): domain Bacteria; phylum Pseudomonadota; class Alphaproteobacteria; order Rhodospirillales; family Magnetovibrionaceae; genus Magnetovibrio; species Magnetovibrio blakemorei. The sequence continues at coordinate 7,751 of NZ_MCGG01000086.1, read as the reverse complement.
GTCGCAAACGATCGGGACTCGTATCAGTACCTGGCCGAATCCATTCGTCGTTTTCCCGATCAAGAAACGTTCAAAACCATGATCGAAGACGCCGGGATGGAGGTTGCCAGCTATGAAAACCTGACCGGCGGCATCGCCTGCATCCATAGCGCTTGGCGCACGTAAGCGAGGCACTTGTGGAATCTCTTCGTCACATCCTGCGCTTGATGTCCATTGCCCGCACCTTGGCGCGCCATGACGCACTGTTCATCTTGGAGCAATTGCAGTTGGCCCCGGCCATTGTGCTGTTTGCGAAAATGATTTCCAGCCGCCGCGTTTCGGGTCGCCCCGGCGAACGTCTGGCGCGCGCCTTTCAGGACATGGGGCCCAGCTTCATCAAAGTCGGGCAAATGCTGTCGACGCGCTCTGACTTGTTGGGCGAACAGATGGCCGCCGATTTGTCTACCTTGCAAGACAAACTGCCACCGTTTTCGGGTGAAGAAGCGCGCGCCGCCATCGAGGCCGAATTCGGCCAAACCATGGATGAACTGTTTTTGTCGTTTGACGACACCGCCATCGCCGCCGCGTCCATCGCCCAGGTGCACTTCGCCGTCACCCGGGATGGCGAAGAAGTTGCGGTCAAGGTTCTGCGTCCCGACATCGAAAAAGCGTTTAAAGGCGATTTGGAACTGTTTTTTTGGGGTGCGCGCCTGCTCCAACGCACCCGCCCCGAACTGCGCCGTTTAAAGCCCGTGGAAAGCGTGGCGACCTTGGCGCGCTCGGTCGAAATGGAAATGGATTTACGGTTTGAAGCGGCCGCCGCCGATGAACTGCGCGAAAACTTTCTCACGGATCGCTCCATCTTCGTGCCGCGCATCGATTGGCTGCGCACCGGCAGGCGGGTCATGTGCACCGAACGCGTGCACGGCATTTCGTTTGGCGATATCGCCGCCATCAAAGCCGCCGGCCACGATACCTTGGAAATTTTGCGCAAAACTGCCGAAACCTTTTTTTACCAAGCCTTTCGCGACGGTTTTTTTCATGCCGACATGCATCCCGGCAATCTGTTCGTATTGCCCGACGGCACCGTGGCGATTGTCGATTTTGGCATCATGGGTCGCTTGAACCAGACCTCGCGTCGCCATTTGGCGGAAATGCTGATGTCGTTTCTCACCCGCGATTATCGCCGCGTTGCTGAAATTCATTTTGAAGCGGGTTGGATCCCCAAGAACCAATCGATGGAAGAATTCACCCAGGCGTGCCGTTCCATTGCCGAGCCGGTCTTGGATCGTCCGCAAAATGAGATTTCCATTGCCCGGCTGTTGGGTCAATTGTTCCAAATCACCGAAACCTTCCAGATGGAAAGTCAGCCTCAACTGTTATTGCTACAAAAAACCATGCTGGTGGCCGAAGGCACCGGACGTCGTTTGGCCCCCAACGCCAACATGTGGGTGATCGCAAGGCCCTTGATCGAAGAGTGGATGCACGCCAACTTCGGACCTGAAGCGCGGCTCAAAGATGCCGCCCGTCAGGGTGTGGACGCCTTAAACCGTCTGCCCTCTATCGTCAGAGGTTTGGAAACGGCGCTCAGTCAATTTGACGAGCACGGGCTTAAGCTTCATCCCGACACCGTAGCGCAACTGCGCGGAAAACGGAGCCGAACCCCGTCCACCACAGCGGTGATGTGGATTGCCAGTATCGCCGCAAGTGTTGCCGCAACGGCCTTTTTGATGAGCGCTCTTTAACGCGTCGTCATCGTACTGCCTTCTTATCTTCACGACAAATGCGATATATATGTTAAATAACACTTGCGCGGTGGGTTTTTCGCCATTAACTTATCCACACCAATTTTTCGTAATTCGCTTTTTTTTGTGTGTGGGTTTTATAACGTGCTCAACGGAAAACGTATTTTATTGATCGTCACGGGCGGCATCGCTGCTTATAAGACTCCCGAACTTGTTCGCCAGCTGATCAAGGCCGGCGCAACAGTGCGCTGTGTCTTAACCCGGGGCGGCGCACAATTCGTCACCCCGTTGGCCTTGGCCAGCGTGTCGGGCGATCAAGTCTATAGCGATCTGTTTTCCCTGACCGACGAACATGAAATGGGCCACATCAATCTGTCCCGCGAAGCCGATGTCGTACTGGTGGCTCCGGCGACCGCCAACACCTTGGCCAAAATGGCCCACGGCCTGGCTGATAACTTGTCCACCACGGTGCTGTTGGCCACCGATAAACCGGTATTGGCGGTGCCGGCCATGAATGTGCGCATGTGGGAACATGCCGCGACAAAGTCCAACATCGCCATGCTGCGTGCCCGCGGCGTTACCATGATTGGCCCCGACGAAGGCGAAATGGCTTGCGGAGAATGGGGCGAAGGCCGCATGGCCGAACCCGAAGACATCGTTTTGGCGCTTTCGAGCTTTTTTGGCTCCACCGCCCCGCTTGGTGGATATTCGGCCATCGTCACCAGCGGTCCAACCCATGAGCCCATTGATCCGGTGCGTTACATCGCCAATCGCTCCAGCGGCAAACAAGGCCACGCCATCGCCCAAGCGCTTAAAGAGCTCGGCGCGCGTGTGACCTTGATCAGCGGACCCGTCGATTTACCCGACCCCCAAGGCGTCAAAGTCATTCACGTGCAAAGCGCCCGCGACATGGCGACAGCCGTTGAAGGTGCTTTGCCCGCAGACATCGCCGTGTGCGCCGCTGCCGTGGCCGACTGGCGCGTCGACAACCAAGCCCCGCAAAAGCTGAAGAAGGGCATTGATGGTATGCCCAGCCTTTCCATGGTTGAAAATCCCGATATTTTGGCCGCCCTGTCGCGCCCCGGTGAACGCCGCCCCCAATTGGTGGTGGGCTTTGCCGCAGAAACCGAAAACGTTTTGGAGCACGCCCGCGCCAAGCTGGCGAAAAAGGGCTGCGACTGGATCTGCGCCAACGATGTTTCTCCGTCTACGGGTACCTTTGGCGGCGATCAAAACACCGTTCAACTGGTTACCCGCACCAGCGTTGAAGACTGGCCGAGCCAATCCAAGTTTCATGTTGCCAAACAATTGGCGACGCGCATCGCAGCACATCTGGGGGCTCAAAAATTCGCCCACAAACCGGGGGAGGCGAGCTGATGAGTGCATCCAACCGCGTTGAGATTGCCGTAAAACGTCTGGCCCACGGTGCTGATTTGGCCTTGCCGGAACATGCCACGCCGCACAGCGCCGGCGTTGATTTGTTGGCCGCGATTGACCAAGACGTCGAATTGGCACCCGGCCAGCGAGCGCTCATCAAAAGCGGCCTTTCCATTGAATTGCCCGTTGGCTTTGAAGCCCAAGTGCGCCCGCGTTCCGGCTTGGCGCTCAAACACGGCGTCACTGTTTTAAACGCACCGGGCACCATAGACGCGGATTACCGCGGCGAAGTGGGCGTCATTCTCATCAATTTAGGTAATAGCCCGTTCACCATTGAACGCGGTATGCGTATTGCGCAAATGGTTGTGGCCCCGGTCTCAACCATCGCTTGGCGTGAAAGTCATGACTTAAATTTAACCGAACGCGGTACAGGCGGATTTGGTTCGACCGGAACCGCCTCAACTGACACCACAAACCAACAAACCTGAAGACCTATTATTAGGGGACGACCGTTATGCTTCGATTATCGAAAAAAATGCTGTTTGCGATTGAGGCGGTGCTCGACATCGCTTATCACGCCGGCAGTGAACCTGTGCAAAGCCGCGAAATTACGCGCCGCCAGGACATCCCCAGGCGCTACCTGGAACAAGCCTTGCAGCAGCTTGTACGCGAAGACATCTTGATAGGCGTGCGCGGTCCGCGCGGCGGCTATCGGTTGGCGCGCGAACGCCGACGCATTTCCATCGGCGACATCGTGCGCGCTGTCCGGCGTATGGAAACGGCCGATGACCCCTTGCAAGAAACCACCGGATCAGAGCTTGGCGTCAAAGTCGTGCGTCCGTTGTGGATGGAAATGCAAGGCGAGGTCATGAAGCAGCTTGATCTGGTCAGCATCGATGACATGTGCAACCGCGCTCACAAGGCGGGCATCGACAGCGAAGGCCGCAAAAGCCTTGATTTCATTATTTAACCGCTTCACGCAGGCGACCAACAAACGCTACGCTTGTTGAACCGTCAAATCCGCGATAAAACCAGTACCTATGAACAGTAAAATTGTGCGAAAAAATTAATAATACAGCACTGCTGTCAGGGAGGGCGACACGACTATGGACAACCAAATCACGGGCACCCGCACTCGGGGACGTATTTATAACAGCATTCTCGAAACCATTGGGGCGACACCTCTAATTCGGCTTTCCAAGCTGGCAGAAGCCGAAAACTGCGCCGCCGTTATTTTGGGTAAATGCGAATTTTTCAACCCGTTGGCTTCCGTGAAGGACCGCATCGGCCTGGCCATGGTTGAAGAGGCCGAACAATCCGGCCACATCAAACCCGGCGATACGTTGGTAGAACCCACATCCGGCAACACCGGCATTGCGCTGGCCTTCGTCTGCGCGGCAAAGGGCTATCGGTTGATCCTCACCATGCCCGATTCCATGTCTTCGGAACGGCGCAAAATGCTCGCCTATTTGGGTGCTGAGATCGAACTCACGCCCGGCACTCAAGGCATGCAAGGGGCCATTGATCGCGCCGAAGAGCTGGTTCAATCCCACGGCTACTTGATGCTTCAACAATTCACCAACATGGCCAATCCTGCCGCGCATCGCGCCACCACTGCTGAAGAAATTTGGCTCGACACCGACGGGGCGGTCGATGTGGTCGTCAGCGGCGTGGGAACGGGTGGAACCCTTTCGGGCATCGGCAGCTTGCTCAAAGAGCGCAAACCGTCTGTGCAAATGATTGCCGTTGAACCCGAAGACAGCGCCGTATTGTCGGGCGGCGTGCCCGGACCGCACAAAATTCAAGGCATTGGCGCAGGCTTTGTGCCTACTGTTTTGAATCGTGACCTCATCGATGAGGTTATTCAAATCGGCAACGAGACCGCTTTTGCCATGGCCCGCAAAGCGGCCCGCTTGGAAGGCCTGCCCATTGGCATTTCTTCCGGTGCCGCTCTGGCAACCGCCATTGAATTGGGCCAACGTCCCGAAATGAAGGATAAGGTCATCGTTGTAATCTTACCATCGTTCGCCGAGCGCTACCTTTCAACCCCCTTGTTCGAAGGTTTGGGCCAAGACTGATCGGTTGTTTGACATTTCTAAAGCCCAGGCTTTTTGTCGATTGGACTCTACTTATTTTCTGTCTTTGTCTTTTTTGAATCTTATTATGACAATAAAAACAGTGCGATGTTAATTTCTTGAAATTAAATTTTCGTCGTTTTTGTATAAGCATTTTTGTTCGTTCTTATATTTTTGCTTTTTAGTGACGCCGTTTTGAACACCACGGGACAGATTTTATGAGCCTCGATTTCAGCGAATCTCAGATCCAGCGTTACGCGCGACATATTTTGCTGCCTCAGGTCGGCGGACAAGGTCAAGAAAAACTGCTTAAGTCTAAAGTGCTGGTTATTGGTGCAGGTGGGCTCGGTTCGCCAGTTTTGATGTATTTGGCAGCGGCTGGCGTGGGCACCATTGGCATCGTCGATGACGACGTTGTCGATTTATCCAATCTTCAGCGCCAAATCATCCACACCACGGACTCTGTCGGCAGCGCCAAGGTCGATAGCGCAGCCAAAACCCTTAACGCCATCAATCCCGACGTCAAAGTCGTCTTACACAAGCAACGCCTAAACGTCGACAACGCGCTTGATTTGATGGCGGGTTACGATTTGGTCACCGACGGTTCCGATAACTTCGCCACCCGCTTTTTGGTCAATGACGCCGCTTATTTTTCCAGAACGCCTTTGGTCAGCGGCGCCATTTTGCGCTTTGACGGCCAAGTGGCGACGTTTAAGAATTTCCCCGGCGGTCATACCGACGGGCCGTGTTATCGGTGCATTTTTCGCGAACCGCCGCCGCCTGGGCAAATCCCCAGCTGTTCCGAAGCGGGGGTTTTGGGGGTCTTGTGCGGAACCGTTGGGTCTTTGCAAGCGACCGAAATCATCAAAGAATTGCTGGGCATCGGCGAGACCCTTTCGGGACAGCTGTTGATTTACGATGCCTTAGGAACCCAGTTTCGTACCATCAAGGTCAAGCGCGATCCCGGTTGCCCACTGTGTGGTGAAAATCCCACCATCTTAGACCTCTCTATCCACAAAAATCCGATTGCGGAGGCCTGTAGAACGGAGGACCATCGTGGCTGAAGGCCTCAACGCGGATCGTCCGCAAAAGCTATCCATTGTCGTTTTTTCCGGTGCGTTCGACAAAGTGCATTATGCCTTGGTGATGGCGTCCGCCGCCGCCGCCACGGACACACCTGTGACGCTTTTTTTCACCATGGAAGGGGCGCGCGCACTCATTCAGGCGGACGAAACCACCCCACATCCCTGGCGCACTCTGCCCACCGAAGTTCCGGGGCGATCGGGTGGGGAGCTGGATGATGCCTTCAAAACCCGCAACATTGCCGATTTTGAAACCCTCCTGTTTGCATGTCGGGAACTGGGGGTGCGCTTCATGGTCTGCGAAATGGGCCTGAAAGCGCTGGATATCGAGCGCCAAAATCTTCGCGACGACCTCACCTATGAGATCGGCGGCGTGGTCACGTTTCTCAACGACGCCCACCAAGACGGCGCGGTGATCTTCATCTAGAGCATTTCCGGGTTATTTTGACGCATAACCATCTGCGGCAAAGAAGTTGCGGCATTCATCTGGCTTGAACAGGTCGCAAACTTTTCCAGCCGTCTTCCACAGGTCATCGATTGTACGAGGTTTCAGGCGTTTCATATGAGACTTAAATTTTGAGAACGCCAGTTCTATGGGGTTAAAATCAGGCGAATATGGCGGCAGGAATAAGAGCCAGGCCCCTCGTTTTTCAACCGCCTGCTTGGCGCTGTCACATTTGTGCGCTGAGAGATTGTCGAGAACAACAACGTCCCCTTTGCTCAAGGTCGGAGCGAGTTGTGTTTCGATGTAATGCGCGAAGATATCAGCGTTCATGGGGCCATCAACAATCCAGGGGGCGGTTAAGCGATCACAGCGCAACCCGGCAATAAAGGTCATGGTTTTCCAGTGTCCGTGAGGAATGCTGGCGACCATCCGCTGGCCTTTGCGACAGCGCCCCCTCAGGCGCGCCATCTTGGTGTTGAGACCGGTTTCATCAATGAACACGATGTTGCCGATCTTTTCGGGGTGGGCCTCAAGCCAGTTCTGACGCTTGCGCCACACCGTTCGTGCCGCCTGTACATCAGGACGCCCCTGCTCGCTGGCGTGGGCCGTTTTTTTTGAAGCTGATTTTACGCGACCGAAGCCAGTCATCTATGGTCGATTTGGGGGCGCGAACGCCATGGACGCTGGATAACCGCTCGGACAATTCTTGTAAGGTCATGTCCGGCGTCTCTTCAATCCAGCTCAGGATATCAGCTCCGTAGGGATCAAGGCGGCGCTTGTGGGGACCATGTCCTTTGGGGGCCACGGACCCTTCTGTTTCATACTGATGCACAAAGCGGATGGCAGAACTTGGACTCACCTCAAAATGGGCTGCAGCACGCCGACACGACATCCCTGTGGCCACTTTCTGAACCAAACGAATACGTAAATCATGCGAAATGGTCATGATAAAAACTCCCTCGCGTTCCGATGACCAAGGGAATCACAAAACTCTTAACAGGGATTCAACAAAATCAACTTCGACTCATTTATTATCGGAAACGCTCTA
>NZ_MCGG01000085.1 GCF_001746755.1 Magnetovibrio blakemorei | reverse complement strand
AACAGACAAACTTCCGCCATACATCAGTCCACGTAACGCCCGCAGTTCCGCTTGCTGTTTAAGATATCGCCGACGAAGCAGCTTCATGCGATGGACGTGTTTAAGGCCCAGCCGTGGCCGCACAACTCCATCATCAATATCCAAGCGGTTGTTCTTGGCATCGTAGCTGATGGTGGATAAAATTGGTGTTGAGATGATTTCGGTGATGATTTCTTGATAGCGCATGTGGTTGTTCCCTCGTTTGAGAGTATTTAGGCGTATCGGACTGGAAAACATTGAAAAAACACGTCTGCTTTACCTTTGAAGGCAGCCAGTTTCAGTGTAAACTGTTAACTTCCGGGATTAACCAACCCGGACATTCAAAAATTTTACCAACGGTAAATCTGTTGTCTCAAAAAACGACGAAAGATGGCGGGGAAAACATCAAAAACAGAACAAGAATCAAGATGTTGATCAGAACCTAACAATTTTGATGATGACCATTTTATAGTGTGACAAATTGCCATTTTAAACTGGCTGATTTTAGTGTTAATGTTTGGTGCCAGATGGATAAAGCCCTAAGTCTAGGAGAGGGTCATGTTTAGACACGTCTTTTTAGCGGTGTGCATTCTCTTTGCTGTGCACTCTACGGCAGTTTTAGCTTCCGATACTGATGCTCAAAATTCTCCACCTAAAAAAATTGCATATATTGTCTCTGACTTGCGCATTCCATTTTGGGATATTATGTGGCGGGGCGTGAAGTCTAAGGCAGAAGCCTTAAGTTATGGGGTCTCGGTTTACAGTGCTGATAACGATGCCAAGCGCGAATTGGAACATGTCGCTGAGGTTCTCAAAAGCGGTGTTGACGGGCTTGTCATCTCCCCAACCAATTCTTCTGCCACCGTTACAATTCTAAAACTTGCCAAAGCTGCAGGTGTTCCTGTTGCGATTTCTGACATTGGCACAGATGGCGGTGAGTATTTGACTTATATATCATCTGATAATGAGGCTGGTTCTTACGGATTAGGACGAATCTTGGTTCATGAAATGATTGACCGAGGTTGGGAAGAGGGAAGGGTTGGAATCATTGCCATCCCCCAAAAACGCGCAAATGGTAAAGCACGCACGAATGGGTTTATGAGAGCTTTAAATGAGGCAGGAATTAAAGGTGCAGGCATGCGCCAACAAGTCACATTTTCATATCAGGAGACGTATGATTATGCTGCTGACCTCATCAACACAAACCTTGATTTGAGGGCACTTTGGCTGCAAGGCTCTGATCGCTACCAAGGTGCATTGGATGCCATCAAGGATGCAGGTAAAGAAGGTGAAGTGCTTTTGATCTGCTTTGACGCAGAACCTGAATTTTTGGACATGATTCCAGATGGGCAGCTCGTAGGCGCAGGCATGCAACAGCCTTTTCTCATGGGGGAAAAAGCCGTCGAAGCCCTTGATGACCACTTCAATGGCAATCAAGTTCCAAAAGAGCACAAGCTAACTGTTTTGGCTATATCCAAATTGACGATACAAGCAAGCCTGCCGACAATTCGTCGTAACGTCCTCGGTCTTATTGACTAAACTGGTAACGTCAATGAAATACTCCATTTATGCTGCTTTAACACTCATCATAACGCTCACAGTGTTGACCATTATGACGGGGCATGGGTATTTGATGTATGCGGATGAGCGTGATCGCACCATTTCCGATGCCAAAATTCAAACCAAAGAAACGCTTAACTCATTAACGCAGAATATTGTGGATTTAGTGGAATCCTATTCGGTTCATGAATATGAGAACCTGCTGAAGACAGAGGTCGAGAATGGTGGGTACCTCGCAATTCTGGTCAAAGACAGGAATATGGGTTCCATTCTTGGTGTTGATCGGTTCGTAACGGGGTATATGCATGATGAAAATTGGAATATTGTCAGTTTTAATCCAGAAAGCCCTCAGCACAATCAGATTTTAGCCAATAGTTTCTTTGAAAAATCTTCCGAGATCACATCAAGTATGGGCGAAAGCCTCGGTGTGTTGACCATTTTCAACTCAGACCGTGAAATTCAGAAGTCACTTGAGAGCATGGTTTACACACATGTCGTCGATACGATTTTGATTTCCGCGATGTTAATTCTCATTTTGATTACTTTACTGCGCCAAGTCGTATTGAAGCCAGTTTACCTCGTTCAATCATCACTTGAGAAAACTGATGATGCAGGCATTCCCATAGAAAATGTTGCTGTTAAGGCTCCTCGTGAGATTGAGGAGCTGGAGAATTCTATTAATACAATGATAGAAGCCATTCGGTCTTCGCGCCAAGAGTTGGAAAGAGAACACGAAATTCTAGCTGCCAGCGAGCATAAATTCCGCCATATCATCGAGAGTACCACAGAAGGTTATTGGGCAATTGATCCGTCCAGTCTTCAGGTTATTGAGGCGAATAATGCTTTGTGTAGAATGCTCGGATATGAAAATCATGAAATGCTCGGCAAACAATCAATGGTTTTTTGTGATGAAGAAAATGCAAAAGTTTTAGCTGCTCATGCAGAGAAAATCTCAAATACTGATTACCGTCAGTACGAAGTTGCCTTGCGTCATAAAGACGGTTTCAACGTGCCGGCATTTTTCAATGCCTGTACATTTCGTGACTCAGACGGACATGCCATTTTCGCATATGCTTTTATCTCCGATTTGACAACTCAAAAGAATATCCAACATGATCTACAACTTGCCAGAGATCATGCTGAAACAGCAAACAAAGCGAAGTCTGAGTTTTTGGCCTCAATGAGTCATGAACTCCGAACTCCGTTGAACGCAGTTTTGGGGTTCAGTCAATTGCTCCAATACGATCCTGAGCACCCACTTGAAAAAGTGCAAAATGAACACGTCGAGGCAATAATTGAGGGTGGTAGTCATCTTCTTTCCCTTGTGAACGAAGTGCTAGACCTTGCAAAAATTGAGGCAAATCAAGAAACAGTCACATTAGAGGAAGTATCTGCAAACAAGGTCGTGAGTGAATGCATCAATTTGCTTTCACTAACTGGACTAGAAGACAAAATCAAAATCCACGATCATTTCAGTGATCAAGATGAGATGATAATCCGTACAGATAAAAAACGTTTTAAACAAATTATCATCAATCTGTTATCTAACGCGATAAAATACAACCGGACGAATGGTACAGTGATCGTATCAGGTTATGAGACTGATGAAGGCTTTATACACATATCAATCAAAGATACGGGGCTTGGTATTTCCGATGATAATCGTGGGAATGTTTTTCAAATGTTTCATCGCATTGGAGATGATCCAACCATTGCCCGCGAAGGAACCGGGATTGGCTTAACGGTATCTAAGCTGTTGATTGATCGCTTGGCTGGACGCATTGATTTTGAAAGTGAAGTTGGTGTTGGAACAACGTTCTGGATTGAATTGCCTATGGCGAGCAACCAAAAGGCAATAATTTGGGCTGAAAACCTCAAGATTGGTGTCGATATCATTGATAAAGAACATCAAGAGATTACAGAATCAATAAATCGCATTAGTTTTTTGGATGGAAATCCACCAGAACTGTCAAAGCATATTGATGACTTTGTGATATTGACCTTAATTCATTTTGAACATGAAGAAGTTGTTATGAAAGCTTGTGAATACCCTGAATATGCTAGCCATAAGATGCAACATGAAGAAATGGGGTTGAAGATCCATCAAATTGCAAGCCAGATTAAAGAAAGCCCGACCCTTCAAAACATCAGTAAATTGCAGCATTTCTTAAAAAAATCGTGGATCGGACATGTCTTTCATGAAGATATGAAAATTAAGCCTTATACCTCAGGGAAGGCCCATCAAATACGACAGGCTGTTAGCGAAACTCAGCGGCAAACGCAATTCATGGTTCCAAGATGAAGGCTATTTGGCTACTATCAGAGCCAAATTGGGGCGTCATCTAGGGAATGTCCGTTTTATGCACAGGAGGTTGCTTATGCTTATAA
>NZ_MCGG01000084.1 GCF_001746755.1 Magnetovibrio blakemorei | reverse complement strand
CCGCGAATGCCGATCGTGGTGGTCGGGGTGCTGACGACCATGCCATCGGGTGACGTCTTCGCCACTTGGCCGCTGACGAACGAGAATACGCCTTGCACCACTTCGGCTTTGAACACCCCGGTTTGCGCGCTGGCGTCATAGACCATTTCGTCCAAGACCATGCGACCGTCTTCGGCCAGCGAAAACACCGTGTCATCAACAAAAATGACACTGACGCTGGCCCCGGCTGCGGTCTGCAAAACGTCGCCCTGAAACACAGAACCACCGGTCAGCAATGTTTCTTGCGTACCATCGGGGTGGGTAACGGTGACTTGGCCTTCGGCTTCATTGACTTGACCGATGGGCACGCCCAGGCCGACGTCTTGCTGTGTCGCGGGCGCGCCAAAACCCAACTGCGCGACTTGACCCGGAGCAACCGGCCCGGCCAGGGTCGTCACCAACTTGGCCGACAGCACCGCGCCGTCGGAAGTGACTAGGGCGGGTGACGCAGCGGCCATAAAATAATCGACAACGATGAAGTGGCTACCGCTGGGGGTTTCGATCAGAAGGTCCGGCCCGGCGCGGCTAAAATCTGCGCGCAAAAAATCATCCCCGGACGGCAAGGTGACATTGCCCTGGGAATCTATTGCATCAAGCGGGTGAGCGAGGACAAAGGTTCCATCATTCAAAGATGTAAAGTTCATTTTCTGCAAGTAAATCCAATATTCTCATTTACAGGCGCAAACCGCATTCATCATACAACATTAGCGTCTTTTCTTTAAGCGTTATTAACAAGGTTAATAAATTATAGCTAATATATATGTATAATATTTATTTCCACGCTTGAGCGATAAGCAAAACCAGGCAAGAAAAAAGACCAAGACACCTCATACTTTATGCCACGTTTATTATCAATTAGTGCCTTTTTACTATTCTGTGATTGCCCCGAAATATCTTGTTATTTAACGGTCAGTTTGACGGTTTACCAACGGTTACCGTCCTCTGAATCTCAGAAACGCTATTGTTTTTTTGAACGCCAGCGCGCCAGATGTTCAGGCAATGGTTATTTTTACAAATTCGATCTATGGTCTGCCCCCCTATCATCTGCCGAATTCACCCCCCCTCTTTTTCACACGAAAGTTTCTAGGTTTATGTCGGTTCACGGTTCCAAAAAGGTCATTTACGTCGCTTTGGCCGGTAATGCTTTGATTGCCGGATCCAAATTCACGGCGGCGAGCCTCACGGGCAGTTCGGCGATGTTGAGCGAAGGCATTCACTCGGTCGTGGATACGGGTAATCAGCTTCTTTTGCTGTTTGGCATCAGCCGCGCCGCACGCCGACCAGACGAACGCCATCCATTTGGTTATGGTATGGAGCTGTATTTTTGGACTTTTGTGGTCGCCATTTTGATCTTCGCTGTTGGCGCAGGGGTCTCCGTGTACGAAGGGGTCTCAAAACTCAGCTCCCCACATCCCGTCAACAACATGATGGTGAGTTATGTGGTTTTGGGGCTGTCGTTTTTGTTTGAGGGCTATGCTTTCTCCGTCGCCCTTCGTGAATTCAAGGCTCAGCACACTGGCGGGAAGTTGCTCGATGCCATTCGCAACAGCAAGGACCCGACCGTCTTCACCGTGTTGTTCGAAGATGGTGCAGCCCTGCTTGGGTTGATCGTCGCGACCTTAGGCATCGGAGCTTCTGATATTTTACAAATCCCCGAACTTGATGGCGTCGCGTCCATATTAATCGGTCTGATCTTGGGGGCGACAGCGGCTTTGCTGGCCTATGAATGCAAAGGCCTGTTGATTGGCGAAGGTGCGGCGCGCGAAGTGATCGAAAGCATCCGCAACATTGTTCAAGAGCAGCCCGGCGTCAGCAAGGTCAACGAACTGCTCACCATGCATTTGGGCCCGCGCGAAGTGTTGCTGAACCTGAGCCTGGATTTTGTCGACGGCATTTCGTCGAACGAGGTCGAGGCGAGCATTTCCAACATGGAAGCCCACATCAAATCCTGCCATAGTGAGGTGACACGCGTGTTCATCGAAGCCCAAAGCTGGCAGGGGCACCAGAAAGACCAAAACACGCGCCATGTAGCCCAAGATAAAAAGGACGAGAACGATGGATGATGTGGTCGTTCAATTGAAGGAATTGTACGTATGGGGACATGCGAATTCCGGCATCTTCCTGGCTTACGCACCGCGCCTTGCGGGGGCGCTGATCTCGTTGATCGCCGGCTGGTTCCTGGCCCGCATGGGCAGCCGATTGTCGCGGCGTATGTTAATGGGTGTGAACCGCTTGCTGGATCAGAAATGGCGATCGGGCATCGGCGCGGACATCCGCCTGTCCAACACCATGATCGGCATCAGCGGTACGGTCGCCCACTGGACCGTGCTGTTGCTGGTTCTGATTGGCTCATCGAGAATCCTCGGTCTGGAAGTCTTTTCCGATTGGCTGTCGCGAATTCTGTCTCACTTACCGGCTGTGCTGGGCGGAGCGATCATGGTGTTCGTTGGCTTCGTCATCAGCCAATTCGTGCGCGAGGTGGTTCTTGCCGCCTTGCAACCCGCCATGGGCGTGCGGGCAACGGTTCTGGCCCGCCTGACGCAGATGATGGTCATCGCCGCCGCATTGGTGGTTGGCCTTGGTCAAGCGGGTATCGACACGACCCTTCTGGTGTCCATGATCACCATATTGATGGCAGGACTGTTCGGCGGCATGGCGTTGGCTTTTGGATTGGGGGCCCAGGAATTGGTCGCCAATCTGTTGGGAATTCACCATGCCCGCGCATCCGTCGCCATTGGTCAACGGGTTCGGCTTGGCGATGTGCAGGGACAAGTGCTGACCATGTCGCCCACCAACGTCACCCTCGCCCTAGAGGACGGCAGCGCCATCGTGCCGGGATCATTGTTCCAACGCAGCACGGTGATCATTTTGGATGAAGAGGTCCAGGCTGATGAGTGACGCTTTTGAGCTCGCAACCATATTGGCCGAAGACGACCCCGAAGCGGCGGCGGACTTTTTAGCCACCCTGCCCATGCCTGTGGCCATAACTTTTTTGGCAGGCCTGCCGACAGATGTTCTCTCGCCCGTGCTGGGTCATGTTCCCGAAACCATGGCGAAGACCCTGCTGACATCCATGAAACTGGAAGATGCCGCCGAAGCCGTGGGCGGGATGGACTATCCTTTTAAGACCCAAGTGGCACGGTCGCTTCCGACGCCTCTGCTGCGCGATATCCTTGACCTGCTGCCGCGCCGAGACGCCCGGCAAATTCGCCGCGATCTGACCTATGCGCTCGGAAGTGTCGGGGCCTGGATGGAAACGGCGCCAACCGTCCTCGATGAAGGGATGACCGTCGGCGAAGTTCTCACGACTTTGCGAAAACGCCGTCGCTCACCTGATTCAACGTTGGTTCTCACCCACGCCAATACGGTTTATGCCGGGGTCATCAACGCCAGTCGGTTGCTGGGTGCGTCTGAGCGCCAACCCATCCGTCGTTATCTGGACCGCACGGTCAAGCCGCTGGCACCCGAATCACTGATCACCGAGTTGGCTCAATCGGTGGAATGGAACCGACATCTGTCGTTGCCCGTCGTGGGCCGCAATGGCGCCCTGTTGGGCATATTGCGTCGGGAGCGGTTGGAGCTGGCGCTGGAGACGGAAACAGAAACGGATCTGCCCGCAGACATGGGCGGCACAATCGGCATTCTCCTTGAAGCCGCATTGATCTGCGCGGACGGCTTCACTGCCATGTTCAGCACGTCGGGGCAGCGTACCCTGTCGACGAATGACACGGAGAAATCCTCATGAGCGACGCCCTCACCGCTGCCGTCGGATTGAACAACCATTTTGCCGTGACACAACCGGGATTGTTCGCCAGACGGATTGAAGCCTTCGCACCCGAAGAGGCCGTTGACGTTTTGCAAAGCCTTCCAGATGCAACGCTCATCGATGTTTGGGAGAGACTTTCTCCGGATCTCGCCCGAGAGTTTCTGGCCGTCTTGCCCGAGAAACTGACCGCGACGGTGCTCAGCCAACTTGCCCCGACGGCGTTGGTGAACCTCTTTTCCGATATGGAACCCGAGGTCCGAGCCACGTATTTGCAATTCGTCAGCAAAAATGTGCGCCAAGAAATCGATACCGTTCTGGTCTATCCAGAAGGATCCGCCGGACGCAAAATGGATTCTCGCATCCTGACCATGCGCCCGACCGATTGGGTCGAAGATGCGCTGACGAGGCTACGCCAGCACCACAACACGCGAGTGATCTACACCGTCGACGATGATTTGCATCTTCTTGGCCGCCTGACCCTTGAAGCGGTTGCCCTCGCCGCCCCGGAAACAATCCTGGAATCCTTAGCGGCCCCCGTCGAAGTGGTCGTCAATGCGGTGGACCCCATGGAAGACGTGGTCGAGCTGTTTGAAACCCTCAACATTGAAGACGTCCCGGTGATCGACATAAACGGTCGACTGGTCGGGCACTTCGAACAGCGCAACATGGCCGCCGCCATCCACAGCGACAGCACCTCAGATCTGCAAGCCATGGTGGGCGTGAGCCGTGACGAAAGAGCCCTTTCATCCCCTTTGTTTGCGGTGCGCAAGCGCATCGGCTGGCTGCAAATCAATCTGCTGACGGCTTTCATGGCGGCGTCCGTTGTGGGTCTGTTCGAAGGCACCATCGCCAAATACACAGCCCTTGCCGTGCTTCTGCCGGTGGTCGCGGGACAATCGGGAAACGCCGGGGCGCAAGCCTTGGCCGTGACCATGCGCGGCTTGGCCCTGCGCGAAATCACCTTGCGCCATTGGTTCCGCGTGACGTGGAAAGAAGCCCACGTCGGCTTGGTCAACGGGATCGGAATCGCCATCACCTGCGGCATTGGCGTGTATATCTGGAGCGGCTCACTTGGCATGGTTCTGGTGATCAGCCTGTCCATGGTGCTTGCGATGGTCGCAGCCGGTTTGGCAGGCGCAATGGTTCCCATCGTTCTGACCCGCTTTGGCCAAGACCCGGCAACCGCGTCATCCATCATCTTGACCACGGTCACCGACATTGCTGGATTTTTCAGCTTCCTCGGCATCGCGACGCTCTTGTCGGACCTGTTGTAAAGGCAAGCTACCCTCATGAGCGGTGAAACTTTATATGTGTTTGGCATTTTAGCCGTCGCCATCGGTTTGTTTGTCAGCGACAAAATCCGTTTGGACATTGTTGCGGTGCTGGTCATCTTGGCCCTCGCGATCGGTGGCATTCTGACGCCGAAAGAGGCGCTGTCCGGGTTTGGCGATCCGGTGGTGGTGCTGATCGCAGCCCTGTTCATTGTCGGCGAAGGCCTGTTTTACACCGGCATCGCCTTCACCATGGGCGATCTGATTGTGCGGGTGGCGGGAAACCGCGAAATGGGTCTGATTGTCGTGTTGATGGTTGCCGTGGGCGGCCTGTCCGCGTTTATGAGTTCCACCGGGGCGGTGGCAATTTTTATCCCTGTTGCCGTGCGTCTTGCCATCAAAGCCGGATTGGCTCCGGCACGCTTTCTCATGCCCATGGCCATCGGTTCGCTGATCGGCGGCATGTTGACGTTGATCGGCACGCCTCCCAACTTGATCGTCAGCGGGCAATTGGTCAAAGCAGGTTTAGCACCCTTTGCATTCTTCGACTTCACCCCCATTGGGTTGGCGATCTTGGCCACGGCCATCGTCTATATGTTAACCATCGGACGACATCTCTTGCCCGCGTCAAAACCAGCCGACGCCATCCGCCGGGACCGACGCACCTTGGCCGACCTCACGTCATCCTATGGCGCCGACAGTCACATGATCCGAGTGACCGTGCATCCCGGTTCGCCGTTGATCGGCCAAACCGTCGTGCAGGCCGCCTTGCGCACCAAATACGGGATTACGGTGTTTGCGTTTGAACGTCCCGGACGGGTACGAACGCAAGTCCGCCCAATTCATGCCAGCACCCATTTTGCTGTTGGCGACATTTTGTATGCCGTGGATTCCGCCCGAGCTGCTCCGATCCTTGCAACGGACCAAAACGTTGAAATTTTGGACTTTAACGGCGAGCAGTTGAATGTGGCGGCGCGCGATGTGGGGCTGGCGGATATTTTGCTGCTGCCCAATTCAACTTTGCTGGGCCAGACTCTGACGAGCAGTCGGTTTCGCCAGACCTATGACCTCAGCGTGCTGGCGGTCGCCCGCAAAGGGGTTCCGATGGTGGGTAGTTTCGCCAACGTGCCGTTGGATTTTGGAGATGCCCTGCTGGTCAGCGGCAGCTGGAAGCAAATCCGTGCACTGAGATCGCAACACAAGGATTTTGTCGTCCTCAGCCTGCCGGAGGAGCTCGACGATCAAGCATTGGGACGCGACCATGCACCATTGGCGCTGTTGGTCGTCGCGGCCATGCTGGGGTTGATGGCGTTTAAAATCGTGCCTACGGTTATGGCGGCATTGCTGGCGGCAATAGCGATGGTTCTGTTGTGCTGTGTTCCCGCCAACCGGATTTACAAAGCCATCAATTGGCAAAGCCTGGTGCTCATCGCAGGCATGCTGCCCATGGCAACGGCCCTGGAAAAGACCGGCGGTTTAAGGCTGATGGTGGACACCATGATGGGTCTGGTGGGCGATGGTTCGCCGCTGCTGGTCATGGCGGCCCTGTTCTTGCTGACGTCGGCGCTGAGCCAGGTGATTTCCAATACCGCGACAACGGTGTTGATCGCCCCCGTGGCTTTCGGCATCGCAAATCTTATGGGGGTTGCCCCCCAGCCCCTTTTGATGGCCGTGGCCCTGTCTGCATCAAGCGCCTTCGCGACCCCGGTGGCGTCGCCGGTCAACACGCTTGTTTTGGGGCCGGGTAAGTATACGTTTTCCGATTTCGTCAAGGTGGGTTTGCCCCTGCAAGCCTTGGTCATGGTGGTGACGTTGCTGGTCGTTCCGGTGTTTTTCCCCTTCTGAGAAACTCGCACCGTCATTGCTTCTTGGATCATAATTTAATGGCGCAGACTTAACCGTTGGATTATGGTTAAACGATGGATATCGTCTTAACACTCGATGGCTGTACATAAATGAATGGCCTTTTCGACGACTATAATCCAGGTGCTTATTACTGCGAGTTGACGGGAAAGTCCGGCTCGCCCCTTGATCACACCCGCACAATTCAAGACTGGTTGAACAAGATTCGCCCAATGACGCTGCGGCGCCGTGCCCGCGATTGCGAACGCGAGCTTTATAATCTTGGCATCACCTTCACGGTCTATTCCGAAGCCAACGCCATCGACCGGGTATTGCCGTTCGACGTGATCCCGCGCCCCATCGCAGCGGAAGAATGGAAACGCCTGGAGCGCGGCCTTGTCCAGCGGGTCACGGCGATCAACCATTTTCTCCACGATATTTACGGTGCCGGGAAAATTTTGGCAGACGGCGTGGTGCCCGAAGATCTGGTCAAGGGCAACAGCAACTTCCGCGCAGAAATGATCGGCGTTGATATTCCCCATAACACCTATGTCAACATATGTGGTGTGGATCTGGTCCGCGACAAAGATGGCCAATTTTGTGTTCTGGAAGACAATGCCCGCACACCGTCGGGGGTGTCCTATGTCATTGAGAACCGCCATTTGATGCAGCGTGCATTTCCGGACCTCATTGCCGGGATCGGCATTCGTCCAGTATCCGATTATGGCATCCGGTTGCGAGACGCCCTGGCCGATATGGCCCCGGCTCAAGTTCTCGACCCACAAATTGTTCTGATGTCGCCGGGGGCCTACAACTCCGCATACTTCGAGCATGTTTTCCTCGCCCGCGAAATGGGGGTACCCCTGGTCGAGGGCCGCGACATGGTGATCGACAACGGTCTGGTTTACATGAAGACCACGGCAGGTCCGCGCCGCGTCGATGTGATTTATCGACGCATCGACGACGACTTCATCGACCCGCTGGCGTTTAACTCGAACAGCATGCTCGGCGTACCGGGCATTATGGATGTCTATCGCCGCGGCCGGGTGACATTGGTCAACGCGGTGGGAACCGGCGTTGCCGACGACAAGGCGGTTTACGCCTACATG
Source organism: Magnetovibrio blakemorei (assembly GCF_001746755.1). Classification (GTDB taxonomy): domain Bacteria; phylum Pseudomonadota; class Alphaproteobacteria; order Rhodospirillales; family Magnetovibrionaceae; genus Magnetovibrio; species Magnetovibrio blakemorei. Next base: position 32,720 of record NZ_MCGG01000084.1, on the reverse strand, counting down.
CCCAGGATCATCAAATATTATTTGGACGAAGACGCCATCATCCCCAATGTGGAAACCCACATCTGCCGGGAAAAGGATGCATTGCAATTCACCCTCGACCATATGGCCGACTTGGTGGTCAAGCCGGTGGGTGAATCTGGGGGCTATGGCGTTGTGGTCGGTCCACGCTCATCCGCGGCGGAATTGGAGAACTGTCGGAACTTGCTGTTGGCCCGTCCGGAAAATTTCATCAGCCAGCCGATGATCGATCTCTCGGTCTGTCCGACCCTGGTCGATGCGGGGATTGAACCCCGACACGTTGACCTCAGGCCCTTCTTGGTCACCGGGAAAAACACCTGGGTGATGCCCGGCGGACTGACGCGGGTTGCGCTCAAAAAAGATTCATTGATTGTCAATTCCTCGCAAGGGGGCGGAACAAAGGATACCTGGGTTCTTGCATAGTTTACTTGCCCGGTTCGCCGAAAACGGCTTTTGGATGGCTCAATATATGGAGCGGGTGGAAAACCTCGCCCGGATATTGGACGTCAACGAATCCTTTGCTCGCGACAGCGCCGGCGAACCCGCGTGGTTGCCAATCATTCAGCTTTACGCCGACGATGAGCATTTTTTCACCCATTACCGGGAAGCCACGGCGGAGAACGTTGTCCAGTTTTACGTCATCAATCGCACCAACCCCAATTCGATTGTGTCGTCCGTTTGGGCGGCACGGGAAAATGCCCGCAGTTTGCGCCACCTCATCAGCATCGAAGTGTGGTCGCAATTGAACGTGTTTTACAAGTTCGTCTCCGGGCTACGCCCACGGGACTTGCGCCTTGGAGAATTGTCCCACCTCTGTCAGGAACTCAAGGAAGGTTGCCAGCTTCACACCGGCATTGTCGAGGGCACGACCTTCCGCGATCAAGGCTGGACCTTTTATCAATTGGGAAAAATGATCGCCCGCGCCGATCAGACGACACGCCTGTTGGATATGAAATATCATCGACTGCTGCCGAACGTGGCCGACGTGGGATCACCCATCGACGTCAGCCAATGGAACGCATTGCTGCGGTCCGTGGCCGGATACCACGGCTATCGCCGTGTCCGGCCCAGTGGTATGACCCCCGAAACGGTAGCCGAGTTTATTTTGATGAACCCGGAGTTTCCCCGTTCCGTTGTGTCGTGTGTCCGGCAAATCCGCCACTATCATGACCGCTTGAACCAAGACCCCAACCTTGCCGGAGTGGCTTTCGCGCCGAGCGGACTGGATGACCTGGACAACATGTTGTCAGTTCCCATTCAACAGGTGACCCGTGAAGGTTTGCACGAATATCTCGACCGCATACAGATCAATCTGCAAAGCCTGGCTTCGGCCATTGCCTGGTCTTACTTCGGCGGCGAAGCCGACGCGAGCGCCGAAGGGGGGAGTGTGTCGTCGACCCAATCGCAAGGGTAATCGGCGCGGACCTAAACAGGACGAACGTCCACGGAGACGTCAATTTTTTGCGCCCCGCCACCTAAGACCATCCCGGTGATTGGACTGACATCGCCGTAATCACGTCCCCAGGAAACGGTGATATGTTCATCGCCGGGAAGCATATCGTTGGTGGGGTCTAAGTCCACCCAACCGTGAGCGGGAATCCAAACCGACAACCAGGCATGTGAAGCATCGGCACCGATTTTTAACTCTTGGCCCTCTGCCGGGTGCGTGCGCAGATAGCCACTGACATACCGTGCCGGAAGCCCCAAAGCCCGCAGGCAAGCAATTTGTAAGTGGGCAAAATCCTGACAGACACCACGACGATCCGTCAAAATGCGATCGACCGGGGTGTTGATATCGGTGACGCCGCCTTCGTATTTAAAATCGCGGAAAATGCGCGACGTCAACTCGATGGCGGCTTGCAAAAGTGGTCGCCCCGATGGAAACGATTCCTGCACATAGGCCAAGGCTCTTTGGGACACGGTGTAGGGCGAATCAAAAATAAACTGATGGGCTTCAATGGCCTCACGGTCAGTGCGCTGTTCCAAAGTCTGCGCCATCTGATCCCACGCGATGGTCGTCTCAGCAATCGGCAAGGAAACGGGAATCAGTTCCACGCGGCTGGTCGCGATGATCGTCAAACGGTCATGTGGTTCTTCAACGGTCAAGTAGGTGATGGGATTGCCGAAAAAATCGAAATCCTCTCGATTCACAACCGGTGCGGGTTCGACGATCAAGGAAAAATGATAGTGTGTCTGTTGTGGGCACGCGCGCGGCGCCATGTGCAGCAGGTGCTGGGAAAGCGAGACCCGCGAGGCATAAGAAAAGACCGTCTTATGAGTGACATCATAAATCATGGCACCATGCCGCCCGCGAACCCGCTTCGTGTAGACAGAACATGACTGAAGTAATTGCGCGCCAGAGCTTCCGAAACTTCGTAGGCTTCGCGTTCCTGACGGGTCAGGAAGTTTTCCAGATCCTTCAATTGCTCCCGTTTGTTGCGTATTGCACAAAGAGCATGAACATCCGCCAGACGCAACTGACTTTGCATCGACGAAATCAAATACTGTTCCCGCGACAAGGTGGCGCTGTCGCGATCATGGGGAAGCGCTTCGATGTGCTCGGCCAAGGTGGCAACCTGAAACGCAATGGAACGGGGATTGGTATCATCGGTCAACAACAGGTCAATCACCGCCGCCAACTGCACCGATGACAAATACCGGGTACGATACGTCATCGAGCTGTCCCCCAGTTCCAACAACAGATCCAACCGCCCCTCCGCCGCCGGGTCGCCGCCGATGGCCATATCCTTGATCAGCCGCGTTGTGTGCGAAACCCGTTCAATACGCCGCCCGATGTCGAGCATGCGCCAGCCCAAGCTGCGGGTCATATTTTCCATTTGCATGCCGCTGAACGCCGCCAATTCCTCAAGCATGTGGTTCAACAGTTCCAGGGCGTCATCGACGTCCAAGCGGATCATCGCCGCATGGCTTGTGGCCAACGCATGCAAGCCGTTCAAAATACGCCAAGAATCCATGCTCAGGCGTTCGCGGACCAGAGAGGCCGTGCGTTGAATGTTTTCCAGCAGGTTCAACAGACCACTGGGACAAGCGCGATCAAACAGCACAATCGCCACTTCGCGTTCAATGGCGTGAATGCCCCCGGCGATGGCCCGGCGTGCGGTGCGCTGACGCAAATAGCCCAGATCAACCAAGATGTTCGTCAACCGCGTCAGGGTTTGCGGATCGTCGCCCGCTCCGGCTTCACCGGACAGACGCAAAATCATGCTCCGCATCAGACGAATGGTGCCTTCCGTGCGCTCCGCGTAGCGGCCCAACCAATACAAGTTGTCGGCCACGCGACTTGGCAAGTCGCTGCCGCTTCGGCGTAGGCTGATGACCTGATCAGGTGCCGTCAGTCGGGTGTAGGTGCTGACCGGCGTATCGGAAAGAACCCATGTATCTTTGCTGGCATCACCTTGCTGCATAGAAACCGAGCGTGCAGATTTTTCCGCCGTCCGGGTCAGCCCGCCCGGCATAACCCGATAATCGTCGCCATCGGCGCACAAATAGACTCGAAGAACCATAGGACTGGGGGCCAATTTATCGCCTTGCCAGGCCGGGGTGGTGGACAGCGTAACCGATTCTTGTCCAAAAAATTCGTAACCTCGGCGCGACAGGTGGCTGCGCAGCTGATCTTGCGCGCCTTGTGTAAAACGATCCGAGGGTAGCGATGCAAATTGTGTATTCATGATCGAGCGATGGGAAAAGGTCGGCAACACCGTTAACTGATCCAGATTGCCCAGCACATAGTCGCGCTCTTTTTCCTGACCGCACCACCAAGTCGCCAAGGACGGAACCAACAGTTCTTCGCCCATCAAGGTTCTCGACAGTCCGGGCAAAAACCCCATCAAGGCTTCGCATTCCACCACACCGCTGCCCAGGCTGTTGGCCACCACCACGTTTCCGGCGCGAATGGCTGCAACCAGCCCGGCCACCCCAAGCAGGGAGTCGGTGCGCAATTCCAAGGGATCGCAGAATTCGCCATCGACCCGACGGAAAATCAAATCGACCTGCTTCAGGCCGTTCAAGGTTTTCATATAAACCTTGTTGTCACGCACGGTCAGATCAGCCCCTTCGACCAAGGTGAAGCCGAGATAGCGGGCCAGATAAGCGTGTTCGAAGTAGGTTTCATTGTGCGGACCGGGGGTCAACAAAACGGCCAGCGGATCATCCTTGCCGCTCAGGCCGATCAAGTTGTCGCTGAACGCCTGGAAAAATCCGGCCAGACGGTGAACTTGGGCATCGCGGAAAATGTTCGGCAAGGTGCGCGCCAACACGACCCGGTTTTCAAGCGCATACCCGGCACCCGACGGCGCTTGGGTTCGGTTGCGCAACACCCACCAGCGTCGGTCGGGCCCACGCGCCAAATCGAAGGCCAGAAAATTCAGATGCGTTCCGCCAACGGGGCGAACGCCGTGCAACGGGCGCAGGAAATTCGGGTTTCCAAAAACCAACGACGCGGGCAACAACCCATCGGACAGCAGTTTCTGATCACCGTAAATGTCGTCGATCAGCAAGTTCAACAAACGCGCCCGTTGAATCAATCCGGCTTCCAGATGTTTCCATTCATCGGCACTGATCAAAAACGGCATGGGGTCCATGCGCCAGGGCCGTGCGGATTGACCTTCGTCACCATAGATATTGTAGGTGGTGCCGTTTTCTCGAACCAAGCGCTGGGCAGTATCCCAGAAATGTTTGATGTCCGCGTCTGAAAACGCCCGCAGCTCGTCTAAGGGCTTTTGCCAATGGGATCGAATGGTGCCGTCTGCATCCATCATCTCGTCGTAGATGTCGGGCTCCGGTGCATAGCCATCAATAATAAGGCTCGGTGCCCCCGGACCGAGTTTTGCCGGGCCGCGTTTTGATCGTTGATCACCGTTCACAAGTCGTCCTTCCCAAGATGCGGTCGCGGGCGAAAGAATAGAATATCACGCCCATGGCGGCTAGTGCCTTTCACTTGGGTCAGGACCTAGCTTTCGCTCTGCGCAGATCAAGGGTCATGGGGAATTCCGGGTTGTCCACCGGAATGGGCGCGGGCGATGCCCCAGGGGTATGACCTGTGTCAAAAAACCGAACCAAACGACGGCTTTCCGCCTCATAGGCATTGACCGGGAAGTGTTCAAAGTTTCGCCCGCCGGGATGAGCAACATGGTATGAGCACCCGGCAACGGCGCGCCCTGCCCAGGTGTCGTAGAGATCAAACGTCAGGGGCGCGTCGATGCCAATGGTCGGATGCAGGGCCGACGCCGGTTTCCAGGCGCGAAACCGCACGCCAGCAAAATACTCGCCCGCCGTTCCGGTGGATTGCAAAGGCACCCGGTAGCCGTTGCAGCCGATCACGTAGCGCCCCGGCGTAAGCCCTGCTGCCCGAACTTGCAGGCGTTCGACGGAGGAATCGACGTAACGCACGGTGCCGCCTGTGGCCCCCTCTTCGCCCATGACATGCCACGGCTCCAACGCTTGACGGATCTCGACTTCGATCTGATCGAAGGTGGTGGAGCCATAGCGCGGGAAGCGAAATTCAAAATGCGGTGCGAACCAGTCCGCCTCAAACGGAAAACCAGCCCGACGCATGTCGTCAATCACGCCTGTAAAATCATTCCACACCGCGTGGGGCAACATGAACCGATCGTGCAGCGTGGTTCCCCAGCGCACCAAATCACCCGTGTAGGGGGTTTTCCAAAACCGCGCGATCAAACCGCGCAGCAAAAGCTGCTGGGCCAGGCTCATGCGCGCATGGGGCGGCATTTCGAAAGCACGAAACTCAACCAGTCCCAAACGTCCCGTCGGCCCGTCCGGCGAATACAATTTGTCGATGCAGATTTCAGTCCTGTGCGTATTGCCGGACACGTCGATCAGCAAGTTGCGCAAAATACGATCAATCAGCCAAGGCGGACATTCCGTGCCCACTTCGGGAATTTGGCTCAGCGCAATTTCAAGTTCATAAAGCGCATCGTGACGGGCTTCGTCCATGCGCGGCGCTTGACTGGTGGGGCCGATGAACATGCCGGAAAACATATAACTGAGACTGGGGTGATGCTGCCAATAGGTGACCAGACTGCGCAGCAAATCGGGGCGGCGCAGGAAGGGACTGTCGGTGGGCGTCGCGCCCCCCATGACCACATGATTACCGCCCCCGGTTCCGGTGTGGCGACCATCGAGCATGAATTTTTCAGAGCCCAAGCGGCTGAGACGCGCTTGTTCATATACAGTCGTGGTGATGTCGACCATTTCCGGCCAGTTGTGTGCGGGTTGGATGTTGACTTCCAGCACACCCGGGTCCGGGGTGACCTTGATGACGTTCAGGCGCGGGTCATGGGGCGGGGTATAGCCTTCGATGTGCACCGGCATACCGCATTCCGCCGTGGCATCTTCCAAAGCCGCAATCAGATCCAGGTAGTCTTCCAAGGTTTCCGTCGGCGGCATAAACACGCACAGCCGACCATCGCGGGGTTCCACCGTCATGGCGGCGCGGACCTTCTCGCTGGTCAGCGATTGTTCGACGATATGCTGGCGGTTTGCGTTCGGATGTTCGCTGCCTTGCAGATAGGGCTGGCGCTGGGCGTCAGGTTCGGGAAGTTCGCTGCGTTCCGAAAACGGATCGGCGGGCACGACATACGGGTAATCGATGGCAGACACGTGCTTCAACGAGGCAATCGGCAAGCGATAACCAATCGGAGAATCGCCGGGTATCAAAATGAGCCGATCTGTGCGGGTCGCCCAGGTTTCGCTGTGCCAACGGTGCGTCCCGTCGCGCGCATTCCAGCGCTGCAAAGGCAAAATGTATCCGGTCGGCTTGCTGAGCCCCCGGGTGAACACCTTGGCCAGTCGAGACCGTTCCAGCGGATCGTCGAGTTTGGAATCGCTCAGCGTGACGTTGTCGGGAAGGCGGCGTTCCTTCTCCATAAAATGCCATGGATCTTCGTAGGCACCTGTGACGGCGGCAGGCGAAACGCCCAATCGTTCGGCGATCCCCTTGGCAAATTCTTCGGCGGTATCAATATCGGGTTCAAGGTCTGCGTCTTCGCGCGCGATCATCTTTTCGTTGCGCCACAACGGCACCCCGTCGCGACGCCAGTACAAACCGAAAGCCCAACGCGGCAACGGCTCGCCCGGATACCACTTGCCTTGGCCGTAATGCAGCAACCCACCGGGGGCGAACTTGTCGTGCAATCTGCGGATCAGTTCGTCGGCAAGGCCGCGCTTGGTGTCGCCGACGGCAGCGGTGTTCCATTCTTCGGCGTCCACATGATCGATGGACACAAAAGTCGGCTCGCCACCCAGGGTCAAACGGACATCGTTCTCAGTCAGGGTCTTGTCGATTTCCAAGCCTAAGCAGTCAATCGCCTGCCACTGTTGTTCCGTGTAAGGCTTGGTCACACGAGGGGATTCGCTGATGCGGTTTAGGGCCATGTCGAATTCAAACTCGACGTTGCACGGTTCCACCGCGCCCGAAATGGGGGCCGCGCTGCCGGGACGCGGCGTCGCCGCCAAGGGAATATGCCCCTCACCCGCCAACAAGCCTGACGTCGGATCAAGCCCGACCCAGCCGGCACCCGGCAAATAAACTTCCGCCCAAGCGTGCAGATCGGTGAAGTCGCGATCCGCACCGGACGGCCCATCGAGGGATTTGACGTCGGGCACCAATTGGATCAGGTACCCAGACACAAAGCGTGCGGCAAAACCTAAGTGACGGAGAATTTCAATCAACAACCAAGCCGTATCGCGACACGACCCCTTGGCCCGGCCCAGGGTTTCTTCGCACGTCTGCACCCCCGGTTCCATGCGGATCAGATAATCGATTTCACCTTGCAAACGACTGTTTAAGCCCACCAGAAACGGAACCGTCGCGCCGCTGGGTTTGGGAAACCTATCCAGCCAAGCCTGCAAAAGCGGCCCGGCGGGTTCGGCCTCCAAGTACGGCCCAAGTTCGACCTTCAAGGTGTCTTCATAGACCAGCGGCAGGTCTTCGGCATCTGGTTCCAAGAAAAAATCGAAGGGGTTTTGCACCGACATGTCGGCGACCAGATCAACCTCCACCTGGAATTTTTCGACCGGGTCCGGGAATACGACCCGCGCCTGATAATTTCCGTGCGGGTCTTGCTGCCAATTGATGAAGTAGCCCTTCGGCTCCACATTGAGCGCATAGCTCAAAATGGGAGTACGCGCATGGGGGGCCGGACGCAGGCGAATGACCTGGGGCGCCATCTTGATTTTTTTGTCATAAACATAGGTCGTACGGTGATGGAGGGCGACATGAATGCTCATGGAAGGGCGCGCCTTTCAAGGCTTTGGTGTTAACCACGCTTTCTAAAACCCGCTCAGCCGACACCCTGATACGTCGGTATCCGCCGTAACGATCCTATACCACATTCAGAGGTTTTGGCTAAAAATTCTATGTTTCAGGTGCCCCGACAACGCCCTGATGATCAAAGGCATCCAGCTCGCCATGTCCGATCAGGCCAATATCAAACCACCCATCGAGCCTTTTCAGCCTTCGGCCAAAATCGTTCGATGAGAAGGGAACACGATTTTCAAGGCCGTGCCTTCGCCCAGAACGCTGGAGATTTCCAGAGCCCCAGAATGCAGCTCGATCAATCTTTTCGCCAAGGGCAAGCCAAGGCCCGTTCCGCCGTATTTGCGCGTGTGAGAGTTATCGGCTTGCCCAAACGGCTCCATAATTTTTTTGATATTTTTTGGATCGATACCGATGCCCGTATCTTCAACCGAGATCCAGACACAGCCCTCAGTATCCAGTGCGCACCTGATCGTCACACGACCTCGCTCCGGCGTGAATTTGACCGCATTGGCCAACAAGTTGACCAGAGCCTGTTTTATCCGGCGCTCATCGCCCAAAAGAAGCGGTAAAGGGGACGCAATTTCCTCGATGAGGACAAGTTTTTTTTCATGCGCCCGATCCCGGATCAGGCGAATTCCCGAATTGAGAACCTGCGCGAGGTCAACGTCTTCTTCGGTCAGTGTGAGTTTCCCGGCTTCGATCTTGGATACATCCAAGATGTCATTGATTATTTCCAACAAAAAACTTCCAGAACGGGTGATGTCGCCGGCGTATTCAAGGTACTTCTCATTTTGCACTGGCCCGAACATTTCCTCAGTCATCATTTCCGAGAATCCGATGATGGCATTCAACGGCGTGCGCAGTTCGTGGCTCATATTGGCCAGAAATTCGGTCTTACTGCGGTTTGCTGATTCCAGTGCCGCCAACAAGGATTCGCGGATTTTAACCTGTTCGCGATAGGCGAGGCCGTAAGCCATCAACATTTCCGTAAATGGTGCGGTGATCAGATGGGATGCTTCGCGCAATGTCAGATCGGGTTTGTTCCTGGCCAGCATGGCAAGGGCCTGCTCTTGAATTTCTGCAATTTCCTCGGGCGGGATGTTTTGCTGAAGTGCGTCACGACCAATGGTCGACGCCTCGGCCAGCCACTTTTCATCTTGGTTGGAAAAGTAGCCTTCCACCACCACCATATACCGTGACAGGATCGAATCTGGCACCTCAGTCATCGCCCACTTCCCGCACACAAACGATGACGCCAACGTCATCGGTCTCCCGGCCCCAATCGCGAATGATGGCTTTCGCCAATTCACGCGGCTCTCGATAGGCTTGCATTGGATAGTCGGAAAGCGGCATGCGGTTTTTAACGCCGTCCGTAAACAGCACCACCGAGTCCCCTTTTGCAAACGGCAAGGTTTCGGACTTCACATGACGCAACCCGGTGCCGACAATGCCGGGATAGCTGCTCAAGGCCTTCCCGTTGGACCCAACGATGCGGGCCTCAATATTGCCGATGCCCGTAAATGTAAGTTCATTGCGACTTTCGTCAATAATGGCCACCCCCATGGCGCACCCCCGTGTTTTGCGTAGAGCCAGGTCACACCCTTCAAACAGTGCCTTCATCGTCAGGTTCCAATGTTTTTCCAGGTAGCTCAATGCCGTTTTTGCTGCAATTTCAGCTTCCGGTCCGTGCCCCAGTCCATCCGCAATGCAAAGCGCTGTTCTAGATCCCTCTGACCAATACCCAGACTGGTCACCGCAATGGCCTTCACCCAAGTATGGACGATGAGCTTGCCCAATGTTCATTTTTTCCACTTCCGGGTTATAATCTTGGTCCCCATTCCCATGTTCGAAACAATCTCGAACTCATCCATCAGACGGTTGATACCGGGCAGCCCCCCGCCAAGCCCTCCACCCGTAGAATACCCGTCTTGCATGGCGGCCTTCACGTCTTCAATGCCGGGGCCGAAGTCTTCGCTGACGACTTCAATCCCCACTCGATTTTCTTTTGCCACGGACCTGATGAAGATTGTTCCACCGTTTACGGCATAAAAAACCAGATTGGTCGCCAACTCCGTGACGCTGGTGCCGATGGCATGGGATGCCGACTTATCAAAACCGATTTTTACCGCCATCTCCATCGCTTCCCGGCGGGCCTGGTCAACGTGATACTCCTCCTTCACCTTGACGATGCAGACCTTAAGGTCCGTTTTGTGCTTTTCACCCTCCATCGTTTCCGTCAAATTCTTTTCACTTTGGGCGAATCATGGAAATGCTCACCACGGTTGAGCCCGGGCAAGATTGAATATTGAAGACATCGACCAACCGACGCGTGCCCGGTAGTCCCGCGCCCAACCCGCCGCCGGTTGTGAAACCTTGTTCCAAGGCGCTGTCGATATCGGGAATGCCCGGTCCGTGATCTTCCACCTTCACGTTGATCCGGTGGGTTTTGAGTTCATCTTCGGCAACAATGCTGCATATACCTTCGCCCGCATACTTCAAGACGTTGCGGGTGAGTTCTGAAATTGCCGTCGCTAGGCGCGTTTGATCAGCCGTGCCGAGGCCCATTTCACGCGCCAAATCGCGCCCCGCTTGGCGGGCTCGCAAGACGTCTTCATCGGTTTTAATATCCAAAACTCGCCACACATCTTTCATGGCTGAAAGCTACTCACCATTGAGCGCCTCCTCGCGGGCTGCCAGCAAATCTTTGAGCTTTTCCATTCCCTGTTGAAGATTCAGCGCCGTTTGCACGCCCAGCAACTCACGTCCCATCTCGATGAGGGTCACCGCCACGGCGGGCTGCATACCGCAAATCACCGCTTCGCCGCCAAGCAACAAAACAATCGACGCCGTATCATTTAAAATACGCGCCAAAAAACTGTCCACCACATCCAGTGCCGAAATATCGATAACCACGCCGTTGGCGTCCGTTCTGCTCATGGTGTTGGCAAGGTCACTTTGAAATTGAATGGCATCATGGTCCGTCAGATCCTCTTGGATCGAGGCCAAGAGAATGTCACCCAAGCGAAGAATGGGAACGCGCATGTGCCGTTCTCCTAGTTGGTGGCTGATTTGATATCGGTTACGGACTTGCCAACCATCCGGAAGGCCTCCGCCACACCCGCGCGCAGCGAACCACGGGTGCGAATGCCCGAAAGATCGATCCCCAACGAAGTCAAGGTCATCGCGGCCTCAGGACTGATCCCGGTCAGAATTGTGGTTGCACCAAGCATGCTGGTTGCATGAACGGTTTTAATGATGTGTTGGGCAACGCGGGTGTCGATGACCGGCACCCCGGTGACGTCAAGGATGGCGACGCGTGCTTCGTTGGCGACGATGGCTTCCAGCAGCTTCTCGATCATGTGTGATGCACGCACCGTGTCAACCACCCCGACCAGAGGCAGCATGACGATTTCATCCCATAGCCGCATGGTCGGCGTCGAAAGCTCCATCAAGGTCCGCGTTTGTTGGCGCACCGATTCTTCCCGACTTTCGATGAACCCCTCAAGTGTGATCAACCCCAGTTCGTCGATCACTTTGTTCATCTTAATGACTTCTTCGTGCAGAGCCTTCGGCGTGCCGCCAAATTCCTTTTGCAAGTACTCCAACAAGGCATTTTTAAACGATAAAACGAAGGTCGCCGTTTCGGAAGGCGTAAATCCGTGCTCCACCCGTGAGGCAGAGATATCCCTCAGCAAGGCCAAAACGGGTTTAAATTCGGGGCGCTGAATGTCGGTGTAATTTTCCACGGAAAAGGCGGTAACGAATGCGTCGGCCAAGCTCGTCGCGTCTGAGCGCAGTTCTTTTTCACTCAACAGCTCCAATGTGCGGTTGCCCTCAAGATGCTTGATACTCTTGATCCAGCTTTCCAGAATGCTCTGCTGATTTGACGTCAGAATTTCTGCGACTGTTTTCTTTGCCTTTACCATTACCACCCTCACACAATAGAATAATTCTAAAATAAGTTCACGCCTGACTGTATCATTATTTATCGATGTCTTAGCATATTTCTAAAAGCAAAGGGTATTTTATGCGTTTGTTTCAGCTAAATGTTCTGAAACCCATTGAACATTTACCGATGTGACAAGCCCCGCATTTATTGAATACCTTGCGTTGGTTTTCTAGATTTTGAAGTCGACTGTATAGCCGACGCCTGCCCGGTCATTTACCCGATCATTTGTATGGTAATTTATCCAGGCAACAAAAAACGATTAACTTATTGAGTTAGCCGTTTTTATTAGGGTTGCAGGGCTTGGATTAAACCAACGATCTATAGGTTATCCGCCGATTATGCCTAACCGAATGCGACGTAAGACACTATGCCGACAAGCGCGCCGACGATCACGCCATTGATCATGCCGCTGCCAAAGCGGTTGCCAAATGCTTGAGCGCCTGCGGTGCCGAGATGACAGTAGTTTGCGGGTTTTTTGAACCCCCAGAAAAAGCCAGCCAAAAAACCGCTCGCCGTCAAGATGAGTAAGGCGCTCATTTTCGTTCAGATCCTTTTTATTGTCGGGGCCTCAGTATACCAACTCATGCCAAAGGGGGGACGAACAAATCAACGCCCGTCACGGTTGATCCTGAATTATTTTTGGACCCACTTTCCTGATTCCAACAAAAACCAATCCCCTGCCGGAGCCTTGTCAAAAATGGCTTTGGCATAAACTCGACCGACCTGATCAACGCTTATGCCCTGTTCCTGGGCCCGCTTTTGATAGATGGCACGGCGCTGCGCATTGGTCGCATCCACTAAGGATTGATCCGCGCCCGCGCCGGATCGAATGCGGGCGTAGCCGTCAAAAGCCTCGCCAACCGCGCCGGAGGCCCGCAAATCCTGAAGCGATTGCGCCAACGCAGGCATGCCCGTTAAAGCACTGACCATCAAAGCCAGAGTTGCGACCAAAACAAAGCGGCGGCTCAGCGTCCTCTTATCCCCTTGCATCAGAAAATCTCCGGGTTGTTGGTGATGTCTTTGTCGGCGGACTTTTCAAGCTTCAGACGCACGTCGGCGTCGAGCTTAATGTTGAGATTGATGGTGATGGGTTCGCGCGGCGCTTCGACCCGAACCGTCGGCGTACACGCGCCCACTGCCATGGCCACAACAGCAAGAGCTGCCATCGTCTGTGTAGAGCGTGTCACAGCCATTTTTGTATCCTTTACTGAAGGGATTTCAGAGTACCGCGCAAGGCCTTTTGTGACAAGCTCAAAGCGGTACTCAGAACCGCCAGGACTTTATCGAGCTGTGTGCTGACGCTGACATTGAGCACAAAAGGCTGGTCATCCATGACGGCGGGGTTGCTGCCTGCCGTGGACAGAAGAATGCGTGCCTCACCGCCTGCCTCTCGATCAATGCTAAGTTCCAGACTTTGATAGTGAAAATCGTCGAGAACATCGAGCAACATGACGGCATCTTGCCCCGCTCCGCCCAAGGCATTGCGGGCCGCTTGCGATCGCATTTGTAAAACGCCGGGACCAGTTGCCGCAAAACGACCGTTCGCCACGGTCACGGCATCCGCCGAAATCATCAATGGAATTGAGCCGCTTAACACGCCTGTGCCCGATACGCCGTCAACATTCAACAGCCCAAACAAGCTCTCCAGATCAAGGCGTGAAAAGACCACCGTTATGGGGTGGTTTGATTTGCGAAAATCTATGGTCTGATCATCAATCTTCATTTGCCCACCCGCAACACCGCTTTCGGCATGAGCGATGTATAGCTTATCTTCGGGGGCAAAACGGAAGGCTATGCTCGGCTTCACCAAATCCAGTACACCGCCGATGCGTTGAGCTTGAACCGTCTGAACGCGCTCCATAACGGGCGTCGTCAGGTGCGCGAAGTTGAGGTTTGCGTTCAAGCCTTCGACAACAAGCGAATTTGTTTTGAGCGTGAGGTCATCCAAAATGATGCTAGCCGTCCCATCGGCTTCTCCACCCCAATGAGCTTTGAGCGTTGCGCCGAGTGTTCCGCGCGCCTCTTCAATGTCCGCAAACAACGGTGAGAGTTGTTTGGGTTGCAGTCCGTGAGGCGTAAAGCGCCACGGCCCTGCGTGAACAGTCCCCATGCCTTTTTGCGTCGCAAGGTCATGGTGCCCGGTGGCGCTGAGCAAATTATCTTGAGCCTGAATGGAAAAATTGACCAGATCCCCGTTGCGTTCCCCGTCACCCGTAAAGTGCAGCGGTTCGATCCAGGGATGCTTGACCGTTAAGGTCTCCAGACGGGCGTTCAAATTCAACGTCTCAAAATCTAGGTCAGCGTGAATGTTGAGATCGTTCAAGCGCACGCGCTGACCCTGGCGAGTACCAACAACGGCTTGTCCGTCTTGAACTTGAAGGGCAAGCCCGCTCTGCCCCGCACCGGGCTCAATCGTGACCACGCCGGCACCGTCGATCACGTTGAAATCATCCTCCCGTACACCTGCTCCGCTAAAGCGCACCCGTGCCACCCAAGTCGGCCCGGCGGGCGAAAGCGTTACTTCGCCGCTGCCTTCAAAATCACCCGATACGGGGCCAAGGTCCTTCAGCGCCAACAGCCAATGTCCCGGCTGCAATCCACCGGACGCAAAACTCAGCTTGGACACTTCAAAGGCCGCGCCCCCAGAGCTGCCCTCGTTGCCATCGAACGTCGCCTTTATGATGATGGGGGGGAAGCTCTTGTCAGGCGAGGCGACAAGCTCAGCCTTCCCATGTGCACCATCGAATAGCGCTTGCCCTGAAATATCGAACGGCGCGAGACCCGGCACCATCACGTGTCCCGATGATACCCTCAAGGTCCCCGATCCATCGGGGTGGAGTTCACCTGAAATTTTGGCACGGATAGAATTATCAGCTTGGCTCAGATGAACCTTGCCATCGCGCAAAAGAATGCGCGGCAACGTGATGGATGGTCCTGCCTCAGCGCTTTGAGAGGCCGCCAGGTTTTGGCGCACAACAGCCATCAGGTCTGAATTAAAATCTGATACGGTGAGCTCTAACCCGGTAATCTCAATTGAAGAAACCTGTGCAGAGATGAGCTGCCCCACATCATAGGAAACCTTAAGGGCATCCAAGAACAATTCATCGCCGAAACGAATACCCTCGACCTGTATTTTGCGCCAATCCAACCCTGTCACGCGTAGTGTTACGTTCCCAATGCCTTGGCTCTTCAACCACGCCTGCAGCGCCGTTTCCATTAAAACCGTGCGCTCTGCAACAACAGCCCCCAGGGCGAGGGCCAAAACGAGGGCCCCAACGACAAGACGCATGTGCCGCTTAAAAGAATTCGAACGTGCGAAAATGACTTTGCTCATGATGATCATAGTACGCTGAAAGAGAGTGAGTTTGACAGGGATGAAGAGCTCCCCGTGACATTCTTCGGTCAGCTCCAATTTAGCACATCAGCTTTCTACGTTCGCGCTCAACCTTCTTTAAAAGGTCCTGACCTTAGTCGTGAACAATCACATTCATCAATTCCGGGTGAACCTTCATCGTGTCGTTGTCATATTCAATCAGGCCGAGGGTACGGAACTTGTTCATGAAAAAATTGATCCGGGTTCGGGTTGTGCCGACCCTGGATGCCAAATCATCCTGGCTGACTTTCGGGACAACAACCGAAATCATTCCGTGTTTATCAAAGCTTGCAAGAAGCAGAAGCACCCTGGCCAGACGCTTTTCACTGGAATTAAACAACAACTCAACCAGATCGGAAACAATCTGGCTATTATGGCTCAGCAAGAACGACATAAATATTTCCGAGAACTCTGGCTGATCGTGGAGCATCCGTTGCATCGCCACCTTGGAGATGATGATCACGGTGGTCGGTTTGTTCGCACTGACCGAGGACAAATTCAAGGACTGACCTGAAAGGCATCCCTCGCCAAAGAACGCCCCCGCGCCGAGCACCCCAATAATGCCGTGTTTACCTTGACCGGAGACGACGGATATCTGCACACCGCCTTTCTCAATATAATAGACGGCATCAGCGGCGTCTCCCTGTCGGTAGATCAAGTCCTTGTTTTTATAATGGACATTACGCCGACCATCGCCAACGGCGTTGAGGACTAACTTGAGGCCGAACGCTTGCTTCGTCGTAGAACTTTCCGGTCGTTTGGTGACCATTATTTTACCCCTGCATTTTGCAATTCAAACGTCGCAATTGTCCGACCTTAGATCCTCAAAAAAACGCCGAGCCGTTTGGGGCCCTGCGAATTAAACAAATGGGGTTGCCCATGTACTAACCACACATAACGGTGGCGTACTGTTCAAAACGACACATAACCGTGCAAGAACTTTAGTGAATATCCCATTTTTTTCTGAAAGAGATGATGGCGAAGTGTGATGACCCTCTATCGCCTTGATTAAAGTCCCTTAAATAGGCAATGTTATCAATTCAGCCTCTCCTTGTTGATAACTGGAGGGAACTCGGGTTTCACAATAGAAACCGCGTGCTCCTATGTGCCAAACCGAATGCTTGTAACGAATAAAAGTTTAGAGGTTAAATCCTATAACCCTTTACTGATTAGGGCTGTGCTTTTTGCCGCCCTTATACTCCTCTTTGACCTTTCTATACCGCTCGGCGTGGCAGCGGGCGTTCCTTATATGGCTTTGGTTCTGCTGGGACTTTGGCATCCAGACAAACGTATGATTTTTATCCTGGCCGTGCTGGGCAGCGTCTTGACGATCCTCGGCTATTTTTTGTCTGCTCCTGCAGGCCTGCATTGGATGGTTGTCTTTAACAGAGGACTGGCTTTATTCGCAATTTGGGTAACCGCTTTTTTAAGTTATCAACGCAAGCAATATGAAACCACGCTCAATGAGGCCTTGCGCGACCAAGAACAAAAAGTACATGACCGGACCCAAAATCTACGCGCAGAAATTAAAGAACGTTTGCATGTGGAAACGGCATTGCGGGCCAGCGAGTACAATTTTAGAACACTTATGGAGCAAGCCTCCGATGCCATTTTTGTCTTTAACGAAAATGGAAAAGTTCTCGACCTCAATTCTGCCGGACGTGAGCTTTTGGCTCTTCCTGACAACGCCCCTCTGTTCGATTTAAATTACATCGACATTCTACCTTCTCAGAACGGTTCTGATTTCGATCAAGAATTCGCCCGCTTGCAGGCAGGTCAAGTTGTACGTTCGACTCAATCCATACACGGTGTCGATGGTTCATCAGTTCCCGTCGAGATCAGTGCAAAACAACTCAGCGATGGACGCATTCATGTCATTGCAAGAAATATTTCTGAACGCCTCGCCAGCGAAGAAAGAGACCGTCTCCATCAGTCGGAAATTGCCCGTGCATGGCGAATAGCCGCAATTGGTGAGATGTCCACCGTTTTGGCCCATGAACTCAATCAACCCCTCACCGTCATATCTGGTAGCGCTCAAGTGGCTTCAGAGTTTTTACAAGCGCATTCCGAACAGGAAAAATGCCCTGATATGACCACGGTGCGTGAAGGGCTCAAACAAGTCTTGATGCAGGCTGAAAGAGCAAATGCGATCATTCGCAGAGTCCGCGCTTTCATCCGAAAGGAGCCCCCTCGGCGGAGGACATTGAACATAAACACCATCATTCAAGAATTGTCCGAAATCTTGAATGCGTTGGGACGGCGGAACGAAATCAGCATAATCCTCGATCTAAATTCTGGTGTGCCCGATATATCGGCTGAAAGAGTTCAAATTGAACAAGTCATTCTCAATTTAGCGAGAAATGCAATTGAGGCCACGCAAGCGAACTCTGGAACTGTGGTCACGATTGGCACGTGTGTTGGCGAAAATGGTGACGTTGTCATCAAGATCTGCGATGACGGACCTGGCGTTATAGAGAATGATCTTGATCGCATTTTCGACCCATTTTACACAACCAAAGACGATGGAATTGGCATCGGTCTGACAATATGTCGCACAATTGTAGAGGGACATGGTGGAAACCTTAGCCTGAGCAATGGCCCTGAAAAGGGATGCATAGCACAAGTCAGCATCCCTTTTATTGAGGTGGAGAGCGCTTTTGCAATCTAATCCAACGGTTTTTGTCATTGATGATGATTGTGCCATCCGTGACTTTCTCTCTTGGCTTATCAGCCAAGAGAATTTGGACGTGAAGACCTTCTCATCTGCTCATGATTTCATTGAAGCCAATCATTTATCCGATCCAGGCTGCCTTTTGCTTGATATTCGAATGCCTAAAATGAATGGGTCTGAACTGCAAAAATGGTTGAAGGCCAACGACAGCATCCTGCCCGTCATTATGATCACAGGTCATGGTGATGTGCCACTGGCCGTCGAATCAATGAAGACCGGAGCCTTCGATTTTTTTGAAAAACCGTTCGACACCCGGCGCCTCTTAGACTGCATTAAAGCGGCAATATCTTTAAATGCGGAACAAAGAAATGTCCGCAAGAATAATGTTGAAGTTACAAAGCGCTTAGAGCTGATGACGCCAAGAGAACGTCAAGTTTACGATATGTTGGTGTTGGGAAAGACCAATAAGACGATTGCTGCACGTTTGAACATCAGTGATCGAACGGTCGAAATTCACAGATCTCGCGTGTTGAGGAAAATGAGCGCGCGCTCTATTGCCGATCTTATCCAATACGACAGAACCCTGTAAGGTTGTATACAGTTAATTTTATCTCTTAAAAATATATACGTGTATTTCCCGGATTTATCACTTGGTGATACAGCCTCTATTTTAGCTGCACACACATCTAAACGGTGTATTGGCCTCCAGAAAAATGGAGCGTCAAGCCGTTGATGTGTTTTGGGACGTGACCATTTGCTCACACCCCATACCAATTATGTAGACGCGCAAATTTTTGTGGAATGGAACAATAGAATGAATTTTAAAATCAGCGCTCGGTTGATTTTTGGTTTTACCGCAATGGCTCTGATCTTAGCGGTGGCCGTCGGGTTACCCCTCATGCGTCCAAAATGGTTGATAACATCACAAATATGATCAACCTCGAACTCGCGGGAAAAGGTGGGACAAGCGGCGACCGCGTCCAAATCCTGGGCATGATGGCTGATGTGCGAGGCTCTCTGGCTTTGAGCCTCGCCAACATACGCGCCTATTTGCTGACTGGAGATACATCCTATGCAGACGCATATGCAAAATTGTGGTCGACGAATGAAAAACGATTCTCTGATCTAACGGCTTCTTCGTCCTTACTTTCGACAGATCAAATCACAGCACTCTCCAACTTTTCTGATGTGCGCAAACAGTTTTCTTCCCTCCCTGCTAAAATGTTTGAGATCCGAGCATCGAGCAAAACAAATATGGCCAACTACTTGTTGGTCACTGAAGCGGCACCACGGGCGGGCCGAATTCTGAACATCTTGTTGGGCGAAGCAAACGCAGATGGGAAACGTTCCGGCGGCATGGCCGGGAATCAAAAGCTGCTTTTGACAAATGATGCTCAAGACAACAGCAAAGCCATATCCGCCTTATTAACGGTTGAATGGGTCCTTTTGGGCGTTGGGTTAACCGTTGCAGGTCTGGTTGCCTTCTTGATCATTCGCTCCATCGTTGGACCCGTCAGAGACATGACCCGATCAATGGGCAGCTTGGCCGATGGCAACCTGGAAACCAATATTCCTGCGCTTGATAAGCATGATGAAATTGGCGAAATGGCCCAAGCTGTTCAAGTGTTCAAAGACAACGCCATCCGCGTGAAAAAGATGGAGGAAGAACAAAAACAAGCTGAACTTCGAGCCGAGCAAGAAAAGCGGGCATTAATGCTGAAGATGGCAAATGACTTTGAAAGCTCTATCGGCAGCGTTGTCGAGTCCGTATCGTCTGCCTCAACGGAAATGCAAGCTTCAGCTGCCTCCCTTTCTGCAACGGCAGAGCAAACATCAAAACAGTCCACCACTGTTGCGGCGGCTGCCGAAGAAGCATCAACAAACGTCCAAACGGTCGCCTCTGCTGCGGAGGAACTTTCGAGTTCAATTGCTGAGATTTCACGACAAGTTGCACAGTCTACGGATGTTGCCAGTGCCGCAGTAG
The DNA here is from genome assembly GCF_001746755.1 of Magnetovibrio blakemorei. Lineage (GTDB taxonomy): Bacteria > Pseudomonadota > Alphaproteobacteria > Rhodospirillales > Magnetovibrionaceae > Magnetovibrio > Magnetovibrio blakemorei. The sequence continues at coordinate 12,426 of NZ_MCGG01000084.1, read as the reverse complement.
CAGAAGTTGCTTCTGCCAATCAGAAGGTGCAGGGTCTGGCCACAGCTGCGCAAAAAATCGGTGACGTGGTTGCTTTGATCACAGACATCGCCGACCAAACCAACCTTCTTGCCCTCAACGCCACAATCGAAGCCGCACGTGCTGGTGAAGCCGGGAAAGGTTTTGCGGTTGTTGCCGCAGAAGTTAAAAACCTTGCGAACCAAACGGCCAAGGCGACGGAAGAAATTTCAACGCAGATCGGTGGCATCCAGGGTGCCACGGATGAGGCCGTTCTTGCCATTCAATCCATTGGCGGAACGATCAACACAATGAACGAAATAACCTCAGCTATTGCTGCCGCAGTAGAGGAGCAAGGAGCCGCCACTCAGGAAATTGCACGCAACGTAGAACAGGCTGCCACGGGAACCAATGAGGTCTCCTCGAACATAGCCGGGGTGAATGATGCCGCAAATGAAACAGGAGCTTCTTCGGAGGAATTGCTGACGGCTGCACAAGAGCTGTCTCGTCAATCTGAAGTTTTGAGAGAGGAAGTAAACGTGTTCCTCGACAACATTCGTCAGGGGTAACTTCTGCCATGTCTATTGTCTATGATTTTGGTTCAATTCGTGCCGCCAGCCTTTTGAAAGGCTTTACCAAGCAAGCGCATGATGTGGCTTTGACAGTCTCTTCCTTGACTGAAATACACGCCTCAATCCAACGTAGACTGGATATTACGAACCAACATCTGGGGAATGCCATCAGCAAATATGAAGACGTTTTGGAAAGTGTTCACGATTCCCAAAAGTTCATCAAGAAATGTGCCAAGGCATGTGAACTCGAAGATATTGAGAAAATGATCCAAGAGCGCAATCGCCTGGCAAAAAAAATACCCCTCAGGTCCACCTTATTTGAACGAGATTGAAACAGCCCAAAGAATCAAACATCAAAAAATCAGAAAACACCGCTTCAACCATCAGGAAAAAAGCGGCTTAACTTATAACTGGCTGCGCCAAAGCCTTTGTTAGATCAAATGATCATTGGCCCAAACATTTTAACGACGGACAAAATCCGTCCAATCTGTAAGGAAAAATGAATATGGGACATACAACATTATTTGGTCCATTTGGAAAGATGCCCGGAACAAAGATAAGCCGTCTGGTCGGTGTCGCTATGATTTTCGGCTCTCTTTTGGGGACTGCGTTCGCTTCAAATGCAGCGGAACCAAATCTAAACCTCAGCGATGAGGAACGGACCCAAGCCAACAAAATCTTCTTCGAACGCTGCGCAGGCTGTCATGGCGTGTTGCGCAAGGGTGCTACGGGGAAACCGTTGACCACCGACATCACCAAAGAGCGCGGCTACGACACGTTGGTCGCGTTTATCACCTATGGCTCACCAGCGGGTATGCCCAATTGGGGCACATCTGGGGAGCTGAGTGAATCCCAAATCGATCTGATGGCGCGTTATCTGTTGAATGAGCCACAAACTCCGCCAGAATTCGGCATGCCCGAAATGAAGGCCAGTTGGAATTTGGCGGTTCCTCCTGACAAGCGTCCCACGAAAAAGATGAATGATTGGGATATCGACAATTTATTTTCGGTGACACTTCGCGATGCCGGTCAGATCGCCCTCATCGACGGCAATACATATGAAATCAAAACCATTATCAAAACCGGTTACGCGGTGCACATCACGCGGATCTCGGCCAATGGCCGTTATCTTTTGGTGATTGGTCGCGACGCGCGAATCAACATGATCGATTTATGGATGAAAGAACCCGCCACGGTCGCCTCTATTAAAATCGGTATGGAAGCACGCTCCGTCGAATCCTCAAAAATGAAAGGCTTCGAAGATAAGTACGCCATCGCGGGAGCCTATTGGCCACCGCAATTTACCATTATGGACGGCCATACATTGGAGCCCCTTAAGATCGTATCGACCCGCGGCATGACCGTGGATACACAAGACTACCACCCCGCATCCGGGGCGCGGGGCAAACCTCAATCATCCAAAATTTGGACCCGTGTGGGCGACCAGTCATCTCGGCGATGAAACGGTGGCGCTGATCGGTACCGACCCGATCGGTCATCCGCAATATGCCTGGAAAGTTGTGCAGAGCCTTGAAGCCCAGGGTGGCGGGTCTCTGTTCGTCAAAACGCACCCCAACTCCACCAATTTGTGGGTTGATAGCCCGCTTAATCCCGATGAAGAGATCGCATCTTCGGTCGCGGTGTTCGACATGACCAAACCGGATGCACCTTATAAAGTGATCCCCATCGCAGCTTTGGCCGGCATTAAAGATGGTGCTCGCCGCGCGGTGCAAGGTGAATACAACAAGGCCGGAACGGAAATTTGGTTCTCGGTATGGAACGGCAAGGATAAGCAGTCTGCCATTGTTGTTATTGATGACAAAACCCTAAAGGTGAAAAAGGTGATCAAGGATAAGCGTCTGATCACGCCAACGGGTAAGTTCAACGTCTTTAATACGCGTGAGGACGTGTATTAAACATCAGGTTGCCAACTCCTGATGAAATGAGCCGTCAGCCGCCCCATGGCTGACGGCTTTTTTGAGTCCAAATTTCTTACCCCCCACAGCCTTGGAATACAAGTTCGGTTTGTTGTGCTCAAACCATCTTGCAACCAAATCAGAGAGGCCGCTGTCATCACCCTAATATCATTGTGCGATACCATTAATTGGCGGCATCGTGCTATGGTAATAAAATTACAACGAGAACATCTGGAACATCCGGAACGTACAACAAGGAAGTTCGGTATGCTGCTACAGTGGTCTGATAAAATGAAAGTCGGTCATAAGGTTATCGATTACGATCACCAGATGCTGTTTAACATCGCCAATGACTTGCACCACACTGTGAACGCTCAGGGACCTGACGCGATTGGAAAGTCTTTGGAACGTCTTGTGCAATACATTGAAACCCACTTTGCACGGGAAGAAGATTTGTTTTCCAACACAGACTACCCCAACGCGGAAAAGCACAAAAAAAATCATCGCGATATTGAAAATCTGGTGCATGATTTTTCGGCCGCATTTGCATCCGATCCACAGTCTGTGGATATGGAAAAATTATTGGGCTTTTTGAAAGAATGGCTGGTTAAACATATCGGCCAGTTAGATAAGGGGTATATCCCCTATGTGATCAAAGCGGAAAAAAAACTGACTTACGGACACGGGTAACCGTTCACCAGAGTTCAAAGTATCCGACACCACACAACTTGGTCCAAATACAAACACATTCTCCAACACATCACATAAAGCTTTGCAGCCCGTGCGGTCGCGGGCGGTTGTTGTGTAACCTGTCAGAACAAGCACGACCAACTTCGACGTACATTCACGTCTCCATAACCGAAGTCACAAGGCAAACTTGCGCGGCACTCTGCTCACCGCTTACCGCTTTTTCTTTTTGCTATCTTCCAGATAGGTTCGAAGCTTAGTGACATTGGCGATATGAATGGATTTTCGGGAGTTTTTTACACCGTACTGTGACAGCCGAGCCAGCAGGCGCGACAGGCTTACGGCTGTGATCCCCAGCTTTTTGGCGGTCAGCCCTTTGTCGAAGGGCAAGGTTAAACTGTATGCGCCGTTTTCGTCTTCCGGAATTTGTTCGAGCAAGTATTCGATCATGCGCTGGGTCGGGCTGTGCAGTTTTAAAGTATCCAACTGCGTCGCAAGATCGCGTTCGCGCAGGGCCAAAGATCCTAAAATCGAAAAGGCTGTCTTCGATGAAGATTCCAGTTGGTTGAGAAACAGAGATACGGGAATGGCGATGATTTTCGAACCTGCGGTATATTCCGCCGTTGCCGGATAACTCCCCTCATGGAAGGCAGCAGCCTCCGCAAACGTAGACACCGGGGTAATGGTGTCGATGATCGCCTGGGTGCCGTCTTCGTGATAAAGCGAAATGGTCACCATGCCGTCCAACAAGACGTAAATGGTATCCGCCGGCTCGTTGTGATTAAACAGAAGTCCGGCTTGGGAATAGGTTGTAACGCTGGCGGACACGGTCAAAGACGCCAGCAATTCGGTCGGTATGTGGGCAAAAAACGGAACCGATGCAATGCTCTCGAAATCTTCCTGTGACAACATGGCGGTGGTTTTGGCTTTGAGGGTATGGTTCATAGCTCAGCCCTCAATTTTCCCAAAACATCCATCAATGACTGGGGGTCGCTGATGGTGATAGAACGACCCTCCACGTGAACGCCGCGTTCTTTGAGCCGCTTGAGGGCACGCGACAGACTTTCCGGAACCAGACCGAGATGTGCGGCAAGTTTCTTTTTGCCATAGGGCAACTCAAACGCCATGCCGCCGCCTTGCTGTTCCATCAAGTCGAGAAAATGGGCCGCAAGGCGCTGTTCCGCTTTTTGCGTCTTGAGGCTGTTGATTTGATGGACCAAGCCGTGAATGCGCTGGCTCATACCACAAAGCATTGACCTTAATAAAACCCAATCTTTTTCCAAGGCGCTCAACAAATCTTCGGTCGGAATACTCACGATGTGCGTGTCGTCAAAAGTCCTATAAGCATACTTATGAGGATGATTGAGAAAGATTTCCGACAAACCGATGAAGCTGTTGGCACCGATGCAATTGAGCAACTGTTGTGCGCCAGCAGCATCATCGCTCGTCACTCCATCTCCTGCGTAAGAGCCCACATAACCTTGCAAAACAATATGGAGATGATCGGCTGTCGTATCGCTGCCAACGATTTGCGTGCCGGGAGGTGGCATCAACTGCGTCGCGTTTTGCAACAAAGCACAAAGGCTTTTCTGCGGGGTGTCTAAGAACACGGGAACCATACCAAGCCTGAAAATCAGACCCGGGTCTTCGCTTAATGGGGATACATGAGACAAGGCTTAGAACTCCAATTCACGGACAAACAAAAACGCACCGGCAAAATGCAGTTACTTCCAAACCAATAAAACCATTCTAAGGCATAGATGAGGAGCATGTCGAGAGTTGAGGAACATGGTCAGGCGTTTTTTAGCGTTCTTAACAAAAGATAAGGACGCCATGGACGGGGACAGATTGAATACCACCACGGTGGTTTATCGAGACCACTTGGCAATGATCGTGGAAATCACGAAGGATATTGAACATGTCAGAAGGTCTAACCAAGTCAGCCGCACGGAACATCTTTTTCGGCGGCACCATTTTTTTTCTCGTCATTCTGGTTGCCTTGACGGTGCACAGCTACGGCTACATCGAAAAGAACTCTACGGATGTGGCGGGTATTACGCCGGGTGTCGAACAGGGTAAAGCCGTGTGGGAACGACATTCATGCATCAACTGCCACACCATCCTTGGCGAAGGTGCCTACTACGCGCCGGAGTTGGGCAACGTATGGGCGCGCTACGGCGGTTTTGAAGATGCCGACACAGCACGCGACGGCATCAAGGACTGGATTCGGTCCCAGCCGACTGAGGTCGAAGGGCGTCGGCAAATGCCGCATTTCGAAATCAACGAACAAGAGCTCGATGCGCTCGTTGACTTTTTCAAATGGGTCAACACCATCAAAACACAGAACTGGCCCCCCAACGTGGCCGGTTAATTGAGCCAGGCAAGAGGACAAATTGATCATGAAATATGAAACTCAAAAACTGGCTTACCCCTATTTTCTTGCGGCGATGGGTCTCTTCGTTGCGCAAGTGCTGGGTGGCCTTCTGGCTGGAACGGTTTATATATTCCCCAATCTGTTGGCGGAAGCCGTGCCGTTCAACGTCATCCGTATGATCCACACCAATGCGCTGATCGTGTGGCTGCTGTTCGGCTTTTTCGGTGCAGCTTATTATTTGGTTCCAGAAGAAACAGAAACAGAAATTCACAGCCCGTTGATTGCCAAGTTACAGTTTTGGCTGTTCCTGTTCGGCGCGGCAGCAGCAGTTCTAGGGTACCTGTTCGGCATCCACGAAGGGCGCGAGTTCCTCGAACAACCGCTGTGGATCAAGGTTGCCATCGTTGTCGTGGCGCTGATGTTCCTGTTCAACATTTCGATGACCTTACTCAAGGGCCGAAAAACGGCGGTGTCCCTGATTTTGGTCATGGGCTTGTGGGGACTGGCACTGTTCTTCCTGTTCGCTTTCTACAACCCCAGCAACCTCGCCCTGGATAAAATGTTCTGGTGGTATGTGGTGCATCTGTGGGTCGAAGGCGTGTGGGAATTGATCATGGCGGCGATCTTGGCATTCTTGTTGATCAAGATGACTGGCATCGACCGCGAAATCGTCGAAAAATGGTTGTACGTGATCGTTTCCATGACCTTGTTCACGGGCTTGCTCGGCATGGGCCACCACTACTTCTGGATCGGCACACCAGGGTACTGGCAATGGATCGGTTCGATCTTCTCGACGTTGGAAGTTCTGCCCTTCTTCGCCATTGTCGTGTTCGCCTTTATGGTCGTGCGCAAAGGTGGCCGCGACCATCCCAACCAGGCCGCTATGTTATGGACTCTGGGCTGTGCGGTGTTGGCATTCTTTGGTGCAGGGGTGTGGGGGTTCATGCACACCTTGGCCCCGATCAACTACCTGACCCACGGTACGCAGGTCACTGCGGCGCATGGTCACCTGGCGTTCTTCGGCGCTTATGTGATGGTCAATCTGGCGATCATCACCTACGCCATGCCGCACTTGCGGGGCATGCAGCCGTATAACCAGGTGCTCAACATGTGGAGCTTCTGGATCATGTCCAGCGGCATGGTCTTTATGACCTTGACGTTGACGGCTGCGGGCATTTTGCAGACCCATCTGCAACGGGTCATGGGCATCAGCTTTATGGAGGTCGCCGACGAAATCGGCTTCTTCTTCATCCTGCGCGGGCTTTCCGGCGTCGTGGTGGTGATCGGCGTGCTGTTGTTCGTCTACGCCACGTTGAGCACCGATAAAGCGCAGGTTCGCGTTGGAGGGATGAAACCTCAAGCCGCTGAATAAAAAAGATGAAGTTTAGCTGAAGACAAACTTCAAAAGGGGGGCACGATCCATTTTTGTGATGGAGACTGCCCCCCTCTCTTTTCTTTATTTTGCTCTCTCGTTATTTTGTACAGTTTGGTGGACAGATCATGAATGCAATCAACGCCGATATTCCTTTTTATCTGCCGGTGGGCGGTGAATGCGAATTGTTCGAACACGCCCATAAGAACAATCTACCGCTAATGCTCAAAGGTCCGACGGGATGTGGAAAAACCCGTTTCGTGGCACATATGGCGGCGCGTCTGGGTTTGGACTTGCATACCGTTTCATGTCACGATGACCTGACGGCGGCGGATCTGACGGGACGTTACTTGTTGAAAGGTGGAGAAACCCTATGGGTTGATGGACCTTTGACCCATGCGGTGCGCACGGGCGGGGTGTGCTACCTCGACGAAGTGGTCGAAGCGCGCAAGGACGTGACCGTAGTGCTACACCCGTTGACCGACGACCGACGCATCTTACCGTTGGAGCGCACCGGTGAAACCTTAGAAGCCCCGGATGATTTTATGCTCATCGTGTCCTACAATCCGGGCTATCAGAACATTCTCAAAAGCCTTAAGCCCAGCACTCGCCAGCGTTTTGTGGGCCTCAGTTTCAATTACCCCGCACCGGATATCGAAGTGCGCATCGTCGCGCAAGAATCCGGTCTGGACGCAGAACACTGTGCGCCGTTGGTGAACATGGCCACGCGCATTCGGGCGATGAAAGATCAGGACCTGGAAGAAGGTGCATCGACCCGTTTGCTGGTGTATTGCGCAACCTTAATCCGCTCTGGGATGTCGACGCTGGATGCGGCACGCGCAGCCCTGATCGAACCGCTCAGTGATGATGATGACGTTAAGGCCGGTCTTGAGGAAGTGGTTCTCGCCACGTTTGGGTAGGAGACAGCATCGTGGGTCTCGCAGATTTTCTCGAACCGGAAGAATTCATCGGTACGTTTTGGAACCGTCTGGTGGGGGGGCAAAGCAGCTACGCCCATTACCCTGACGCCGCAGTACGTCTGGACGACGTACGCACCATGGTGGCGGTGTTTTTTCACGGCGTTGGCGGTGCGGGCGGACTGGAGATTGTGGGTGCCGTGGCGCGTGAAAAGAAACATCGTCTCAGCCTGATGATGAAGTTGGGCGCGGATATGGAAAAATTGGAAACCGCCAAGCGTGATGCCGAAACGCTCACCCTACCGAACGTCATAGATCTGTTCGACGATCAGGACCTCAATCGAAAACTCTATATATGGCTGGCGGCTTATTTGGCCTTAGCCGGAGCACCAAGCCGTCAACCTTCACCGGCGGACCCCTTGCAAGGTGATCTGCTGGCCCTCCAGATCTATGCCGCTCAAACCCGCACAACCTTAAAGCAGCTTCCGGGATTGCGGGTTGTGTTCGAACGCTTATCTGAAGGCGTGCGCAACGCACGGCCGACGCACGCCAAGCCCGCCATAGAACAACAAATTGAAGACGTGGTGCATGCGCTGTTGGGCGGAACTGTTCCCAAAAACGCGGCGATGTGGAACTTTGTGTCTGCGGGGCAAGGCAAACTGGACGACTTCACCGCCCCCACGGGTTACCAACCGTTTCTGTCGGTGCCGCTGTGGGGCGAGGTCGTGGACCGGGGTCTCAGCAACGCACACGACCCAGATGCGGTCGATGACGAAGACAGCAAAAGCGATCACCAAAACAGTGAAGATCTGCGCGATGGCCGCAAGTTCGTGGCCGAACAACGCGACAACGATCAAGCCGAACGCGACGACCCGCTGGCCTTCGACCGTTTTGAACACATCCTCTCTATGGCCGACATGGTCAACGTCAACCGTCCTGTTGACGACGATGAAGACAATGACCCGAAGCGTGCGGCGGAGGAATTGGAACACATCACCTTGTCGAAAAATGACAAAAAAACCGCCTCGACCATCCGTCTTGATCTGGACCTTCCGGCCAACGCCGTTGACACATCACGGCTCATCGCCGACATCACCTATCCGGAATGGGACTATCGGCGCAAAAGCTATCACTTAGATCACTGCGTGGTCGTGTCCGGCCTGGCGGACGAGGAAGGCGAAGACTGGAGCCCCGATGAAGCCAGCCGCAAGCGGATTAACAAGGTGCGCCGTCAGTTCGAAGCCTTGCGTCCCAAACGCGAACGCACGCCCCGCGAATTTGACGGGAGCGAATTGGACATTGACGCCCTGATCCGGGCGCGCTGCGATCTGGCCGCCAGCGGTGAAGGCAGCGACCGAATTTACACCTCCTTTCGCAACGAAAGCCGTGACCTGGCGGCGCTGATCTTGGTGGATGTGTCGCTGTCCACCGATGCGTGGATGGATGGGCAGCGCGTGCTGGACGTGGAAAAGGAAGCCCTGACCACCTTGACGCATGGCCTGGCGGCCAGCGGCGACGACCACGCGATTTACACGTTCACATCGCGCAAGCGAAGCTTGGTGCGACTGGATCGATTAAAAGATTTTGACGAGACGCTGTCTCCCGCTGTTGATCGACGCATCGCAGCCCTGAAGCCCGGATATTACACCCGCATGGGCGCGGCGATCCGCTACGCGGCGGACAAATTGAACGAGCGTCCGAACCGCCATCGATTGTTGTTGTTGATCAGTGACGGCAAGCCCAACGATCTGGATCATTACGATGGGCGCTATGGCATTGAAGACAGCCGCATGGCCATCCTCGAAGCGCGCAGATCGGGTGCGGCGGTGTACGGGGTGACCATCGACGCTCAGGCGCGAGACTATTTTCCCTACATGTTTGGAAGGGGGGGCTGCGCCATCATCCCCCATATCAACCGACTGAGCGCTGCGTTGCCAAACATTTATCGTCACCTTGTGAGCTAGGTCGAATGAGCTGATGTCTGATTTGAATGAACACAACAGCGGATGGGGGCCATTGTCGAGCCTGCCCGGAAATCCCATCATGTGGGTGCTGATCTGGAGCGAGCTTTTGGTGTTCGGCGCGGCGCTCAGTGGCTTCGCCGTGGCGCGCATGTTGGATGTGCAAACATTCGATGCTTCCCAAGCTCATCTTGATCGGTTTTTTGGCGCCCTCAACACGATGGTCCTGTTGACCAGTGGCTTATGTGCCGCCCTTGCGGTGCGTGTACGATCTGATGGGAACAGTTCGGCATCAAGGTGGTGGATGGTTTACGCGATTTTGATCGGGTCGGTATTTTTGTACGTCAAAATCATCGAATATGGTGACAAGCTGGACGCCGGTTTTGACATAGAAACGAATACATTTTTTACACTCTATTACCTGATCACCGGGTTCCATTTTTTCCATGTGATTATGGGATTGATCATTCTGGCAATCGTTGCGTGGAAGAACAGTCTTGAAAACCTCGAAACCGGGGCGGCGTTCTGGCACATGGTCGATTTGATCTGGGTGCTGGTCTACCCTGTCATCTATCTGGTGAGGTGAGTCATGCAGGCGAAACTCCCTTCAACACGTAGATTGATTTTCGTATGGGCCGTCTTGATCGCGGCGACCATTGGCCTCATGGGGGCCGGGCGCGTCAATGCAGACATTGATCTGGGCTCAACATGGGTGACGGTGTTGCTGGTTTTGGCCGGTGCCAAGTCATCTCTGATCTTGTGGTTTTACCTGAACCTGAGGCAGAGCAGCTCAGGTTGGCAAAAGGGCTTTATCGCGTTTCTATGCGTTATCTTGTCCTTTATTTTGGGTGCCTATTATCTAACGCCTGCCATTTGATAAGGTAAGAAAACGATGGACACCAATCTTGATTCGCTGATTGCCCTATTGGTCGCGAGCGCTGCGATTGGGGTTATGGTCGTAATGCTTTACCGTAACGGCGCCTTGACTTTTAAGGGCGTCATGGTGGTGGGCGGGTTGTTGCTTATTATAACCACGGTTTTAGCAACATCCCTTAGATCGTGACGTTCATAAGGCGACATGATCTGCTAGCCGAGCATACGTCGCAACCCGCGTTATAGCTGAAAAACTGCTTAGCCATTTCAGTCTTGTCCGACACGGCCCACGCGCTGAAGAATCTTTGTTTTGGTTTCTTCCGGTAGCTCCTCAACCGCCTCGACCAGCACCGCCAGTTCACGACGCAACCCATAGACTTGATCAACAAGGGATAAGATGAGCGGCAGCGTATCGATCTCCACCCCGAGTTCGTATATGCATTCGTGGATAAGACGGACTCGCGCCACATCCACGGCCGAAAATTTTGGCGTGGGAACGGTTTCTTCGGGACGGACCCAGCCACTCTCAATCCAGATCGTCAGTTCGTCGGCGCCAAGGTTCTCAACGACGGCGAGGATTTCATCGAATTCCAAGTTCATAACGCCACCATTCCTTTTCGCGGATCGTCTTCGCCGGTTTGCCAGTCGCGGACGAACGCCTCAAGCTCCGCATCCGGGTGTTCAGGCAAAACGATCTCTATACGCACATATTGATCACCCCGTTGGCCACTTTTCGGATCCAAAATGCCCTTGCCCTTGAGGCGCAACGTCGTACCAGCGTTGGCATTCTTTGGCACCGTCATTTCCACATGGCCATAGACGGTTGGCACCTTCACTTTGCCGCCGAGGACGGCTTCACGCAACGTCACTGGCAAGGTCATGTGAATATTGTTGTCCTTGCGGTCGAAAAAACGGTGTGATTGGATATGAACTTCGACATAGGCGTCTCCAGACGGTCCGCCGCCAATCCCGGGCATGCCCTTGCCACGCAGCCTGAGCAACTGGCGATCATGCACGCCTTCGGGTATGGAAATGTCTAACACCTTACCATCAGCCATAGTTGCCCGCATTTTTCCACCTCGGGCTGCATCTATGAATGGGACAGCCAAGCTATAGCTGACGTCCTGCCCGCGCATTTTTAGGCCTTCCCCTCCGCCGCCGCGGCCACGGAAAAGATCGGCGAAGATATCGCTCATATTTTCAGGGTCCTGGCCGTCGCCGTAACGGGCGTATTTTGCCCCCTCGCCGCCATCGGCATAGGGACGATAGTAATTGTGCTGAGGACGCTCGTTGCCCGCGGCGTCGATCTCGCCAGCGTCAAAGCGACGGCGCTTATCTGCATCGGACAGCAACTCTTTGGCGTTACTCAGTTCCTTAAAACGGGTTTCGGCCTTGGCGTCACCCGGATGGAGATCTGGGTGAGATTTTTTCGCCAACTTGCGGTACGCTTGGCGGATGTCATCGGTGGTGGCCGTTTTGCTGACACCCAGAACTTCATACGGATCGCGCATGTCCGAAGAACCTTTATCCAATTTATTCATGGAACTTTCAGCCTATCGCCAAGACTGTCCCCAGTTGATTCTAGGCTTCTGCAACATCCTTGTCACGCAATCGCGTTGAGGCCAAAGTCTTGCAACAATCTCTGCCTTCTCATTGCCCTGTCATAACCGCTTCCTTGCCCTCCATTTGCTGACCTTGAATTTCTCTGCTTACCCCACACCTACTTGTCTATTTCCGGGGCGTACGTTCCAGACAGC
>NZ_MCGG01000083.1 GCF_001746755.1 Magnetovibrio blakemorei | reverse complement strand
GCTGGGTGGTCGAACGCACGTTTGCATGGCTTGGCCGTTGCCGCAGATTGGCCAAAGACTGGGAGCAAACCATCGCCAGCGCTGAAACATGGCTGCTCATCGCTCACATACGGCGCGTCAGTAGACTTCTGGCAAGGGGCTGATATCATATGAAAACTTTTGAATCGGACTCTGAGGTAGGCCATATCTTGTTTGAGAAAGGTATGATAGTTTGTGAAAACAAGCACACTGATCACTAATATAGTGTCGTTAGGATTTTCATGTTTTTCACTGAAGAAGTCCTGATTGACTGGACAGTTTTTGGCATGCGCTTGATTGTGGTTATCGTTGACGCTCATGTGCTTGACTTTGTTTAGGCGAACTTAGTGTCGCTGCAGCGTTCTCTTGAATGCGTTGCCCCCCCCGGGGTGAGAACCGCCTTCGCTTTTAACAGATCAGTAAAATCCCTAGAATTTGTCATCCCATGCCCCTTTCTAGGTTTGGGGATGTACATTCGATTTGACCACTGCCAATTGCTACGCAAAACGACATAAACTTTGAAAACCTCATCGCTAATATGAAACATGCTTCAATGCGGATTCGGATCACCAGTTTTGAAGTCACGGCCTAGTCAACGTAAAGGCCGGCATTCGGGTTCTTTATGTCAAAGTTTTCGAGAAGTTTTTTGGTTACCATGACGTGCCCGCCATGGGCCGTGCGCCCAATAGGTCTTGGCAGTAAAGCATCTGGGCGGGAAACAAACTGTATTTTAAGAATAAGTCTCGGCATTTTCCTTGCTCGGCTCCCCATATGAAGGCAGCCACTTGTATCACATAAAAGCCCACTACCAGGGGGGCCATTGGCAACAATTTGTTCACTATCAGGAATAAACTTGGCAACATCTTCATCAGATAGGTTGTAATTTAGGCCAGACTTACGAAGAAATTCATTCGTTTTTGATTTGGGAATGAACGTGAAACCTCCTCCACCTGGAGCAACTTCCCATATATTTACGAAAAGTTTGACTTGTTTCAGGCAATCTCCATCGCTATGAAACTTTTGGCTTCCAGAAATGGTATCATTAACTGGTGATAAAAACACACCGATGGAATTGAGTCGAGGAATGTGCCCAAGGTAACCTGTCGCAGCTTCCGTGATGGCCTCGCTAAGTGCAAAGTCTAGAAGAATCGGGTGAGATTTGAGACTTTCTTCATCCATGATATTGTAAAAAAAAGGTTTATTGTATTTCTTACCGCTGTTTAAATCAGCCTCGTATTGAGCGTATATATCTTCACATGCAGAAATCACATCCGGTAACTCAGCAAATGTATCAATTAAGAAGGGGCGAAAGCCGTCTTCTTTGGGGATGAAGTCTGACCAACGAGACGCATCCACAATGGATCGTGCTTTCCGCCGGTTGTTAAAATAAGATACTGGCGCAGATAAAATCCGCCTCGCTTCAACAAGTCTTAACGCTAAGTATAACCAACCATCGTGGTCTGCCTTTTTGATAATACGCTTATCAATGCGTTGCCCAAGTGAGGTAGTGGTCATGTTACGAGGTCTCCTATTCTTAGTGATTAAAATGGAAATAAAGTTTAGTTGAAGATGGGGAATAAATAATGACAGAATGTCTCTGCTGCCACAACGGGTTGAATAAGTTCAGCCTTCATTTTTGAATAATATAGAAGTTAGGTTGAAAGCTTGAAATCAATTCAAAATGCATGTTTAAAAATGTTTTCCCTTGAAGGGCGCGTTGCGATTGTTACCGGGGCATCACGCGGAATCGGCTGGGCTTTAGCAGACGGTTTGGCGCGTTCAGGTTCCAAGGTACTTGCTTTGGCTCGTTCGAAGGCAGCGGATCAATGTTTTCTTGATCTAGTTGAGTACCAATCTTGTGATGTTACCAACACAGAAGCGCTAACACATCATATTGATACATTCGTAGAGAACTGTGGCCGGATTGATGTTTTAATCAATGCTGCTGGAATTTCTTTACCGGGCGATATCCAAGATGGGGTTGAACACACGATCAAGGTGAATTTGATTGCTCCATATAGGGGCATCGAAGCGGTTGCAAGACATATGCGTGCGGCTAGGAGTGGTTCAATTATTAACGTTACAAGTCTTGCTGCGTTTCAGGGCTTCCCAAACAACCCTGGCTACGCTGCTGCCAAAGGGGGGTTGAGTCAACTCACGCGCGCCATGGCTTGCGATTTGGGGCCTTTTGGTGTGCGAGTTAACAATTTAGTCCCCGGCTACATTGAGACGGACATGACAGCTGCTAGCTATAAAGATCAAAAAATAAATGAACAACGTTGTCGCAATACAATGTTGGAACGTTGGGGGGCTCCTTCAGATCTCGTCGGCGCTGCAGTTTTTCTTGCTTCGGACGCTTCTTCATACATGACAGGGCAGGACATTGTTGTTGATGGAGGGTGGTTAGCGAAGGGCCTCGTATAGACTTATCAGAGCTTACCTTCTTGTCGCCATGCAGAAAGTGCTGCAGCAATTGCCCGACAGTCATGAAGAGCAGAGTGTGCCCGACCCTCAACATGGGTTCTTGCCAGCCTAGGTAAATCGGAAGAAACAAGTGATTCTGCATTGT
The DNA here is from genome assembly GCF_001746755.1 of Magnetovibrio blakemorei. GTDB lineage: Bacteria > Pseudomonadota > Alphaproteobacteria > Rhodospirillales > Magnetovibrionaceae > Magnetovibrio > Magnetovibrio blakemorei. Next base: position 8,487 of record NZ_MCGG01000083.1, on the reverse strand, counting down.
GTTGAAGTGTATCGGCAAGAAGGGGCCGAAAGTTAAATAGGATCTGCTTATTCCATGGCATTTTACAATCAAAGAGTTGGCAGTTTTCTCTTAAGACTTCTCCATCAGATCCGTTAAAGATAATCGAGGTAGCGCTTTTTCCTATGTTACTTAGAGTTTTTAATGTGTCGCTTAGTTTAAGGCCTTCTTTTTTTAAACTGTCCTGGGTGATTCCAGTAAGTTCTACAAAATAGTCCGATAGTATTGGATTAAATTGTGGGTTAACAAGAAACTCCACAGCACCACATTCTTGGAATTGTGCCCCTGCGTCGACCAATAAAAAACCAATTTGTACAATCTCCCTCCACTCCATTGGACGGCTCCACTTGTGCTGAGCGGAACCTTGCCAGGCTGTGTATTCAAGATCGAGAATGCCGATAATGCCGTTGTGTGGCCAAGAACGTAGATGTGAGTCCAAAGGTAAGCCGAGAGTAGGCATATTAGCAGAGACCGTCTGATTCTTTTAGTAGCTCAAGATGTTCTATGCCATCACGCACAAGCCGGACAAAATGGCGCTTGTAGAAGGCAAGAATTTCTGAGGAAAGAACAGAGTGGTGAGTCATTGTTCTGAGCTGACTATCTAAGTCAAACTCATAGTCTAAGAAGTAATTTTGCTCTGCCCCTCTTTGTTGTTGTTCTGTTCCGAGGTATGGTGAGAAAAAAGCAACAGTTACATTGTCAGGATTTAGCTTCCGATTGAACACAATGGTATCAAGAATGGAGGCTTCATTTTGGTGAGGAATGCCTATGATGTTGTAAGCAGTACGCTTGATACCTGCTTCATGTAATAAGCGGAAGGCGTTTTCAATGGCCGTTTGATCACTGAAGCGGTTCAGTTCCTCTTCGCGGAACTCTTGCGTCGCCAGCTCAATACCCATGCCAACACCATCAACCCTCAGCCGTTTCAAGAGTGGAATAGTTTTTTCGTTGACTCCTTCTGGGCGGGTTTCGATATAAAGTTGAATTGGCAGGTTCTTTTCATCTAAGATGTCAGCCAATTCAAGTAGAGTGGAACGGTTAATCGTCAAGAAGTTTGTATCCTGGCAACGGAAAAGTGTTATGCCATAATCATTGTGAAGGGTATAAATTTCTTCAAAGATGCGCTTCGCACTCTTGTGTCGAAGGTATCGTTTTAGGTCTCGCAATGCACCGCGAGAAGACCGTTCAGTAAAACCATAATAACGCTGGATAACTGTTTCAACACAATACCCACAGGTAAATGGACAGCCGCGAGATAACTCGTAATCAATGGCCTTAACGACAGCGCCATTGTATGGTCGGTGAAAAATTTGTTCATCGAAGAGGCTATAATCATAAGCGCCAATTATATCAAGGTCGCTAATGATAGGTTGACGAGGGGACTGGAATATATCTCCATTATTTCGGGATATAAGTCCCGGGATAGCAGTCAGCGGCTTTTTTGCTTCGAGTGCATCCACGAAATCCGCAAGGACTAAATCACTTTCACCACCTATAAAGTAATCTACAATCGGAAATCGAATGGCTGTGTCTGCGGGAGCTGCCGTTGGCTGGAGGCCTCCACAAACCTTAACTGCAGAGCATGAGACATCACTCATCAACTGGTGCCCAAATTGAATTGCAGCATATTCCCCTTCGCCATGTATATGAGTTGAGATCGCAGACCAAAACACTATATGAGGATCAAACTCATTTAGTTTTGCTTGTAGTGCTTCCCGGACTGGTGTCTCATCAAAGGTAAGGAAGCTTTCATAAGGAGATGGCTTATATTGAAGGTTAGCCGTATTAAAGGCATTCTCGTTCTGAGCCCAATCAAGAAAGAAGGTTGTATCAAATAATGAAACTTCATGACCATGGGCTTTTAAAACAGCAGCGTGGCTGGCAATCCAGATAGGTGTGATGCCGCGTCCCCAACGACTTGGGTTTAAAAGTAGAATTCGAGCCACAGTTTATGCTCCATTCATAATAAAATCTGCATTTATAAGCTCGTCTTCATAGTCAATATCAATTGATATAGAATCTAACAAAAATGGCAGAACATTTTGACCGGTAATAGAGCCCATCTCAATTACAGTTTTTGGCCTAGTAATGTCAATAAATCCATCTTGCTGAAATATTTTTGGCAGCATCTGCCTTGCTTGGTTATAGGGCTCATCAATATTGGCATGACTGAGAATTGGTTTCATAAACCCGTCATTTCCAACTTCCCACATTTTGTAGGGGGAAAAACATGCTGGCACAATTGCACGAAGTGAATCGGCCTCTGGGCATTCAGAGAGTGCATGGATCGCACGTTCAATCTGATTTATGTCTCTAATCGGTGTAGTCGGGCGAAGTTGAACCACTAGGTCAGGAGAATAATTTTCTTTTTCGATTAACCACCGTAGGGCATGAAGAACAAAATCGTAATCGGGGCTCAAATCCTGGGCATATTCCGCAGGACGTAGAAAAGGCACCTCGGCTCCGGCGGCTCGTCCGATCTCAGCGATCTCTTCGCAATCCGTTGTGAGGACGACGCGAGTAATTGAAGGTGTCTGCAGCGCGTGTTCTATTGAATGCACTATCATAGGCTTGCCGCCAACAATGCGGACATTTTTACGAGGCATACTTTTTGATCCACCACGTGCGGGCACTAAGGCCAGAACTTCAAGTTTGGTGTGTTTTTCATTTGCACGCATTTTATTTAGGTCTCTAATCAGGTTAATTCGACGACTATAACGATGAGGTTGAAAAAGTATTGTTTTTACTCATTCTGCAAAGAGGTAAGAGTAATGTAATCAAGGCCTAGGGTCTTTTCTGCAATTTCCCTTGCCACACCCTGTCCCCCAGCAGTCGAGAGGACAGTGCAAGCCAATTCCTTAACTTTCGGGTGTGCGTCAAAAACAGCTACCGGGAAACCGACACAAGACATGACACTTATGTCATTTAAATCGTTGCCAATAAACATTACGCGTTTAATGTCTATGCTAGATGAGGCGCAGTGTTCTATGAGAGTGCGGCGTTTATTTTTGACGGCTTGTAAGACGGGGACACAAAGTTTTTTTGCGCGAGCACTCACGACTGGGTTTTTTTCGGTTGATAAAATCAATGTAGAAAGATGAATGGCACGAAACATATCAAAAGCCAATCCGTCACTTCGGTTGCAAGCAACAGCTTCGTGGCCATCCTCCAACACATAAACTCGATTGTCCGTGAGAACACCATCAAAATCAAAGACGAGAAGGTCTATTGAGTCTTTAGAAAAAAGAGTCATTGCATTTCAGTTTGTGTTCTGAGGATTATGTTTTCGGCTTTGGTGTTAAAGGCCTTCATTTGCAGGCGCATCTTTTGGCGGGCCCCAATAAACCGATCTCTGATTACACTTGGGTTTGCTAAGGTTTTTTCAATTGCTGCTGTTAGGTTGTTGGAAAGGTTATCATCAAATGCATCTATATTCAGATCACCAATTCCAATCCCATCCAAGAAGTCTGTCATTCTATCTTGGGTGGTCAGGGGAATCATCGGCACACCGAGACCGATGCTTGGCGACATTGAATGAACACGCATGCTGATAATGAGGTCTGCCTTAAGGTAGCGGCCATAAAAATGATGACTACTGGATATGCGTCCAAGTTCTGTTGAGATCATATGTTGATGAGCCAGTACGGGTTTGCAGAGGTCAATGAAGTCTGCGATCATTCGAAGGTCATCAAAATAATGCGGTACCAAAATCAGATTGACCTTGTGTGTGGCAAGCATTCTTTCCACGGCGACAACAATGCCTTCTAGCATTTTTTGTCGACTTCCCGGCGTGTAGTAGCGATAGTTGGAGTCTTCGTCATTAAACGCGAGAAGAACGTTCAGCCTGTCATCCTTGAGATCAGGGTAATACCCGTTACTATCGGCCTGAACAAATACACCAGGATCGGGAATAACGTCAATTTTGTTGCTCGAGAAGCCAAATTTTGAACTCAACCATTCACGCGTGCCGTCGTTACGAAACGCAAGAGTCATATTGTCACTGTTGAGGATGAAATCGAGAACCCACAGGAGTTTATCCTGATGGTGATACGGTTGATTTTCCCAGTGCCGATATGAAATACCGTAGAATATGAGAGGCTGTCTGATTTCCGACCATAACTCTTTCGGTAGATTAAAGCGCATTCCTGCGTCACCATAGAACTCACGGCCATTTATTGCGACCGCCCCACCTACGATCATGCCATCGGAATGATCATTGATAAGATTGATGAATTCACGATCAAATTTTTTTACCCCGAATGTGTAATCATCCCAAGCTAACCGCGTCCATTTGATGTGGTTCTGAAAGTCCTCGTTGATAACGGATTCGGTACCTTCTGTAAGGGCTCCGTTCCCAACATTAGCACTTCTTTTGTTAACCAAGTGGAGCAGAGATAGTGGTGAATCAGCTGCATCGAGATTTTGTTTTCGCATATTGATTATTAACCGATTCTACGCAATTTGGCCTTGATAGGGAGCTCTCCTTCAAGGACACATTTTACGCCATCACCTTTAGCAATAGGCCAAATTGCAAGATATTTAGACAGCAATTCCATTCCACGTGGTTCAAGACTTGCTGCTTGATCACTACCCCACATTGAGCGGTCAAGCGTTACATGACGTTCAACAGCGCACGCATCAAAACCGGTGACAGCCATTACAGAAGGCATAACCCCAACTTCATGGCCGCTATATCCGATTGGAATCTGGTAACGATTGCGGAGCGTCTCAATTACAGCGAGGTTAAGTTCACTGTCCTTGGAGGGGTAAGTCGATGAGGTTTGGAATAGTATCAAGTCAGCACCTTCCAACAACTCAACAGCATGGTCGATTTCTTCGATTGTGCTCATGCCTGTTGAAAGGATGATGGGGCGGCCAGTATTTTTGATATAAAGCAGCAGTTCGTCATCGGTGAGGGAAGCGGAAGCAATTTTATAGCAAAGAGGTTCAAATTGCTCGAGGAAGTCAACGCTACCTATATCCCAGGGCGAGCAGAACCAGTGGATTCCTTTCTCCTTGCAATAATTGTCAATTTCCTTGTATTCATCCACGCCGAATTCAAGACCCCGTTTAAGGTCGCCATTAGTCGTACCAAAAGGTGTTTCGCGCGGTGTTGCGAGCTCTTCGGGAGTATACACAACATCAATGGTGCGTTTTTGGAACTTCACTGCGTCAAAACCATGTTCGACAGCCTTGTCGATGAGCCGCCGAGCAATATCTATATCACCGTTATGGTTTATGCCAATCTCTGCGATTAGATAACAAGGATGACCAGAACCAACTTGGCGGCTTCCAATTGTAATTGCATTTTTTTTCATCGATGCGGTTGCTTTCATTTGTAAATTCACCCTGGGGAGGTAGGGGAAAATAAAGGTGGGGGGAGGGGGCATTGAGTGGCTGCCCGGTGTAGTTCTTCGTCTTTCTGGTTTGTATTTAATTCAACAGTGTGAGCTCATGCAAAATAGCTTTGCGGACACGTTCGCTAGCATTTCCATCAGGGTTTCCCGTCCATTTTTGCAGGGCTTCAGTAACGGCAAATGAGAGTTCCTCGTTAATTGCGTAAGGGGTCTCACAATGCCGCTTAATCCTGGTTTTAAGATCTTCAACAGATATTGCATGCTCTACAGCATCACCAAGCTCAACATTAAAACCTTCATAGCGTGGGTCAAGAGATTCTCCAAAATGCGGAACGACCACCGGCTTATTTGATGCTAAGGCTTCAAGTAAGACAGTGGTGTTGTGCCCGCAAATGACCCAAGACGATTCGATTAAAGGGCTCGCCTCCCCTTCGGACACAATTTTTAGGTTCTCTGGTTGCGGACCCTCTCGGTTTAATAATATTTCGACCTCAGGAGCTTCCTGTATTCGAGGTCGGATAATGACATCGTAAGTTGGATTTTCATTAGCCAATTCAATTGCGGCCCGATAGGTGCCGCTGCAAAGTTCTTCCCAGGCAAGATCACTTTCTATGCCGGAATAACTCGGTAGGAAATTATTTGGTAAAAAAGCTAAAAATAACACCGTTTGGCGGTCTGCACGGCTTGGAACTTTTCCTGCTGCAGCGAGCCGACGCCATTTGTGATTCCTGTCCATTCGGGGCATTCCAACACAAATAACCTGCTCATCGCGTGCTATGCCACCATCAACCTGATGATTTTTTTCGTCTTCTTGATACACAAGCACACGACGCCCGGTAAATTGGCCTCTTTGAGTTTTAAACAAGTTCCTCAATATTTTGCTGCGTTCAGGAGGCTTGATGCCTTCTTTGTGCAGTACAATAAAGGGGATGTTGCTGTGCTCAAGGACAGCCCCCAACTCACGCTCCGCCCAATAACACCAATTTCCTGTTAAGACTGCATCGTAGCTACGAAACAACGATAAATAGGACCAAATACTAAATAACAATTTTCGATAATCGAGCTTTGCCCGGTTCGCCACTGGATCATCCGTGATGTAGCAATCATCGCCGCATATTTGTTTGGGTAAGATTCCTAATGATACACACTTTATAACCGCACGTTTGAGGCCGAACACCTGAACTTCAGGCATTTCACCAAGGACCTCCATGATGTCTTCATTAAAAACAGCTTTTTCAATGACGAGTACTTTGTATTTGGACGATTGGCTTGTCATGGGCTGGATTGTTTTGTGTATGAGATAGGCTATGGGGAATGCCAAACCTAGTCGTGCCAAAATGGGTAGGATGGGGAGTGCAAAATCAAAACTTGAACGCGCTTGTAATAGTGCGGCGAGAAGTCTGTAGTAGCTTTTTAGGCGTCGAGTTGTGCTCATTTATTGATTCAAACTTTTAAAGCTACAAGAACACCGGTGGATATTCTTGGGGTTACAATTAGAAATCTTCAGTAATCGTAGAGATGAATTGATAGGGATGCTGACAATTCACAGTTTTTACAAATAGATAGATCTAACTTATTGATTTAAAACATGTCAAAATCTCTATTTGTATAGGGGGGATTTTTTGAAGGTATAGTCGCATATTTGATTAAGGGGCTGACATAGATAAGCTCGAAGTAATCATATGTTCGCCCAATCCAACAGGACCTTCAAGAGGTTGCTCGTCGGCCTGTAGTTGAAGCGCCACTCGCACTCTTTGAGATAGAGATGAAAGTGGTGCCTGGGGATACCGTTGTAGCGTCGCAAATGCCGCTTCGCCTAGTTCCAAAAGTTCTCAATGCCGTTGATGTGGTTTCGGTCTTCAGCAAAGAGCTTTGAGTGGTTGATCCGTACATGGTGGAAGTCCGACACATCAAGGACGTCATAGGCCCGAAAGCAATCCGTGTAGACAATGCTGTCCGGCCTGATTTTGCTTTCAAGGATGGGCAAAAGCGTTTCAGATCGGGCGTTTGGGATGGTGACGGCATAGACCCGTCCACCGCGCTTGAGCAGACCAAAGACAGGAACCTTGCCGCTGCACCGCGACCTCGCTTGTCTTTCCTGACACCGCCGAAATAGCTCTCATCAACCTCAATCTCCCCGGCCATGATGTCCGGCGCTTCCTCGGCCAGCTTCTCCGCGATTAGTTCCCGGAGCTGGACACCCGTATTAACCTCCCCATTTTTTCTGTTTTGTGATTCAATCGTTCCATCGGCTTGATAGGGAGAGATTGATGGAACAACGCGGTTTTTTCAGTTTGTCGGAACACCTTGCGCGTCTCAGCGAGGACGGTGATCCCTTGGAGGTTCTGGCGGCGACGGTTGATTTTGAATATTTCCGAGGCTGGCTGGTCGAGGGTCTTGGTTATGGCGACGGCGCGAAGGGTGGGCGTCCGCCGTTTGATCCGGTGTCGATGTTCAAGATTCTGATCCTACAAGCCCAGCACAATCTGAGCGATGCGCGGATGGAATTTATGATCCGTGACCGGCTGTCGTGGATGCGGTTTCTAAACTTTGATCTCGGCGCGCCGACGCCGGACGAGAACACCATTCGCCTGTTCCGCAACAAGTTGACGGAGACCGGCACGTTGAAGCGGGTGATGAAGGCGTTCGACTGGCAACTCTACAAGAAGGGCTACATTCCGATGTCGGGACAAATCGTCGACGCCAGCCTTGTTCCGGCGCCCAAGCAGCGCAATACCGATCCGGAAAAGGAGGCCGTCAAGGCGGGCAAGAGCGCTCACGAGATTTGGCCTGATGAACCCAACAAAGCAGCGCAGAAAGACGTGGATGCGCGCTGGACGCTGAAGATCGGCGGCAAGGTGCGCCATCGGCCCGACGGCACGCCGCTGCCGATGATTGCGCTCCCGGTGTTCGGTTACAAGTCACACATCAGCATCGACCGCCATTTCGGCTTTATTCGCGGGCAACATGTGACGTCGGCCTCCGCACCCGATGGTCGCCAACTCAAGCATGTGGTTGGCACGGACAACACCTCTGGTGAGGTCTGGGCCGACAGCGCCTACCGCTCGCAAAATAACGAAAAATGGCTTGCGGGGAAGATGCTGGTCAGCCG
>NZ_MCGG01000082.1 GCF_001746755.1 Magnetovibrio blakemorei | reverse complement strand
GTCCCGAACTCGTCGATATATCGATTCTTCAACGTGATTGAGACGATACTCAGTCTCAAGATCGCAGAGTGAGGTCTCAATATGCTGGAGTTCTTTTTCCGAGCGTCGTTTATGACGCCTCAATAAAGCCTTCCGCTGTTTGAAGTCGCCTTCACTCTGATATCGAGACCTAAGAAGATCGTGGAGATGCTGGGGGTCAGAGAGGGTTTTGCTGACCGTGTTAACGACGATCTCATCGGTGCGTCCGATATTTAGGGATCGTGCCATGCCGCATCCCCGACCACGTTGCCATTTATCGTCTTCTGACGGTTGCTCTTTAACCCATTCACGCTCCTTGGATGGGCAATAGTACAGGTGTTCGCCTTTCTGGGGCTTGTCCCGCCCGCCCATGGGGGTTCCGCAATGTTCACAGACCATGAGGTCCCGTAAAAGGTAGAACTTGGTGCTTCTATTAACTTGTCCTTTGCGTTGGAGAACCTGTTTTCGACGATCCTGTGCCGCATTCCATAAGTTGAGAGAAAGTAGAGGAGGGCATTGGCATGTTACCGTCTCATCGAGTTTTTTGTCACGGTACTCAAAACTGCCAAGATACAGGGGATTTTGTAATATTTTCTGGATGGAACCGAGCGACCAAGATGGCTTGCATCGGCGGGTTTTCACGCTGTTTGCGTCCAAAATATTTTTAATTTTTGCAGATGAATTTCCATCAACAAAAAGCTCATACATGCGGTGAACCCACATGCTTTCATCAGTGCTTTCTACTAATTGTCCTGCAAAAATTTCATAGCCAAACGGAGGCGGTCCACCTATCCATGAATGGGGAAACTTCCGTAACTTATTAATTTTTCCAAGCCGACTTTTTTCAGCACGCATCGCATTTTCATACTCGCCCATACTATCCAAAATTGTTTTGATGAATTTATCGTGGGCGTTGTTGAGGTCGTACTCGCCATCCTTCGTATAGAGCTTAACCCCATGACGCTGCAAAGCGATTTTGATTGTCTGCTGGGTGATGTCATTGCGAGAGAGGCGGTCGTTTGTATATGCCCATAGATGATGGGCATTGCCGTCTTCTATATCCAATAATAACCGCTTCATTACGGGTCTGTTTTCAAGGTTTTCAAACCGTGATGATTTTCCACCTTCGTTCCAGTGCTTATATTCAAAGCCAAGTTCCTTAGCCTTGGTGATACCAAGCTGAAGCTGAACTTCTAAAGAAGTTCCTTGTTCCTCCTGAGTGACAGTGGAAACTCGTGTATATATGTGAAGCGTCTCAGTCATGAATATTTTATACCACGATTGGCTTGGCTTCTACGAAGCCAAACGCAATTTTGAAGACACTCAACGTCAAAAGCAGTCGGAAATCAGCCAGTTTGATACAAAAATAGTGAATATCGAAAGTACGAATACGTGGTTGGATATGATCCCCAATATACGAATCGACCTCAATCCGTTTTACCAGTCTAACGAGAAATTAAAACGTGATTGTTTGACCAAATACGTCAAACGCATCGGTGTGCGTTATGACGAAGAATCACGGCAACATCATCTTAAAATTAGGGTTCGGGTACCAATTTGGTCTGCTGAAGGAATAGGCACGAATATGGTCCGAAATGGCAAAAACCAGCCCGAGATGCTGTTCACGATTACTCCACGGTTACCGACTTGGCCAGGTTGCGCGGCTGGTCGACGTCCGTGCCTTTGATGCAGGCGGTGTGGTAGGCCAGCAGCTGCACCGGAATGGCGTACAAGATGGGCGCGACGAACGGGTCGACCTGGGGCAACGCGATGGTGGCTGCCGCCAACTTGCCGAGTTTTTTGGCCCCCGGCTCATCTGATAAAAAGATCACCCGCCCGCCCCGGGCAATGACTTCCTGCATGTTGGAGGCGGTTTTTTCGAACAGCTCGTCGGTCGGTGCGATAACAATGACCGGCACGTTTTCATCGATCAACGCGATGGGGCCGTGCTTCATTTCACCCGCCGCATAGCCTTCAGCGTGAATGTAGCTGATTTCTTTCAGCTTCAACGCGCCTTCCATGGCGATGGGATAACAGGTCCCACGGCCCAGATACAACACGTCGCGGGCTTCCGCGATTTCGGCGGCAAGTTCTTTCAGACGTTCGTCGTGGTTGAGCACTTCTGCAGCGCGCGCAGGCACTTCGATCAAGGCTTCCATCAAGCGCGCTTCGCAGTCGTGTTCGATGGTGCCCTTGGCCCGGCCCATGGCGATGGCGAGACACGCCAGCACCACCAACTGGGTGGTGAACGCCTTGGTCGAAGCGACGCCCACTTCCGGTCCCGCATAGGTTAAAAGCGTACCGTCACTTTCCCGGCTGATGGTGCTTTCGGGCACGTTGACGATACTGAGAATATGCTGCCCCTTGGACTTGGCATAACGAAGCGCCGCCAAGGTGTCCGCCGTTTCGCCCGATTGGGACACGAACAACGCCGCTCCGCCGTCAACCAAAGGCGCTTCGCGATAACGAAATTCAGACGCCACGTCCACTTCGACCGGAATGCGTGCCAGCTTTTCGATCCAATAACGCGCCGTTTGACAGGCATAATAGGACGTTCCGCACGCCACAATCGTTAGCCGCGTCACGCTGCCCAAATCAAACGGCAAGTCCGGCATGGTGATGGTGCGGTCTTGGGGATTGATAAAACCAGAAAGGGTGTCGCCGATGACTTGAGGTTGCTCGTAAATTTCTTTGAGCATGAAGTGACGATAGCCGCCCTTGCCCACCGAGGCATTGCTCAAGTCACTAACCCGCACCGGGCGCTCGACGGTATTGCCATCTGCGTCGAAGACCTCTGCCCCCGAACGGCTCAACACCGCCCAGTCGCCGTCTTCGATGTACATCACGCGGTTGGTCAGGTGGCTCAGCGCAATGGCGTCGGAGCCCAAATACATTTCCCCGTCGCCAAATCCGATGGCCAGCGGGCTGCCGCGCCGGGCGCCGATCATCAAATCGTGCTCGCCAGCAAAAATAATCGCCAACGCAAAAGCACCATCCAAGCGGTTCAGCGCTTGGGCGGTGGCGTCTTTGGGCGACAGGCCTTCGTCTAAATATGCCGTGATCAGGTGCACCACCGCTTCGGTATCGGTGTCGGACGCAAACACGTGGCCCTTGGCGGTGAGTTCTTCTTTAAGCTCCTGGAAATTTTCAATGATGCCGTTGTGCACCATGGCGACCTTGGCCGTCATGTGGGGATGGGCGTTGGCCTCGTTGGGAATGCCATGGGTGGCCCAGCGGGTGTGGCCGATGCCAACATCGCCTTCCAACGGGTTCGCTTGCAAAACGGCTTCCAAGTTTTTCAGCTTACCTTCTGCACGACGACGCTCAATCGCACCATTGACCAGCGTTGCGATCCCAGCGGAATCGTAGCCCCGATATTCCAAACGCCGCAGCCCTTCAACAATTTTAGGCGTGGAGGTGTTTTTGCCGATGATACCGATGATGCCGCACATATGCCGGGCTCAGCCTTTCGTCTTCTGGTCTTTTTCAGACTGCTTGCGTTCGCGAAACCGTTCTGCCGCGCCGCGCACGCTTTTTTGATCGGCGCGCGTGGTCACAATATCATTTTCGCCGACATCGCGGGTGATGGTTGAACCCGCCCCGACAATCGCGCCACTGCCGACCGTGACAGGCGCCACCAAGGCGGTGTTTGATCCGATAAACGCCCCCGCACCGATGATCGTCTTGGACTTCATATAGCCATCGTAATTGCACGTGATGGTGCCAGCCCCAATGTTGGCACCGGCCCCGATGTGCGCATCGCCGATGTAGGTCAAGTGGTTAACCTTACCGCCTGCATCGACCTGAGCATTTTTAATTTCGACAAAATTGCCAACCCGAACCCCTTCGGCCAAATTGGTGCCGGGACGCAACCGCGCAAACGGGCCGATGATGGCCTTATCTTCAACACATGCGCCTTCCAAATGGCAAAAGGCCTTGATGTGCACATTGTTTCCGACCGAAACGCCGGGACCGAAAAAGACATTGGGCTCGATCACCACGTCTTTGCCCATCTTGGTGTCGAATGAGAAATAGACCGTAGACGGATCGACCAAGGTGGCCCCGCCCTTCATGGCCTTTTCCCGCAAGCGGTCTTGAGCGATGGTTTCGACCAGTGCCAGTTCGATACGGGAATTCACCCCGATCAGCTCTTCTTCATCGCCTTCGACAACGGCACAATTGAACCCGTCTTCGCGCGCCAAGCCAACGCAGTCGGTCAAATAATATTCACCCTTGGCGTTGTCGCTGCTGAGGCGGGTCAACAAGGACGGTAAAAACGCGCCGTCAAAACACATCACGCCGGAATTGCACAAGCCAATGTCGAGCTCATCGGGCGAGGCGTCATTGGCTTCGACAATCGCCAGCAAGTCGCCGTCTTCCTCATCCACCACCAAACGGCCATAAGCGCCCGGATCATCCGGCAGAAAGCCCAACACGACCACGGTGGGGGCAAAACGCTTTTCCACAGGTTGGCGGGCTTCGAGCATGGCGTTAAGGGTTTGTTCCTTGATCAATGGCGTGTCGCCATACACCACCAAGACGTTGCCGGTGAACGTGGTGCCGTCTTTATTCAAGACGTCCATACCCGCCTTCACAGCGTCGCCGGTGCCCAGACGCTCATATTGGACGGCGGTGGCGTGGGGGGCCACGGCGGCTTCCAGTTCAGGCATGTCGGGGCCAACCACCACAACAATCTTCTCCAGATCCAATTTGGCCAAGGTACTCAGCAGGTGTTTGACCATGGGACGGCCCGCCACCGAGTGCATAACCTTGGGCAAGGTGGACCTCATTCGGGTGCCGAGACCGGCGGCGAGAACGATGGCGGCTGTTTTCTGCTTGGACATTTGGACGGGCTCACCTACATATCGGGGGCATTAAGATACAAAACAAAGAATCGGCACAAATTTCAACGGGTGTGGCGCAAAGTGCCACAAACGAGCCCTTCCCGCCAAGTCAAAGATTACTACGGATTATTTCACGATGAATGAACAAAACAAAAGAACCATCCACGCCCTGATTTTTGATCTGGACGGGACCCTCATCGACAGCGCCCCAGATTTGCAAGCCGCAGGCAACCGCATGCTGGCCCCCCTGGGCCGGCGCGAAGTCAGCGTGCAAGAAGTCCAAATGATGATTGGCGATGGCGTGCCCAAGCTGGTCGAGCGCTGTTTTGCAGCCACCGGGGACATCCCCCCGGAGGCCGAGTTCCAAAGCCATGTCGCCGCGTTCATCAAAGACTACGAACCCCGCTCGGCGGAACTGACGGTGGCGTTTGACGGTGCCCATGAGGCTTTACAGAGCCTCAAAGCCCAAGGCCTCAAGCTGTCCATTTGCACCAACAAGCCCTACGGCGCGACGATGTCGATCCTCTCAAAGCTGAATTTGGCTGGGTATTTCGACGTTGTGATCGGCGGCGACACCTTGCCCGGCATCAAAAAACCCGATCCCCGCCACCTTTTAGCGGCGCTCGAGCACTTAGATGTCTTCCCCGCCCACGCCGCCATGATCGGCGACAACGCCAACGATGTGAACGCCGCCCACGCTGCGGGCTTGCCGGTGGTGCTGCTGTCTCACGGCTATACCAAAACCCCCGCCCGCGAACTGGGCGGCGAAGCGGTGATCGACCACTTCAGGGACCTTGAAACCGCCTTGGCAGCGCTGAAATAAGCCCTCAACGCCTCCCTGCCCACAAACCCATCTTGACAGGGCATAGCCAGCACCGTATTACCAGCCCTGCCTAAAACAATCGGGCGCGTAGCTCAGCGGGAGAGCACTGCCTTCACACGGCAGGGGTCACAGGTTCAATCCCTGTCGCGCCCACCATGGAAAGTCAGAGGGAAACCTCTGGCTTTTCTTATGCTTAGACCCTGTTTGCACCATGATTCTAGGGATGAAAATTGCCTATGG
>NZ_MCGG01000081.1 GCF_001746755.1 Magnetovibrio blakemorei | reverse complement strand
TTAGGCACCCCTGATACCTACGGCCCGTCGGCCGGTGGTGTTTAGGGGGAATGCGAATTTCACTGGGTCCGCCCCTGTGGGGGGACGCATGTCTAAGATATGAACTATGGAGCAAGTTTCATGAATACCAAGAAAAACCGAATTGTCGTTTTCGACACGACCTTGCGTGACGGCGAACAAGCGCCGGGTGCAACCATGAGCCTGGATGACAAGCTGCGCGTTGCCAGCGTTTTGGAGGGTATGGGCGTTGATGTGATCGAAGCGGGCTTTCCCATTTCATCAGACGGTGATTTTGAAGCCGTGCGTGAAGTGGCCAAGCAGGTCAAAACGTCCATCGTGTGCGGCCTGTCGCGGGCGGTCAAAATGGATATCGAGCGCTGTGCCGAGGCCATCGAACCCGCCCAAAGGGGGCGCATCCACATTGTCATTGCCACCAGTGAGTTGCACATGAAGTCTAAACTGCAGATGACGTCTCAACAGGTCTATGATCGCATCAAAGACAGCGTGACATATGCGCGAAAATTCACCGACGACGTGGAGTGGTCGGCGGAGGATGCGTCGCGTTCGGATCGCGCCTTTTTGGCGCGTTGCGTCGAGGCGGCCATCGAATGCGGCGCCCGAACCGTCAACATTCCCGACACCGTGGGCTATGCGATCCCCAGCGAATTTGCCGACTTGATCCGGTATCTGTTCAACACCGTTCCCAACATCGACAAGGCTGTCGTTTCTGTGCACTGCCATAACGATTTGGGCATGGCGGTGGCCAATTCATTGGCCGCGATCGATGCTGGTGTGCGGCAGGTGGAATGCACCGTTAACGGCCTGGGGGAGCGCGGGGGGAATGCTGCGATGGAAGAAATCGTCATGGCTTTGCGCACCCGGCACGACCTGATGCCTTACGACACTGGGGTGGTGAGCACCGACATTATGAAGGTTTCGCGGTTGGTGTCTGCGGTTACCGGATTTCGCGTGCAGCCGAACAAAGCCATTGTCGGGAGCAACGCATTTGCGCAGGGATCAACAATTTATCAAGGCCCTACATCCCAAACGGAGGATGTCGATCAAATCATGACAGCAAAATCGGTGGGCTGGACCTAATCCATGTTGATTATGGACAAGAAAACCGCACATTCTGCGCTTTGGGCCTAGCTTTCTTAGGGCTGGGGTGAGTATAAATAGAGTGCCGGATTCGATTCTTTCGTCAATTCACTCGTTGTTTCTCCGGCACTCTATTTTATAGGTTTCCAAAGGCTGCCCACAAATCGGGGGTGATTGGACTGGAAACGAAGATAATCACGGGGTTTGACAACCAATGCTTTCGAAACTTTTTGGGTTCCTTTCAGCCGATATGGCCATCGACCTTGGTACGGCGAACACACTTGTGTACGTCAAGGGCAAGGGCATTGTGCTCAATGAGCCGTCGGTGGTGGCGATTACGGAATCAAAGGGCAAGAAACAAGTTCTCGCCGTCGGTAACGAGGCCAAGCAGATGCTGGGCCGCACGCCCGGTGATATTCATGCCATCCGGCCTTTGCGCGACGGGGTCATAGCCGACTTTGAAGTCGCCGAACAGATGATTAAGTATTTCATCCGCAAGGTCCACAATCGGCGCACCTTCGCCAGTCCTATGGTTGTGGTGTGCGTGCCGTCCGGCTCAACGGCTGTTGAACGGCGCGCCATCCAAGAAAGCTGCGAAAGCGCCGGTGCACGTAAAGTGTTTTTGATCGAAGAGCCCATGGCAGCCGCCATCGGCGCAGGCCTTCCTGTGACGGAACCGACGGGCTCTATGGTCGTGGATATCGGTGGCGGCACCACCGAAGTCGCGGTGCTGTCGCTGGGCGGTATCGTTTATGCGCGTTCCGTGCGCGTTGGCGGCGATAAAATGGACGAAGCCATCATCGCCTACATTCGCCGCAACCATAACCTCTTGGTCGGTGAAGCCTCGGCGGCGCGGATCAAAGAAACCATTGGCAGCGCTTGCCCGCCCGAAGATGGCGAAGGCCGCACTATGGACATCAAGGGCCGCGATTTGATGAACGGCGTGCCCAAAGAAATCGTGATTTCCGAACGGCAAATTGCCGAAAGCTTGGCCGAGCCGGTCGGGGCCATCATCGAAGCCGTCAAAGTGGCTTTGGAGCACACCGCGCCGGAACTGGCTGCCGATATCGTCGATAAGGGCATTGTTCTGACCGGCGGCGGCGGGTTGCTGGGCAACATCGACCATGTGCTGCGTCACGCCACCGGATTGCCGGTTTCCATCGCCGACGATCCGTTGTCGTGTGTGGTCATGGGCACCGGGCGCGCTTTGGAAGAAATGAAAAAATTGCGCAACGTCTTGACCACGATGTACTGATCTGTTGTCTCGGGGCGTTTTGCGTCACAAATTGATAAAACGCCCGCACAGCCTTGTGTGGGCGTTTTCATTTGCCCGATTGTGTTTTAGCCGGGCACAAAAAAGTGAAGTGACGCGTTTTTGCGTGCATCAGCCATCATGTTGCTGTATTTGGGGCGTATAAGCTATATTAACCATATGGTTGGCATTATTGCGAAACGGGTTTCGCCGGTTTGAGCAAAACGGCGGGCAAAACAGTATGGGCAACGCCTCTTTTTTGTGGGGGCTTGGCAATTGAGTAAGGGATAATGCGGTGAAAAACCGCCCGCACTTAAGTCATCATCTGATCCATTCTGAAAAGGGAATGGCGAGCCGCTTCGGTTATCTGGGGCTGGTGCTGGCTGCGTTTGCGCTGATGCTTTTGGGCAAGGCCGACGTGGAAGTGATGGAAAAGGTGCGCTCCACCGTATCGGATACGATTGCGCCCGTGTTGGAAATTCTGTCGCGCCCCGCAACTGCGGTGGACCAGGTGGTTGACGATGTCACCCAGATGACCAACCTTCGCAATGAAAACATCCGTTTGCGCGAAGAAAACCAGCGCTTGATCGAATGGCAATCGGCAGCGCGTAAACTTTCGTCTGAAAACCAACAGCTAAAAGGTTTGTTGAATTTTGCGCCGGGCGCGGAACCGGGATTTGTGTCCGGGCGCGTGGTTGCGGATTCCGGAGGGGCCTTTGTGCATTCCGTTTTGGTTAGCGCAGGCGCGCGCGATGGGGTGTCCAAGGGACAAGCCGTTATCACCGGGGATGGCCTGGTGGGGCGTGTCCATGCGGTCGGTTCACGGTCCGCACGGGTTTTGCTGCTCACGGATTTGAACTCGCGTATTCCGGTGGTGGTTGAAGCCACGCGTACGCGGGCGATTCTCGCCGGTGACAACACCGATCGACCGCGCTTGGTGCATATGCCGCCGGGTGCGACCGTCAGTGCCGGAGACCGCATCGTGACCTCGGGGCACGGCGGTGCCTTTCCACCGGGCATTCCGGTTGGCGTTGTGGCGCTGGTCGGGGAAAGTACCATCACGGTTAAACCTTACGTCTATCGTGATCGTCTTGAATATGTGCGGGTGGTCGATTATGGCCTGCAAGGGATTTTGGATTCAAACTTCGCCGCCGAGGGTGCGGGTGTCATCAAATGAATTTGACGTTCTGGCAACGTCTGGATCTTGTTATGCGCGGCATAACGCCGTTTTTTTCACCTTGGTGTTGGTGGTGTTGGGCCAAGTGCCGTTACACATTCCAGGGTTTGCTGAGGTCGCGCCTCTGTTGCCGTTGATGGCTGTTTATCACTGGGCCATCTATCGCCCAGACCTGTTGCCCGCGATTGCAGTGTTTATGGCGGGCTTGTTGCAAGACGCTTTGAGCGGCATGCCCTTTGGCATCAATACGGTCGTGTTCGTGTTGGTGCACATGGTGGTGATGACCCAGCAGATGTTCTTCATGGGAAAATCCTTCAGTATCATCTGGTTGGGATTTTCGTTGGTTGCCGCAGGGGCGACCGTGTTGACGTGGCTTTTGACGGCCTTGTTTTATTCCGCTTTCACCAGCCCTGAATCGGCTTTCATTCAGTATTTGGTGACGGTTGGTGTCTTTCCTCTTTTGGCGTGGCTTCAAGTGCGATGGCAGCAATCGGTCTTGGCTCAGGTTTAGGGACGCAAAGGCATGCATAGGGATTCAGAGCGGCATAAACTCTTTACCCGTCGCGCCCTGATGTTGGGGGGCGGGCAGGCCGCGCTGTTGTCTGTTTTGGTCGGGCGGATGTATTACCTTCAGGTGATCGAATCGCAACGTTACGTTACCTTGGCCGATGAAAACCGCATCAACTTTCGTCTGTTGCCGCCGCCGCGTGGACGCATCGTTGATCGCAACGGTTTTGCCATGGCGGACAATCAGCAAAACTATCGTGTCGTCATCATTCCTGAGCAAGCGGGCGATGTGGAACGCACTTTGGATTTGTTGTCGCTGATCGTTCCGTTGAGTGGCGGGGAACGTCGTCGTATTCGACGTGAAGTGAAACGCAAACGGGCCTTCGTGCCCATCACGGTACGCGAAAACCTTGATTGGTCTGAAGTTGCCCGCATCGAGGTCAATACCCCGGACCTTCCCGGTGTGTTGATTGATGTTGGGCAAAGCCGCAGTTATGCGAACGGTCTGGAAACGGCCCATGTGTTGGGCTATGTGGCGGCCGTTTCGGAAAAGGAACTCACCGGCGATCCTTTGTTGGAATTGCCCGGCTTTCGCATTGGTAAGGCTGGGGTGGAAAAGGTTTACGATCTGGCGTTGCGCGGATCAGGCGGAAGTTCTCAGGTCGAGGTCAATGCCCTAGGCCGGGTGATCCGCGAACTGAACCGTCAAGAAGGTCAGGCGGGCAATGAAGTGCGCTTGACCATCGATATGCAGTTGCAGCATTTCGTCGCGGAACGTCTGGGCAATGATAGCGCCACTGTGGTGGTGATGGATGTGCACACCGGAGAAGTCCTGTCTTTGGTGTCGTCGCCGTCTTTCGATCCCAATTCGTTTAACACCGGGCTCAGTCAGGTCGAATGGGAATCTCTGATTTCCAATCCCAAAGCTCCTCTGACCAACAAAGCGATCGCGGGGCAATATGCGCCCGGTTCCACCTTCAAGCCGGTGGTTGCGTTGGCTGCTCTTGAAAAGGGCGTGATTTCTCCGGACACGACCATTCACTGCTCGGGTTCGACAAAACTTGGCAATTCGGAATTCCATTGTTGGAAAAAGGGTGGTCACGGCCTTCTCGATTTGACGGGGGCCATTGAGCATTCTTGCGATGTGTATTTCTACGAAGTCGCCCGCCGCACGGGGATCGAGCGCATGGCCGCCATGGCGCGGCGCTTTGGCCTGGGCGAAAAATTGGGCCTGGATTTGCCGGGTGAAAAAAATGGCTTGATGCCAAGCAACAAATGGAAATTGGGGGCCATCGGGGTGCCATGGCAGCTTGGCGAAACGTTGATTGCCGGTATTGGCCAGGGTTATATTTTGTCGACGCCCCTGCAGTTGGCGGTGATGACGGCACGCTTGGCAAATGGGGGATATGCGGTGACGCCAAGGCTGACCATGGACCGGGTGACTCCGACGGGGATCGAGCCGTATACGGATGAAGAAGGGGCGCCGCTGGGGCTGTCACCTGAACATCTTGCCGTTGTGAGAAAAGGCATGGACAACGTTGTCAATTCGCCCACCGGCACGGCACGGCGCTCTCGCATCCCCGAAGACCGCTGGCAAATGGCCGGCAAAACCGGCACCGTTCAGGTGCGGCGGATCTCCAAGGCGGAACGCGAAACGGGCGTTTTGAAAAATGACGACCTTCCGTGGATTGAGCGCGACCATGCGCTGTTCGTTGGCTTTGCGCCGGTGCAAAACCCTCGCTTTGCCGTATCCGTGGTGGTGGAACACGGCGGTGGCGGATCCTCGACGGCGGCCCCGATTGCGCGCGATGTGTTGCGCGAAACCCAGCGTTTGGCCGAATTGCGTCCCCCCCGGGGACATCAAGATGTTCAAGCTGTGCCCCAGAGTGGTTCTAAGGACGGCTCTAAGGGCGGTCCTGTGGTCGGTTCTGGCAAGCCTCCGGTTCGGGGAACCTGATATGCTTTTTCATGATGGTCTTTTATCGCATCCCAAAGTGAGCATCGGGCAAAAGCTATTGCATTTGCACTGGCTGTTCGTGGTTTTGCTGGCGCTTACGGCTGGGATTGGTTTTGCCATGCTCTACAGCGCCGGCGGGGGCAATTTCGAGCCGTGGGCATCGCGTCAGATGGTTCGTTTTGGTGTCGGCTTGCTGGGCATGGTGATCATTGCCGTCACCGACATCCGCCTGTGGCTACGCTATGCATATGCCTTTTATTTTATGGTGTTGGTGTTGTTGGTGGCCGTTGAAATTGCCGGTTTTGTCGGTATGGGTGCACAACGGTGGATCAGTTTTGGCCTGTTCAACGTGCAACCATCCGAACTGATGAAGGTGGCTTTGGTGCTGGGCTTGGCACGCTATTTTCACGGTGGCAGCATCGAAGACGTTGGGCGGCCGATGTTTTTGATTCCGCCCTTGTTGATGGTGGTGATCCCGGCCATTTTGATTGTGCGTCAGCCTGATTTAGGCACCACCTTGATGTTGGTTTTGGCCAGCATCGCCATGTTTTTTGCCGCTGGGGTGCGGATGTGGAAATTTATTTTGGCGGGGATTTTGGGCTTGATTGGTGCCCCCGTGGCCTGGTTCACCATTTTACGCGACTACCAAAAACAGCGCATTTTGACTTTTATGGACCCGGAAACAGACACTTTGGGTGCCGGCTATCACATCATTCAGTCGAAAATTGCACTAGGCTCCGGTGGTATGTTTGGCAAAGGCTTTATGCAAGGTACCCAGAGCCATTTGAACTTTTTGCCGGAAAAACAGACGGATTTTATTTTCACCATGCTGGCGGAAGAATTTGGCTTGGTTGGCGGACTGACGCTGTTGTCTTTGTATATTCTGTTGCTGACCTACGGGTTTGTCATCGCTGCATCGTCGCGCAACCACTTTGGGCGATTGGTGGCGATTGGCGTGAATGTAACGTTCTTCCTCTACATCTTCATCAACATCGCCATGGTTATGGGCCTGATCCCGGTGGTTGGTGTGCCGTTGCCGTTGGTGTCGTATGGCGGCACCGCAATGCTGACCCTTTTGTTCGGCTTTGGATTGTTGCTGTGTGTGCATATTCACCGTGATCTGACCATCGGACGGCGCGACAGCGGCGACGAATTCTAAAACCCGCACAAAAACACACTTGCGCCCCTGTCTCAGGGGCTTTATATGAACCCAACCCATATGGTTGAAGCCACTTTCAACCACATGCGGGCGCATAGCTCAGTTGGTAGAGCAGCTGACTCTTAATCAGCGGGCCGTAGGTTCGAGTCCTACTGCGCCCACCATATTTTTCGCAGAATACTGCGATATTTCAGAGGAGGGGGATCATTTTGGTCCCCCTTTTCTTCCAACTTATTTCCCGTTTCCAACCTCACTTCCAACTTTAGGCCATGGTTTGTTCCCGTGGCCCACTCATTTGCTCTTCCGGGATTTCCTTTGCCGATAGAGCTGATAGGCAGAAATGGCCTCGCGGGCCATGTCTGAATTGCGTGGCATGTAGGTTTCCAAAATGCGCTCACAGTGGCCTATATCATGCCCGCTGACGGCAGTAATGCAGGTGGTGCTAATTCCGGCCTCACCCATACGGACAATGGCGGTACGGCGCAGATCGCGGAATTGAAGGCCTTCAATATCAGCGGCATTAGTAATTTTTTTAAAAAGGTGCCTGAAATGATCCGGGCGGTAAGCTTTGTCTGTTGCCTCGCTGCTCACAATGAATTCATTTTTAACTGATGCCTTTTCAAGCGCTGATCTAAGTTCTGGCAGAATTGGGACCGCCACCCATTTTCCAGTTTTTCCCTGTTTAAGGCGGATTTCGTTTGCTGCCTGGTCAAACTGTGACCAGCAAAGCTTTAGGATGTCTCCCTGCCGTTGAGCTGTGGATACAGCCAGCAATACAGCTAAGCCCATGGACGGATAGGCCATGTCTTCTGCGGCCTTAATAAACTTGTCTTGATCGTCAACAGACCAGACCTGATCGCGCGGAGGCCGGGAAGGCATTTTAATCCGCCGCGCAGGATTGCTATCGATAATTCCCCGGTCGTATGCAAATTCGAAAAGTATGCGCATTTGGCGGCCGATGGCGTTCGCGAATGCGGGTTTCTTGGCGTAAAGAGTTCGATGGAAATTTATGATGTTGCCCCGGGAGATCGTGTTTATTGGTTGATCTCCGGCCCATGAATCAATGCGATCAAGACATTGTGTGTATATGCGCTGTGTCGCGTGCGCCTTGCTGGTAAAGACAGGGTCTTTGTAATAAGTATCAATCACATCTGATAGGAGAGAGCCTTTCTGAAGGATTTTTTCAATAGGCTCAGCGCCCCCGTTTCGCCACGTGTCTAGCTCGCGGTTAAGAGTTTTGGCTTCAAGTTTTGCTGTTTCGAGATCGTCATTAAGTCTTCTGGGTAAGAACCCATTTTTGCGTAGCATATTTGTGGGTTGCCAGTAGTAAAGCACATGCCCGGATTTTTGTTTTTTTGAAACAAAATGACGAATTTTTTTATTTTCGTTCATCATTTGCAATCGCCTTTGCCCTTATTTGCAATAGATCAGCTTGAGGGGGGCTTTTTTGATCCAGGCCACACCTATGATCCAAAAATTTGATAATTGCCTTTGAATCCCTCCCGCCCAGATCTGGGTCATTTTTGGGGAACCCTTCCTTCTCAAGCTTAGCGCTGTGCTTTTTTAACCACGCGGGGCTCTTTCCTAAATACTTGGCTGTTTGAGACAGGTTCCAAAAGCGCCCGACGAGCCTGCCGCCGGGGGCTATATCTTCTGTATGCAAATCTGGTCCGTTGTTTCTCATTGTGAGAGTATTGGGAATCATATATGATTTGTCAAATAATATTTACAGCAGTTAACTAGGAGTTTGCTATAATGGGTTTTATCATCCATGTTCCCGAGCTTCAAGCGCTACGGCAGGCATGTGATTTTTATGGAGGGATTAGAGCCGTCGCGTTAAAGGCTGGGATTCAGAACTCAAACCTAAGCCGGTGGCTAAAGGGAGAAAAAACTCTATCAAATCAATCCGTTATAAAATTTCTCGCGGCGATAGACATCCCTGAGGGGAAAGTTGATACAAGTAAGGTGCTTGAGTGGAGTATCAATTGGATAATTGATAAAAAATTATCTAAGGGCATTGAGCTGTATTTCCCTGAGGGGGAAATAGAACTAGCCAGGGCCCCATGGTCGAGGTGGGGGCTTGATGCATTGCTGAAGCAGGCCATGTCCCTTGGAAGGGTGTCTAAAGACCTCCCTCCCGAGATCTACGCCATGAAACAAGAGGAAGTAAGGGTAGTCCTGCGTCGAACCCCTGGGGTGCCGCTGACTCTCAAAGAGTTTGGGGGCAGAGTTAAGTGGAAAGAAGGTTCTCTCGAAGCATCTGCCATAAATATCAGCATGCTTGATTTGCCGTGGATTGATGGCGGATTATCTCCCGATGAGTTTGACAGGGTGTGGGAAGGGAAGAATGCAACAATGAATGATATTGTTGCATATATTGAAAATTCTCAGGCTGACACTCAAGAAGTGCTAAATCTTTTGAAAAAAAAACTCCCAATTAAAAGGTAGTACGCAGCCAGACCATTATGTGGCCCTCGCATATTTGCTTACCAATAATCGTATAAAAATTAACCCTCCTATCCACCAAACGAAGGTAGCGGGTCCGAGTAATTCATTGCGGAGGTCAAAAATAGAAAGGGAGGCGACCGAAGTCGCCTCCACAATCATTAAATCACCGACAACAGGATCGCAATTGCGCAGAGCGTTCTAGAGAGATCCACGGTGATAACCACGTAAAACATGGTTACAACCTTTCAGGTCGGCGCCGGCGCGAAACCCTTTTAGGTTAACGCCAATCGATTCAGTCCAACGTGATAACCGTCGTTGGGGACAATCGGCCCACATTCAACGGTGCGCACCGCATCCTGTGGCGTCAGTTGTCTCGGGTCCGCTCCACTACCATCAGGTCTATGGAGTCGGTGGCCCGCTGACGATCTGGGCTTGCCCGATTGATGGTCGAAGTGACAAACCTCGATTCGCTCGGAGCCTCTTATGGATAATAAGCAACCCGCTCATAAATTGCAACCAAAAATCACATCATATTGTGCGGAAATTATTGCTTAGCACAAATTGTTGTGCCCTGTGTTTTAGGACGCTGGCGGTGGCGGATATCCAGGACCAATTGGCGCTGGCCAGGCAAGGCCCCATTCCGGGGTGCGGCGCAGTTGTCTGCCTACGGCGCGCGACAGTAGTGTTTTTAAGGGGCCGATGAACGGCTTCTTATGGCCGCATTTGGCCTCATCCTGATAGCGGCATCGCATGTTCCACCGGAATACCATCTCATCGACATATCGCTGGAGAAGATGCTTGCTCGTCCAGTGAAACACGCCAAATTGCGCCCGTTCCAGCATAGCGGCAAAACCTTCTGACGTGTTGATGTGAACGTCATTAAGGGCGAATTGCTTTTTGCCGTGGTTCACTGTGTGGTGTGCCGCGAATTTTGTACCGGCTTGCCATTTGGACAAACAAAAACCTGATCAGAACGGTAACCCTCCGCCGAAGGCCGCCTTCATTTTGCATTCTATATCTGGGATTGTCTATCAGCGGGCAATTGATGTCCGTTTAAGGATAGATGGACATCTACGGTGATGACGGATTGGCGAACATGTAAGCGGCGTCGATATTCAGACGCGTTCAAACGGCAGGTTGTTGCGGAGGCGTCTGAGGACGGGGTCTCGGCGTCGTCGGTGGCGCGTCGGCATGGATTAAACACGAACTTGGTTTTCAACTGGCGGCGGCGATTTCGCGCGAATGCGACGCCTACGTTTATTCCGGCGGTGATCGTTCCCGAGGAAGACGCGCTGGAGAGTTCTGGCGCTGAGCGGTTTATACCAAGGAGTGCTGAGGCGGTGCGATCAGATGGAACCATGGAAGTTGTATGTCACGGCGGGCGGCGGATTGTCTTGGCTGCAGATTTCGACGCTCGCGCGTTGGTGCGTCTTCTGAGCCTTGTGGAGGAACGATGATCCCGGTTCAGGTCGGCGTTCGGGTTTGGCTGGCGACGGGCCACACGGACATGCGCAAAGATTTCCAGGGCTTTCGCTTTTGGTTCAGGAAGTGCTTGAACACGATCCTCTGGGCGGACACCTGTTTGTCTTCCGGGGCCGTCAGGGGAATCTTTTGAAGGTCATCTGGCACGATGGTCAGGGTGCCTGTTTGTTTACCAAGCGCCTTGAGCGAGGCCGTTTTTTGTGGCCTTCGGCCGCTGACGGGGTGGTGGCAATCACCTCCGCGCAGTTGGGTTATTTGCTCGAAGGGATCGATTGGCGCATGCCGCAAAAAACCTGGCGTCCGACATCCGTTGGATGATGTTTTGACTTGGCTTTTGGGGCCGGACGTGATTCCATAAGCTCATGGAAAAGCATGAGAATCCAACGACTGAACCCATGCCCATCGACCTTGATGGCGCGCTTTCGATGCTGCTTTGCGAACGCGCGGCACGGGTCAAGGCTGAGGCTGAGGCGGCCCATGTTCAGGCGGTTCTGTCGAGCAGCGAAGCCCTGATTATGCATCTCAGGCTGGAGATTGAAAAGCTGCGGCGCGAACTCTTTGGCACGCGTTCGGAGCGCAAGGCCCGGCTGCTCGATCAATTGGAACTGCAACTCGAAGATCTCGAGGCTGCGGCGTCCGAAGACGAGCGCGCCAGCGAACAGGCAAGCCGATTGACGGATGTGACACCACACCGCCGCAAACACCCCGGACGTCAGTCTTTTCCCGAGCACCTGCCACGCGAGCGTCGTGTCATCGCGGCGCCTTCAACTTGCCCCTGCTGCGGTTCGCACAAACTCTCGAAGTTGGGCGAGGACATCACCGAGACCTTGGAGATCATTCCGCGCCAGTGGAAGGTGATCCAGACCGTGCGCGAGAAGTTCTCATGCCGTGAATGCGAGAAGATTGCCCAACCGCCGGCACCGTTTCACGTCACGCCGCGCGGCTTTCTGGGGCCGAACCTGCTGGCCATGGTGCTGTTCGAGAAGTTCGGGCAGCATCAGCCCCTGAACCGCCAAAGCGCGCGTTTTGGCCGCGAGGGGATCGATCTGAGCGTCTCGACCCTGGCCGACCAGGTGGGGGTTTGCACGAGCCTATTGCAACCCCTGGAAGCGTTGATCGAGGCCCATGTTTTGGCGGCGGAACGTCTGCATGGCGACGACACGACCGTGCCGATCCTGGCCCGTGGCAAGACGGTCACGGGGCGGATATGGACCTATGTGCGCGATGACCGACCTTTTGGCGGCAAGGGTCCGCCGGCGGCTCTCTATTATGCCTCGCGGGATCGGCGAGGCGCGCATCCCGAGGAGCACCTCGAGGGCTGGTCGGGCATTCTGCAGGCCGATGCCTACAGCGGCTACAACGGGCTGTTCAACCCGACGCGGGCCGGGGGCTCTGCAACGGTGGCGCTCTGCTGGGCGCATGCGCGGCGGCAGTTCTTCGAACTGGCCGATATTGCGGCCAACGCGCGGCGTGGTCGCACGGCGCAAGCGATCTCACCAGTGGCGCTCGAAGCGGTCAAACGTATCGATGCCCTGTTCGACATCGAACGCACCATCATCGGCCTGAACGATAGTGAGCGCCTGCGCGTCCGACGTGAGCGGAGCGCCCCCATTGTGGCGGATTTGGAAGCTTGGCTGCGTGAGGAACGCGCGCGCCTATCGCGTGCGTCATCGGTCGCCAAGCCGATCGATTACATGCTCAGGCGTTGGGAAGCCTTCGCTCGGTTCCTTGATGACGGCCATATCTGTCTGACCAACAATGCCGCTGAGCGCGCGCTGCGAGGCTTCGCCTTGGGACGAAAATCTTGGCTATTTTGCGGCTCGGAACGAGGAGCCGAACGGGCGGCAGCCATGGCAACGCTTATCGAGACCGCGAAGCTGAACGACGTCGATCCGCAGGCTTGGCTGGCTGATGTGCTGGGGCGCATCAATGATCTGCCGCAAAGCCGCCTGCGCGAACTGCTGCCCTGGGAATGGAAAACGAAGCGCGATGTGCTCTCCGGTCCAGCAGCCTCCTGAACCATGGCGGTGATCTCTCACGTATTCACAATCCGACGCGTATCGCAAATACTGGGGCGTGAGGAAGACCTGCTCCGGGAAATCGCCAGCCAACTCGAGCCCGAGGACGGCATGCTGTGGGTTTATGATGTCGGCGACAGTCAAATCCTTGCCTTCACCCAGCAAGGGATCGAGATGCTACGCGACATCATTGAAGACCAAATCCAATGCGCCGATTGATCGGTCGCGTCTGACAAACACGGAACAAAAAACCGTGGTCTTCACCGGATGGTTACTCAGAACGAGCAGGTTCGGGAAGCGACCAATGGGCTCAAGTTGGACCTGCGCCAACAGATCCAGGGCGCAGGGCTTGGCCGTCGTCTCGCCAACACCTGGCGCAGTGAGGTCTATCCCAAAGGCAAGAAAAGCATTCGGGCACCCGTGGAAGCATTATGGAAGCAAGAGGGCGAATACCGTGGCGCGAGCCTTCGAAAAGCAGTGTGCTGACCGCTCTGCTTAAAGTCAACTAAGTCATTTAAATTGCGAAGAAAAAAGCAATTCTGCGTGGTCGTGCGCAGTTCGTTCCATACGGCTCACACATTGAACGTAGCAGGTCGAAGTTTATCGTAGTTCTGTGTGGTCGCCGCATGCGCAAACCACAGGAATAGCAGAAGTTCCCGGACGAGTATCATTCGTCGATAAGCCAGGAGAGGTATGTAGCTGTCTCAAATTCCGAGGGCACTCATGTTCCATTTGCCAACGGCCCTCGCCACATTTACATCCCAACAGACGGATGTTGGCAATGACCTCCTCAGCATCCAGAGTAGTTACTGATATTCCTCTGAAAAACTTCATGTCGCACCTAGCCCGTGTGTAATCGCCAGCCGACCAGGGCGGGCGTGTAGGATTTATGCCGCCTGTCCATTTCTGCTATTTTTCACTGGATGCAGGCTTTTTATCCGCCCATTGCTTTGGCGAATAAGTGTGTGCGGGTTTGAATGTATTCCGAAGGTCTTCCTTGTAATACATCCTGAACTCCAAAATTCTTTGGATCGTTCTTGAGGATAGTTTGTCGCCATAGATCGGGAGCTCATCGGGTTTCCAGCACTTTAGAAACTCCATGAACGTTCCATTTTTCCGATGATCAATTTTTTTGGGCTTGAACAGATCCACGTATATGCGAACCATATTCAAAACCCAGTCGTATAAAATTCGATCTACAGGCCTTCCGGTTTCAGCAAATGTGGGAACCGTTTTTAGAAGGACATCACATGCCGTGCTCAGGCGGTCCAGTTCAGCAGTCAATTCTCCTTGGAAATCGTCGCTGCCTAGATACGAATGCAATTCATCCAACAGCATCAGGTCTGCAGTCTGAACCTCTTCCTTAAGCTGCTTAATCAGGTTCTTGATCCTGTGGCATGACGACTTCTTGCTTTTGTAGGTAAAGCGACCGTTGGTGGTTTTCCTGGATTTTGCGTAACGGTCGTACTGGTCTCTCGCGAAGCCAATATGCATCATCGCATCCTCGAGCATATCAGCATCAATGTTCGGAATTTCGCGGGTGATGAGCTCCCTCATTACCTGAGCTGATGGTGTATCGACATGCCCCATGATGCCCTCCCAAATCCTAATCTCACTGTTGTCAAATTTCATTTTGTTTATATACGTTAGTTATTGCAATGAAAATATTATAAATCATTGAAAAACATGTAAAAAACATGAAAAAATAAAGATCATTATGCTTACTCACGGCTGGCATACGCATCCCAATTTTGGGGCTGGTTGTGGCATAAAAATGAGGTCGGCAAACGACGATTTCGATGAACCGCTGAACAACCGAGGTGAGCCATGAAAAATTCAAAATTTATAGCCGCGTTTCCTGCCAACGATAACATTGACATTCGATGCGCGTCTTCAAAGCACGCGTCAAAGAACTACCGGCGTCGTGGCGTTGTGGATGACGCTGTTCAGGCGATTTTGATCCATGGCGATCTTGTCGCCTGCCGTGGGGGCGGGGTCACCCTAATTCAAATTTCAAAAAAGAAACTTCGGGAAATGGGGGGGGGGACGCCGGAGGGCGTGCAGACTGACCGCCTCAAGAACCTGTGCCTATTGGTGGCTAACGACAATACGATCGTCACCGCCGTCCATCCGAGCAAGGGGAAATACAAAATTGGACGAAGGGTGGAGGGTTAATAAAGTGACGTTCTCTGTCCATTGTCTCCCTGACCTTGATTTTGATTCCTTGGTAAGCTCTGGCACGTTCAGGCATCTCCTGACGATGTTTTCGTCACATACACGTTGCCTGGACAAGGCCCTCGCATCCCCGCGCCAAGGTACGCGCACCTGAACTTAATGTCTGGAAGACAGCGGGGGAATAACCCCGCTACATTGGCAAAGTCAATCATAAGCGGGTCCGGCATATTGTCGGGGCCGTTTTGATTGTTGTTAACTTTCAAGGCCGAGTGTTCTGCGTGCGCCTTCCAAAGCAATAGCAGGGTCTTCACCGAATGGTCGGGCCAACACGGCAATAACTTCCTCTGCTGCAAAAATCCGGTTTCGTCCGTGACCGGTACGCTCGCGAACGACACATTTTTTTTGCAAGTTGTTCAATGCTGAGGATGCCGCTTGAAACGATACCCCCAATTCTTGTGCAAGCATATTGGCCGTGATGATCGGTGTTTTTATCATCGTATCGAGCGTTTTCATTGCCGATGATCCTTTACGAAATTTACCGCGTCCCTGCCAAAGCGCCGGAAAATCTCCGATTATCGAGCGGGACAATTTTTCTTCTTCACTGGACATGATGATTGCATCGCAAACAAATTTGACGATACGTCCATATGATAGTTGTTTCTGCGCTTCTTGGAGCGCCAGCCCGTATTCCTGACGATTTTGTTCAACATATCCCGATAGATATAAAGGCAAGTGACCCGAGGCCATCATCTGGAGAGGCCAGAGAATACGTCCGACACGACCATTTCCGTTACTGAACGGGTGAACGGCTTCGAAATGGGCATGTCCGATGGCCAACCGTATGGGAAGGCTCATCCCCATTCCGGCATCGCCAAGTTCGATTGCGGTTTTATTGCGCAACCACACCATGACATCTTCCAGACATCGAGTGGCCTGGTCGGGCGGGGCCGGATTATAGACGGAGTCTTCTTTTCGCCCGCCACCACCAATCTGGACGACATCCCCCGGCAGGCCGGGTGTTCGTATGCGGCCCGGAATTCCGTGAAAATCAGGGTCTTTCGACAGCACCAGTTCATGCAGGTTGCAAACCAGTTCCTGCGTTAGTACCGATATGCCTTTTTCTTCTATATGGTTAAAACCATATTCAAGTGCCGCTGCGTAACCGCGCACAGATTTGTGCTCCGATTTTCCGTCTCCCTCGTCATAGACTTCACTTGGAGTAAGAACATTATCAATGGTTGACCATGTTCCTTCCATTCTCGAAGAAGACACGGCTTCACGGCGAGCAAAAAGATAAGCGACCAATTTGTCGAGTTGTGAGGCTTCAGACCAATGGGGCCGCCCTTGCAACAAGCTCACCGCCTTGCCGATAACACCGACCGGCATGGTGGGCGGAAGTGTGGTTGGCGGCGGCGGCGGGACGACAAACCAGATGTTTTCGTAGCCTGCATTGGGAACATGGACAACCCCGCACCCTTTCTCGGGGGTGTAGGGGGCTCTTAAATGGCCAACGAGATCTTCTCTTCGCATGTCTATAACCTTGAACACTATCTTCTGCATTCAAGCTTATCAAAACATCCATGAATAAGCAATTTTATATTCACGGTTAGGGTGGGTGCCAATTTACATGCCTGAATACTGACAGATTGAATGAACTGTCGTTATACGCACCCTCCTGTCCGCCTTGGGATACGGTGTTTTGCAAAACCACAGCAACGGTTAAATGGATTGTTTGGTACGCACCCGTGTCAACGACAGAGTAAAAGTTACCACAATTCCAGAGCAAAAGGTTACCACCTTGTGGCTTAGGTGATGGAATCCGTCGGTATGTTCGCCAAAATAGCGTTCGAGGGGTACACGTTGCCTGGACAAGGCCCTCGCATCCCCGCGCCAAGGTGCGCGCACCTGAACTTAATGTCTGGAGGACGAAGTTAAGGCCTTCAGGCGTTTGTTTGCAAGGTCCTGATCAAACTTCTCCGGATCAAAATCGCCAACCCAGTCTAGAAACTCTGGGTCAGCGGATTTTGGGGAGCGTACAGCTTCGACGAGATCAGAGTAGGCATAGGGGCCGCCACTGTCTTCTGGGGGACAGGCGCGTTTCCCGTCTAGGCAGCGCAATTCGGTTGGCTTTGACCCTATGCTTTCGACTTTTATTTCATGACGCCAGTCGTCCCCAAAATCATAGACATAGAGGAATGTCTCGCCTTCCATCAGGATATGAGAAAGTCGCACGTTGCCTTCCTCGGATATGGGGCGGCCACCAGACGCATCCTCGGGTACGCCATAGCGGTTACCATCGATGATGAAGAGGTGAAGGTGCTCGTCTTCCCATCCCATTACGGCTTGGATGACAAAATGCAGCCCAGCGAGGGTATAGTCTGCTGGCACGCAAACCTGTCGCCAGATTTCAGGCTCAATGTCGGTCAAGCGGATGTGCAGGGTAATGGATAAGGCCATGTTTATTTATAACCTTGTGTCTAAAACAGTCAGGCGATAAGCCAGCGGTATATCCCCAGCAAATTGATGATGATGAAAACGGCGTTGAGCAAGAGAAGACTACGCTCGTGCATCACCACCCCCGCGATTGCCCATGACACTGAAGATACCAGGAACAAAACGAACCCCCAGCCTGATACGGGCAGATTGAGGGCCACAAGCGCCGCGCCGGTCACGCCGAATAGCGTGCCCGTCCATTTTGCTATGCTGATAAATGGCGGCATTTACACAGAGCGTTTTAGGGACTGACCCGCTTTGAAGCGCACAGACTTTGAGGCCTTGATGCGGATAGCTTCACCCGTAAATGGATTGCGGCCCTTGCGCGCTGCTCGCTTAGCAACAGAGAATGAGCCAAAGCCAACAAGCTGCACCTTCTCATTTTTCTTGAGGGAGCTGGTAATGGTTCCGATCAAGGCGTCCATTGTTTCCTTGGCTGCCTTGGCCGTGCAGCCTGTTCCGGCTTGGATAATACTGTTCAGGTGTTGGCGATCACTCACCCCAGCAGGGGTAGCCTTATAAACTTTTGTTGGTTTCTTTTCTGGTGCCGTTTTTGCTTTAGCCGGTGCCTTAACAGTTTTCTTCGCCATGTTTATAAACTCCGTAAATGGATTGGGGGCTGAGTGACAGCATATCTGCTTGGGGGAACACCTTAAAGCAGCCTGTAATCACATGGCAACGACTTGTCAGGTTTCCACAACAGGTTTTCACTCCATACTGTTGCCACACCATATGGACAATGATCAAATATTTTTGAGGCAAAATATTCATGTGCGCGTTGTGAAGATATTAAAAGGCCGCCCACACGGGGCGGCCTTTCAGCTTATCGAGGGTAGAAAGTCAATCCATGGCTATACGCCGTTGCCAGGCGACCCATTCCGGTATGTTCGTGTCCGTGAAACGATCCATAAGGTCCGCGATTTCCTGGTCCGTTAGGCTTGTGTTTGCGATCAGGATTTGTGTGAATTTTTTTATAATGGATGTCTTCTCAGAACGCTTCTCTGCAATCTGATTCCCCTGGTGAATGACTTCTTGCTGTGCATCAATCAGGTCGCGCATGTGTTGGAAATGGATTTCATGTTGTGGGGGGCTATCAGGTTCTTGGCGATCAGTGTTGTAACCACCCGTCTTGCGGATCGTGGGAAGGACTTCCGACGTGACCCACTTTTTGAACCGTTTGGCGGCTGCTTTCCGGCTTTTGAAGATGAGGGCATAAAGCCCGGATTCATTAACAACCCTCATTTCCTGATCGCCGGCCCGAAGAAGCTGGTCGAACAACTTCATGTTTAGGGCGTTATCTTCAACGATTAGGACGGTCTTGGTCATTTATTACCCTTCCAACGTTTGCCGGATTGTATTACCAACCCTAA
>NZ_MCGG01000080.1 GCF_001746755.1 Magnetovibrio blakemorei | reverse complement strand
CATCCCGGCCAACCGGATCAAGTGATGCTTCATGTCGATGATGGCGTCCAGACGTTCGCGAAACAGATCGGCATCACGGCGGCGGGGTTTTTTAGGCTTCATGAGAATCTACCAGAAAATGAGCGTTACGGGACTGCTTTCTGGCATTTTCCTATATTTAGAATCCCAAGGGAATCATTATTTATCAATATGTTGAGAGTTTTTCAGGGCGAACCCTTTAGCTTGTCCTTGGCGTTTGCGTTTAACTTTTCGAACAATGTCAGCTGCTTTTTTCACACGATGCTTAACGGTGTATACATGACGACGCGTATCAAATCCTACCGCCTCTAGATGAGTAGCAAGTTTCTTTTCAGCTTCAATGCTAGCGACATGCGTTTCAGACGCAAGACGCTTCATCGCATCGCCACTTGTGCGTTGAGGTTGTTTCGTTTTTTGTCGTCGCTGGGACTTAATCATTTTATCATCTGTTGAAGCGGTTTCCTTGGATGAAACACGCCTATTAGGGTCAGAACTCATTAACCTTTCAGTGATTCAATAGCTTGAAGCTCAAAAAGGAGATTTTCAGGCTATGAAGTGCAATTTCTGGCTCTCTGACGAACAATTTTCACTGATTGAACCGCATTTACCTTACCGTGCCGCCGGCAAGCGTCGCAAGGATGATCGGCGCATTATCAGTGGTATCATTCATGTTCTGCAATCCGGTTGCCGTTGGCAGGATTGTCCGCCGGAATACGGACCATCGACGACGGTTTACAACCGTTATAACCGCTGGTCGCAGAAAGGGATCTGGCAGTACATGTTTGCGGAACTGACGGCAGCCCTGTCGGGAACACCAGAACAAATCTCCATCGACGCCTCTCATGTCAAAGCCCACCGTTGCGCTGGCGGCGGAAAAGGGGGGCTTCTGCTCAGGCCATCGGTCGCACAAAAGGAGGTCGCAACACCAAGGTTCATGCCATAAGCGACGAGCAATGCCGCCCTCTGGCCTTTTACCTGACACCTGGTCACGTCCACGATATCAAGGGCGCTGTCATGCTCGGCGCATCACTGCCAAACACCCGATACCTGCTCGCCGATAAAGCCTATGACGCCGATCATTGGAGGGACTACCTGAAATCCCAACGTATCCTGCCGGTGATCCCAAACAAGTCCAACAGAAAGCAGCCGCACCCGTTCAACAAGGCCCGATACAAAGGACGCAACGTCATTGAGAGAATGTTTGGCCGTCTTAAGGACTTCCGTCGCATTGCCACGCGATACGACAAGAATGCTGAAAACTTTCTCGCTGCACTATGCCTCGCAGCACTCATTTGCTACTGGATTTGAATGAGTCTGGACCCTA
>NZ_MCGG01000079.1 GCF_001746755.1 Magnetovibrio blakemorei | reverse complement strand
GTAGGGTGTGCGCGCCTTGCCCTTGGCGATGCAGGCGACCTCCGGAGCATGCAGGGCGTAGAGTTTGTTTTTGTCCTTGGTTTTCTGGGTCAGAAGGCGTTCGACGAGGCCCAAAAGCCGGGCAAACCGAGCTTCCAGAGCAGCATTACCAGCGACCTTTCGGACGATATCGCGGTACACACGGCCCAGGAACGTCTTCAGCTTCTTGATCTCGCGGCGCATGCGCCTGAACTGTTTTGCGTGGGCATAGCGCCCGGCCATCAGCGCCGCCCGCTTGGCCACCCGAGTGTGGCTGCGGCGCAACAAGATGCCGTGGCGCTTGGCTTGGCGCACCAATGTTTGCAGGGCTTTCAGATACAATCGGCTATCCGTCGGGTGGGCGATGTTCTTCGGCTGCACCGTGGTGTCAACGGTGATCCGCTGAAAGCTGCTTTCCTTCACCGCCCCGGTCTCGACCGCCACGCCAACGGTGGCCGCCAAAACCTTTTCCATGCCCTCTGGGCCAACCCGTTTGCGCCAGCGCGTCATGGTGCTGGGATCAATGGGAAGATGATGTTGAAAGAACTCAAATCCGCAGAAATATTGCCAGTAGGGGTTCTCGACCCAGCGCTCTACCGCTTCTTCGTCCGACAGATCATGCATGTGCTTCAAATAATGCAGACCGACCATCAATCGCGTCGATTTAGCCGGACGGCCCAGCGGTTTGTAGTGCTTGCCGAAGGCCTCATCAAACGAAGACCAGGGCATCATCCCGGCCAACCGGATCAAGTGATGCTTCATGTCGATGATGGCGTCCAGACGTTCGCGAAACAGATCGGCATCACGGCGGCGGGGTTTTTTAGGCTTCATGAGAATCTACCAGAAAATGAGCGTTACGGGACTGCTTTCTGGCATTTTCCTATATTTAGAATCCCAAGGGAATCATTATTTATCAATATGTTGAGAGTTTTTCAGGGCGAACTAAGTAAAATGTCTGAGCCTTGAGAAGCGCTGATCACCTGCGCCGTGGATCCATCTTGAATGCTCAGATCAATGGTGATCGCATCGCTCGAATTATAATAATCAAGCGTGTCAATTCCAGCCCCGCCATCCAACGTTTCATCGCCGCTGTTGCTCAGCAGAGTTTCATACCCTGCTTCACCCACATTCAATGTGCCAGAGTGCAGCGCGACCGCATCGATTTCATCAAAGTCATAGATGTTATTGGTATAGATTTTCACGCCTTCGACCAGATAGGACGTGGCTTCAAACACCCATGCAAACTGGCTTTCAAGGCCAAGGCCATCATTACCATCTCCTTGCGCTGAGGAGTCGTAACCCGACCAGATGGTGTGGTAGGTCCCATCCGTATCGATCAAATCGACCTGATAAACAAAACCGTTATTGTAAGATTCATAAATCGTCAAACCCGTCGCGTACACGGGTGTTTCATATGTGAGCTCCAACCAATCTGGCGACCCGTCATCGTATTCTTCTGCCGTCCAAGCCGTTTCGATGTCACCGTATTCAAAGGTGTCGGGTTCACCAATGGCTTGATCGGCACTCCATTCTTCGGGGGAAGGATTGTATTCGGTACTGGCCGCCGCCGCGATGGCCCATTGTGTGAAGGGTGTATCATCAATGACTTTTTCCACGTCCTCTTCGACCACCACTGTTGTCCGATTGTCGTCATCATTGTTGGGTGGGAGAGTGGTTTCGGGGAGCGTGATAAGCGTATCGTCAATCACAATGGCCAAGATATCGTCCAAGACTCCGCCTACGAGCACCAGTGCATCTGCTTCATCGACATTGAGTTGTATCGTATCTCCCGTATTGCTGCTGTCTAAAGTATCCGTTGCGTTCTTCGTATCGGTCGCACCTTTCGTATCGACGGTGTCTGCCTTTTGTGCCGTTTCGGCCTCTGCCTTTTGCACAGTTTCAAAGGCCTTGGTTTGGGTCACCTCAGCCGATTTAGCCAGAGCGTTAAATTGCTGGGCTTTCGTCGCCTGGGCGACTGCCACTTGGGCTTCCGCAGCCTTCGTTTCCGCTGCAGCGGTTTTCGTCTGAGCTTCGGCCTGAGCCTTGGCGGCTGCGGCGGCTTGCACTTCGGCCTGGGCTTTGGCGGCTTCGGCCTTGGCGGTGGCTTCGGCGGCTTTGGCTTCAGCGGCTGCAGCTTTGGCGATATCTTCCGGGTCACCCGAGGCTTCGGCAGCGGCTTTGGCGGCTTCGGCTTCAGCTTTGGCGGCTTCGGCTTCGGCTTCGGCCTGGGTGGCTTCGGCGTCAGCCTGTTGGGCGGCCTCGTCAGCTTTTTGCGCCGCCTCGCCAGCCTGCTTAGCCTCGGCATCAGCCTGTTTGGCTTCCGCACCTTTGGCTTGAGCCTGGGCTTCGGCACGTCCTGCATCGGCAGCAGCCTTTTGCGCCACCACCTTGACCAGTTTGGTAAGCGTCGCACCAAAGCTTTTTTGGATTGCGGCTTGGGACAAAACCACCACCGTCGAGGGCGCGCCATTGGCGCTGAACACCGTCGTCGTGGCCCCGGCGCTGTTCAAAACAATGCTGCCGCCGCCTGTGTTGATGATGATTTCACCGACGTTACCATCCACATCGGGAACCAGGGTGACTTTACTTTCTGCCCCCTCCGCCGCCGCGGTACCCAAAACGGTCGAA
>NZ_MCGG01000078.1 GCF_001746755.1 Magnetovibrio blakemorei | reverse complement strand
GTAGATGCCGGGGTTTTTGTTTTAGGGTACGATAACGGTCGATCCGGTGGTTTTGCGCGCTTCCAAATCCACGTGCGCCTGGGCCACGTCCTTCAGCGCATAGCGTTGATTGACTTCGATTTTTACGGTGCCGCTTGCCACGATGTCAAACAGCTCGGCGGCCATTTTCGACAGGTTTTCCCGCGTGTTGATGTAATCAAACAAGGTTGGGCGGGTGAGGTACAACGATCCCTTTTTGCCCAACAGCGCGGGCTCAAAAGCAGGCACTGGACCGGACGAATTGCCGAATGTCACTAAGGTGCCGCGCTTTTTCAGACACTCGAGACTGTTCATGAAGGTGTCTTTGCCGATGGAATCATAAACCACGTTTACACCTTGGCCGTTGGTGAGCTCTAAGACCCGGTCTTTGAAGTTTTCTTGCTGATACAAAATGGTGTGGTGACAGCCGTGAGCTTTGGCCAGTTCCGCTTTTTTGGCGCTGCCGACGGTGCCGATGACGGTGGCGCCCAGATGTTTGGCCCACTGGCACACGATCAGGCCGACGCCGCCAGCGGCGGCGTGCATTAAAATGGTGTCACCGGGTTGAACCACGTAGGTTTGGCGCAGCAGGTATTGCGCGGTGAGGCCTTGGAGCATCATCGTCGCGGCCGTCTCGTCAGGGATGGCATCGGGAATTTTCACCACCCGATCGGCCGCGATCAAGCGCTGTTCGGCATACGATCCGGGCGGTTGTGACGCATAGGCAACCCGGTCGCCGACTTTCAAATCCGTGACGTTGGGCCCCAGTTCTTCAACGATACCAGCGCCTTCCATGCCGATGGGGCTGGGTAGGGTCAGGGGATAAAGCCCGGTGCGCATGTAGATATCGATGTAATTCAGCCCGATGGCGGTGTGGCGCACACGGATTTGTCCGTCTTGGGGCGTGCCCACGTCAACGTCTTCATAGCTGAGAACCTCAGGACCACCGTAAGCGTAAACGCGGATGGCTTTGCAGGTTTGTGTCATTTTCGGTTTCTCCTAAAGATAACCTTCGAGGCGCAACAGACTGGTTTTGGTGTCCAGCCCATCGCCACCGGAATAGCCGCCGAGACCGTTTTGACCAACGACCCGGTGACAGGGGATCAAGATGGGCAGGGGGTTTGCGCCGCACGCGGTGCCGACGGCGCGGGGCGATGAGTTTAAAATCTTGGCAATTTGGCCGTAGGTTTTGACTTGGCCGGGGGGAATTTTTTGCATTTCGCCCCACACCTGGCGTTGAAAGGCGGTGCCGTGGGCCTCAAGCGGTAATTTGATGAATTCTTCTTGTCCGCTTTTAAAATACCTGCGCAAGGCCTCGGCGACTTGGCAAAGGGGGGCGCAGTCTGTGACGCGCGGCGCATCCATTCCGTGACCCCAGTCGAGCGCCATGATTTTACCGTCGTGCTCGAACAACGTCAGATCGCCCAGTACGGTTTTGAGACAAAGGGTTTGCATGGGCAAACTCTACAGCCCCTTTAACCGTTCAATCAAGGTATCGCCGTCAAATACGGGCGCAGAGCACGTTCCGGCACGACAAATATAGGCTGTGGCTTTGCCGTTGACGGGATTTTTACCAAAAGCCGGGTGGTTGGGATTTTGCTGGGTCTGCCCGTCGGTGCGAATCAGCACCCGCAAGGCCCCCGGCGCGCTCAGCGCGGCGTTGACCAGGTGGGTGCAGTTGCCATTGTGTCCCGCGACCACCACTTGTGCGCCTTCACTCAGCAGTTCAAAGGCGTTGAGCAAGGTTGGCATGTTGGCGACGGCCCCGGCGTCTTCGGCGGGAAAGGCTTTCAGCACGTCTTCGGCGCGGTGGCGGAACTTTTCGTCATTGGTGATCAGGTACAGCCGCGCCAGCACATCGGTCATGGTGCCGTTGCCGCTGGGGGCGGCGTTGTCGGCGCTTTGGCGGGTGCGGGTGATGACATCGGTGACGTCGCGGGCACTCAGGCAATAACCACCGTCGTCTGCACACCAGAATAAATCGTCTGCCTGATTAACCCAGGCCTCGCACTGCCCCAAGTAGGTTTCATCGCCGGTGGCTTCATAGAGAAACAACGCAGCCCGGCTCATTTGCGCCAAATCGTCGAGCACCGCGTTGTGTCGAGCTTCGCCTTTGGCCCAGCTCCGCGCCAATCGACCGTTTGTGACCATGTGGTTGGAAACAAAGGTAAAAGCGGTGATGGCGGCCTCTAGCCAGGCGGGTTCATCAAACACCACTCCGGCCTTGGCCAGGGCCTGGATCATCATGCCGTTTAAGTCTGCCAAGATCTTGTCGTCGCGTCCCGGCGTTGCGCGTTGATCGCGGGCGGTTTTGAGCTTCTGGCGGGCCTGAAGCAGCATTTCTTCAATTGCCGGTTGTTGTGGGTAAAACTCTACACGCGATATAACGTTTACGCCAGCACCGCCCTCAGCCCAATTGCCGCGTTCGGTTATGCTGTAGGTTTTTTTGAACAATGGTGCCATGTCGGTGAGGAGGGTGTCGATTTCATCTAGGCTCCAGACGTAATACAAGCCTTCTTGACCGTGACCTTCATGGTCCTGTGTGTCGGCATCCAATGCGCTGGCGAAGGCAAAACCCTCTTGGTCGTCAAAAACGGTCATTTCGTTCAGCGCCCAGTCAATGGTTTCGTGCACCCGAGCGGCGTAGAGTGGAGATTTGGTTTCCGTGTAGACTTCACACAGCAAGCTGATCAGCTGCGCGTTGTCGGACAGCATTTTTTCAAAATGGGGAACCAACCATTTGTCATCGGTTGAATAGCGGGCAAAACCGCCGCCGATGTGGTCAAAAATACCACCTTGGCACATGTGATCGAGGGTATTGGTTACGGCATCGAAATACAGTCCCAGGCCGCCGCGCTGCCAAGCTCGCCACAGCAGGTTTAAAATGGGCACTTGGGGAAATTTCGGAGCCCCGCGAAAACCACCGGAAACAGGATCGATGGCCCGCAACGTGGCGCTGGCGACCTTATCGACCAACGCCAAATCAAAGCCGTCGCCGGGACGTGGCGCGGACAAGGCGTCCAGGGCTTCGCGAATGACGGCGACGTTGCTGTGGACCTGTTCGGAATTATCGGCCCAAGCCCCAGCCAGACCATTGAGGACCTGTTTAAAACCGGGGCGGCCATAGCGCTCTTCCGGGGGGAAGTAGGTCCCGCCCCAGAACGGTTCGGCTGTGGGCGTTAAAAACATCGTCAATGGCCAACCGCCGGGTTGGCGCATCAAGGCCAGTGCGGATTGATAAATGATATCCAGGTCCGGGCGCTCTTCGCGGTCGACCTTGACGTTGATGAACAGCGCATTCATCAGGGCGGCGATTTCCGGATTTTCAAAGCTTTCGTGGGCCATCACATGACACCAGTGGCAGGCCGAATAGCCGATCGACAGCAAGATGGGTTTGCCGCTTTTTTTCGCGGCTTTTAAGGCCTCATCGCCCCACGGATACCAATCCACCGGATTGTCTTGGTGCTGCAGCAGATACGGGCTGGTTTCCAGAGCCAAGCGGTTTTTACCTGCTGGCGGGCGCGGTTTTTTGGGCATACATTTGGGCCTTATGGTTTATGAATTTTGCCAACAAAAATGTCTGTCACGTAGGCTTGTCATATTTGGCGCGTTGCGCATTACCTCATGGATGATTACGTTGTGTGGCTTGAGGCCGAAAACAACCCTAAAGATTCTGTGGTTTGCATTCTTTGGCCTGTTTAA
Organism: Magnetovibrio blakemorei; assembly: GCF_001746755.1. Classification (GTDB taxonomy): domain Bacteria; phylum Pseudomonadota; class Alphaproteobacteria; order Rhodospirillales; family Magnetovibrionaceae; genus Magnetovibrio; species Magnetovibrio blakemorei. The sequence continues at coordinate 157,137 of NZ_MCGG01000078.1, read as the reverse complement.
GCGCCCATGATTGTGCACAGGAGTTTTTCTTTTGGACCCATATTTTCGTCTTCACGTTTTTTGCTGCACCAACGAGCGCCCCGAAAATCATCCGCGCGGCTCTTGTGCGGCCAAGGGCTCGGTGAAGCTGCGCAATTATTTAAAGGTTCGGGCCAAGGAACTGGGCCTGGGCGACGTGCGTATCAATTCAGCAGGCTGTCTGGATCGCTGTGAGCACGGCCCGGTGATGGTGATTTATCCCGAAGGGGTTTGGTATACCTACACCAGCGTTGAAGATATTGAAGCCATCTTGAGCGAGCATATCCAACATGGTCGACCGGTCGAGCGTTTGCGGATTCAAGCGTTAGGGATTCAGGCCCCATGAGTTCTACGGATACCATTTACGCCTTAGCCAGTGGCAGCGGTCGCGCCGGAGTCGCTGTCGTGCGCATTTCCGGCCCTCAGGCCGGGGTTGCTTTGGCGGCGTTGACGGCCAAGCCGTTGCCTCAGCCGCGCCGCGCCCAACTGATGCGTTTGCGCCATCCGCAAAGCCAGGACATTTTGGATGATGCTTTGGTGCTGTGGTTTCAGGCCCCGGCCAGCTTTACCGGCGAAGACGTGGTGGAGCTGCATGTGCACGGTGGCCCAGCGGTGATTGATGGCGTGCTGGCGGCTTTATGTGGGTTGGAGGGTTTGCGTCTGGCGGAGGCAGGGGAGTTCACCCGCCGTGCATTTGAAAATGACAAACTTGACCTGACCCAGGTTGAAGGCTTGGCAGACTTGATCGAAGCGGAAACCGAAGCGCAGAAAAAACAAGCTTTGCGGCAATCCGAAGGGGAGCTGGGTCGCTTGTATGAAACCTGGCGCAGCGCTCTGATCCGCGCCTTGGCGCATTTTGAAGCCGAGCTCGATTTCAGCGATGAAGAACTGCCGGAAGATTTACATACCGCCGTGGTCGAAGACGTGCGGACGTTGTTGAGCGCTCTCCAGGCGCACTTGGGCGATGGGCGGCGTGGGGAGCGCCTGCGCAGCGGGGTGCGTTTGGCCATCATCGGTCCACCCAACGCCGGTAAATCGTCCTTGATGAACGCCTTGGCCCAGCGTGATGCGGCCATCGTTTCCGACATTGCGGGGACCACCCGCGATGTGGTTGAGGTGTATTTGAACCTCGGCGGCTATCCGCTTTTGGTGGCCGATACGGCGGGACTGCGCGAAAGTGGTGATGTCATCGAACAAGAAGGCGTGCGTCGGGCGCGCCACTGGGCTGAAACCGCAGACCTGCAATTGGCGGTGTTCGACGGTTCAGATTTGCCGTACCTGGATGCGTCCACCCGGGCTTTGCTTCATGTTGGGGCCGCCACCCGGACCATCGTGGCGGTGAACAAATCCGATTTGTGTACGGTTCCTCTGCCGACCGATATTGACGGTCACCGGGTCTGGCCACTGTGTGTGAAAAGCGGTGCAGGCCTCGATGACCTTCTGGTCCATTTGGCCCAGCGGGTGGGGGACAAGTGTCGGCTCAGCGCCGACGCTCCCGCACCGACCCGGGCGCGTCATCGGCAATCTTTGAGCCGCACCGTTCAGGCTTTGGAGCGTTTTTTGGCCCGCGACAACCGTCAGCACATGGGTGCGGAACTGGAAGCGGAAGACCTGCGTTTGGCGGCGCGGGAACTGGGGCGCATCACCGGACGGGTTAATGTGGAAGATTTGCTGGATGTAATTTTCCGCGATTTCTGTATCGGCAAGTGAGCCCCCGTAGATGGGCACGACCCACCGTGTTGTTTGTGTAGCCCACCATTCCTCTACCCTGTTGCTTGGGCGCAATGTTTCACGTGAAACATTTCACGCGGGCTTTGCACTGTCTATTTGACTTAGCTGGGGCGGATGCCTAAGTTTCCGGCCATGAGCCACGATCTTTCAAATTCTGACCATCTGACCTTTGACGTTGCCGTAATCGGCGGCGGTCATGCGGGTGCCGAGGCCGCCGCCGCCGCGGCGCGCATGGGGGCCCGGACGGTTTTGCTGACCCATCGGTGGAGTTCGGTGGGGGAGATGTCGTGCAATCCGGCCATCGGCGGGTTGGCGAAGGGGCAGTTGGTGCGCGAGGTCGATGCGCTGGATGGCGTTATGGGCCGAGCGGCGGATCAGGGCGGCATTCAGTTTCGCATGCTCAACCGTTCCAAGGGTCCGGCGGTGCGGGGGCCTCGTGCTCAGGCGGATCGCAAGCTGTACCGCCAAGCGGTGCAGGGGCTTTTGGCCGCACAAGAGAACCTCACGGTTATGGAAGTTGCTGTCGATGATTTGACTTTGGCCGCAGACGGTGGCGTCGAAGCGGTGCGCTTGGCCGATGGTCGACAGATCTCCGTGTCCTCCGTCGTGTTGACCACGGGCACGTTTTTGCGTGGGCTGATCCATTTGGGGCCGCAGACTTTCCCCGCCGGACGCATTGGCGACCCGCGCGCCTTGGGCTTAGCCTTCACCTTGCGCCGGGTCGGTTTGACCACCGGACGCTTGAAAACCGGCACACCGCCGCGTCTGGATGGCAAGACCATCGATTGGCAAAGCCTCCAGCCGCAGCCCGGTGATGCCGTGCCCGAGCCCTTTTCGTTCATGACAGCGTGCATCACCCAGCCGCAGATCGATTGTTACATCACCACCACAACCCAGGCCGGGCACGATATCATTCGTGCCAACCTGGACCGTAGCCCCATGTATTCGGGGCAAATCGAAAGCACCGGGCCGCGCTATTGTCCGTCCATCGAAGACAAAGTGGTGCGCTTTTCTGAGCGCAACAGCCATCAGATCTTTTTGGAGCCGGAAGGCTATGACGACGACACCGTCTACCCGAACGGCATTTCAACCTCTTTGCCCCGCGACGTGCAGCTGGCGTTGTTGAAAACCATTCCCGGTCTTGAGCAAACCCGCATGCTGCAGCCGGGGTATGCCATTGAATATGATTTCGTCGATCCGCGTGAACTCAATCCCACCTTGGAAACCCGCAAGGTGCGGGGGTTGTTTTTGGCCGGGCAAATCAACGGCACCACCGGATATGAAGAAGCGGCTGCACAAGGTCTGATGGCGGGGGTCAATGCGGCCTTGAAAGCTTCAAACAGCGGGGAAACCTTCGTTTTGGATCGCTCCGAAGCGTACATCGGCGTGATGATCGACGACCTGGTGACTTTGGGCACGCAAGAGCCTTACCGTATGTTTACGTCGCGCGCCGAGTATCGTCTGCAATTGCGCGCCGACAATGCGGACCGCCGTTTGACGGAGCGGGGCGCGGCCATCGGCTGTGTCGGGGCAGGGCGGTTGAACGCTTATCGCAGCAAAGCGGAACAGGTGGCCTCAGCCCTGGAGCTGACCCGGACGTTGACCGCCACCCCCAACGACCTGGCCAAACACGGACTGAAAATCAATCAAGACGGCCAGCACCGCAGCGTGGCGCAGTTGCTGGCCTACGCGGAAATCACCTGGGATCAGTTGCAGCAGATTTGGCCGCAGTTGGCCGACGTTCCTCCGGCGGCGCGTGAACAGGCGGAAATTGAAGCCAGTTACGCCGGATATATGGATCGTCAATTGGCCGACATTCACGCCTTTCGCAAAGACGAACAGTTGAGTCTGCCGACAGACCTGGATTATGACACGGTAACGGGCTTGTCCAATGAGGTCCGCGCCAAGCTGAAAGCGGTGCAGCCGGCGACCTTGGGTCAAGCGGCGCGCATTTCTGGTGTGACACCGGCGGCGTTGACCATCCTGCTCACCCATGTGCGACGGCAGTCGGGATCACGTGGCCAGCAAAAATCCGCTTAACGATTTCTTCGCACAAGCCTGCCAAAATCAAGTGAATTCAACACGTGCGGAATGTTTCACGTGAAACATTGTTAAATCGAAAGAGACGAAGAATGATGTCAGCGGCGGATTTTCAAGCGCAAACGGAAGTTTCTGACGATGTGCTGGCGCGCTTGCAAATCTATGCCGACCTGTTGGTGAAGTGGCAAGCCAAAATCAATTTGGTGGGACCGGACACGATCCCCGAGCTGTGGCAGCGTCACTTTCTGGACAGTGCCCAACTGGCTCCTTTTATCGGGGATCATAAAAAAGTTGTGGATTTCGGCAGCGGCGCGGGATTTCCCGGTTTGGTGCTGGCGGGACTGAACCCGACGCTGAATGTTCATCTGCTGGAAAGCGATCAACGCAAGGGCGTTTTTTTGCGCGAAGTGAACCGGGCCATGGGCTGTAGCGCCACGGTGCACACCGCGCGCATCGAAGCGGTGCCGTCTTTGGGGGCCGATGTGGTGACCTCGCGGGCCTTGGCGCCGTTGGACAAATTGTTGGCGTTTGCCGAGATGCACAGCTTATCCACAGGGATATACCTGTTTTTGAAGGGTAAGCGGTGGTCAGAGGAATTGACCAATGCAGAAAAAGACTGGAAGATGCGCCTCCTTCATCACCCCAGCCGGACCGATCCGACGGGCATGATCCTTGAAATAAGTGAGTGCATCCATCGTCATGAGCATCTGGAATAAAGTGCCCAAGAAAACCGTGGGCGACACCATAGGGGATATCATCAACATGCCCGAACCCGTAAAAGGACCACGCATCATCGCGGTGGCCAATCAAAAGGGCGGGGTGGGTAAAACCACCACCACCATCAATTTGGCGACGGCCCTGGCGGCGGTGAAGCAAAAGGTCTTGATCATCGATCTGGATCCGCAAGGCAATGCCTCCACCGGATTGGGTGTGGACCGCAACAACCGTCGTCTGGACACTTACCGGGTGGTCATCGGCGGGGTCAGCCTGAAGGACGCGGTGCAGGCCACCAGCGTGCCGGGGCTGGACATTGTTCCTGCAGGCATGGACTTGTCCGGGGCCGAGCTGGAACTGGTGAACATGGAAGAGCGTGAACATCAGCTGAAAAAAGCCATTGGCGATGGGGCCGACGGCTATGATTACGTGCTGATCGATTGTCCTCCGGCTTTGGGCCTGTTGACGTTGAACGCCTTGATTGCCGCGCAAGCCATTTTGGTGCCGTTGCAATGCGAGTTTTTTGCCCTGGAAGGTTTGAGCCATCTGCTGAAAACCGTGGAGCGGGTGCAAAACGTTTTTAACCCCGGCCTGGAAATTCAAGGCATCGTGCTGACCATGTATGACAAACGCAACAAACTGTCCGATCAAGTGGCGGCGGATGTGCGCGAATACTTTGGCGACAAGGTCTACAAAACCGTCATTCCCCGCAACGTGCGGGTTTCTGAAGCGCCGTCTTATGGCCGCCCGGTGTTGATGTACGATATGAAGTGCGCCGGATCGCAGGCCTATTTGCATCTGGCGGGGGAAGTTCTGCGCCGTGAAGGGCACGTGTCGGTTTGACGCCCGCATAGAAACGGCCAAAGAAACCAAGTGAGTGAAGAAGAACCTAAGGTTTGCTGAAGGAAGTGAAGATGGCTGACAAAAAACTGGGCATGGGTTTGTCCGCGCTGTTGGGACAAGATAAGGCTGATTTTGCCAATCTGGACGACGGTGAGGGCGCGAAAACCGTTCCGGTGACGCAACTTCATCCCGGCAAATATCAGCCGCGGCACACCTTTGGTGACGAACAGCTGCACGATTTGTCCGAATCCATCCGTGAAAAGGGCGTGTTACAGCCGTTGTTGGTGCGTCCACACCCGGATCGCCCCGGCATGTTTGAAATCATCGCCGGTGAACGCCGTTGGCGTGCCGCGCAATTGGCGCAGGTCCACCAGGTTCCGGTCATCGTCCGCGACTTTGACGACAAAGAAACCTTGGAAGTGGCGTTGGTGGAAAACCTCCAGCGCCAAGATTTGTCGTCTTTGGAAGAAGCCGAAGGTTATCACCGCCTGATGCACGAATTCAGCCACACCCAAGACCAATTGGCCCAGGCATTGGGCAAAAGCCGTTCGCATGTCGCCAACACTTTGCGTTTGCTCACTTTGCCGGGCGATGTGAAGGACTTGTTGGCCAGCGGCGCACTCAGTGCAGGGCATGCCCGGTGCTTGGTGGGGGTGACGGGTGCTGCGGAATTGGCGAAAGAAATTGTCCACAAAGGTCTCAACGTTCGCCAAACTGAAAAATTGGTCAAAGCCGGCGGACATGTGGGCAGTTCCAAGCCAAAAGCGACCAAAGCGGTCAAAGACAGTGACACGGTGGCTTTGGAACACGATATGGCCAATATGCTGGGCCTAAAGGTTGAGATCAAAGACAACCGTGGTCGCGGCCAAATCGTCATCCATTATGAAAGCCTTGAGCAGTTGGATGGCGTATTAGCGCGGCTGACCCACGGCCCCAGTGGTGCAGAGCTTTAAGTCCGCTGTTATTACGATATCGCAATGATCTAGTCGGGTCTGCATAATTTTATAATATATTGATATTTCAGGATTAATTGACGTTTGCGGTTAGCGACGTCGCTGTCCGGCTCTGGCCGCTTGGGCAATGGAGAGCATGGCGCGACCACATATAGCTTCCGCAGGGTAGCCGGTGGTTTTGCAATCGATTTCCGCTTGGGTCAAAATATCGAAAGCGCGGGTGAGCTTGGGCTCTGGCCAAACGCCAAGTTGAGCGCGAAAGGCGTCGGCCAGCTTAAAGATAATGGGCGGGCGTAGGGATTTGGTGGCCTGATCGGCGCTCATCCCTTGGGCCATTTGCCCGCGTGCGCTGTGCAGGCGTTGAAAATGGCGTTGTGCGGCGCGGACCAACTGAACCGGATTGGTGCCGTCGGCCAAAACCCGGCTGATGGCGGTTTCCAGTTTGGCGGTGTCGCCACTGGCGGCGCTGTAAATCACGTCATCGACACCGCTGGCGGCCGTGTCGCCAATGGCAGCGCGCACATCAGCTTCATTGACCGGGCCGGGGCCGCCCATATACAGCGCCAATTTTTCCAATTCGCCCCGGGTCACAGACCGATCAGAGCCCAGACTTTGCACCAACAGGGACATGGCGTCCCGATCGGGGTTGAGTTGAAAGCGATTGAGGGTTTCACGAATGACGTCGGGCAGGGACTTGAGATCGTCGCCGTAACACGCCATGGAAGCACCGTTTTTGGCCGTCTCAAACAGTTTGCGCAATTTCGAACTGGCGGCCAAGTCGCCCGCATCGATGACCACCAGCGCCGGAGACGGTGTATCCAAAGCCAAAAAAGATTGGCACGCGGGCGTGCATTGATCACTGGCTTGACGGACCCGGACCACCCGCGAGCCGCCGCCGAACGACAACGAAGCCGCTTCATCGGCCAGACGGGCAGGATCAGCTTTTAAGTCTGAGCCGTTGATTTCAACCACGCGAAAAGGATCATTTAGGTCTTCAACAGCCGTTTTGGCAAGACGTTGAGCGCGTTCACGCACCAAACCTTCATCGGGTCCAAAAACCAATACGGCGCGAATGTTGGGATCAGGCGACCGCAGAAACCCTTCGATTTTTGCGCCCGTCAGTTTCACGGCTGGACGCGCCCCGCTGAAGAACCGGGTCCTTGAAAATAGATCGCCAGACGCATACGCATGGTTTCGGCCAAATCGTCGATTGCGCGCGAACGTGCATCGTTTTCGGCTGAAAAAGTGGCGAAGTCAGAAGTCAGGATGTTGTAACTGGATACGGTTTTTGTGGATCCGGACGTCATGGTCTGCCCGTTAGCTGCGCGCTCCAAGCTGTATTTTGCCGTTAAAGTGAGGTTGCCGCGGGTGGCTGAGGCGTCCCGCTCAACAGCCAATTCCGTAATGGATTCCTCGATGGTCACGTTCAATTTGAAGAGTTTCTTGACGTTTGTGGCCTTGGGCATGAGGCGGTGACTTAAAGCGCTGCGCAGCATTTGTCCGGCGCGGTTATCAATGGGCGTGATGTAAATGCTGGCCAGATCCGCCTGAGATTGGGTCGAAACGGAATTTTGCCCATAAAGGGGACGATAACCGCACGCGCTTAACGCAACGGCAGCACAAAGCACGCCGATTTGGATGAACCGTGAAAAAAAGAAACGCTTAAACAACAACATTGACGATCCTATTGGGCACAACAATGACTTTGCGCGGTGGTTTGCCCGCCATGGCGGCGATGACTGTGTCCAGCGCCAGGGCGGCTGCTTGGGCTTCATCTTGCGGGCAATCTTTAGCCAACTCAATGGTCCCGCGCATTTTACCGTTCACTTGTACGGCAATGGTAAGCGTGTCGTCGACCAACAGAGACGGGTCGACGCTGGGCCAGGATTCATCGGCGATGAGCGTTTTATGACCTAAGGCCTGCCACACTTCTTCAGCCAAATGAGGCATCATTGGGTTGATGATTTTAGCGAGAAATTCGAAGGCTTCCCGGCGTACCCAAGCGCTGGCGTCATCACCCGCGTTAAAGGCTTCCAGGCTGTTGGACAGCTCACGGATGCGTGCCACGGCTTTGTTGAAGTGAAAATGGCCGAGATCGTGGGTGACGCCATCGACCGTCTTGTGGGTTTGTGCCCGCAAGGCTATGGCTTCAGGCGAAAATGACCCCGGCTGGGCCGTTCCCACAGTGGGCAAGCTGTCGAGTGCCCCATGAACCATGCGCCAAACACGACTGACATAGCGCCAAGCGCCTTCGACGCCGGCATCGGTCCAATCCAGGTCCCGATCCGGTGGGCTGTCGGACAACATAAACAAACGTGCCGTGTCGGCGCCGTAGGTTCCAATAATCAATTCCGGATCGACAACGTTTTTCTTGGACTTGGACATTTTTTCTGAACGGCCGACTTTGACCTGGCCTTCGCCCAAGCGTTCGGCTTCTTGCGGGGTCAGCCATTTTCCGCCTGAATCTTGATAGGTTTCATGGCAAATCATGCCTTGGGTCATAAGCCCGGCAAAGGGTTCTTTGACGTCCAAATAGCCACAATCGTTCAGCGCACGGGTGAAAAAGCGTGAATAGAGCAAATGCAGCACCGCATGTTCGATGCCGCCAATGTATTGATCGACGGGCAGCCAGTATTCGGCGGCGCTTTTGGAAAAGGCTTGTTTGGATTTGGCATCGGTGAAGCGGGCAAAATACCAAGAGGATTCAAAAAACGTATCAAACGTATCGGTTTCGCGCACGGCGGCCTTGCCACAGCTGGGGCAGGGCACGTGTTTCCAGGTGGGGTGGGCGTCAAGCGGGTTGCCTGCTTGGCCAAGCGTAATGTCTTGGGGCAGCTCGACGGGCAATTGATCTTCAGGAACCGGAACCGGACCGCAATCGGTGCAGTGGATGATGGGGATGGGACAACCCCAGTAACGTTGACGTGAAACGCCCCAGTCGCGCAAACGGTATTGAACCGTGCCTTTGCCGCGACCCATCTGTTCGATCTTGGCGATGGCTGCGGATTTGGCGTCCGCCATGGCCAGACCATTGAGAAAGTCCGAATTGACGGCGATGCCGTCTTCCGCAAAAGCCTCAGCCGCCGTGTTGGCTAGGTGTTCGAGCCAAGCGGCCTCTTCATCCGTGCCAACGATGTCTTTGGGGGCGACGACCGGAATGACAGGCAAGTTATATTTGCGGGCAAAATCCAAATCGCGTTGATCGTGCGCAGGACAGGCAAAAATCGCGCCGGTGCCGTATTCCATAAGCACAAAGTTGGCCACGTAAATGGGCAACGTGTGCCCTTCGATAAACGGATGTTTGACGGAAAGTTGAGTTTTGTAGCCCTTTTTCTCGGCACTTTCGATGGCCGCTTCGGAGGTGCCCAACGCGTTGCAATCTTGTATGAAAGCGGCAAGTTCGGGATCCGTTTTGGCCTGTTCCAATGCCAACGGGTGATTGGCGGCGACGGCCATGAACGACGCCCCATAAAGGGTATCGGGGCGGGTGGTGTAAATTTCCAGACTGGCGTCGCGGTCGGTGTGTTCAAAAAACACCCGCGCCCCTTCGGATCGGCCGATCCAGTTTTCCTGCATGATGCGGACTTTTTCAGGCCAACGCTCCAGCGTTTTCAACCCTTCAAGCAAATCGTCGCCGTATTGAGTGATTTTCAAGAACCACTGGGACAGTTGTTTTTTCTCAACCGCCGCGCCGGACCGCCAACCCTTGCCGTCAATCACTTGCTCGTTGGCCAATACCGTGTGTTCGACCGGGTCCCAGTTGACCCAGGATTCCTTTTTGTAAGCCAATCCGGCCTGCAAAAAATCCAAGAACATTTTTTGTTCGTGTTTGTAATATTGTGGCGTGCAGGTGGCGACTTCGCGGGTCCAGTCGTAAGACAAACCCATGGTTTTAAGCTGCGCCTTCATGGTGGCGATGTTTTGCATCGTCCAGGTGGCGGGATGGGTGTTGTTTTGGATGGCGGCGTTTTCCGCAGGCAAACCAAAAGCATCCCAGCCCATGGGGTGCAAAACGTTGAAACCCTGAGCGCGTTTGAACCGTGCCACCACGTCGCCTAAGGTATAATTGCGCACGTGCCCCATATGAATACGTCCGGACGGGTAGGGGAACATTTCCAACACATAATACTTGGCGCGATCAGAGTCTTCGGTGACTTCGAACGTGGCATTATCTTGCCAGACCTTTTGCCATTTGGCTTCGGCCTCTTTAAAATTATAGCGCGACATTGTTGGGCGAGTTCCTCGTGCAGGGGGATGAGGGTATTGAGACGTTAGTTGTCTTGCATCCGGGTTTCGTTGCGCAATTGCCGCGCCCGGGTGAGGATGGCATCTTCGAGTTTGCGTCCGGCGTCGTCTTCAACGGCCGCGTCGCGCCAGTTGCCGGCGTTGTCGTAGGTTTGGCGAAACATCGAAACACGAATGCCGTCGGCGCGCAGGGCGCGGCCCAACACATAAACATTGAGCTTAAAACGTTCCAGAGGCGTTTCGCTGGGCGAATACCAATCGGTGATGATGACGCCGCCAAACGGATCGGCGCTGGTCACGGGCATAAAGGCGATGGTGTCCAGCGTTGCGCGCCATAGATAGGAGTTAACGCCAATGCCGCCGCCCTGATCGACCCCGGATTTGCCTTTCCCGTCCCCGCCAAGTTGAAAGCCACCTTCGCCGAACAGTGTTTTACGGGGGTTGATTTCTTCATACTGTTGGCCGATTTCACCAGCTTGAGATTTGCGCGGGGTGAGCACTTTTCCACCTTCGCAAGCGCTGAGGAGCAGTGACAAAAGGCCTGCAGTTAAAACGGTGAGTGGAAAGGCAGTGATTTTCATTTGGTCAAAAACTCCACGTTGTGGTTCCTTTTGCAGCTCAAAATATTTGCGATCTTAGATATAAGGTAAAAAAGCAGGCTGGAAAAGCAGGCTCATAATACGCGGCTTACCGATTTGGGCAACGCCCGAAGTGATCGACAAGAACAATTTAGCGAATTGAGCTTATGAAAATATAGCTTCATCGGAATTTGGCTTGTTGTGCTGCGTGAGAGAAGAAATAATTGCGCCGACTATATCCCAAGTGTTACAAACGGGTCACAAGCTAAAACTCACTTTTATGGCGGAAAATGGCGAATATATAGATTTTAAGGCAATGTCGAAAGGCCTCAGGGCTCATATTGTTGCAATAATGTCACGCCATCCGGGTTTTGTAAGCAAAAACAAACAGAGTTTCTTGATTTTGAACCAGCGTCGGTTCAGCATGCATCATCCAATTTGGGGTTAAGTGCTTATCAGGGCGCGGTGTTCATAAGGTTTGAAAAAATCAGACACCCAAACACAACGGTAAGCGATCAAAACGTAATAGGAGAAGACATGAAAAAAATTCTGCTCGGCACCACGGCCGTTATCGCCCTGGGCTCCATGACCACCGAAGCTTTCGCAGCTGACAAAATTCAGTTGAGCGTTGGCGGCTTCATGAAAGAATACCTCGGTATTACCAATTCTGATGAAGAAGCTACGACGAATGGTTCTGCACGCGACAAAGACATCTCTCAGTACACGGACACCGAAATCCACTTCAAGGGTTCCACCACGCTGGACAGCGGCATCAAAGTTGCTGCCACCATCGAAGTGGAAGCTGACCAAGACGGCGGCACCGCTGATCGCCGCAACGTTGACCGCTCTTTCCTGACCATCAGCTCCGACGCCGTTGGTAGCTTGGTTATTGGTTCCGCACCGCACTTCGGTGAAGGTAACTTGGTGCGCGTGCCGAACGCTTCCGGTAACTTTGACTGGGACGACCTTGACGATTGGGGCGGGATTGCACGTAGCGCAACTGGAGCAACCGGTGCATTTGCCAATGCCAGCGCGACGATCATGGGCAACCAGATCGGCGGTGATTCGGCTAAATTGTCCTACACCTCACCGACGTTCAGTGGTGTCTCCGTTGGTGCATCCTATACGGCTGCAGAAGCTGCAAACGCTTCCGACGCTCGTCGCGTTGCAGGTACGCAGAATGACGGTTACACCTACGGTATCCATTATTCCGGCGATCTCGGTGGCGCAGCTGTTAACGCTGACGTGACCCGTGCGAACCACGGCACCAACAACACCGAAATCACCCACGCTGGCTTGACCGTCGGCATGGCTGGCTTCACCGTTGGTGGCGGTTATTCCGACGTCAACGACACGCAGTCTGTCGCTGGCCGCACGCTCAACGGTAGCCAAGATGGCAACACCTGGGAATTGGGTGTTTCATATGCAACCGGTCCTTACACGGTGTCCGCTGCTTACATGAAGGCTGAACAGGTTCAGTCGATTGCAACGGCTGGTGATGACAAAGACACCGCATGGAAAATTGCGGCGACTTATGACATGGGCGCAGGCGTTGCTTTGACGGCCAACTACTTCAACTTGAAGGCAGATCCTGAAGGCAATACGGCTCTGACCCAGACGTCACGCACCATCAATGGCGTGATTGCTGGTATCGAAGTTGGCTTCTAATTTGAAGTGAACTTTGGTCCACGGACTACGGAAAGGGCGGCTTCGGCCGCCCTTTCTTTTTTGCCAAGTGAAAATCAAATATTCATAAGTTTGAGTGTGGCACAAACAGCACATATATTTGAAATATTACAGTTTTAAATTGTCGGTTGTTGAAAAAAATGCGAGATGCATTCAATATAAATTAGGGATTCAGATGTAAAATGATGCGACGTGAGTAAGTGACGAGCGGGTTCGTCGGGAAAGCGGAGTGCACTAAAAAAATGAAAAAGGAAATTCCATGAAAAAAATTCTGCTCGGTACAACAGCGGTTATCGCTTTGAGTGCCATGACATCTGAAGCTTTCGCAGCTGATAAAATCAAATTGAGCGTTGGCGGCTTCATGAAAGAATACCTCGGCATCACCAATTCTGATGAGGTTGCTCCTACTGGTGCATTCGCTCGTGACAAAGACATCTCTCAGTACACCGACACGGAAATCCACTTTACGGGTTCCACCACCCTCGACAGCGGCATCAAAGTTGCCGCTACCATTGAAGTGGAAGCTGATCAAGACGGCGGTACCGCTGAGCGTCGCAACGTTGACCGTTCCTACCTGACCATCAGTTCCGACGCTGTTGGGAACTTGGTTGTTGGTTCTGCGCCGCACTTCGCTGACAGCAATTTGGTTCGCGTTCCAAACGCGAGCGGTAATTTTGACTGGACCGATACGGACAGTTGGGCTGGTATTGCGACCTCCGCGACGGCCGCAACAGCTGCCTTCACAACGACCGCTCCCGACATTTCAGGCGTTGGTGGCGATTCCGCTAAATTGTCTTACACCTCTCCGACCTTCAGCGGTATCACCGTTGGGGCATCCTATACGGCTGCTGAAACTGCAGATGCGTCCGACGCACGTCGTGTATCCGGTGCACTTCACGATGGCTACACTTATGGTATCCGTTATTCCGGGGATCTCGGCGGTGCAGTCATTGCCGCTGACGTGACCCACATGAACTTTGGTGATACGAACCAGAGCATCAACCACGTCGGTTTGAACGTCGGCATGGCCGGCTTCACTGTTGGTGGTGGTTACTCTGACTTTGACGATACCCAGTCTGCCGCAGGCAAAGTTGCAAACGGCAGCAACGATGGTAACGCTTGGGAATTGGGCGTTGGTTATGTCACCGGCCCGTACTCTGTTTCCGCAGGTTACATGGTCGCAAAAGACGATGGCACGGTGGCGGTTGCAGGTAGCGATAAAGACACCAAGTGGAAAATTGCAGGCACCTATGATATGGGCGCTGGCGTTGCTTTGACGGCGAACTACTTCCAAAATAAACGTGACGGAGAAGGCACCGCCGCGACCACCAACAGCACCATCAGTGGTGTGATCGCCGGTATCGAAGTGAACTTCTAATCTGAAGTGACTTTGGTCGAAAGATGATGGAAAGGGTGGCTTCGGCCGCCCTTTCTTTTTGCTTAAATCCAACAGCCAAAAATATTATTATGTGTGCCAGCTTTCGATGGCGGCGAAGCCGTGCACAGCAGAAATGTTGATGCGTCGGGCATTTGCAAAACGAACGCCGCCCAGTGCGATAATGGGCAAGGGGCTCAAACGGGCCAGAGCCATAAAACGCAAAAGACCCAAGGCCTGAGCCCCTGGATGGCTGGCGGTGGGGAAAACGGGTGACAGCAAAATCGCATCCGCTCCTGCTTCACCTGCGCGCCATAAAGCCCGTCGGTCGTGCGCCGCAGCGGTCACGATAAAGCCCGGTTTAGCAACGGTGATTCGCATGTGCTGGCGCTGTGTACTTTTTTGTGAGACATGCACACCATCGGCCCCTGTTTTGAGCGCCAAACGAACATGCTCACTGAGCAAAACGCTGAGACCCAAACGATGGGCTTGAGGAATAATCCGCCGGGCCAATGTGTTTAACACAGATGGGTCGCGATGGCGCAAGATCACACAGGCTCCGCGGGGAAGCTGATCCAGCAAAAGCCCGGGGTCCGGCAAACGGATGGGATCGCTGAGCAGATAAAAACGCGGCACAACGATCTGGGATCGAGATGCACAAGATCGCGTTAGCCGTTTATTGTATCGCCCGTTGAGCTTTGTTAACTTCGCCATAGAAAACCTTGTATCATTCCCCCGTCGCCTAGCCTAGCCGGAGTGTCACGTCCATGAATGCATCGAACAAATCTCAAGAGGGTCCAACCGGATGGGTTGACGTGTGCGCCGCCATTGCAAAAGCAACGCGCAAAGCGGGACGCCCGGCAAACGCCGTAACCTTGGTGGCAGTGTCAAAAACCCACGGTATTGAGCGTATTCGCCCGGTCTTAAAGGCAGGACAGCGGGTGTTTGGTGAAAATCGCGTTCAGGAAGCAGAAGAAAAGTGGCCCACCTTGCGCACAGAATTTGCCGATGTCTCGTTGCACCTGATCGGCCCACTGCAAACCAATAAGGTAAAGCTGGCCGTTGCACTGTTTGACGTGATTGAAAGCGTTGATCGGGAGAAGCTTGCCCGCGCTCTGGCCGTTGAAAGCGAGCGGGTAGGGGAAAAAAATAAAGGTGTTTTTGCAAATCAACACAGGGAAAGAGCCACAAAAAGCCGGCGTCGCGCCCCAAGACGCCGATGCGTTTGTACGATTGTGCCGCGATGAATTGCATTTGGATGTGCAAGGCTTGATGTGCATCCCCCCGGTGGATGAAGAGCCCGCGCTGCACTTTGCTCTGTTGGCCAAAATTGCCGCGCAGAGCGGTGTTGAAAAATTAAGCATGGGCATGAGCGGCGATTTTGAAACCGCCATTGCATTCGGCGCAACCCACGTGCGGGTCGGTACAGCCATCTTCGGCGCCCGTCCACCGCTGGTTTAAGATCAGCCGATGGTGATCAAATCACCTTTGTTGCATTTGGACAATAAAATCATAAGACCCTGTAAATTCAGGGCAATACAGCCTTCAGTCGGGCTGTAATCGGGTTTAGCGACATGAATGAAAATGGCGCTGCCGCGTCCCGCAATGATGGGATCGGTATTGTACAAAACATCCACAATTACGTCATAAACCTCGTCATCTCGCCACAAACATTCATGACGGGCGGGATGGGGCAAAGTGATCAACTGATTGTAATCGGTATGATTTGGATCATCGCACCAGCCCATGTGAGGGGTGATGGGGATGGTTTGAAGGCCCGTTTGGGGTGGGGGGGTCAGACGATCTGCCCGGTAAAAAACCCGACCCAGAGCAAACGCACCCACCGGTGTCGCGCCATCGCCTTCAAGCTTATGGATTTTGAAACCGCCACGCCCCCATGCGCAGCGTAGACGGTGATCGGCAAAAATAACAAAGCCATCGGTTACGACCTGCACATTCATGGTCGGCGTCCACTCACCTAAAAAACCTTACACCAGTGTTTGGACAGACTTACGCTGCTGCTCGCCTAAGCTTTGATTGGTTTCATAAAGACCCGCAGCCTTTTGCAGGGCGCTGTCGGTCCACATATTGGACGCCCAGCTGACATCGCGGGCATCCGCTCCGATGCCTAAATGTTGATCACTGTGAGCTGCGGCAAAGGCTTGGTATTGTTCGATGCCCAGGGGGTCAGCGGTGGGTTGAATCAGAGATTCCAAGGATTTGCCATCCGCCGTCTGAATCTCATTTAAACCTGCCGTGGTTGCCGGGTCTTCAGCATCCTCTGCACCGCCAAAAAAGGCCATGGCGTGTTCGGAAAAGCTTTTGCCCGTGAGCATTTCAAGAAAGGAACTCGCCGCCCCGGCGGCCAAGCCCATGGGACCGCCAAACAAAAAGCCTCCGGCCATCTCAGCAACGGCGCTGGATGTATCGCCCGTAACGGCCTGATACGCCGATGAAACGCCGGGAATGTGTTGAAGCGGATTGAGGGTATCGAGCAACGTTTCAAAGACCGAAGACCCGTCGTCCTCCGGGGTCTGATCCGTTTGCGATTGTCCGCCGGATATGGCGCTGACGGGTTGAACGGCAAGCTTCGCCTGCGCTTGCGTCAATTCGCGCAGCCCAACCAGATTGTCCATTTGATATTGTGATACTTGCATATCTCAAATCCACATCGCGTTATGTTAAAGACGCATGTCGCCCATAACTTCGCAGATAACCTTGCAAAGCGGATGCCAGACTGAAAATAGTGTAAAATCAAATGGTTGTTGATTGTTGCTGAAAAGCAATGACAGCAATAGGCGGCAAAATGTGCCGCATTGGGTTCGGCGGGTGCACGAAATGCCTAGAACAAGTGGCCGCCTTTGGCTTTTTTGGTTTGCAGATAAAGTTCGTTGTGTTTGTTGGTTGGAAAGGCGTGGGTAATGCGTTCACGCACGTCGATACCAAAGCGCGACAGCGCGGCGACTTTGTCGGGATTGTTGGTCAACAGCTTCACCTGTAACAAGCCCAAGTCACGCAGGATTTCGGCGGCCGGCAGATAAACCCGTTCGTCCGCGTCATAGCCCAGCATTTCATTGGCGTCCAACGTATCCAGGCCACGATCTTGCAAGGTGTACGCGCGCAGTTTGTTGACCAAGCCAATGCCGCGGCCTTCTTGAGCCAGATACAGCAACACACCGCTGCCGCTGGCGCTGATGGCACCAATGGCGCCACGCAATTGATCGCCGCAATCGCAGCGCAAAGACCCCAGCAAATCACCGGTAAAACATTCGGAATGAATGCGAATAAGCGCTGGCGTGTCGGTTTGGGGCTCGCCGATAACGATGGCGAGATGTTCAAGACCGCCATCTTGGGGGCGGTAAGCGATGATGCGGGTGTGTTCGGCATCTTCCAAGGGCACGCGGGCCTCGGAAACGCGTTTCAAGGTCCTGGCAGCGGTGCGTTCGTATTGAAAAATGTCTCCCGCATCCACCAGCATTAAGTTGCGCCGGGATGTCCACCCGGCCAAATCGGCACTGTCCGCCATGGTGATGGGGGCAACCAGGGCCGCGGGCAGCAAGCGGGCGATTTTCACCAAGCCTATGGCGGCACTTTCCGGCCCATGGGCGCCAACTTCGCTGACGCAGGCGCGCTCTAGGCTTTCTTTGGGCATGTCGGTCATGGGATCAGCCATGTGCAGGGCGGCTTCGGCGTCCAAACCACCCGTCAAGGTGAGCGCTAAAACGCCACCCTCCTTAACTTCAGCGGTGGTGCTCAGCCCCAAAACTTCGGCGCGACGCCGCGTGATGGCCAAATAGGGCGCGCCGCCTGCCATGGTCGCCAAGTCTTTTAGGCTTTGCGGGCTAGAGCCCTCTGCCGCCATAACCAGGGCGCGATCCCCGTTGGCCGCACTCACCGCCACCGCACGACCCCGACGCAGCTCAAACACGGCGCGATCAACGCTCAGCAAGGACGCGGGTTCCCGGGTTGCTGGCATGGTCTTGAGATTTTGGCGATGGGGCATTGAAGGGTGTAACCTCAGGTGTAACTTCAGAACTTTATGTCTACTCGGAGCACTTGCGGGACATTACCCCAAGGCGGGCGGGCAAGAAAAGAACGAATATGACAAAGAGCAAGATTGTCGAAAAGCCTTCGCATCACGATATAAGAATACGTAAGGTGAATTTCGACAAAATGAAAGATCAACATGAGTGACGGTAAGCGCATCTTAGTGATCGACGATGATCAGATTTTAACCGACTTGTTGTGCGAACAGCTGACAACCACGGAAGGGTTTCAGTGCGTCTGTACACAAACCGGCGAAGAAGGTCTCGAACACGCCAAAAACGGCTATTTTGACTTGGTTCTGCTGGACGTCGAACTCCCCGGTATGGGCGGGCGTGAGGTCTGTCGACTGTTGCGCGCCAATGGACTGGTAGCGCCAATTGTGATGCTGACGGTGTCAGACAGCGAGGTCGACACCATTCGCGGGCTCAACGCTGGGGCTACCGATTACGTCACCAAACCGTTTAAGCTGGGCGTGTTGATGGCGCGCATTCGCGCTCACATTCGTCAGTTTGAACAAAGCGATGACGCCATGTTGGGCATTGGACGTTATCGTTTTCAGCCGGGCGCAAAGATTTTGATCGCCGAAGATGAAACGACGGCCTCGGCACGCAAAGAAAAAATTCGTCTGACCGATAAAGAAGCGCAGATTCTAAAATTTCTGTACTTGCACGGTGATCGGGTGGTCGGTCGCGATGAGTTGCTGGACGAAGTTTGGGGCTACAACGCAGGCGTTACCACCCACACCTTGGAAACCCATGTCTATCGTCTGCGCCAAAAGATGGAGGCAGACCCATCTCATGCTAAAATGTTGGTGACGGAACCGGGTGGCTATCGATTGGTGCCGTAAAGGCTCAATCAGTTGTCATTGCGCGGTAAGCTACGGTTTTCAACATGAAACAGTTGCTCGTCTAAGGGCTCACCAAACTCAGGCCCCATCAAAGACACGGTCGTGGTGATGCCCTGTGCGTCCACCACGGCCCATTGCTTGAGCGTTAAGGGCTGGGTCTGAAACACCAGCGTCAAGCTGCCTTCCATCAGGTCTTCGCTGCGCTGAAGGGTCAAACGCAAAGCGTTTGCAGCATTTTCGAAGTCGGTGATGAGCAAGTCTTCACCAAAAAAGTCAACATTATCGCCAATGAACATGGATGCCGGCAAACTGCTGAGCGGCACGTAGCTCAATTGGTCCAGCTCTTCATCTTTGTACATGACGATGGTGCCGTTGGAGACGATCAACACCGGGACTGGGGGGTCATAGTCGATGCGCATGCGCCCGGGTTTGGACAGTTGAAATTCACCTTGGGCATAGTTGCCTTGGCTGGTGATCTGCATAAACCGCGCGCGCAGGGTCGAAATGGCGTTGAGGTAGTCCTGAACCTTTTTGACTTGGTCTTTTTGACCGGCTTGCAAGCCGATCACGTCTTTGGCGTTGGCCGATTTGGGCAAAAACAAAGCGGCAGCCAAAACGGTGAGGGCAACGGCCAACAAAATGCCGACCACTCGGCCGAGCGGGAAGGGTCGATTGGGAATGCCAACAAGTTCCGGTTCCGAATTGAAGGGAGCAGACTTATGCTGAGCTGGTTTATGCTGCACTGACATCGCCTATAAGGACCTCTCGTCGGCCGACACGGTTGGCTCTGCTGACCACCCCTTCGGCTTCCATGCGTTCAATAATGCGGGCCGCGCGGTTGTATCCGATTTGCAAATGGCGCTGAACAAAGCTGGTTGAGGCTTTGCCCTCCCGAGCCACCAGGGCGACGGCTTGATCGTAAAGCTCGTCTTCTTTGCTGCCGCCTCCGGCTGCGGGCACTTCGCCGGGGGCGTATTCGGCTTCTTCTGTTACGGATTCGATATAATCCGGTGCGCCTTGGTCTTTTAAATGCAACACCACGTCTTCAACTTCTTCATCCGAAACAAACGGCGCATGCACACGGGTGATGCGACCGCCGCCTGCCATATACAGCAAATCCCCCTGGCCGAGAAGCTGTTCCGCACCTTGTTCGCCCAAAATGGTGCGGGAATCGATTTTTGAGGTGACCTGGAAGCTGATGCGGGTCGGGAAGTTGGCTTTGATGGTGCCGGTGATGACGTCCACACTGGGGCGTTGGGTGGCCATAATCAGGTGAATGCCCGCCGCGCGCGCCATTTGCGCCAGACGCTGGATCGATGCTTCCACATCCTTGCCCGCAACCAGCATCAAATCCGCCATTTCGTCAACGACTACAACAATGTAAGGCAATGGCTCCATGTCCAAGGGCAGATCTTCGTGGACCGGTTTGCCAGCTTCGTCGAAGCCGGTTTGCACCCGACGGGTCAACACTTCGCCACGTTTCGACGCTTCGACGAGGCGTTGATTGTAACCGGTAATGTTGCGCACGCCCATCTGGCTGAGCAGACGGTAGCGGTCTTCCATTTCCCGCACCGCCCATTTTAACGCCACTACGGCTTTGGACGGATCGGTGACCACCGGGCTCAACAAGTGTGGAATGCCGTCGTAAACGCTGAGTTCCAGCATTTTCGGATCAACCATGATGAAGCGGCACTGTTGCGGGGTGTATTGATACAGCAACGAACAAATCATCGCGTTGATGCCGACCGATTTACCGGAACCGGTGGTGCCCGCGACCAACAAGTGGGGCATGCGCGCCAAATCGACAATCACCGGAAGGCCGCCAATGTCTTTACCCAGCGCCAAATTCAACGCGCCTTTGGCCTTTTCAAAGTCATGAGACGCAATCAATTCGCGGAAACGCACCATTTCCCGGGTTTGGTTGGGCATTTCGATGCCGATGACGTTGCGTCCCGGTACGGTGGCGACGCGCACCGAAACGGCACTCATGGACCGGGCAATATCGTCTGACAGGCCAATCACCCGCGAGGTCTTGGTGCCGGGTGCGGGCTCCAGTTCATACAGCGTCACCACGGGGCCGGGGCGCACCTTTACGATTTCGCCTTTGATGCCAAAATCATCCAAAACGCTGGCCAGCATCAGGGCGTTTTGTTCCAAGGCTTCTTTGGAATGCTGATGACCGTGATCGGTGGGCTCAGGTGCGTCGAGAATGTCCAGCGGGGGCAGTTGGTAGGTGGAATTCGCCCCCAAATCCAAGCTGCGCTGGCGTGATTCTTCGGCTTTGCGACCCGGTTTAACCCGACCGGCGCTGGTTTCGACCAGGCCCTTGGCGGTTTGCTTGGGCGGCGTTGGTGCGGCGTCTTTGGCGCGCCGCGGGCGGGATTTCCGAACCGCCTTTTCGCCTTCATCGGTGAGGGAAAGATCTACTAGGTCATCATACATATCAGGGTCTTGGGCATTTTGGCGGGCAAACGGCGTTTGCGCCAAGGTCCACCGCCAGGTCTTCAACAAAACGGCCCCGACACCGTGGTTCAGGGCCATAAGTCCTCGACCCAGAACCTGCCAATCGGACTTGGGCAGGCCCAGCGACCAAATCAGCGCGGCGATGCCCGGAAGGGCCAGCACCGAAGACGCCACCAACATGTTCCAGCTGGGGTGCATGGAACCTAAAACTTGTAAAAGATGGTCGATGCGATCGAGCAACACGGAACCGGTGACACCGCCGAGGCCCGTCGCCAGGGGCCACGCCGCAAAGGGTTTGATCACGTCTAAGGCTATGGCCAACAAAACGGTGGCCGATAACAGGCCCGTAACCCGCAGCCACAGTTGGGGAATATTGCGCTTGCGCACCAACAACAAGCCCCAAGCGAAAATCGCCAATGCGGGCGCGAGTGCAGCCAAACCAAAGGTCTGGATCATCATATCGGAAACGGTGGCACCATGGATGCCCAGCCAATTGCGTACCGGCCCATCGGTGGCAGCGTTCAGGGACGGGTCTTGCGGTGCATAAGAGATCAAGGCCGCGCCGTAGCCGGCCGAGAGCGCAATAAGGCTCACGCCAGCGAGTTCACGAACGCGCCGGGCAAAATAGGCCGTGCTGCCTTCCGGCAACAAAGGGCCCGATCCCATTTTTTCAGATAACCAAGCCATATCTTTTTTTACACCGTGAGGCTTTATAAGATCTTAACGTGCATCGAGTTCGTAGCGTGAATATAGGCATCAAATACGGCCTTGAAAGGGCGACTTTGGGCGCAAAAAGGGCCGAAGGCAAAAACCTTCGACCCTTTGAAAGTTAAGGTGAGACGCGTGAACAAATGGCGTAAAAAACGCCTTAAGCGTGCGTGTCTTCTTCCGGGTAGGCGGAAATGTGATGGAGGCTGAGATCCGCGCCCCGGTATTCATCTTCGGGGTCCAAACGAAGCCCTAAGGTGTATTTCAGACCGCCATAGACCAAAAATCCGCAAATCAGGGCAAACACGACCCCCGACACGGACCCGATGAGCTGGCCCAAGAAGGTTACGCCACCCAAGCCGCCCAGGGCTTCGAGACCAAAAATGCCGGACGCGATACCGCCCCACAAACCGCACATGCCGTGCAGCGGCCAGACGCCCAAAACATCGTCGATCTTCCATTTTTCCTGGCACTGGGTAAAGCCCCAGACGAACAAGGCACCAGCAACGCTGCCCACGACCAGGGCACCCAACGGGTGCATGATGTCTGACCCGGCGCATACGGCAACCAATCCCGCCAACGCGCCGTTGTGGATAAAGCCAGGATCGTTTTTGCCCACGACTAAGGAGGCGAGAATGCCCCCGGCCATGGCCATCAGCGAATTGATCGCCACCAAACCGGTGATGCCTTCGACCGATTGCGCGCTCATAACGTTAAAGCCGAACCAGCCGACCACCAAAATCCACGACCCTAAGGCCAAAAAAGGAATGTTGGACGGCGGAATGCCCACCACGTGACCATCTTTGCGGTAGCGCCCCATGCGCGCGCCCAACATGACGACCGCACCCAACGCCAACCAGCCGCCCACGGCATGGACAACGATGGAACCGGCAAAATCATGAAAGGGGGCTCCGGCGATGCTTGTGACAAAGTCCTGAAAACCAAGACGCGTCCCCCACACCATGCCTTCGAAACTGGGATAGACAAATGCCACCAAGATCGCCGTGGCAAGCAGTTGCGGACGAAACCGCGCACGTTCGGCAATGCCGCCGGAAATGATCGCCGGAATGGCGGCGGCAAAGGTCAGCAAAAAGAAGAATTTGACCAAATCGTAGCCGTTTTTGGCAAAGCTGACGCCGTCGCCATCTGTGGCCCCGGTGAGCACCGCCGCGGACGAGAAAAAATTCACCCCGTAAGCGACCGAGTAGCCAATAAAAAAATACGCCATGGTCGACATGGCGAAATCAGTGATGATTTTGACCAAGGCGTTCACTTGGTTTTTTTTGCGTACCGTGCCGACTTCCAAAAATGCGAACCCGGCGTGCATGGCCAAAACCATAGCCGAACCCATCAGCACAAAAAAGACGTCCATACCGACTTGCATGGCGATATATCCCCAACAATTGTTTCACAGCATCCGAAGGCCCCCCAATTGGGCCGCAGAACCCAAAGCAAGGATCGTGCCTGTTTGGTGCAAACCCGACAACGGTTTGATTTTACAAAAGGAAGCTTGGGACTGCATAAAAATAAGGCAAGTGTAAGCGGAGTGGGGTTGAGCAGGGAAAGGGCAATTGATTAAATAATAAGCAAAAAAGAAGAGGGTCGGAGACTTATTCGTCTCCGACCCTCTATTTGAACGGGGCTGTTGGGGAATCAGATGCTATGGGCACCCCGTCCAAACCTGTTGTCGACCGAGGATCATACGTTCTGTGATCCGCGACCGAATTCCGGATAGGCTTCCATGCCGAGTTCGGCTTTGTCCAAGCCCATCATTTCTTCTTCCTGGCTGACACGGATGCCCATGGTGAACTTGAGCACCAACCAGAAGATGGCAGATGTGATCAAAACGAAGGCACCGATGGAGGCAACGCCAACGAACTGGGTCATGAAGCTGGTGCCTGAGTTGGAGATGGGAACAGCCATCGTGCCCCAGATGCCGCACACCAAGTGAACGGACAGAGCGCCAACCACGTCATCGATCTTCAGCTTGTCGAAGAACGGGACCGCGAAGACCACCAATACACCGCCAACAGCGCCGACGATGACCGCGATCATCGGAGACGGAGCCAAAGGTTCGGCGGTGATGGCCACCAGACCGGCCAAAGCACCGTTGAGTGCCATGGTCAAGTCAACCTTCTTGTAGATCAGCTGGGTCATGATCATCGTGACCACAACACCGGCGGCAGCGGCCAAGTTGGTGTTGACATAGATGGTGGAGATGTCGCGAACGTCAGCAGCCGAACCCATGGCGAGTTGTGAACCGCCGTTGAAGCCGAACCAGCCCAACCACAGAACAAACGTACCCAGGGTCGCGAGCGGCAGGTTGGCACCAGGGATCGGGCGAACGCCGCCTTCTTTGGTGTATTTGCCGATGCGCGGGCCGAGGATGATGGCGCCCGTCAAAGCCGCCCAGCCGCCAGCGGAGTGAACCAACGTGGAACCCGCGAAGTCGGAGAAGCCCATTTCGCTGAGCCAGCCGCCGCCCCACTGCCAGGAACCCTGGATCGGGTAGATGACAGCCGTCAAAACGACCGTGAAGATCATAAACGGCCACAGTTTGATGCGTTCAGCCAAGGTGCCGGACACGATCGAAGCTGCGGTTGCCACGAACACCATCTGGAAGAACCAATCCGATGCCGCCGAGTAAGTGGAATCGCCTGCGACGAAACCGGCTTCGGTGATGCTGGGATCAGAGGCGCTCCACACGGAGAACGTACCCATGAAGCCGCCATCGACACCGTCATACATCAGGTTATAGCCAACCGCCCAGTACATGATGCCTGCCGTCGAGTAGATGGCGATGTTTTTGAGCATCTGCATGGAGGTGTTTTTGGTGCGCACCAGGCCGCCTTCAAGCATGGCGAAACCAGCCGCCATCCACATGACCAAGAAGCCATGCATCAAGAACGACAAGGTGTTGAAGATATAGGTTGTTTCAGCGGAGACTTCGGCGTGCGCAGGGAGCGACACCATCATCATCGCGGCAAACGCAGCCAACAGGCCGGAAAGCGTAAACAGTTTGCTTTTCATGTTGCGATCTCCTTACAGAGCTTGATCGTCGGTTTCGCCCGTGCGGATTCGCATGGCTTTTTCCAAATCGACGACAAAGACCTTGCCGTCGCCGATCTTCCCGGTGCCAGCCGCAGCGCTGATGGCTTCGACAGTCCGTTCCGCCTGTTCGTCAGAAACGGCGACTTCGACTTTGACTTTGGGAAGGAAGTGAATTTCGTATTCGGCACCACGGTAAATTTCCGTTTGGCCTTTTTGGCGGCCGTAGCCCTTGACCTCAGTGACGGTCATACCCTCGACGCCAAGACCCGTAAGGGCCTCACGCACGTCATCGAGCTTAAAGGGCTTGATGATGGCCATGATAAATTTCATCGCTCTAAATCCCCTGTTTACGACGCACATGCGTCTCGGATGGGTTTACGCCAGAACCAATCGTCTAGCCCTTCCTCCTATACAAGGGCCGTGCCAGATTCGACTTAGGTGCAATTTAAAGCTGAAATAACAATGTCTTAGATCATGAAAGCCCGCCGGTCGCCGACAAGGTGCCCTTGAATATATGCATATAAAATAGGCACAAACTTACGTTTGCATAGAATATAAGCACAATATTAGCGAAGATGAATGAGGACTGGACAAACGGACGCTGTGTGTGAATTCTAGGGCGGTAAAATACGCTGCAACAGCGGCGGACACAGTTGGGACATCAACTCTATGACGGCAGCAAAAATTTCAAAAAACGGCGCTTCCCAGCCCCTTAAAGTCGATATCTTGGTGATCGGCGGGGGCCTGGCGGGGGGAACCCTGTCGCTGGCGTTGGCGCAAAATGGCTTTCGTGTCGCCACGGTAGATATCGAAGACACCCAGGGCTGGACCGATCGGGGTTTTGATGGCCGGGCGTCGGCGATTGCCTTGTCGTCGCAGCGCGTGTTGGACGGGGTGGGGCTTTGGGCTGAAATCAAAGATGAAACCGCGCCGATCAAAGACATCCGGGTGGCAGACGGAAATTCACCGCTGTTTTTGCATTATGATCATACGGAGCTCGGCAATGAGCCGTTTGGATACATGGTGGAAAATCGTTCTATCCGCAAAGGCCTGAACACGTTGGTGCCGAAAACCAAAAATCTCAGCTATTTTGCCCCCAATACCGTTCAAGTCTTGGATCGCGCCAAAAACGGCGTGTTTGCGACGCTGAACGATGGCCGTGAAATTCGCGCCGACTTGGTGGTGGCCTGCGACGGGCGGCGTTCGCCCACCCGTGAAGGGGCAGGCATCAAGTTGACTTCGTGGGATTACAAACAAGCGGGCATCGTGTGCACGGTCGAACATGAGCGTCCCCACGATTTTTGCGCCCAGGAACATTTTTTGCCGTCGGGTCCTTTCGCCATCTTGCCGCTGCCGGGCACGGCTGAAAAACCCGCCTGCCGGTCATCCATTGTGTGGACCGAACGGGCCGATTTGTGGCCGATCATGATGAAATTGAACGACGAAGACTTTTTGGAAGAGCTGGAACTGCGCTTTGGCGACTTTTTGGGCGCGATCGAAGTGGTTGGCCCTCGTTTTGCCTATCCTCTGTCGCTGCAATATGCCGAAACTTACATCGCGGAGCGTTTGGCGTTGGTCGCCGACAGTGCCCATGGCATGCATCCCATCGCCGGCCAAGGTCTCAACATGGGTTTGCGTGATGTGGCGGCGCTGGCGGAAGTTTTGGTCGAGGCGCGGCGCCTGGGCCAAGACATCGGCGCAATGAACGTGCTGGAAAAATACCAGCAATGGCGACGTTTCGATAACGATTTAATGCTCGGCGTGACCGATGTCTTGGTGAAACTGTTTTCCAATGATATCGAACCGCTGAAGTTGGCGCGGGATTTGGGCATGGCCACGGTGAACCAATTTCCCGACCTTAAACGCTTCTTTATGCGTCATGCCATGGGCACGGTCGGAGATCTGCCGCGCTTGATGCGCGGTGAAACCTTGTAGCCTACACATGTAGGCCATTTATGACATAAACCGTTATTTTACAGTGAATTAGCGCAAAAAGACGTGTAATACATACTATGCCATATCGATTGCACTATTCTGACAAATTTAGAAAAAGCATTTCATTTCAATAAGATAGTCAAGAATTAGCGAGCCCGTTATGCCCACATCATTGCCAGGACGCAATAAAAATAATGGGGCGTTCCGGGGGGGTCCAGGCACAGTGGGTGGTGTGGCGCGGACGTACATCAGACGCACACAGTAGAGCCAAAAAAACCGCTGCAAGGGTGCAACGGTTTTTGTTGTGAGTCCGGTATTGGCGCTACGCCGGATCGCGGCTGAGGCCGGCGGCTTCCAATTCTTTGAGATAATTGGCCCAGATGGTGTCTTGGTTGGCCCCCATGTTGTAGAGGAAGTCCCAGGTGAAAATACCGCTGTCGTGCAGGTCATCAAATTTCAATGCCACAGCGTAATTACCCACGGGGGTGATCTTCATAATGTTAACGTGGCGGCGTTGGCCGACCACTTTCTTTTGTTCCGGGCTGTGGCCCTGAACTTCGGCCGAGGGGCTTTCGACGCGCAGCAGTTCGGCGGGAATAGAGAACGATTTGCCGTCTTCAAAATCGATTTCCAGGCGTTTGTCTTCTTTTTTCAGACGCAGTTCGGTGGGCATATGGGTTTGGCCGAAGGTCCGTGTTGCTTCAATCATGTGCATTTCCTAGGGTAAGGCGCTGAGGCTCATATTCGTATTTGCTGATATACTTAGAGTTCCCGGGCTTCACTTTCAAGCATGATGGGGATTCCATCGCGAATGGGGTACGCCAGGCCCGCCTGCTTGCTGATCAATTCCTGTGCGTCCGAATCATACGTCAGGGGTCCTTTGCACACCGGACACACCAGAATTTCCAAAAGTTTGCGGTCAACTTTGTTTTGTTTTTCGGTCATGACGGTTCTCATTAACGCGGAAAAATATCAATGGCGCAAGGCGGGGCTGGCGTTGGTATCCCCGCTCATTTCAAACAAGGAGATGAGCATACGGGCGCGATCTTGAAACGTAGGGCATTCCAACAGAGCTTGTTTTTCCTGCGGGGCAAACGGACAGCTCATGGACAAAGATGCCACCAAAGCCTCATAGGGCGCTTGGGAAACGGCGTTCCAGTCGGCATCGATATCGTTTTTACCAAAATAACGGCTCATCAATTCCAAAAGTCTTTCCCGACCTGGCTCATCGGCGACATCAACGACGTTGAGATCGTCTTCGTAAAGACTGTAATCGGCTTCAACCCAGCGGTATCCCCGCGCCGGATCGGACGCAATGTCCGCTTGAAAACGAAAACGGCTTAGGCCTTCCAAGGTGATCAAGTATCGGCCATCACCGGAATCGTGAAACTGGATGATCCGCCCCGCCGTGCCGACATCGTACAGCAAGGCGTCATCGGCGACCAAATCGCTTCCCCCCTGGCGCGGCTGGATCATGCCGATGATGCGTCCCTTGCCCAAAGCGTCGTCGATCATGTGGATGTAGCGTGGCTCAAAGATATTGAGCGGCAAATGACCATAGGGCATCAACACGGTTCCGGGTAAGGGAAAAACCGCCAGGCGTTGGGGCAAATGAAAGGCGTTGCGAGCTCGAGACATGACGGCCTTTGTTTGGTTCAAGAAAACAAAACGGCGGAAAGACGCTTGCGCGCGTCCATCGTGATGGGGTCGGTGGGACCCAATGTGTCGAAAATTTTAATCAACTGCTTGCGTCCCGCGTCGTCATTCCAGGTGCGATTGACGCGCACAATCTCCAGCAAATTGCTGATCGCGGATTCGGTGTCGCCTGCGGCAAACAAGGCCTGGGCCAAGGCAAAGCGCGCTTCCATATCTTTGGGCTGTTGATCGACCTTATTTTGCAGTTCCGTCAAATCGGTGCCCGATGTGGCGGCGGCTTCTTCAGCCAGTTCCAGGGCGGAAATGGCTTGCATGACTTGGGAATTGGCCAAGGTTGGGGCATCCAGGCGGCTCAGCATTTCGCGCGCACGGGCAAAGTCGCCTTGCACGGCGATGGCGCGGATCACCCCGGCAAAGGCGGGAATGAGGGTGGGGTCTTCGCCCAAAATGGCGGTGTAAATTTTTTCAGCCGCCAGACCGTCGCCGATTTTGAGTGCTTCTTGCGCCTGTTCCAGGGCCGCCTCGATGGGCGGTTTGGCGTCGCCGATCAATTTGTCGAGAAAAGCTTGAATCTGCGTTTCGGAAAGCGCACCGGCAAACGCGTCTACAGGGCGACCGTCCTTGAACGCAAAAACGGTGGGCACCGACTGAACCCGCAATTGTGCAGCCAGACTCTTGTTGTCGTCGACATTGACTTTGACCATTCTGACCAAGCCGCCGGCGCGTTTGACCAGCTTTTCCAGCATGGGCCCCAAGGTTTTGCACGGTCCGCACCAAGGCGCCCAAAAATCGACGATCACCGGCATTTGCATGGAAACGTCAATGACGTCCTGGACAAAAGAATCGGTATCGGAATCTTTGATGAGATCCGCAGGTGCTGGGCGCTGCGGTGAAGTTGCAGCAGCGGAGGACGGGTCTAAAATAAGGTTGCTCATGGTCCGGGCTCTCAATGACGTGTGATCGGGGACGTGTACTCGGGTGTCTTTTGGGTGTTGAGATAATCGTGCCCCATAAATGGCGGGAAAAGAAGGCTGCCGCAAGGGTTGCGTGATGAGATATATCAGATTTCAGGTGCGGTTGTGAAATCGATGATGATGGGCTCATGCGCGACGGCGTGTAAAAATACCAACAGATCGGACCCACTGATGGTGGTGGTTTGGGTGTTGATGAGGGGATGAAAACTCACTAAGGCCCCATCCGCCAAGGTTTTGTCCAAGACCAAGGTGACCCGCCCGGCCTTATCGTTGAAGACAGCAAAAGGCGTGACGGAACCGGGCTGTACACCCAAAACTTCAAACAGCAAATCAGAACTGGCGAAAGACAAATTGCCCAGACTCAAACGTTTGCGCAAACTCTTCAAATCTATGGGGCAGTCTTGATGTGCCACCACCAGCCATAAACCGCCTTTTTTATCTTTCAAAAAAAGGTTTTTGCTGTGCAGTCCAGGGGTCTCAATGCCCAAGCGTTTGTTTTCTTCCACGGTCATGACTTGGGGGTGGTGAACGGTGCTGTTGGCAATGCCCAGATGGTCTAAGAAACGCAGGAGTTCATCTGAAGTGGTTGGGACATGATTCATGGCGGTGCTCAAGGTTCGATGGGCGCAGGTATGGGGGCAGATTTCCGGGAAATGAAGCGGTTGAAAAAAAAGTGTAAAAGAGGGCTTGCAATGGCGGTGCGGGTGGGTATTATCCGCCACGCCTTTTGGAAGGCGGAATGCGGGCGTAGCTCAGGGGTAGAGCGCAACCTTGCCAAGGTTGAAGTCGTGAGTTCGAATCTCATCGCCCGCTCCATCTTCCAACACGGCGTTAAAAAATCCGGGCTTAGGCCCGACTTTTTTTGTCCTTTTTCAGATCTCAATATTCGATAATTGCGCTGCTGGCAATCAGCACGCTGAGACCCATCAAGGTGATCAGAGTGCTGACGCCAATGGCGAACAAAGCATTTCCAACCGTGACCACGGGATGAGCTGTGCGTTCTTGACGACGGCGGTCTTCGGGGCGGCGCTCGCGCCCCGCAACGACGGTCAAATAAAATCGGGTGTGAAAAAAAGGCACGGAAAACCGGAGATTAATGGGGTGTCCGGCCCATGCAGTTGGGGTTTGTTCAGGTGTCTGCGACATGGCGGCTTCAGACAATGCCTCACCGCCTAAGGCGGTGGATTCGTGAGAGGGTTCGGTGGTTGCTTTTGTATGCATCGAATTTCCTCAAAGTGCGCACCTCATCGCAGTGCTGAATAAGGGTCTCACAGGCATTCGCCGAGGTCAATAAGTGACACAGTCTATTCGGATTAACACACTGGTAAAAAAGAACGATATTGCACAATTGGTTTGTAATTGGCCCAGAAAGGCCTCATTTTTGAAGTGGGGCTAAATAAGTTGAATGCGGGAGGGTCTTCGCATGTCGTTTGATGCAGAGTTTATGCGGCGCAAAAAAACCATCGACGTGGTCGCCGGGCTGGCGTTGAAACAGGTTAAAAAAGCGGATCGCGTGCGGACCGAAAACTTCGTCAGACAATATTTCAGTCAGTTGGCCATTGATGACTTAGAAGCCTTGGAACCTATCGCCTTGGCGGGGATGGCTCTGCATCACTTAGGCGCGGCAATGCGCCATAAAACAGGCCAGCCTATCGTCAATGTTTTTAATCCGACCGTCGAAACGGATGGTTGGCAAAGCAGTCACACGGTGGTGGAAATCGTCAACGCCGATATGCCGTTTTTGATCGACAGCATCACCGCCGAAATGAACAACTTAGGCTTTGGCGTGCATCTTTCGGTTCACCCTGTCATGCGCATGCGGCGCACCCCGGCCGGGACCCTCAGCGAAGTCTTGGAGCCCGGCATGTTGGGGGTGGACAAGGGCGTGTTGGCGGAAAGTTTGGTCCACCTGCAAATTGACGAGCAACCCCTCATTCGCCATGACGAAATCAAAGCCGGTGTGCAGGCGGTGCTGGCCGACGTGGGCGTGGCGGTGCGCGATTGGCGCAATATGCGCTCGACCCTGGCGGATTTGATCAATGAATTGGAAACCCTGACCGTCAGCATGGCGCTGGAAGACGTCAGTGAAGTGCGCGATTTTTTGCGTTGGCTGCACGATGACAATTTCACCTTTTTGGGTTACCGCGAATATGTTTTTCACGGTGTCGGTGCCAAGGCGACCGTCAGCATTGCCAAAAAATCCAGCATGGGGGTGTTGACGGACACATCGCGGGTGGTGTTTCAGGAATTTCGCGACATGGCGAAGGTGCCCGCCGAAGTGCGCGGCTTCATCAACAAACCCGATTTGCTGATGGTGACCAAAACCGATATGCGCTCGCGTGTGCACCGGCCCGTTCAAATGGATTCCGTTGGCATCAAACGATTGGATTCCAAGGGTAAGGTGGTGGGGTTTCGGGTCTTTGTCGGCCTGTTTACGGCGGGAGCCTACAACCGAAGCCCGCGCGCCATTCCGTTGTTGCGGCGCAAAATTCAAGGCACGTTTGATCGGGCGGGTTTGCCGTTAAACAGTCACAACGGCAAAACGATGTTGAATATTTTAGAAACGTTTCCCCGCGATGAGTTGTTTCAAATCTCCACCGATCAATTGTTGGAAACGGCTTTGGGCATCTTGCGTTTGCAAGACCGGCAAAAGGTTTCGTTGTTTATTCGCCGCGACGATTTTGAACGCTTTATGAGCTGTTTGATTTATCTGCCGCGCGACCGCTACAGCACCGATCTGCGCCACAAAATTCAAAACGTCTTGCAGGAGGCCTTTGCTGGCCAAGTGTCGGCGCACTACGCCCACCTGGGCGACGACGCCTTGACCCGTTTGCATCTGGTGGTCAAAACGACACCGGGGCAGATCCCCAAATTCGATATCAAAGCCCTGGAAGCGCACATCACCGATTTGACCCGCTCGTGGGCGGACCGCTTGGGCGGGGTGTTGATCGAACAGTACGGTGAAATGGAAGGCATGCGTCTGCTGGGGGCCTATCAAGAAGCCTTTAACAGGAATTATGAAGGCAGCTTCACCACAGCAGAAACGGTCGATGACATCAAACGCATCGAGCTGACCTATGTGTTTGGCCGTTTGGGTTTGCATTTGTATCAGTTGGATGCGCCGTCCGGTCCGCCACTGCGCTTTAAAATCTACAATCCCAGAGGTCCGGTGGCCCTGTCGGACATTTTGCCGATGCTGGAAAACTTAGGCCTTCGGGTGATGGAAGAAATTCCCTACAGCGCCCAGCCGATCGGGGCCACCTACAAAATCGTTTTGCACGACTTTGGTTTGGAACCACGCGGCAAACTGATGGGCAGCGCCGAAAGTGTGCGTTCGCGGTTTCACGCGGCCTTTGATCAAATCTGGTCCGGCAACATGGAAAGCGACTCGCTCAATGCGTTGATTCTGTCGGCGGGTTTGGATTGGCGTGAAGTCACGGTGTTGCGCGCCTACACCAAGTATTTGCGCCAAACCGGTATAACCTTCTCCGAAGACTATATGGCCCGTACCTTGGTGGAAAATGCCGAGATCACCCGCGCCCTGATCGATATGTTCGTGGCCCGCTTTGAACCCTTGGACGACCCGGACGAAGTGGTGAAGTCAAATCGCAAAGCCGCGCGTCTCAGGGTGAAGCTGTTCGATATGCTGGAAGACGTCAGCAGCGCCGACCAAGACCGGATTTTGCGCCGCTACATCAACTTGGTCGATGTGACCTTGCGCACCAATTTTTTCCAAGTCACCGCCGACGGCGAATTGAAAACCTGGCTATCGTTTAAGATGTCCAGTCGCGACATCGAAGAATTGCCGCTGCCCCGGCCAAAGTTCGAAATCTTCGTTTATGCTTCACGGGTGGAAGGCATTCATTTGCGCTTTGGCAACGTTGCCCGCGGCGGCTTGCGCTGGTCGGATCGCCGGGAAGATTTCCGCACCGAAGTTTTGGGTCTGGTGAAAGCCCAACAGGTGAAAAACGCGGTCATTGTTCCGGTCGGGTCCAAAGGTGGCTTTGTGGTGAAAAACCCGCCCTTGGACGGTGACCGCGATGCGATTTTGGCAGAAGGCATTGAATGCTACAAAACCTTCATTCGCGGTTTGCTGGATTTGACCGATAACCTGGACGCCCATGGCAAGATCGTGCCGCCCAAACGTGTGGCGCGTCACGATCCCGACGATCCTTACTTGGTGGTCGCCGCCGACAAAGGTACGGCGACCTTTTCCGACATCGCAAATTCGGTTTCTGCGGAATATGAATTTTGGCTGGGCGATGCGTTTGCCTCCGGTGGCAGCGTCGGTTACGACCACAAAAAAATGGGCATCACCGCGCGTGGGGGCTGGGAATCGGTCATGCGTCATTGCCGCGAAATGGGTCTGGATACACAAAGCCAAGACTTTACCGTGGTCGGCGTGGGCGACATGTCGGGCGATGTGTTCGGCAATGGCATGTTGCTGAGCCCGCACATCCGCTTGGTGGCGGCGTTCAACCATATGCACATTTTTATCGATCCCGATCCCGACGCCAAAAAGACCTTGTCTGAGCGCCAGCGCCTGTTTGATTTGCCGCGTTCATCGTGGAGCGATTACAACGCCAAGCTGATTTCAAAAGGCGGCGGTATTTTTGAGCGGCGCGCCAAATCGGTTACGCTGAGCAAAGAAATCAAAGCGATGTTTGGTCTCAGCGTCGACAAAATCGCGCCCAACGATCTGATCCGCCTGATCTTGAAGTTGGATGTGGATTTGCTGTGGTTTGGCGGCATCGGCACCTATGTGAAGGCCAGTTCGGAAAGCAACGTGGACGCGGGTGATCGCTCCAACGACGCGGTGCGCATCGATGGCCGTGACGTGCGCGCTCGGGTGATTGGCGAAGGCGCCAACTTGGGTGTTACCCAACGCGCACGGGTTGAATACGCCCTGTCGGGTGGACGCTTGAACACCGACGCCATCGACAATTCGGCGGGGGTCGATTGTTCGGACCATGAGGTCAACATCAAGATCTTGGTGGACGCATTGGTGCACCAAAAGAAGCTCACGCAAAAAGGCCGCAATGCCTTGTTGGCCCGTATGACCAATGAAGTGGGCGCGTTGGTGTTGCGCGATAACTTTGCCCAAACCCAAGCCATTTCCATCTTGCAAGCGCGCAGTCTTGAATTGGTGGATCATCAAATTCGCTTGATGCGGATGTTGGAAAAGGCCGATCGGCTGAACCGGACCGTGGAATTTTTGCCCGACGACGAAACCCTGAACGAACGCGCCGTGGGCGGCAAGGGTCTCACCCGTCCGGAAATCGCGGTGTTGATGTCGTATTCGAAAATCTGGCTGTTTGATGAAATCTTGGACAGCACGTTGCCCGACGATCCATTTTTGGTGAACGATTTGCGGCGCTATTTTCCGACCGCCTTGCAAACCAAATACGCGGCTGAAATCAGCCAGCATCGGCTGCGCCGGGAAATTGTCGCCACCGGGGTGACCAATTCCATGATCAATCGGGTGGGGGGCTCGTTCGTCACCCAATTGATGGAAAAAACCGGCATGATGGCCGATGAGATCGCCCGCGCCTTCATCGTCGCGCGCGAAGTGTTTGCGGTGCGCGACATGTGGACCCCGATTGAAGCGCTGGGGGCCTCGGTTCCCGCCCATGCCCAAATCGGCATGTTTCTGGACATCAACAGGCTGTTGGACCGGGCCACCGTGTGGTTCTTGCGCAATGACGTGGGCGATGTTCCGTTGGCGGCGAGCGTGGAACGCTTTCAGGCTGGCATTTCACAATTGTCGTCAGGCTTGGCTTCGGCGCTGCCCGCTCATTACCGGGAAGATTTAACGGTGCGGGCTCAAGTTTACGAACAAGAAGGCGTTCCTAAAGATTTGGCTCGGCGCGTTGCGGGCTTGGTCAATTTGGCGCCCGGCACCGATATTGTGATGTTGGCCGAACAGCGCGGCCTGAAGGTGTGTGACGTGGCGGCGCTGTATTTTGCGGTCGGCTCCCGGTTCCGTCTGGGTCGCTTGCGTGGGGCTTGTGAAGCGCTGCACAGCGAAAGCCATTGGCAGAAACTGGCGGTGGCGGCGCTGATCGAAGAAGTGTTTGCCCATCAGTACAACTTGACCGCTCAAGTCATCGACATCGCCAAAACCATTTCTGATCCCGACAAAGCGATCAAAATGTGGGCCGACAAATACCAAGGGGTGATTGATCGCACCGAACAGCTTTTGAAAGAACTGTGGTCCGGTGACATCAACGATCTGTCAATGATCGCGGTGGCCAGTCGGGCGCTGAAATCGCTGACCGATGTACGCACTTAATCCGCTGGGAGCGCCGATAAAAAGCGCTCCCACAATCCGTGCATCGAAACTCAAAATGCCATAAGCTTTGGCTTATGATTGAGATTGAAAACCTGAGCAAACGGTTCGGCGATGTCCAGGCCTTAAACGATCTGAGCTTTTGTGCGGCTGACGGTCGGGTGACGGGCTTGATCGGGCCAAACGGGGCGGGCAAGACCACCGCCTTTCGCATCGTTTATGGATTGCTGTCCCCAGATTCGGGCGGCGCCCGGGTGGACGGCATCGACGCGGCCTCTGAGCGCATGGCGGCGCAGCGCCAATTGGGCGTGTTGCCCGACGTGCGGGGTTTGTATCCGCGTCTGACCGCGCGCGAACACATCCGCTATTTTGGCCGCTTGCACGGCGGCGAAGGGGCGGCGCTGGAAGCCGACATTGATGATTTGATCCAGCGTTTGGGCATGACGGAGTTTGCCGACCGTCTGGCCAAGGGCTTTTCGCGGGGCCAAGAGCTCAAAGTGGCGCTGGGCCGGGCCCTGGTGCATCGCCCGCGCAATCTGATTTTAGACGAACCCACCAACGGTCTGGATGTGATGAGTTCCCGCGCGGTGCGCCATTTGATCGCCGATATGAAGGCTTTGGGTCACTGCATTCTGATTTCCAGCCATATCATGAGCGAGGTCTCACTGCTCTGCGATCATTTGGTGATTGTCCAAGCGGGCCGGGCGGTGGCCAGCGGCACGCCTGATGAATTGCGCGCCCAAACGGGGGCCGATGATTTGGAAGAGGTGTTTGTGCGGGTGTTGGACAGCTCAGGAGCCTCTGGGTCATGACCTCAACCTGGTTCACCCGCGTGGGCATCGTGTTTGGCAAAGAGGTGCGGGACCACAGCCGTGATCGTCGTTCGTTGCTGTTGGCGCTGATCTATCCCATGCTGGGACCGTTGTTGGTGGCGGGCGGCCTGTTTTTGGCGAGCAAAACCCTGCAAGGGGATTTTCGTCAACAGCACATCGAAATTCCGGTCATCGGTCTGGAAAACGCACCCGCCTTGGCGGCCTATCTGCAAGACAAAAACGTGCGCTTTCGCACCGCCCCTGCTACCCCGGCGGAACGTGAAGACGCGGTCCGTCAAGGCCGTCTTCCAGTGGTGATGATCGTGCCGCTGTCGGCCAAGGGCCAAGAGCGTTTTTCCGTTGAACTTATAACCAACCTGGGCCGGGTGGATAACCTGCGTGTGACGTCGCGTTTGCGCGCGTTGATCAATGCCTACAATGAAAAAATTGCCGATGAATTGGCGAAAAAAGCGGGCCTAGCCGAAGGTTATGGTGCGCCCATCAAAATCACCCAAACCAACGTCGCCCAAGACGCCAACATTGCGGTGTTTTTCTACAACATGATGCCGCCGCTGGTGATCTTTATGATTTTTTTGGGCGGCGTGCATTTGGCCATCGACACCACGGTGGGCGAGCGCGAACGCGGCTCGTTGGAACCGTTGTTGTTGGCGCCCATGGAGCGGGGCGGTTTGCTGTTGGCGAAAGCCTTGGCGGCGCTGGCGTTCACGGCGGTCACAACAGTCGTGAACTTGGCCGCCTTTCGGGTTTTTATGGGCATGGCGGTGGCCTCATCCGATCGCTTGGCGGCTCCGCCGGGGTGGGAGGTGTTCGCCCAGGTGTTTTTGATCGCCATACCGCTGATGGCGTTTGCGGTGGCCCTGCAAATGGCCTTGGCGGTGATCACCAAATCCATGAAAGAAGCGCAGATTTATTTGGGCCTGTTGCCGTTGATCCCGGCCTTGCCCGGCATGGTGATGGTGTTTTCACCGCTCAATCCGACCGATTTGACGGCGGGTATTCCGGTGCTGGGGCAAATGCTGTTGATCAACCAACTGGTGGCGGGGCAAGCGCTCGACCCGCTCCACGTCGTGATCGCGACCTTGTCCACTGTGATCAGCGCGGGCCTGATTTTCGCTCTCGCTGCCAAATGGTTCCGCCGCGAAAAGATGTTTGTTTTGGGGTAAGGAATTCAGTCCCATTGTGGTTGTGCAAAAACGTGGACCCTCGACTCACGCCCGGGGGGACGGAGGAGAGAGGTGGGCCGAAATCCCAATTCATATCCCCACATGATATGACCGGGTCAGACCCGGTCATTCGCGATTTGGTAATATAATTAATGACATTGGAGTTGATATGCCTACCAATCGTGCGAGCGCTAAGTCAGCCATCTGGATTACAGAGGGGAGGGTGCCGACTCAGCAGCACGCGTCCTCACGCGTCATATATTGGATGTGTGAAATGTGAATGTAGTCATTTTAAGTTGACGATATGCAATACTCTGGTATTGCTTGTCCTGAATTTTATGGGGTTCGGAGGGTTTAGGATGTTGGGAGCAATCCGTAAGGATTGGGGCAGACGGGCGGCCATATGGCTGCTGACGTTGGTCTTGTCGCTCGGCCACGGTGTGGCGATGGCGGCGCCTGCGTTTGTCCCGGCTTCTTCCGGCGTGTCGGCTTTGGAAGCGGCAGCTATTGCTTCTAACGGT
The DNA here is from genome assembly GCF_001746755.1 of Magnetovibrio blakemorei. Classification (GTDB taxonomy): domain Bacteria; phylum Pseudomonadota; class Alphaproteobacteria; order Rhodospirillales; family Magnetovibrionaceae; genus Magnetovibrio; species Magnetovibrio blakemorei. The sequence goes on along the minus strand of NZ_MCGG01000078.1, from coordinate 118,467 downwards.
TTATTCACCGCTGCCGATACCTGCTCAACTGTTTTCCAATCTTCGACGACTTCCAACGGAAACCCTGTCGGCGGCACCAACGCACATGACCTGTGTGTATACCACTGCACCTTGTCCGGTGTGGCTCTGGCGCCGCAACTTCCGGCCGTGCAGATGGGCCGTAGTGTTTTTCTTGTATCATTTTTTTCGCTTGCGGATGAAAACCTTCCCGCTTTTGCGCGCCTGGTTACCCATGGCCCGCGCGCCCCTCCTGCTTTCTCCTCATAACACAGTTTAACGCTTTAAAACGCGCAACGGGCTGCGGCCCGTGCCGTTTCGCATGCATGTTATGTTTTGGAGAAGATCATGAAATTGTTATCGTTTAACGGTAGCGGGCGCAGGGCGCTCGCTTCCACCACGGCGCTCGTTCCGGTGTTGCTGGCCGCGTCCATGTTGTCGGGCGTCAGCGCAAGAACCGCTGTCGCCCAGTCGGCTACCGATCTGCCATCCGTTACGGTCGATGTTGAAGCGACGGATGAGAACAACGACAGTGTCCAGGGGAGCAAAACCACCCTCAAAGAAGTGGACATCGCGCCCAAGCGGCTTTCTACAAGCGATACCGCCAAATTGCTTAAGGACGTGGCGGGCGTAAGCCTTTATTCTGCGGGTGGCGTATCCAGTTTGCCTGTGATTCGAGGTTTGGCCGATGATCGCATCAAGACGACCATCGACGGCATACCGGCTGCATCGGCGTGTCCCAATCATATGAATCCAACCTTGTCTTACGCCGATCCCAACGATGTGGCGAAGGTCGAAGTGTTCGCAGGCGTTACCCCTGTCAGTGCGGGTGGCGACAGCATCGCCGGTTCCATCAATGTGGAAAAGGCCAAACCCATCTTTGCGGCGATGGGCGAGGGTCTACACACCCAGGGGCGCTTGTCGACGTCATACCGCAGCAGTAGCCACAGCTTGTCAGCTTCTGGCGATGTGGCCGTGGCGACGGAAAACTTCAGCATCGGGTATAACGGGTCCTGGACGCATGCGGGTGATTACCACCGTGGCGGCACAGGCGAACCGGTGTTGACCAGTGAGTATATGGTTAAAAATCATGCTCTCACCGCCGCCGTAGAGAAGAACGGCCATCTGCTCATCGTTGAGGGCGGAAGACAGTCCATTCCTTACGAAGGCTTTCCCAATCAGCGCATGGATTTGACCGGCAACGTATCGGATTTCGCCAATGGTCGTTACGAGGGAGAATTCGGCTGGGGCACCTTGAAAGGACGCACCTATGTGCGCAGCACCACGCACGAAATGAACTTCATCGACAGCCTCAAGGGTTCGGGTATGCCCATGAATACGGAGTCGCTCGAGTGGGGCTATTCGGTCAATGGGGAAATCCCGCTTTCTGATCGCGACACATTGCGCATCGGCAACGAATTCAACCATTTCCGTCTGGATGATTGGTGGCCTTCAGTCGGTTCGGGGATGATGTCGCCCAACGATTTCTGGAACATTGAAGATGGTCAGCGCGACCGCTTGGGCACCTTCGCCGAATGGGAAGCCGAGTGGAACCCGCAATTGACGACGTTGGTGGGCGTGCGCAATGACATGGTGTGGATGAATACGGGCGACGTGCAAGGCTATAACACAGGTGTGACCTATGCCACCGATGTGGCCAACTTCAACGCGCTGAACCGCAAAAAAACCGATGCCAACTTCGACTGGAGCGCGCTTGTGCGTTATGAAGCTGACACGTCCAGCACGTATGAGGCCGGAGTAGCCCGCAAGACCCGTTCGCCCAACCTGCACGAACGCTACACGTGGTCCACCGGGGCAATGGCCATGAATATGAACAACTGGTTCGGTGATGGTAACGGTTACATCGGCGATATTAACCTCAAGCCGGAAGTCGCTCATACCTTCAGCTTCAGCGCCGATTGGCACGATCCCGCCCGCAAAGCTTGGGCGGTGAAAATTACTCCGCACTTCACCTTGGTGAAAGACTATATCGACGCCGACCGCCGTACGGGTCAAACGGCGACCAACACGTTCATCAAGTTGCAGTTGGCCAATCACGATGCCCGTCTGTATGGCTTAGATGTCGCGGGTGATATGGAGGCCTGGGACGATTCCAGTTACGGTCGTGGTGTCATCAAAGCGTCCGTGGGTTTTGTGGAGGGCGTCAATACCGATACCAACGCCGATCTTTACAACATTATGCCCCTGCACGGACGTTTGGCTTTGGAGCACACCTTGGGTGGTTGGAGCAATGCCGTCGAGTTTGAAGGTGTTGCGGCCAAGACCAAGGTTGCTTACAACCGCAATGAAATCGAAACGCCAGCCTACGGTTTGATGCACATCCGCACGGGCTATGAGTGGAACAACATCTCGCTCAACGCCGGGGTGGAGAACGTATTCGATAAGCTCTACCACCTGCCATTGGGCGGCGCGGATCTGGCCGATAGTGGTAAAAATTGGGGCTACAACGTGTTCGGAGAAGGGCGCTCGTACGTCATCGGCGCATCGGTGAAGTTCTAGATCGGGTGCACGTGCCATGTTGGAGGCGCACTTTAGCAGGCAGCGAGATGGAGTGAGGTGGCTGGCTATGGCCACCTCACTCGCATTGCATGGGTTGATTTTTGCCTATCTGCTCGGTACGCCCCCGGAAACGGGCGGGCGAGACGAAGACACGGTGATGTTCATGGAAATCGTCTCTCTAGCCCAGGCAGCGCCTTTGCCTGAGCCCGAGCCTGAGCCTGAGCCTGAGCCTGAGCCTGAGCCTCTAAAACCGGCAGTCGAACCGTTACCGTTACCTGAACCACCAAAACCTATCGTCGAACCGTTACCGACACCCGAACCTGAACCCGAACCCAAACCTGATCCGGTACCTGATCCTAAACCGAAACCAGAACAGGTGCCGCCTAAACCACGCCCCGTGCCGATCGCTCAAGCACCAGCCCCAGCGGACTCTGTTACCGTTTTGGACGTTCAGCAGGCTGAACAGGCGCGCCTTGCGGCACGAGATGCAGAATTGAAACGCTACGCCGAATTGGTGTGGAAACATATCCTTCATCACAAACCCGCGACGGCGCGTAAACCAGGCGCGGTGAAAATGCGCTTCTCCATCGCAGCCAATGGCGCCTTGCTGGGAACGGAGGTCGCCGTTTCCAGCGGTGTGCCCGTGCTTGACCGTATGGCGGCCGAGGTTCTGCGCCGCTCCCAACCGTTTCCGCCGCCGCCTTCCGCGCTCAATCCGGCGGTTTTTAATCTGTTGTTTGAATTTCGCTGAAGGGCGTTCGCCGTTCGGAGTTTTGGGTTCTGGGGTGCGGACCTGACCCCATTATGGTCGCGCAAAGATGTGGACCCCCGGATCAAGTCCGGGGGTGACAGAAATTCAAAACGGGATTTTAAAAACGCAAAATCAGTGACGGAAGTGACGCATGCCCGTAAACACCATACTGATGCCCGCTTTGTTGGCGGCTTCGATGACTTCGTTGTCGCGCATGGAGCCGCCCGGTTGGATGGCGGCCACGGCGCCTGCTTCGACCGCTTCCAACAAGCCGTCGGCGAACGGGAAAAAGGCGTCCGACGCGACCACCGAGCCAATGGCCCAGCTTTGATCCGCGCCTTGGGCCTTGGCGGCTTGTTCAGCACGGAACGCAGCGATGCGACATGAATTGACGCGGCTCATCTGGCCCGCGCCGATGCCCACCGTGCGGCCGTCTTTGCAATACACAATGGCGTTGGATTTGATGTGCTTGCCGACCGTGTAGGCGAATTTCATGTCGGCCATCTGGGCGTCGGTGGGGGCTTTGTCGGTGACGACTTTCAACTCTTCTATAAGTGCGTTGTCGCGGCCCTGTACCAGCAAGCCGCCGGCCAACATTTTGACGGTGCGCCCGCCCAGTGTGGGATCGGGCATGGCCCCGGTGGTGAGTACACGGAGATTTTTTTTGCCCGCCAGGATTTTCAGCGCGTCTTCGTCGATATCGGGTGCAATGATGACTTCGGTGAAGATTTTGACGATTTCTTCCGCCGTGGCGCCGTCCAAGGTGCGATTCAAGGCGACGATGCCGCCGAACGCGCTTTCGGTGTCACAGATGTAGGCGTTGTTGTAGGCTTCCAGCAAGGTTTTGCCCACCGCCACACCGCACGGGTTGGCGTGCTTGATGATGGCGCAAGCCGTGTCGGAAAATTCCGCCACCAGTTCAAACGCCGCATCGGTGTCGTTCAGGTTGTTGTAGCTGAGTTCCTTGCCCTGCAATTGGGTGGCGCTGGCGACGCCCGGACGGGGATCGCCGTTGACGTAAAACGCCGCCGCCTGGTGGGGGTTTTCGCCGTAACGCATGGTCTGTTTGATTTCACCGGCAAAGGTTAAACGTTTGGGCCAGATTTGATCGGTTTCGTCGGCCAGCCAGGTGGAAATGGCGGCATCGTAGGCGGCGGTGCGGGCATAGGCGCGCTGGGCCAGGAATTTGCGGGTCTTCAGCGTGGTTGAGCCGGAATGCGCTTTCATTTCGTCCATCACCAACTGGTAATCTTCGGGTTCGACCACCACCGTTACGTCGCCATGATTTTTCGCCGCCGCGCGGATCATCGCCGGGCCGCCGATGTCGATGTTTTCGACGCAATCGTCATATTCGGCTCCCCCCGCCAAAGTCGCTTCAAACGGATAGAGGTTCACGCACAGCAAATCGATGGGCTGAATGTTGTGCTCTTCCATGGCTTTGATGTGCTCGGCATTGTCGCGCACCGCCAGCAGGCCGCCGTGAATGGACGGCTGCAAGGTTTTCACCCGGCCATCCATGATTTCGGGAAAGCCCGTGTGTTCGGACACTTCCGTCACCGGAACCCCGGCGTCGCTGAGCATCTTCGCGGTGCCGCCGGTGGACAGCACTTGCGCGCCCTGGTCGGCCAGAAAACGGGCAAATTCGACGATGCCTGTTTTGTCGGAAACGGAAAGCAGCACGCGGCGGATGGGTTCGGACATGTGGCGGGTCCCTTATGAGTGGTGAGTGAAAGTTTGAAGCTGTTTGCCATATAGCAGTCCTCGGCCTGCAAGGCCAGCTTCGGATCGGATAATCTCGGATCGGGCAATTAAGCAGGTGGGCTTAAGTCTTGAACGGCGGGGGGTGGCGCGTATTCGGGCACCAATTTGGCAATGTTGAGCAGCAATCCATCCCGATCTTCGGCACGTGCGGCTGTGTCCAACGCGTCCAGGGTGGCGCGCACCTGATCGACGTCTTGGGTGCGCGGCGAGGCCAGCAACACGCCAGGCGCCTTGGTTGGCACCAGCGGTTCTGCGCCATGAAAAATTTCTTCAAACAGCTTTTCGCCGGGGCGTGTTCCGGTGAATTGAATTTGAATGTCTTGGTCGGGCACATAGCCCGCCAGACGGATCATCTGGCGCGCCAAATCGACGATTTTCACCGGTTCACCCATATCCAGGACAAACAGTTTGCCATTGCTGGCGTGATTTGACGCCCCAAGCGCGGAGGCCTGCAGGACCAACTCGACGGCTTCGCGGATGGTCATGAAATAGCGCGTCATGTCGGGATGGGTGACGGTCAAGGGTCCGCCCGCTTGCAACTGTTTTTGAAACAACGGCACCACCGATCCGGTGGAACCCAACACATTGCCGAAGCGCACGGTGACAAAACGGGTGCCGTTGTCTGCACCGCGTTTGAGATCGAGCGCCTGAACATAGGTTTCGGCAATGCGCTTGGTGGCTCCCATGATGTTGGTGGGGTTGACCGCCTTGTCAGTGGAAATCATCACCATCACATCAACGCCCGCGGCGACGCAGGCATCGGCGACGTTGCGGGTGCCGATGGCGTTGGTGCGCATGCCTTCAAAGACATTGTCTTCGACCAACGGCACGTGCTTCAGGGCTGCCGCGTGGAACACCAATTCGGGTTTGTAGTGGGCAAACACTTGGTCGATGCGGGTGCGGTCGCGCACATCGGCGATCACCGCGTGACGGGTCAAGGCGGGGTGCCGTTCGGCCAGTTCACGATCAACCAGGTACAAGGCAAATTCGGAATTTTCCACCAGCACCAATTCTTTGGGGCCAATTTCGGCCAGCTGGCGCACCAGCTCGGAGCCAATGGAGCCGCCCGCCCCGGTGATCAAAATGCGTTTGTTTTGGGCCAGCGCGGTCATGGCGTCGCGATCGAGCGGCTGTTGCGGGCGACCCAGCAGGTCTTCAATGGCGATGGGCCGGATGCGCAGCTCTTGGTTCTCACCATCCGATTGCAGATCGTCAACCCGGGGCATGCGCGCCATGGTCATGCCAAAGTTTTGCGCCAATTCCAGCAACTCACGCACGCTTGAACCTTTGAGGGTGTCCTTGGTGAGGACCAGACGGCGCGGACGGTTTTCACCATTCAGCCCCGTGAGGACCTGTTTGATGTCCGTCAGGGTGCCCAAGACTTCAACACCGTGAATGTGTCGTCCAACCCGGTTGGAGGATTCGGCGATGATGCCCATTGGCCGATAGGATGCGGTTTTCGAGCGGGCGGCATCGCGAATGAACAATTCCGCTTCATCGCCTGCGCCGACCAGCAGTACGGGAATTTTAGGGGTCGCGCTGAGATCCAAATGCCAGCCATAGCGGCGGTCTTTGATCATGCGATAGAGGAATCGCGGCCCCCCCAGCATCGCCAGCAAAACAAACCAGTTGATGATGGGAACCGAGCGCGGCAGGCCTTCGTGACGAAAGAAAAAGAACATCTCGAAGGAAAAGATCAAGATGAGGATGCTGACCGCCTTGGCCAAGGTCACCAGATCGGTGGTGGACGCATAGCGCCAAATGCCGCGGTACATGCGCAGGCTTAAAAAAACCACCGCTGCGGTGGCGGTAAAAGCCGCCGTGCCGCTGAGCAGCACGGTGTCGCGCAAAGGGTTGCCGAGATCGCCCAACCGCAAGGCCATCGATATGCCGAACGACAATGCCGCCATGATGATATCGTGGCCAAAAGCAATCATGTTTCGGGTCGAGAGGTGAAAGGTTTTGGGTAAAAGGGCCATGAATTAAAGTACCTGGGCAGAAATCGTATCCATGAAGAATAAACTGTGGCCGGAGCGTATCACACCATCGCGTAGGCGGTGCAGCCCTTTTACGCGTCGTGATCGCATCGCACCAGAGCTCAACGCATTAAACTGAACTTGAAAATACAGCGGATGGTGCTGATGCCATCTTTCCAGCCGATTTTTTTACCGTCATCGTAAGATCGATTAACGTAGGATATGGCGACCTCAACAATGCGCGGCTTGGGTAACATGTGAGCCAGCTTGGCGGTAATTTCGGGCTCAATGCCAAAGCGGTTCTCGGTGATGGTGAGACGCTCCAACAAAGCCTTGGGCACAAGTTTGTAACAGGTCTCCATATCGGTGAGTTTGAGGCCCGTCATTAGGTTTGAGAGCGACGTCAAAAAGCGATTGGCGAGACCGTGAAGCAGAAAATGCACTTCGGTGGCATCGCGTTCCAAAAACCGCGATCCGTACACCACATCCGCCGTGCCGTCCAGGATGGGGCCAAGCAGTTTGACGTAGTCGGCGGGGTCGTATTCTTGATCGGCATCTTGAACGATTACCAAATCGCCGCTGGCCGCTGCAAAGCCGGTGCGCAGCGCGGCGCCTTTGCCCTGGTTTGTGGCGTGGCTGTGCACCCGCAGACGCGGATCGGCATGGCTCAGATCTTGGGCGATGGCGGCGGACCCGTCGGAAGAACAGTCGTCAACGATGATCACTTCAAGCTCAAGACCCGCCGTGTCGGCGCTGAGCACCTTGGCAACCACGGCGGCAAGGGTCTTTTCTTCGTTGTAGCACGGGATAACGACACTGAGTTTGTGCATAAAAATTCCTGAATGAAAGCCCGCTTGCCTAGCCCATAATTAGTGATCGTCGCGGCTGAGCGCCCACTTGATCAATACGCCGTTGCCCGACAGGGGCCCGGAAATGACGATTTGCTCGGTCCGTCGATGTTCCCCTTTGTGGCCCAGATAGACGCTGGATTCCAGCGCCATTTGATCGGCTGAGGTGCGAAACCGCCAGACTTCCTTGCCGCCGACACGCAGCAACACGCCGTGACCGTCACCGAGCAGAGAGGCCTTGACGTTGGGGTGGAGGTGAAAGCGCAACGTGTACTGATTGCCGCCGGTGCCGATCAAACGGTCTTCGCCCCGCACATCGGTGCCATGAGATGCGATGAACAGCGCGCGTTGATGAAGCAGGCCAAAGGAAGGCATATAACCGTCATGGCTGGCCTCGATCAAGGTGCCTTCATCGATGTCATTGCGCGTACAGGTAACGTGTTCGGGGCCGCTGCGCAAAGCCCCGTTCAAGGCGAATGCGGCTAAAGACGTGTCGTTGACGGTGAGGGTCGAATGCGCCGCCGTCGCCGCTAATGCCGTGCGCCACGGATCGCTGGTTCCGGATCGTGACCCGCAATTGACGATGATGCGATGCTTGCCCGAGCTGAGCTCAAAACTGAGCGCGCCGGCGTGCTGTGCTTTGCCGATTTTGGTGGGCTGACCGCAATCCATAATCCCGTACAGCGCCCCGGCCCCGGCGCGTTGAAAGCCTGCGTGGGGGCCATTGAACGGGGCCTTGGCGGTGGAATCGGTTTGCGCCAAAATCAGATCGAGAACCGTTCGGTTGCCTTCCAATCCGCCATTAAAAAGCGCCAGGCCGCCGTCGGGATGACGCAAGGCGCGCAGCATCGGGGCCACCCGGTCAATGGCGTTTTGCAAAAAGCGGGGCACGTCGCCGGTGGCGGTGCTGAGCAAAACCTTCAGTTCCAACAAATCCTTTAACATGTCGGCCAGACGTTCGGGGTTGCGCTCCACATGCCCGCCGTCGGGCAAAATTTGGTTTTGAATGTCGTCGGCCAAGCGTTGCAGCGTGCGGTTCATGCGCCCTTCACCGCCCAATAGGGCAAAAGCGCCATAAACTTGGCCTTTGAGGGCATGAAAGCGCACATATCCACAGTTGGCCGGGGGCAGACTGTGAAACAGATGGCGTGCATCCCGGCCCGCTTGGCGGTGCAACCGTTTTTCAAGACCGCCGCAGCCGTCGTCGCGCATCAAAAAAGTCCAGTTTTGGCAAATGTTGATGAGCCGTTCCGCCGTCACGTCGGGTGCCCACGCACGGGCGTTCCATTTGGCGTTGGCAGTCATCCACACCGACAACCATTCGCGGGCGAAATAAGGCGCTTCGCCGCCGCCCAAAGCGGACAGGTCATTGAGCCAGCCGAGGCCGTGAAACCAAGCCGTCCAAGCGGCGGAAGCGGCGGGCAAGGCATCGGCAGCCGTTAAGGTGTGGCTTTCGTCTTCATGACTGAAGACGCCTTGAATCAGGGCGCGTCCAACATCGGGATTTCCCGGCCACAACTGCGGCACAGGGAAACGCAGGCGTTTCGGTGCGGGCCCCAGCAACAAAAGACGGTACACCAAGGAGGACTGAAACCCACCGCGCATTCCAGGATGCTCCTCCCGTTTGGCCCCGGACGCATCAGAGGGTGCCGGGGGTTTGGGCGGGGAAAATAAAGGCGTTGAACGGGGTTCGTTTGTGTTGCGCATAAGATGAGGGGTATCAGTTTCGATCCGGTCGAGCAAGGATCCGCATTGATGGTCCTTAAGGCCTTCGATTCAGGGGGTAATTTCCACCCGCTCAGAGCACCTGAGAGGCTATGAGGCGATACCACTGTGCGCGAAGAGCGATTCGACACGTAAACGCAACATTCTAAACCGTTCCGTGCAGGGCGCGCACATAGCCGCCCAACAAGCTATCTGAGTCTTATCGGCGGCGCAGGCGCGCGGCGAAAAAGCCGTCCATGCCGCCTTGTGCGCCCAGATGACACGGCAAAGTGCGCAAAAACCCATCCGCCGTGACGATCTCCGTCAGCGTGCCCGCTTCGGACGGTTGCAGAGGGTCGAGGCGCACCAAATCGTTGTCTTTGAGCAAGGCATGAATTTGCGCCGCCCCTTCTTCGGGCTGCAGGGAACAGGTGCAAAACACAATCAAACCGCCGGGACGCACCATTTCGATGGCGGCGCGTAGCAAACGGCCTTGCAAGGCGGCCAGTTTGGCGACGTCGCCGGGCTGTTTCAGCTGGATAACGTCGGGATGGCGTCGCGCCGTTCCGGTGGCGGAACACGGTGCGTCAAGCAACACCGCATCGGCCAAAAAGTCGGGACGCCATTCAAGCGCGTCGGCGGTGATCAATTTGGCCTGAAGGTGGGTACGCTTTAAATTTTCAGCGACTCTTTTGAGGCGTTTTTCAGATCGATCCACGGCGGTGACCCGTGCGCCTGCGGCGGCCAATTCCATGGTTTTGCCACCGGGCGCGGCGCACAAATCGATGACGTCCAAATCGCGCACGTCGCCGAGCAGTCGGGCCGGCAGGCTGGCGGCGATGTCTTGGATCCACCAAGCCCCTTCCGCAAATCCGGGCAACTCGGTGATGGCGCCCTTATGGCCATAAAGGCGCAGGGTACCGGTGGGCATCAGCTCGGCTTTCAGCTCGTCCGCCCATTCGGCCAAATCGCCCTTTGGGGTGATGTCGAGCGGCGCTTCGATCAGATGCTGGTCGGCGATGGCGCGCGCGGTGTCTTCGCCGTAGGCCGTCACCCAACTTTGCCACAACCACGCGGGCGTATTGAGTTGCGCCGCGTCTTGGGTAGCGAGCAATGCCGCGCCTTCGCGCTGGGCGCGGCGCAAAATGGCGTTGACCAATTTTCGGTATGGCGCCAAGTCACCGCCGCGACACAGATCAACCGCGGTATCCAGGGCCGCATGGTCGGCAATTTCAAGCATCAGCAGTTGAGCCAGGCCGATGCGCATGACATTGAGCGCACCCACGCCCTTTTTGCCCATGGGTTTGTCCAAAAAAGACGAAATGATGAAGTTGATTTCGCCCAGATGGCGCAAAACGGTGCGGGTGATCTGTTGCGCCAGGGCCCGGTCGCGCTGTTCCAGTTTGCCAAAGCTGGGCGTCTGCACCAGGGCGTCGTCCAGCAGCAGTTTGTGATTGATAACGGCATCAAGAAGATGGAGGGCAGCGGTACGGGGCATAAACGGGGGCGCTCGTCAAAAGGGGTCATGTAATAGTAGCTCGAAAGCCATCTGGTGCGTCCCCCCTATACCACGAGCAACGGCTGGGTTACACTGAAACGTGTTCACGCCACCTCAAAAAGGATGGTCTCCCGCCGCCGCCGCGCGTAACCCCAAGGAACGCCATTTTTATGATCGATCCCAAAACGAACCGCGCCGATACCTCTGAAACCAAAGCGCCAGATGGCGTCGCTAAAGACCCGGAAACGGCCCCAGACAGCACCTGTTGTGATGGCGAATCAAAGCCTCAATCCGTTGAAAAACCGAAAGAAATTGGCGGACGTGACGGACCCGATCCGACTCGTTTTGGTGATTGGGAAAAAAATGGTCGGTGCGTGGATTTTTGATCATTACCGCCAGCTGGAGACCCGTTGAGCGCATTATATATTTGCTCTGAACAGGCCATTTTCATATTTTGTTGCGATTTCACAATATTTTTTAACGTAAAAAAACGGCGGGGTTTTACGACCCCGCCGTTTCATTGTTTTCGCCGTATCCGCTAGGCTGCGTAAGCTTAGCGGTTTTGGCGGTTGTCGATCAAGTCATCGACCACCGAAGGATCGGCCAATGTGGAGGTGTCGCCCAAGGAGCCAAACTCGTTTTCGGCAATCTTGCGCAAAATGCGGCGCATGATTTTCCCGGAACGGGTTTTGGGCAGACCTGGCGCCCATTGCAGCCAATCGGGTGAAGCGATGGGGCCGATTTCTTTGCGCACCCAGGTGACGAGTTCTTTTTTGAGCTCATCGGTGGGTTCAATCCCGGCATTCAAGGTGACATAGACATAGATGCCCTGGCCCTTGATGTCATGGGGCGCACCGACCACGGCGGCTTCGGCGACTTTTTCATGGGCAACCAAAGCGCTTTCGACTTCGGCGGTGCCCATGCGGTGACCGGACACGTTGATCACGTCATCGACGCGCCCGGTGATCCAGTAATAGCCGTCTTCATCACGACGACAGCCGTCGCCGGTGAAGTACTTGCCGGGATAGGTCGAAAAGTAGGTCTGTTCAAAGCGGTCGTGATCGCCAAACACGGTGCGCATCTGACCGGGCCAGCTGTCGGTGATGCAGAGGTTTCCTTCCGTCGCCCCTTCCAGAGGGACGCCTTCACTGTCGACGATTTGCGGCTGAACGCCAAAGAACGGACGGGTGGCGGAACCGGGTTTCAGCGCCGTTGCACCGGGCAAGGGGGTAATCAAAATGCCCCCGGTTTCGGTCTGCCACCAGGTGTCGACGATCGGGCAACGCCCTTCGCCAACCACGTTGTAATACCACATCCACGCTTCGGGGTTGATGGGTTCACCCACCGACCCCAGCAAACGCAATGACTTACGAGAGGTCTTTTGGACCGGACCATCGCCATCGCGCATCAAGGCACGGATCGCCGTGGGCGCGGTGTAGAAGATGGTGACTTTGTGCTTGTCGCACACCTGCCAGAACCGCGACGTGTCGGGATAGTTGGGCACGCCTTCAAACATCAACGTGGTGGCGCCGTTGGCCAGCGGACCGTAAACGATGTAGCTGTGGCCGGTGACCCAACCCACGTCCGCGGTGCACCAATACACATCGCCTTCGTGATAATCAAAAACGTATTGATGGGTCATGGACGCATAGACCAAATAGCCGCCCGTGGTGTGGAGAACACCCTTCGGCGCGCCGGTGGAACCCGATGTGTACAAAATGAACATGGGGTCTTCGGCGTTCATTTCTTCCGGCTCACACGTGGTGGGCTCACCCGCGACGGCTTGATCGTACCAAATGTCGCGGCCATCGACCCAATTGATCGTTCCGCCGGTGCGTTTCACCACAAAGACGGTTTCGACCGACGGGCAGCCTTTGAGCGCCGCATCCACGTTGGCTTTCAACGGAATGCCCTTTTTGCCGCGCAGGCCTTCATCGGCGGTGATGACGCAGTTGGATTCCGCACCTTTGATGCGTCCGGCCAGGGCGTCTGGCGAAAAACCGCCAAAAACGATGGAGTGGATGGCGCCGATGCGCGTGCACGCCAGCATGGCATAGGCGGCTTCGGGGATCATCGGCATATAAAGGGTAACGATATCGCCCTTTTTCACGCCGCGCGCCTTCATCGCATTGGCCAGCTTGCACACTTCATCGTGTAATTCTTGATAGGTGATGTTTTTGGAATCCGCCGGATCATCGCCTTCCCAAATGATCGCCGTTTGATTGGCGCGTTTGGGCAAGTGACGGTCGATGCAGTTTACAGACGTGTTCAAGGTGCCGTCAGCGAACCATTTGATGGATACGCCGGGAATGTTGAAGTTGACGTCTTTAACTTGCGTATACGGCTTGATCCAATCAAGGCGCTTGCCTTGTTCGCCCCAAAACCCTTCGGCGTCCTCGATGGAGCGCTGGTACATTTCGAGATACTTGGCGTTATCGGCCCAAGCTTCTTTGGCAAGTTGCTCGGGTACCGGAAAAACGTGGGAATCAGTCATATTCTAAAGCCCCTCCCTGGGTGAGGTCTGTTTTGGGTATTCTTAATCTTCCCCTACCGTCGCGCCGGGTGGCGTGCAGCTTTGGTTTTGGGCGTGATTAAGTCCGCTCGCTCTGCCGACGGCACAATACGCTATGCATTGTGCAGTGCAGCGTAAAAATATTATTGAGGAATTCAAATGCCGACGCAAGTCAAGAAAACGGCTTTGAAGCTCTTTTTTAGTCCAACCAAACCTCATCGTTGCGCACCGAGCACGCAACTTTGGTCAAATGATTGCCCGCGCACGGCCCCTGAACACAGTGACCATCTTCAATGCGAAACAGCGCTCCGTGGCTTGAACACATAATCAACGTTTTTTCGAGGTTTAAAAACTGCCCCGGCGTAAAATCCAGCGGCGCATGGGTGTGCGGGCAGGAATTTATATAAAGATAAACAATTGAGCCTCTTCGAACAGCCAGTAGACGGGCCATTTCGCCATTGACAGGGACGACAAACCCAGCAGAACCATTATCGGGAATGTCCTCAAGGCGGCACAGGGGCGTGGATGGGGAATGATCGGCTGTCATGCGGGACGCCCCGAAGAAGTTTGAGGGGCCAATCCGTGGGCCATGTGCAAAATCTCGTCCCACTCTTCTTCGGTGACCGGACAAACCGAAAGACGCGACTGGCGCAGCAGCGGCATGTGCTCCAGCTTCGGATTGGATTTGATGGCGCTTAAGGACACAGGTTGTTGTACAGCCGAAACAGCTTTCACGTCCACGCACACAAATCGATGGCTGTCGTCGGTGGGATCGGGGTAGGCAGTCCTCGCCACTTCGACCACGCCGACGATGCTCTTTTGCTGAACGGAATGATAAAAGAAGATCCGGTCGCCGCGTGTCATGGCATTCATGTATTTGGCCGCTTGATGATTGCGCACGCCGGTCCAAGGCTCGGTGCCGACGCGGACCTGATCGTCCCAGGACCAGCTGTTTGGTTCAGATTTGATCAACCAATAGGCCACGTTTCGGTATCCTAACAAAATCTAAAATCTCGCATCCCGCTTAAAACGGACAGAATCCCTGCGCATCAGGCAGGGCCTTGCGGAAGCACTTTTTTCCACGGTCGCACGACCACGCTTTCAAACAAACCGGCCTGGCCGTAAGGGTCTCGTTGCACAAAGGCATCGACTTCGGCGCGGGTGTCGAAATCGACCACAATCAAGCTGCCATTCATGGACTCATTGTCATCAGCTAACGTCGGGCCGGCGAAAATCAGCTGCGCGCCGATGGCTTTCAGGTGCTCAACATGGGCCGGGCGATTGTCTTGACGGACCTGCAAATGGTCCTTTTTGTCGGTACAAAAGATGGCGAAGAGCATTATTAAGATATCCTTAACTAAGATTATTCGATGTTGAGGGGGCGAGAGAGCAGGCCCTTGATGATGGCATCCAAATCGACTCCGTGATTGAGCACGCCATCGACGGCCAGGCAGATGGGCATGTCGACCTGTAGCCGTCTTGCCAGTTCGGTCACCGCGGCGGCGGTGAAAACACCCTCCGTCACCGAAGTGCGTTCCGCCAAAATAGCATCAAGTGATCGACCTTGTCCCAATTGGACCCCTAGGGAGAAATTCCGCGATTGCATGGCGTTGCAGGTCAGCGTCAAGTCACCCAACCCGGACAAGCCCATGAGGGTGTGCTCATCGGCCCCCAATGTTTCGCCCAAACGGGAGATTTCCGCCAATCCGCGGGTGATCAACGCGGCGCGGGCGTTGTCGCCCATGCCCCGGCCTTGAACGATGCCGCACGCAATGGCCATCACGTTCTTGACCGCGCCGCCCAACTGTGCCCCGATCACGTCATAAGAATAATACGGGCGAAAACAGCGGCTTGATAAGTTTTCGCACAATCGTTGACCTAATTTTTCATCAACGCAAGCGAGCGTCACGGCGGTGGGCATATCGCGGGCCACTTCGATGGCGAAGGTGGGACCCGATAAAACCGCGATGGGGGCCAAATCGCCCAAGGTTTCATCCACCACGTCAGACATCAATTTGTAGCTGCCCTGTTCAATGCCCTTGGCGCAGATGATGGCAGGGGTGCCAGGCTTCCAAAACGGTTTGGCGGCTTCACACACGGCGCGCAAAAATTGCGCCGGGGCCACCAGCAGAACGGCGTCCGTTTGCACCGTTTCCCCAATGTCTTGGGTGGCGTGAATGCCGGGGTCCAAGGTGACGCTGGGCAAAAACGAGGCGTTTTCTCGACTCGTGTTAATCGCTTGGGCGACTTCGGCCTCATGGGCTTGAAGAATAACCTCTGGTCCCGCGCGCCTGACGGCGGTTGCCAGGGCCGTGCCCCACGCGCCTGCTCCAATAATACCGATGGTGTGCACAGTGATTTCCTCTGTCTCGGACCTGAAGGGGTTAAACCTATATGCCCGCTCTGGGCGCGGGGTACAAGAGCGCGGTGATAATTTTAGGCTTTGACGCCAGCGCCTTCTGCCTTTGGCGCATCGGGGTCTAGCGGCCAACGCGGCCGGGGGGCAAACTCAAGGCTGTCGGTTTGTCCCAGCCGCAGCCGTTCGATCCCGGCCCACGCGATCATCGCGCCGTTGTCGGTACAGTGTTTGAGCGGTGGGGCAGCCAAAATAAAGCCTTCTGCTTTGACCAATTTTTCCAACTTGGCGCGCAAAGCTTGATTGGCGGCGACGCCGCCCGCCACCACCAAAGTGGTGCCGTCGGGGCATTGTGTGCGAAATTCACGCAAGGCATTGCGGGTGCGCTCCGCCATCACATCGGCCACGGCGGCTTGAAAACTGGCGGCCATATCACAGACGTCTTGGGGTAAAAGATCACCCGGCGGCAGCGCATCAATAGTGCGCTTGACGGCGGCTTTGAGCCCGGAAAAGGAAAAATGACAGCCCGGCTTGCCGCGCAGCGGTCGGGGCAAAGGAAACCGCTTGGCATCGCCCAACTTGGCGGCGGCTTCCAAAGGCGGACCACCCGGATAACCCAGGCCCAAAAGTTTGGCCGATTTGTCGAACGCTTCGCCGACTGCATCGTCAATGGTGGTGCCCAGGCGGGTATAGGTGCCGACGCCGTGCACAATCAAAAGCTGGCTGTGACCGCCCGACACCAAC
This sequence comes from Magnetovibrio blakemorei, assembly GCF_001746755.1. Lineage (GTDB taxonomy): Bacteria > Pseudomonadota > Alphaproteobacteria > Rhodospirillales > Magnetovibrionaceae > Magnetovibrio > Magnetovibrio blakemorei. The sequence goes on along the minus strand of NZ_MCGG01000078.1, from coordinate 101,800 downwards.
AGCAACAAATAAGGAAAGGCCACATTGTCGGTGAGCCGTGCGGTCAACGCGTGGCCTTCCAAATGGTTGACCGCTATAAACGGCAAATTGTGGGCGACGGCGATGGCCTTGGCGGTCATCACGCCGACGATGACGCCGCCGATCAGTCCCGGTCCGCCGGTGGCGGCGACCGCGTCCAGTTGATCAAAACGCAAACCCGCTTCGCTCATGGCCTGTTCAACAACCAGATCAGCGCTTTCCAAGTGGGCGCGGGCGGCCACTTCGGGGACAATGCCGCCAAAGGGGCGGTGCGCCTCGATTTGCGACAGCACCACATCGGACAAAATTTCACCGCCGCTGTTGAGATCTGAGTCGTTCACCCGGATCACAGAGGCGGCCGTTTCATCACAACTGGTTTCGATGCCCAAAACGATCATGTATAAAGTCTCTTAAAACCCTTTGTTTCGTGTGCGAGGGACTTTACTCTAGGACGGCACTTTATTGCACGCCTCAAAAACGATCATTTCTGTCTTAAGGACCAAATCAATATGTCTGTGACCCCATTTCGTATCGGTACCCGTGGTAGCCCCTTGGCGTTGGCGCAAGCCTATGAAACCCGCGACAACTTAAAAGCCGCTTTTCCCGAACTGGCGAAAGACGGCGCGATCGAGATCGTTGTCATCAAAACCACCGGCGACAAAGTCCAAGACCGCGCCTTGATGGAAATCGGCGGCAAAGGCTTGTTCACCAAGGAAATCGATGACGCGATGCTGGCGGGCGACATTGACATTGCCGTGCATTCGATGAAAGACGTGCCGACCTATTTGCCAGACGGCATTCATTTGCCGTGCATGTTGAAACGCGAAGACGTGCGCGATGCGTTCATTTCCTTGACCAGCAAAAGCCTGTGGGATTTGCCCCAAGGGGCCGTCGTCGGTTCTGCGTCCTTGCGCCGCCAATCGCAAATCATGGCGCGGCGCCCGGATTTAAAAGTCGTCACCTTTCGCGGCACCGTGCAAACACGGCTGAAAAAATTGGCAGACGGCGATGTGGACGCCACCATGTTGGCCACCGCTGGGCTGAACCGCTTGGGCATGGACGCACACATCACCCAATCGCTGGACCCTGAAGACTTCATCCCCGCCGTGGGCCAAGGGGCCATCGGCATCACGTGCATGGAAAACGATGAAAACGCCAATCGCTATCTGGCGGCGTTAAATCATGTCGAAACGGTGATCCGGGTGACCGCAGAGCGGGCGTTTTTGGCAGTGTTGGACGGATCGTGCCGCACCCCCATCGCGGCGCATGCCTGGTACGATACTGCAACGACGCTGAAATTTCACGGCCTGGTGGCCAAGCCCGACGGCTCGGAAGTTCACGAAGTCACCCGCACCGGCCCGGCCACGGAAGCGGATGCCCAAATTATGGGACACGACGCGGGGCTTGAGTTAAAAGCCAAAATCGGCCCGGATTTCTTGGTCACCACGGCGTTTGACGCGTCCCCAACCACGGCACCGCTGAAAACATCCGGACAAGATTGAGGGTTCCGCCCATGCGCGTCTTGGTGACCCGTCCCGCTGAGGATGCAAAATCCCTTTTGGCGGCTCTCAAAAGCCAAGGCCACGAGGGCGTTTTGGCGCCGCTTTTGGACATCCGCATTCTCGGCGGGGTCGAGCTGGAAATGGCGGATGTACAGGCTTTGGTGCTGACCTCGGCCAATGGGGCGCGGGCCTTTGCGGCGCGCTCAGCCGTACGCGACGTACCGGCGTTGTGTGTCGGCGATGCCACCGCGCGCGAAGCCTTGGCACTGGGTTTTGAGACGGTGAAAAGTGCGGCGGGGGACGTGGAGGCCTTGGCCGCTTTGGTGATCAAGATCTTGGACCCGAAACAAGGCCCCCTGTTGCATCCCGCCAGCACCAAAGTGGCGGGGGATCTGGCAGGCTTGCTGGAAGCCGAAGGCTTTGTGTATCGCCGCGAAGTTTTGTACGAGGCCGTAAAAGCGGATGTTTTGCCCGAAATTGTGCGCACGGAAATGTTAGAGGGCACCCTGGACGGTGTGTTGCTGTTTTCGCCGCGCACCGGGGCGGCGTTCGCCGCCTTGGTTGACAAGGCGGGTCTGGCTGCGCATCTCACAGGTATAACCGCATTTTGTCTCAGCGACCCGGTAGCGCAAAACGTGCGCGCGCTGAAGTGGAAAGATATTCGGATCGCGGTAAAGCCCGATCAAGCTTCTCTTTTGGCATTGCTCAACATGTGATAGACCTTATCTCTATAGACCCATACCTTTATATTTTGCGCCATTTCTTGCACCATTTTGGGGACTCGATCTGCCCATGACCGACAACGAACACAAAAATCCGGACGCCGAGGTCTTGAATATGGAAGAGTTGGCCGCGGCAAACTTGTCGTCAAATCCTGCCAAGCAAGATCGCCAAGATAAGCCCGGCGGCGCTGGTTTGGTGTGGTTTTTGGCTTTTGCCTTGCTGGCGGGCGGCGGCACCTATGCCGCGTGGCCTTATATCGGCTCAACCGTGACGCCGATGCTGCAAAAGGCGCAAACCATGTTGGGCCTGCAATCGCGCCCGACCCAGCCGACCTTGCCGTCCGAAGCCCGTCAAACAGAAAAACGTCCGCCCGCACCCGCATCCAGTCCCGCGTCTGCTCCCGCATTGGAACCCCAATACGCGCCGACCGATTTATCGCTGGCAAAGCCAACACCGCCCGTCGATCAAAACGCGACGCCGGCCGCGCCCCAATTTGCGCCCCAAAGCGCTGCCGATTTTATCGGTGCGGACAAACCCAATGCACCTGCCGTCACTGAGCCGGCACAACAGAGCAGCGACGCCTTGCCCGTGATGGCGGTTTCGACACTATTTGAACGTCGCTTGAACGAACGCATGGACGCGCTGGAAGATCAGCTGAAGGCCACGTCGTCCGTCGCGAACAAAATCACCAAAGACGATACATCGGGCAAACTTGCCCAAGTGATCGCGGAGTTGCGCGATGAAGTTAAGGCTTTAAACGCCCGCATCAAACGCCTGGAAAGTGCGCCGCGCGGGGTGGCAGACCCCAGCGCTTCGGCCCAGGCCTTGGTGCTGTCGGTGACCCAATTGGCAACCCAAGCCGAAAGCGCGCAACCGTTTTCCACCGCGCTTGACGCGCTGGAGCGCATCGGCGGTAAAGACCCGGTGGTGGCTGCCGCCCTCGACATTTTGCGCGCTTATGGCGACGTGGGCGTGCCCACACAAGACACCTTGAGCGAACAGTTCAACGGCGTCGCGGGTACGGTGATGAAGGTTCACAGTCAATCGCAGCGCCCGGCTGGTGGGGTGAGGTTCAACGTGCCATGTCCAATCTGGTGTCCGTGCGTCAAACCGATCCGGCCCGCATCGACGATCCAGTCGAACGCGCCTTGGCCATTGCGGATCAGGCTTTGGACAAAAAAGATCTGAAAACGGCGGTGGCGGCGTTAACCCCCATTGGCGGCGTTGAGGCGGATGCCTTACGCGCTTGGCACAATGCGGCCCAGGCGCGGGTGAACATCCAAGACGCTTTACAGGCGCTCCACAATCATGCGCTCGCGGCCCTTGCGGCCACGGGCGGCGCGTGAGGGGAACAACATGCTGCGTCTCATTTCCTTTTTGGTGGCCGTTGCGGCTCTGGCTTGGGGGCTCATTTGGGTGAGCAACAACCCCGGTGCCGTCAGCCTCAACTGGGGCGGTTGGCAAATTGAAACCAGTGCCGGGGTGCTGGTCGGCGGCGTGGCGATTTTGGTCGTTGTGGCGGCGTTGGTGTATCGTTTTTGGCTGTTTTTAACCCGTGCGCCGGGGCAATTGGTCGATATGTATCGCGAACGGCGTTCGCGCAATGGCTATAAGGCGCTGACCAAAGGCATGGTTGCGGTGGCCGCAGGTGACGGCGAAGAATCCGCGCGCCAAGTGCACAAGGCCGACGGCCTGTTGGGCGAGCCGCCTTTGACGTTGCTGTTGAAGGCGCAATCGGCCCAGCTGGGCGGCGATGAAACGGCCGCAGAACGCTTTTTTGTCGCCATGCTGGACGAACCGGAAATGGAATTTTTAGGCCTGCGCGGCCTGTTGAATCAAGCGGTCAAGCGCGGCGATGATGAAGCGGCGCTGGCGCTGGCGCGGCGCGCCCAGGCGCTGAAACCCAAAAGCGAATGGTTGGCCGAGACGCTGTTCGAACTGGAATCCCGGGCGGGGACATGGGCGGCGGCGGGCGAGGCGTTGAGCCACGCGGGCAAGCTAACGGCCATCAGCCAAGGCGACACCCGTCACCGTCAAGCCATTGTGGCGTTGGGCGAAAGCCAAGAAGCGGAGCGTGCGGGCGATCCGGTGAAAGCGCTTAAACTGGCGGAAAAAGCCGTGTCTTTGGACACCGCGTTGACGGCGGCGGCGCTGCGCTTGGCCACCTTGTATTTAAACCGCGGCGACAAGCACAAAGCCTCACAGGTGGTGGAAAAGGCCTGGGCCTTAAAACCTCATCCCGATTTGGCGGTGCTGTATTATCGGGCGGATTCGGCCGATGACGGCCTCAAAAAAGTGACCGCCGCACAAAAACTGCTGGCCTTGAAGTCCGCCTCTATTGATGGCCACATGGTTGTCGCCGAAGCGGCTTTGCAGGCGCAATTGTGGGGTCAGGCGCGCACCCATCTGGGCGCCGCGCTGGAAGCGGGTTGTCAAAGCCGCAAGGTGTTCACCATGATGGCCGACCTGGAAGACCAAGAACACGGCGACAAAGACCAGGTGCGCCACTGGTTGGCGCGCGCCGCATCCGCCAGCGCCGATCCGGCGTGGGTGTGTTCCGATTGCGGCCACGTGGAAGCCAAATGGTCGGCTCATTGTCCCAAATGCCGCAGCTTTGATCAGATGGATTGGCAAACACCCCAAGGCTTGGTGTTGCTGGGCGGTGCTTCGTATGCGTCCGTGCCGCTTTTGGGCAAACCTGCCGCGAAGTCCGTATAAAGGTCCTGAAAAGCAGCGTCCAACAGCAAAACGCGTTGACGCGCCCGCCCCGGCAGACTAAAAGAGCGCGTCCTCAGGACGACATGATTTTTACGCCGATGTAGCTCAGTGGTAGAGCAACGCATTCGTAATGCGTAGGCCCGCAGTTCAAATCTGCGCATCGGCACCATTTTTTCGCAGAATTCTGCGCTATTCCGGCTCCCTTTTTGGGGGCCGGAATTTTTTGTGAATGTTTTTTGTGAATCCTGTATTATGGAGACTGGCAATACTTTGCGACAAGCTGAGCGTCGCAAAGTGCCTATTTTTCAACAAAAGATTTTAATCTTTTAATCCGAACAGTCGGCGACATGATGTCAATGTTGCCATTGCTTGCCTGGATATAAAGTTTGTAGGGCCCACATTCATTTGAATCGCTTACCAGGATACTGGCAACCTCCTCTTTTATGGCCACTCGATTATTATCAGACTTATATAGTCTAACTACGCGAAATTGATCAGCTAGCAGCTGAAGCTCATCCGCCTCTTGTTGGGTGGTTGGTGCTTCGTTCGTTATGCAGGCTTTGGCAGCCGCTATGTTTGATTCAATGTCACGCAGGCGGTGTAATTTGTAGTGCCCCACATCGATAAACTCAGCAACGAGCTCTTCCACTTCATCTAGGTCATTCCAGCCAGCAGAAGCCAATACCTCTGCTGGAATAGTAAAGCGAGGTTGCTTGCGACTTAGGGCGATGGTTCCACTTGCGTAGGGTTTGGGCGGTATGACCATGAGATGGTTTCTCTTGGGTGTATTTGGAAAAATAATTCTTTAAGGTATCATATCTCAATTTATTGAAATTGTTCAATAAATCTTAATCAATATAAATAATTATATTTATGTGGGTTATTTTGGGTGGTTTTGGAAAACTATATATTGTAGTGTAGTTGTATGGCTCATACATTGAGTGGTTATTGGGCTAGATGTGAGAAAGAGAACCTTGTACTCTGATCATAAGGGAGATCACCATGCCAATTATGGCCGTAGATGAACGCAACGATGCCCGAGGAGCTGCGTGGCTTCTGGCGAGTACAGCAAGAGATTGTATTGATGACCCTGCTAAGGCAGTCAATCCACAAGTCGCGCTGAATAATGTGTATCGCTTGCTTGAATCCTATCGTATGAATCCTTTCTTTGGTTTGGCACCTGAAGCTTCGTCGGGATCGGGAGACCCCCTCGATGCTCTTTCTGTAATGCAGCCCATAGAGCAGCATATTGGTGAGGTGAAGAGTGCACTTGATCAGGCTATAGGCGAGGTGTTCGCGGGTATCTCGGAGGAACAGGCGATTGAGAGTGTTGAAGCGGCGCTTCGAAGCATTGCTTATCCTCAGCCAGACAAGAATCTATCTGAAGAGGATAGAAAGAGAACCGTACGCTTTTTTGATGAGTTCATCGTGCATTTACATTTTTGATAGTTCTATATGACGCCATACAATTATCTTGTAGAAGAGCTTAATAATGTAGACCGTCTCGGGATCAGTGAGGCTGATGTATCCTGCACCAGTGCCTTCAATATCTTGAATTGCCATTTTGATGTTTTCAACATCAGAGGCATTGATTTGTGAAACATCGAAATGCGGGCGGGTAGTGTCTTGTGCTTTATAGTTTGCCATTTGGGGCTCCAGATCGTTGAGTATGTGTCTGGGGCAAGCATTAGTGCCGGCCCAATAACAGCTGTGGCATTTGCTCAAAAAACTCAAGAAATTTGTTTTGTGCGACATTTTTCTATGTTGCTGATGACATATGAAAACGCTTAACAATCAATGGTTTATAACCACTCCCTTATTCGTTATCCTTACAGGGCTGAGCCTCAGCATATCCAAAGCTATGAACGAGCATATGCACGATCAATAAGGTTTGATGCCCTTCATTTATTGCGGCCATATTGGCGCTTCAGGCATGTTTAAATAGTGTCTGTGGTTGCATGCGTAGCCGAATCGCTCCACAGTTCGTGTGCTTTCTTTGGGGGATAAAATGGCACTTCAGATCGTTGAGTTTTTTGGGTTTAAACCGCTTGATCCTGCGTCGACATCGTTTGTTGCCAATAAAAGGTGTCCATTCATTAATGATGACTGTTCAAAGCCCGATCATGGCGCCTGTTCGGTTTGCCAAACTGGCGGGGATCCAGTGATATGCTGCCCAAATCGAATCTATGGAAACAACTATCAATTTCTCCAGGATATAGCCGATGATGCATTTGGTATTGGATGCGCGTTAATTCGCCCAAATAAATTTAAAGATGCCTTACAACAAGGCAGTGTTCGCGGTAATGAAGTTGTTGTTTTTGGCCATAGGTGGGGACAAGAACTTCCATTACCGACGCCGGGATCAAGAACACTAGGCTTTGAGGGACGTTCAGTTGGAGCCTTGAGTAGAAAATATTACGTTGACTGGATTCTTGCCAAGATGAATGTAGATGGCTCATTGTGCGAGATGACAGCTACTGAAGTTCAAACAATCGACACGACCGGTAGCTATCGAGGTCAATCAGAAACATTTATGTCAGGCGCACAGTTCACAGATAAGCAGGGAAGATCTCCTGGTTATTCGGACGCAGGTCTGAATTGGGAAAACGTTAATAAGCGCATTCTTCCGCAAGTCATATACAAGGGACATGTGCTGCGCCGGGAGCATAAATGCACGAAGGGTCTGTATTTTGTCTGCCCTGAACAGGTTTACACGCGCATTCGAGACCGCCTGGGAGGCGAACTTCATCATTATCCTCAGGGTCCAGGAACAATTACTTTTAGAAGTTACACTGTTGGACCGGATGTTTCAGCGGGCAATACGAGAGAGCTTGTTTTTGCTGGACAGTTTACGACGACAGTAGATCAGGTAGCATTAGCCTTTACATCACCCAGAAACTTGCCAGAAATGGGCGTTTATGAAGAAGCTATAACAAAGGCCCTGTCACAGTAAGCTAAGCTGCGCTGCTATCAATGAGTTTGTTGCTTTCATCTTCTGTAGACAAGATTGATTGAGCAACTTGGCGCCCCAATATGGGGGGTACAGCATTACCTACTTGAACATATTGCTCAGTTTTTGAGCCATAAAATTTAAAAGAGTCGGGGAAACCCTGCAATCGGGCCGCCTCACGTACGGAAACTGCACGATCTGTATATGGGTGTATGTACGCACCCCAATGGATATCACATTTTGTTAACACGGTGCATGAAAGGCCATCAGGGCGCATTCGGCCATATCTTTTGGTGTGATCGCTGCGTTTTGCCTTTTTCATTCCGTTGGGCAAGAGATGAAAAGGAATGTCTCTCCAGGAGCCACCAATAGGGATGTGTTGCATGCGTTCAAGATTGACTGGGCTTAATTTTGGTGAAGAGTGATTAAGGACCGTTTTACGACTACCACGGCAATATCGTTGATATGAATTTTGTGGTGCTGTGATGTACGGTTCGTTATCTGCAGTACCACCATTTTGGATTTCGGGGAGATCTCCAATAGCGTCCCAAATGGAGACAAAGGGCTTCAGTCCCTTACCGTGAGTGGGCTCAGGAAACCGAATCGGCAAACCAACACGATTGCCAATGAAAAAAATGCGCCGACGTTCTTGAGGTATACCGAATTCTTCAGCTTTGAGTATTTGCCACTCCACTGAATAACCAAGCTTACCCAGTTCTTTTTTGATGGTATCAACAACAGTGCCACATGCGATACTTGTGATGCCAGTAACGTTCTCCATGACAAACCAGCGCGGGCGAAGCCCTTTAACCATCTTTAGGTACTGTTTGAAAAGTGAAGCACGTTCATCGTGCATTCCGCGCTGGTGGTTGTAAACGGAATATGCCTGACAGGGTGGCCCACCAAGCAATATATCAAGTTCTCCAGATTTAAGGCCCGCCACCTTTAACAGTTTGCTCGGACTTACATCTTGGATTGGAGCAAGGATGAATTGTGAATCAGGATGAGTTCTTTGATAGGTTATACCAGCTGCAGCATCAACATCGTTGCCTGCTAAAACAGAGTAGCCTGCTTGGTGGAATCCTTCAGACAGGCCCCCAGCACCACAAAACAAATCAATGGCAGTTTTACGTGACACAGTACATCTCTCCCAAGCTTGGCGAATCGATCTTAACAGCTAGTCGAAAATAAGTGAACGAATACTGAACAAAGTTAAAAAATTTGCGAGGGTTTATCGCGGGATTCCGTGACAAAGGCCTCAAACTCAAGCCGTTCTTCATCCGACATGGCCTCAATGGATTCCTGTGCGATTTCCTCTTTCGCTTCATCGCTTAGTTCGATTTCATCCTCAAGCAAAAGTCGTCCTTCTTCGAAGTCAAGTTGCTCTTTTGCATCGATGAACCTTAAGTCTTCCAGGAAAGATTCTCGATTTTCACCCTCTAGTTCACCAAGCAAATTTGAGTATTCGCTTTCATCGTGCAAAAGCAATTTATCCTGCTCACGTAACTCTTCGCGCAATTCGTTTTTGATATTCTGATAATAACGGTCAATCATTTGAACAGATGTTAAAGTATTGCTGGCAATTGTTTGGACATCGACGCCTCCACGAAAGCGTTGATTAATATAGGTGTGTCGCAGTGAATAAATTGACCGGGAGCCACCAATTTCATCTTCCCTTAGATCTAAATCATCAAGAACCTTGCAGAATAAACGATTGAGATGGTGTGTTGTTATGGGCAGTAGGGGCGTCTTACGAGACGTAGCACTCCGATTATCATGGTACTTAAGCAGTCTTCTAATTGCCTTTTCACCAATATCGGTTGGGATAATGCTTCTTGGTAAAACGTCAGCGTGTTTGCCCCCTTTTTTTGTGAGGCCCCTTAGCAATAGTCTGCCTTGTTCGTCTTCTTTGATGCTCTGCCGGGTCATTCTGGCCAACGTAGAAGGGCGAGCACCAGTGCCAAGGATTAAGTCTACATATATGGGGAGTATAGACATCGCTTGGAGTTCCTTGCTTTTCAGGTACGTCTCCATTTTCTCTTTTTGAAATGCAGCATCGTCATACGTGCAATTTTTCCTATTCTGAAGATACTGCTGTCTTTTTTGCATTTTGATCTGAAATTTTGCGTGTGCACGGGCCTCTAGTTGCCGTAGTCGGCTTGTAATCTTTTTTATTTCCTTCCTATCAAAATCAAGCCGTTTCTTCTGAGGGTCGCTGCCATACTCCTCTTCGTTTATAAGCGACAAATTTTCAATTTCCGGGATGTCATTGGCGACCATATGATGCTCGGTGACTGCACGTTTGAACACCTTTCTTAGAACAAATAGCTCTTTGTTGATTGTTTGTGCGGCTGGTTTTGGGCGCACTTTAAGCCTTTCGCGTTTATACTTTGCGATATCAGAAACACTGATTTCGTATATGTCCATTTGCCCAAAAAACGGGATGAGGTGCAAATTGAGTGGAGATAAAACCGCGTTCCGTTTTCTCGGATTACCAAGAATGTTATTAGCTGCATCAATGAGTAGGTCTGCAAAGTCGCTGAAAATTTTGCGTTCAACTTTTAGCTTTTTTGACGTTCGTCTTACGTATTCTTTGCATTTGGACAACGCAATTTCCCGTGCACGATTACGATCAGTTGTGCGTGTGGAAAAGGGTATGTATTTGCCATCGATACGCGCTCTTGCTTGCCAAGTGCCGCGCTTGGAGCCATCTCGTTGGTAGATGTAGAGGTTGTCCTGAATGCGTTCGAGATTTTTGTAAAAGGAGGTCATTTGTGCCTGTAAATGATAGTTGTGAATGTGTGATCTATTTGTAAACTAAATGGCGGTATTCTGGGTTTTTATGATTATAATCAAGATGATTAATTAGATGAGTATAGTATATAGATAATTGTTTTTAAATCACTTTTAATTTGAGCAACGCATTCGTAATGCGTAGGCCTGCAGTTCAAATCTGCGCATCGGCACCATTATAAAGCAGGAAACTGCACGGTTCGGGCTCCCCCTCATCTGAGGCGGGGGCCCGAATTTTTTGTACATTTAGGGTGCATTTTGTAAGGCTCTAAACCATGCCAATGGACGAACGGCCAATCCTCAACTAACACTAAGAGGTGACCGCTTCCTTGAGACCACCGTTTCGAACGTATGAGAGACCAAGCCATGCCGACGCTTTTGAGTTTTATCGATTTAATGGGCATCGCGGTTTTTGCGATTTCAGGGTCTCTTGTGGCTTCGCGCAAAGAAATGGATTTGATTGGCTTTGGTCTCATGGCCAGCCTGACGGGGATCGGCGGCGGTACGTTCAGAGACATTGTTCTCGGTCGCCCCGTGTTCTGGCTTGAAACCCCTTACCATGTGGGGATTTGTCTTGCCGTTGCCGTGTTGGTGTATTTCACCGCACATATCTTGCACAGAAGGTTTATCTACATTCTGTGGGCTGATGGCATTGGCATTTCCGCCTATTGCGTGGTGGGGGCGGACGTGGCGTTGCGCTCTGGGGCAAACGAACTTGTCGCCGTGATCTTGGGGGTTATGACGGCAACCTTCGGCGGACTGGCCCGCGATGTTGTCTGTCATGAAACGCCTCTCATTTTGCGAAAGGAGGTTTACGCCACGTGCACCTTACTTGGGTCTTCCGTTTACGTGGGCTTGAAATTTCTCGACGTGCCGACACCCTGGCCGGCCTTTGCGGCCTTTGTCGTTGGCTTTGGGGTTCGTGCAGGGGGCATCGTTTATGGATGGACATTGCCGACCTACCATGCCCGCGCCGGTGAAGATTATGAATGAGCGTAGGCGCGCTAAAGCATAAATATGATAGGTGCCTTTGCCAATCGATCCGCCTCTGTCCTTGACGGACTCCACCAATTGATCGAAGTTCGTTTGAGGATATTTGCGCCATCGTGTTGGCGGTGCGGGAGGGGTGTGAGATGGATTTTTCGACGACTTTGAGCCTGTCTTTGGCCGCGTTGGTGTTTGTTTTGTCGCCAGGGCCGGCCAATTTGGCGGTGCTGGTGACCAGCGCGCGCGATGGCTTTCGGGCTGGATTTTTTCTCGCCGTTGGAGAAGTGATCGGGGCGGTTTTGTATCTGGTGTTGGCATTGTCTTCCTTAGCCATCTTGTCCGCGACCTTGGCTCCGGTCATGGTCTACGTCAAATTTTGCGGTGCCACGTATTTAATTTATTTGGGCTATAAACAATTCACCAGTCCGGGCGTTCACGTCGATGAGATCCGTCCGGGGCGATCGCAATCGAAACAAATTTTGGTCGGTTTTCTCATCAACGGCACAAACCCGAAGTTGATCGTGTTTTACCTTTCTTTTTTACCGTTGTTTGTCGATTTAAACAGCCTTTCCACCCTGGTCGCGACGCAAATTGTTTTCACGGTTGGGCTGACGTTGTTGGTTGGAATCAGCATCGTGTGCGTGCTGGGCCAGCAGCTGAAACGGCTGATGAACCGTCCTAAAATTGCCCGCCGGGTCAACAAGATATCCGGCCTTGTCATGATGGGCGTGGGCATTTCCGTGGCGCGTTCGTAAGGCACATAAAATGAGGGAACAGCAGGAAAGGCATGCAATTGCGCCCTCTGATTATTATATGACAATAGTCCATTTTAAGTGACTGAGTGAATATGCACCTTCTTAGCGAAGCTTCCTTGTTGGAAAATGACAAAATCACCCGCGCCATACTGGAAACGGTTGGAGCGCTGGTTGTGGTTTTGAATTCTGATGGCAAAATCGTGTTTTTCAATCGCACGTGCCAAGAGGTGACCGGCTATAGCGAAGCTGAGGTCCTGGGGCGAACGCCGTGGGATTTTTTGCTGCCTGACGATGTTTGTGCGCAGGTCAAAGAGGTCTTTGGAAAACTGACGGCCGGCGATTTTCCAAGCGCCCATGAAAACGCTTGGCTGACCAAAGACAGACAAAAGCGAATCATTTCTTGGTCTAACACGGTCACATTGAACGAGGTCGGCGCCATTCAATATGTGGTTGGCACCGGTATCGACATCACTGAACGTGTGCACGCAGAGTCCACACTGAAAAAGTCGGAACGTGAAGTTCGGACGATTTTGGAAACCATGACCGATGTGTTTTATCGAACCGACCACGATGGCTGCATCACCATGCTGTCAGATTCAGTGCAGACCGTTTTGGGCTATAGCGTTGATGAATTGATTTCACAACCGCTTGCGGACTTGTATGTCGATCCAAAAGAACGAGACGATTTCCTGCAAAAGCTGAAGGGCGACGGGGGCCGTGTCTCCGATTATGCGGTGCGTCTGCGCCATAAAAACGGCCAAGAAGTGTGGGTCTCGACCAGCGCGAAGATGCTGTACGATGCAGCTGGTGCTTATGCAGGTGTCGAAGGCACCACGCGCAATATTACGGCGCGCAAAAAAGTTGAAAATGCATTGCTTGATATGCAAAGCAAATTGGAAGACCGGGTTGAGGCTCGAACCCGGGAACTGAAGGAAAGCGAGGCCCGTTCGCGAAAGCTGACGCGCGCCCTTGAACAAAGTCCCAGCGCCGTGTTCATCACCGATACGGCGGGAATCATTGAGTTCGTCAACTCTCGGTTCACCAAACTGACGGGCTACACGGCCGAAGAGGCGCTTGGCCAAAACCCCCGAATCATCAAATCGCAGGAAACGCCGCGGGCCATTCATTGCGATATTTGGACCACCATTCAGGCGGGCCAGGAATGGCGTGGGGAATTGCAAGATACGCGCAAAGACGGCAGTCAATTTTGGGCCTATGCCACCATTGCTCCCATCAAGGATGATACGGGCCACAACACGCATTACGTGGCGACCCACGAAGATATCAGCGCGCGCAAGGCTGCGGAATTGGCGGTGCGCAACGCGCTCAATGAAGCCGAAGTGGCCAGCCGCACCAAATCGGAACTGATGGCCAATATGAGTCACGAGCTGCGCACCCCGTTGAACGCGATCATCGGATTTTCCAGCTTGATGGAAACGGAAACGTTTGGCCCGCTTGGTCACGAAAAATACCGTGAATATTTAAGCGATATCCACAGTTCCGGGCAGCATTTGTTGGACTTGATCAACGATATTCTCGACGTTTCCGCCATTGAAGCGGGGATGTTGACGCTACATGAAAACGTTGTCCAAGTGGGAGGTATCGTTGAATCCTCCGTACGTCTTGTGAATCACCGCGCTCAAGAGAGCCAGGTGCATCTGCACATCCAATGTGAAGATAATTTGCCGATGATCTTTGCCGATGAACGGCGAATGAAACAGGTTCTGCTCAATCTATTGACCAATTCGATTAAGTTTACGCCGGCGGGTGGAGATATTTACCTGACAACCCTCTGCGATGAAGCGGATTGCCATGTGTGGACTGTGAAAGATACCGGCATTGGCATGAATGAGGCGGAGATCAAACTGGCCATGGCGCAGTTTGGCCAAGTGGACAGCACGTTGTCGCGCAAACACGAAGGCACAGGACTTGGTTTGCCATTAACGCGGGGGCTTGTCGAACTGCACGACGGCATGCTCAGCGTTGAAAGCCAGAAGGGCAAGGGTACAACGATTCAAGTGCGCTTCCCACCCGAGCGAACGGTGTCCCTGGATTTCTAACAAATGGATCCGCTAACTTGGTCTTGGGGTTTAAGAGGCTTGGTCTGAAACCATAACCTCTTCGCCACACAAGATGGCGCGGGCGCGCCCGGATTTCTTCGCCGCGTACATGCGCTTGTCGGCCATTTCAATCAGTTCGGGCCAGTCATCGATGGTATCGGAAATGCGCTCAGCCACGCCGATGCTGGCGGTAAGCGGGGTACCGTCGGGACGGTTGCCCAGCCAATCCTTTAACACGCGGTTCAAAATCAGCTTTATGCCGTCCATGTTGGTGTTGGGCAAAACGGCAACCATTTCTTCACCGCCCCAGCGCACGATGACGTCGGATCGACGCAGGTATTCGTGCAGTTTTTTGGCGGTGTTGCGCAGTGCTTCGTCGCCGGCTTCGTGACCGTATTCGTCATTGATCAGCTTAAAATGATCCAGATCAAAAAAGATCACCGAAAACGGCGTGTTGTGCAAAACGGAGATGCGGAAATACAGGTCGATGATTTCGGTGCCTGTGCGCCGCGTCAAAAGATCGGTGAGGGGATCCTTACTGGCTTGGTGGACCAAAGAAATCATCGAATGCAGTTGGCTCATCCCGGCCAGGATATAGACGCCTAGGATCAGGCCCAAAATCCACAATGTGGCGATGGAATCTGTGACCTCGCCAACCCCCGCAAACTGGGGCGCAAATGCGGTGATGGCCAAAATCGGCAGGGCGAACAACACAGCTTCAAGGGCCGTCAGGGGGAAAAGGCTTAAGCCCGCAATGATGATATAGGGCAACATGGTGTAAACGGTGGCGACGATATGCGCCACGCCGGTGAAGGCTTGTCCGGCAAACAGACCATAGGCAAAGCCGTAAAAAATAAGCGGGTTGGCCATCATCATAATCATCATGATGAAGCCCGTGCGCAGGTGTTTTTCAAAATCCCAGCGCCACGCCAAAAGCAGAAAAATGGTCGTTGAAACCAGCCGCAACTGCACCAAAATTAACCAGGTTTTGAGCTCAAAGGCAAAAAAATCCAGGCCAATCCAGGCAAACGTCAGCAGGCAAAACGCTGCCGACACCAAACGCACCCGCTCGATAATCAAACCTGCGCGATGGCGGCTCAGATAATGGGAATGACCACCCGCATGGAGCAATTGCATCAAGTCCTCACCGGAGAGGCGAAAAACGGAGAAGGGAATTCGAAGAACCTCGAGAAGACGATTAAGCATGCTGAGAATTTCCTTCATAGACGCATCGCGCGGGATATTTCGGCCGTTAATCTTGTCGCGTGAAGCGGTGCCGAAAACCGAAATACAGGACGTAGAAATAAAACAACCGAGCACGTGCCAAAAGCGTTACACGTGTCGCAGCCCCATTCTTAAACACACGAATTCAAAGGCTGAAGAGGACTTGATCATAGCGCCTACGAGGTCAGAAAACAGCAGTATTTCAAGGCTAAACGCATGGCGCGAGCGCTATAAATGGCGTTCAACTTAGGGGCGCTTCGGGCCCGTCATTAGACCCGTCATCAGACCCGCCGTCAGGGGCATCGTCAGAATTGTTCTCTTCGCTGACGGCGGCCGCCACCATCACCATGGCGACCTGACTGGTTTTGGGTACGGCGACAAATTGCTCTTTGTCATCCGCCGCGACGGCTTGCCCGACCCATTTGCGGTGCAGGGTAAAAAGGCTCAGCCCAACGGCTATGACGGCGGTGTAATAAAACAATCCACCGGGGCCGTATTCTGCCATGGCGGTGGACGAAATCATCGGCCCCGATACGGCGCCGAGTCCATACACAACCAACAAGGTGCTGCTGGCCGAAACGAAGTCCATTGATTTCACCTGGTCGTTCACGTGAGCGTTGGAAATGGCGTACAGCGGAAAGGCCGCCATGCCGAACAGGGCCCCCGCGCCAAGGCGTTGAAGGCTCGACATATGATCGGCAAAGGACAGGGCAAAACTGGCCCCGGCAATGGCCAGACTGATGATGATCATCACGGTGCGGCGATCGATGCGGTCAGAAAGAAAGCCAAGCGGCCACTGGGTGATGATGCCCCCCAACACAACGATGGCCATAAACACAGAGATTTCCGGGGTGGTCATGCCCGACTGTTGGGCATAGACAGCCCCCATACCCCAAAATGAACCGCTGATCAGACCCGTGGCCAAGCACCCCACGACGCCGGTTGGGGAAATGGCAAAAAGGCGTTTGATCGACATGGGCGGGGTCGGTACGGGCAGCGGGACTTCACGCCGCGTCACGGTGAGCGGCACCAAACACAAGGAAATCAAGATCGAAACCAAGATAAAAAGTTCCGTACCCCGGGGTGGGGCGACGTTGAGCAGCAATTGGCCCAGAGCCGAAGCCCCCAAGGTGACGATCATGTAGGTGGACAAAACGCTGCCGCGGTTGGTGTTGCTGGCGGCGTGGTTTAACCAGCTTTCCGAAACGATGATCATTCCGGCGAGAAAAAAGCCGGTCATGGCGCGCAGCGCCATCCACGTCCAGGGTTCGACAATCATGGCATGGATCAAAGCGACCGCGGACGCCGCAGAGGCAAACGCCGCAAAGGTGCGAATGTGGCCGACCCGGTTGATCAACCGGGGTCCATAAAGCGACCCGCCGATGTAGCCGACGTAATACAACGCCATGATCGCGCCAATCATGGGCAGGGCGAAGTCTTCCATGCCTGCGCGCACGCCCAACAAAGTGGCTTGCAGACCAAAGCCCAAGTTCATGCCAAAGACGGCCAACAAAAGCGCTGAGATTGTGAAAATCGTTGCCACTATGGACGTGCTCAGTTTGTGCTCCAAATCGGTTGATAAAAACATAATATAAACAAAACGATACGTGAGCTTATCATGTTCTCCGGCCTAATTTTACGTTATCATCAAAAAAATAAGTTTTTGAATGAAAGCCAGCCATGACGGAATTTCCTGAATTGATTTGCGCTTATGTGTTGGACGGCAAGGGCTTGGGCACGACCCTGGACTGGCCTAAAGTGAACACGTGGACGGCGGATCAGGGGCCGATTTGGGTTCACTTAGATTGCACGCATGAAAACACCGACGCGTGGCTGCGCGAGCACAGCGGCCTGGATACGTTTGTGATCGATGGCCTGATGGCCGATGAATCCCGACCGCGTTGCGACGATTACGATGATGGCACACTGCTGGTTTTGCGTGGAGTCAATTTAAACCCCGGGGCTGAACCGGAAGATATGGTGTCGATCCGCATGTGGATCGAAGCCGATCGGGTCATTTCGACCCGGTTTCGCCGCCTGATGGCGGTCGAGGACGTTCGCCAACAACTCAGCAGCGGAAAAGGTCCGGTTTCGACGGGGCATTTGGTCGCCCGCTTGGCCGCCAGCCTGACCGAACGGATGAGTCCGGTGATTGAGAATCTCAGCGATCAATTGATGGGGCTTGAAGATAAGCTCATCGGTATCGATGGGGGGGAGACGCTTGATATGCGCGCGGTGCGTTATGAGCTGATTGATTGTCGGCGGGTTGCCATCGCACTGCGTCGCTACATCAATCCCCAGCGTGACGCGTTGGCGCGCTTGGCCCAGTTCGAAGAGATGTGGCTGGATGACCGGATCAAGGGACGCTTGCGCGAAACGGTGGACCGGGTCACCCGCATTGTTGAAGAATTGGATGAAATACGCGAACGTGCGGCGGTGGTGCAGGACGAACTGATCAACCGCATTTCCCAGCGCATGGAAAAAACCATGTATGTTCTGACGGTGGTGGCGACCGTCATGTTGCCGCTGGGCTTTTTGACCGGGTTGTTGGGCATCAACGTGGGCGGCATGCCCGGCGCTGAATCACCGTGGGCGTTCTGGTTCGTGTGCGCGGGATTGGTCGGGCTCGTTGTGATCGAAATATGGATAATGCGGCGCTTTAAATGGATATGACGATGGATAGTCGGTTGCGGTTTGGTTTGGGCTTGGGGTTTGTATTTGCCCTGCAAATTCTGTTCGTCGCCAGCTTGGGCTTTGCCCAGGAACCGCCGATTGATTTTAACGCTCAGGTGCGCGCCTGGGACCAAGCCGTCCTGAAAATCGAAAAACGGGTCGAAAGCGGGCGCACCGGCAGTTTGGAAGAGCGCGATCTGCGTGATCAGCTGAGAACCATTGCCGATGGTGCGGTGGTGCAACGCGACAGCGCCCTCAGTCAAGCCAAACAAAGCAAAAGGCTGTTGGAAACCTTAGGTCCGCCGCCCGCGGAAGAGACCAATGCCGAATCCGAAGCGGTGCAAAAGCGGCGCAAGGAATTGGGTAAAGAAGTGGCGGACCTAGAAGGGCACGCCAAACAAGCGGGTTTGATCATCGCCAAGGCGGAACAAACCTTGTCGAAGATCACCCTGCGCTCGCGCGAACGACTGAAAAATGAGTTGTTCGAACGCACCGTCACGCCGCTCAATCAGAAGGCTTGGACGATTGCCTGGAAGGAAGCGATGCAGGTGTTTAACGCCTCCTTCATCACCGCGCCACAGACGTGGTGGACCAGCATCGACGGTGCGGCTAAGGAGCAAACGTTGCTGCTGCGCCATTTGGCCATTGCCTTTTTTGCCGCCATAGGCGGGTGGATGCTGGGGCTTTGGCTGCGCGCGCACTATGGGCGCGTTTACGGTATCGAGAAACCGAGCTACAGCCGCCGTTTGCTGGCCGGCTTGGTGGAAGGGGGCGGTCGTGCTTTGGGGCCGATTTTGTTCGTCTTTTTGGTCAGCTGGTTGCCGTTTGAAGGCGATCAAGCCCCGGAACCGTTGGCCACGGTGCTGAGCGGTGCCGACCGGACCTTGGTGCTGTTTTTTCTAGGTTACGGGTTGATCAATGCGGGTTTAGCCCCACAGCGCCAGGAATGGCATTTGCTGGATTTTGATGCGGCGGCGTCCAAGCTGTTGGTGGTGCGCCTCCAACTCACCTTGGCCCTGTTCTTGGTTTTTGACGGCCTGCATGAGATGACGTTGTGGGCGACTCCCTCGGCGGAGCTGGCCAGTGTGGCGACATTTGTGTTCACGCTGGTGCTGGTGCCGTTGCTGATTTCTCTTTTGGATTCGCGCATCTGGGGGCAATTCTCGTCCCCGGAAAGCGCCCCTAAAACGCCCGAAAAGGACACCGTTTCGACGCTTCCGCGGGTGCGGGCATTTTTGACCGTGGGGCTGGTCGTTTTGCCAATTGTGGCTTTGGTCGGGTTTCCTGGACTGGCGACCTACGTACTGCGGGCCATCTTTTTGAGCAGCTTGATTTTGGCCGGGATGGGGCTTTTGCGCAGTGTCGGTCGCGAAGGTCTGGGGATGGTTTTGGACCCCCAACACAGCTTTGGCCGCAAGGCGCGCACGCTTTTTGCCCTTGACGGGGATGCCAGCGAGCGCACGCTGTTTTGGCTGCGCACGGTTCTGGATATTGCCCTCTTGCTGGTGACAGGTTTGGTGTTGCTGCCGGTGTGGGGGTTGGGTGCGGAAGACACCGCCGTATCGCTCGGCAAGTTGATGCGCGGTATGCGCATTGGCTCGTATACGTTCTCGCTCGTCGATGTGTTGATCGGGCTGACCTTGTTCGGCGCCATCTTGTTCATCACCCGGCTGATCCAAAAAGGTCTGGAACGCCATATCCTGCCTAACCTGACCAAGGACAAAGGGGTGAGAGACGCCCTGAAAACGGGGGTTGGTTACGCCGGTACGGTGATCGCTCTGCTGGTGACCATTTCAACCTTGGGCCTTGATCTCACCAATTTAGCGTTGATCGCGGGCGCGCTCTCCGTCGGCCTTGGCTTTGGTTTGCAAAACGTGGTCAACAACTTCGTATCGGGTTTGATTTTGCTGGCGGAACGCCCCATCAAACCGGGCGACTGGGTGATTGTTGGCGGGCATGAGGGCACGGTCAAAAAAGTCAATGTGCGCTCCACCGAAATTGAAACCTTTCAACGCGCCAGCGTCATCATTCCCAATGCGGACCTGATTTCCACGCCGGTGACGAACTGGACGCATAAAAATATTTTGGGCCGCGTCGAAGTGTTGGTCGGCGTTGCCTATGGCTCTGATCCACAGCAGGTTAAAGCGATTTTGCTCGAATGCGCCAAAGCCCATCCAAATGTGACGGCGCATCCGGAGCCGTATGTGATTTTTTCCGATTTTGCCGACAGCTCCTTAAACTTCGAGCTGCGTGCTTATCTGGCCAACGTGGAAAAACGACTGCATACCGGTTCAGACATTCGGTTTGCCATTCACGATGCATTTAAAGCCGGCGGCATCGAAATCCCCTTCCCCCAGCGGGTTGTGCATTTCCCCCCCGGTGCGTTTCCCGGTGCAGTCCCTGCAGAGAAGTCAGGTGCAGTCGCTGTTGAAGAACCGAAGGATGCCTCACCCGAAGAGCCAAGGGTCGCGCCCATCAAACCGACGACGCAAAGCGGTCCTCAAGACCAGCCACAAGGCGATCCGGAAGCTTCATTGGAAACGCCGTCAGAACCATCGTGAACGGGCGATAAGGTTTGGCCGGCTCGGTCAAACATGGGGCTAACGGATTTTCCCGCCGACGGTGACTTTCGGCCCTGCGTGGCGATTGTTGAGGGTGAAGCGGTGGCCAAAGAGGGTGAGGTTCAAGGCGTGCTCGGGGCCTTCGCCGACGGCCCGATAGCGGCGCTGAAATTCGGCCTCCGTGATGTCTTGGGGCAAGTGGCACAGGGCTTCAAAATCGCGCTGGGTGGTGGCGCGCCCGCTCCACACGGCATCGATGCGGGGCAGCGGTGCTGGGTCCGTGGCTAAGGCTGGGGCCAAGTGGCGCAATAGAGTCAGCATCGATTGAAAACTCAGCGCGTCCAACGTGAGGCGATCAATGTCGGTGGGAACGTGAAACAGGTCTGTGGCCACAATCGCGCCACTGTCGACCTGGGCGGCCATCTCGTGAACGGTTGAGCCGAACGGGTGATCGCCGTCAGATTGAACGCCATTGTCATAAATAAAAAAACACGACGGATAGCGTCCGGGACGATCGGGAGGGCCGGGATGAAAGTTGTATGCGCCACCCCCAAGGCGATTTAAAAACGCAGCCGGGACAATCAGTTCGCCGCCAAACGAAATCAGCCGGGTGTTGCCCAAAGCGCGGTTTTCAAGGGTGTTTAAGGTGTCGAGCGTATCGATACTTAAGAGACGCAGGCGGGGATTGGCGTCTTTGAAAACCGCTTTTAGGTCCGGGATAAGCGCCGGGTCGCTGAGCAGTAAGATCTCTTCGATCACGACCCCGGGCTCACGGCACTGGAAATGTAGTTGAACATACCGCCCATGCTGCTGGCGAAGAGGGTTAAGGCCCCGATGATGGCGACGCAAATCAAGGTCGCAATCAGCGCGTATTCAATGGCTGTGGCGCCCGATGAAGAGTGCAAAAAAACTTTGAGGGACGTGCCCATACGATTGAGCTTCATGAGGTGCTCCGACTGTAGACAAAGAATCTATCTGCACAGTGTACTTGAAAGGTGTAATGGTGAACACCTGCTATGTCATAACGGCAAAACCTTCAACGGTGACGGAATGCGCGACCTCCCCCCCCATACACCCCCCCAAACATCCCACGTAGATACGGCGCACAGCGCCAGTGTCGGCCAGGGCATCTTCTTGGCCGTGGCCTCGACGTGCATTTGGGGCCTGTTTCCTTTGCTCTTTAAAACCGTGACCCACATTGGCGCCTTGGAAGTGTTGGCCCATCGCTCGGCGTGGTCGTTGGTGTTTGTCACCCTTTTGATGGTGATTATGGGGCGTGGGCGGGAAATTTTTTCCAAGGCGTTTTATGCCCCCAAAACACTGCGCATCATGGCCTTTTCAGGTTTTGCCATTGCCTGGAACTGGGGGATATTCATCTGGGCCGTGAGCCATAACTTAGTGTTGCAATCAAGCCTTGGTTATTACATCAGCCCGTTGATGAGCGTGGTTCTGGGGGTGGTGTTTTTGCGCGAACGTTTGGTGCCTCTGGCTTGGGTCGCGGTGGGCATGGCGGCGCTGGGGGTGGCGATTTTGGTGGTCAACCTGGGCGCGCTGCCGTGGGTGTCTCTGGGCTTGGCGGTGTCTTGGTCGATTTATGGCCTGGTGCGCAAAATGGCTCCGGTGGGATCATTGCCGGGGCTGTATTTGGAAACCCTGATGCTGTTGCCGTGGGCGCTGGCCTACATCGGTTGGCTGGGCCTGTCATCCGGCGAAGCGTTTGCGTTTGGCGGGGATGTGACGAACAGCTTTCTTTTGGCGGGAACCGGATTGGTGACCGCGATGCCGTTGCTGTTGTATGCCCGAGCGGCGCGCATCTTGCGTCTATCGACCCTGGGTGTGCTCATGTACATCGTGCCGACGGCGCAATTTATTTTGGCGGTGTTTGTGTTTGATGAACCCTTCACCCGGGCACACCTGGCGGCCTTTGCTTTGATTTGGCTCGGCCTTGGTGTGTACGGATGGAGCAGCACCCGCCCTCGTCGCCCCATCGTTCCGGTGCTCTGAGCGGTTGTCTTTTGAGGCTATATCGCCACCGTAGCGTTTTGATGAAGCGGCCAGACACTTTTAGTCTTGAGAGTGAAACGATAGCCCTTTGTGCGCGTGGACAAGGTGGTCTGTTTATGGTTAACACAGCCTAAAGACGCAATGAGAAACGATATTTTTGCGCGGCCGCCAATCTTTGATCCCACGCCCGAAAAAAAACGTTGCGGGGATACAAATTTATTTAATCCAAACACGGCATTGGGGCTGCTGGCAGATTTGCGTTTCTGCGCGGCGCAACTGATTTCCCATTTTGATTTATCATAGTGTATTGATAATACAGCAAATATTTTCTCGTTAACGATACGTATCAAAATGTGAGAGGAGGGACAGGCGGTTAGGTGACGTGGTTTTGCAAGCGGTTGTTTTGTGGTCCGTGGAGGCACACCCAATGGCGGTGGAAGCACTTCTTGCGGGGTGTTGGCGCGTTCGTTGCGATACTGCATTTATGGTTAATAAAGGATGAAGCCAACTGCGTCGAAGCTAAGGTGTAAAGGGATAAGATCGGGTTATCATGGTCGTCGACAAGAGCAAATTCCTGTCGCCAATTTTGGCCGCTTGAAGGGTCAGGACAAGAGCCGCGATTGGACGATGCTTAAGGGCGGGGTCCGTTCAGATCATGAAAACAACATATGAAGTTAAGGTTCAAATGCAAATCGTTTCGGAGTCCCGGTTTACTTATTTTAGACCAAAATAAGGGCCTGAGGGGGCTTTGAAATGGGAAAAACACGGAAAATAATGCCCACAAAAGCGATACCATTGCATTTTGGGTAATAATCCTAATGATTGCTTAAACACGAAAATTTTGTTTATATTCAGTTTGTTATAATAAAAATATAAAATGCTTCAAGCTTAAATGGTCATTTTGGTGACGAATTGTTAAGCATAACGCCCCTAAAAGGGTAAAAAAACAACAATTGCAGTTGACGGGGGTTTTGCAGGGCCTAAAGTGAGTCGGCACGGGGCCCATAAGGGCCGGGTTAGAAATGAATCCCTCACGATTTGGCCCCTGCGAGCGCTTAAAGGCAAAGGCTGTCGGGGCAACTTGGAAGCTGTCAGAGGGCCGTATAAAAGGGTGTAGAGATGAGTTTTGAAAAACCTTCGAACAAACATTCCTATACGGTGCCGTGCGCCAGCCGGTTTCGCGATGAGGTCTTTGCGCTGGCTCAAGCCAAGCACTGCAACGTTGCCGACTTGGCGCGATCGGTGGTTTTGGTTGTACCGCTTGCCGTCATCAACGCCCATAAGGACCCTGGTGAGCCCGCTCGTGACGACCGCGAAACGGTAATATTGAAATCAGGTCGCTCAGTGGGTAAACCGTGGCGGCGAAAACCCAGATTGCAAGTGCGCATGGCCCCCGGTTTTGAAATCGAAACCATTCGCAAGGCCTTAGCGTTGGCCTTGGCGATTGAGCGCGGTCATATGAACGTAGATGTGGAATCCGAAGCCGCGATTTCCGAAGCCGAAATGGAACAAGAAGCCCAGCATGCGTTGTTGCGCGATACCCACGACGAAATGGCACGGTTACAGAACGTGGTGAAGGCGTTGTATTTTGAACCCATAAGCGATGGCGTGCAGACCCGCGAACAGGCCCTGTACGTGCTGGGTCTGCCGCCTGGCTCTCAGCCCGACTTAAACACCGTTCGTTTGCGCTTTCGCCGTTTGGCGACGGTGTTTCACCCCGACGGCAAAGACGGCTGTCACCAGCGCATGAGCCAGTTGAACGCGGCTATGGAACTGCTGCGCCGCGGTTCTCATTAACAGACGAAAAAGAAAAACCGCCCAAAACGCATTTGCGTCATGGGCGGTTTGACTTAAAAAAACGGGCTGGTTTAGCGACGGTCGCCGAACAAGCGCAGCATCATCAAGAACAAGTTGATGAAGTCCAGATACAGGGTCAATGCCCCCATGATGGCTTTTTTGGACATCACGTCCTGGCCGTCCATTTCGTTGTAGATGGCTTTGATCTTTTGCGTGTCGTAAGCGGTGAGGCCGACGAAGATCAGCACGCCCGCAGCAGAAATCACAAATTCCAGGGCGGTGGACTGCAAGAAGATGTTCACCACCATGGCGATGATCAAACCGATCAGACCCATCATCAAAAACGAACCGAAGCCCGACAGGTCACGCTTGGTGGTGTAGCCATAAAGGCTCATGCCCGCAAACATGGAGGCGGAGATGAAAAATACCCGTGCGATGGAGGCCCCGGTGTACATCAGGAAGATGGACGACATGGACAGGCCCATAACGACGGCAAAACCCCAAAACAGGGCTTGTGCCATGGGCGTGCTGAGTTTGTTGATGCCAAACGACAGCACCAGCACAAACGCCAGCGGGGCCAGCATCACCACCCACGCCAGCGGGGTGGTGAAAATGGTTTGGACCATGGTTTCAGAACTGGCAGTCATCAGCGCGACAATGCCGGTCAGCGCCAAGCCAGAGGCCATATAGTTGTAGACCTTGAGCATGTGGGCGCGCAGACCCTGGTCAATGTTCAGTGTATCGGTCCGTGAACCCGTCCGGGTTTCGGTGCGCAATACGGTTTGGTCTTGGCGGTCGAAGGCCATGTGGCGATCACTCCATTACAGTTTGCCAACCTCATCGGCTTGGCAGGTGGGCCAAAAAAATTACTATCCTTAATATGTCAGGAAATTAGGGCGAATCAAGGGCAGAAGAACGCTTTTTCATTGCGTCATTATGCGCTGCGTCTTTCTTTGTTGAGCCATTACTCATTGCGCAGGTGCGAGCTGGCCTTTTCCCCCAGCGCCCGCCACGTGCCGACAAAGCCCATCGCTAAGGTCAGGGCAATCGCCGCAAACACGGTGATGAGCGCGTCCACGGGTAAAAAGGTCCAACTCATGCCCATAATGAAGCGCAGCACCGCCCAGGAAATCAGCGTGCCCACGCCCGCGCCAATCAATCCGGTGAACAGGCCCAAAAGCCCGTATTCCAGCAAAAAGGCCAGCATCACTTGGCGACGGGTGGCCCCCAACACTTTGAACACCACAGAGCTGAAGATGCGCCCCGCGCGCGCCGCCGCGATGGTGCCGCCCAACACAATGATGCCCGCCAGCACGGTAACCGACGCGGTCCCGGTGACGGCCATGCCGATGCCGGAAATGATCCGCCCGGCGGCGTCCAAGGCGTCCTTGACGCGAATGGTCGAAATGTTGGGGAACTTTTCGGCCACTATCTTTTCGATTTGAGTCTCTGATTTCGGTGAGGCCTTGATGGCGGCAATATGCGTTTGGGGCGCGTTTTCCAATGTGCCGGGGGCAAAAATGATGGCGAAATCGAAGCGCAACGAGCGCCAATCGATTTTGCGCAGCGAAGTGATTTTGGCTGTAATGTCGCGGCCCAACACGTTGATGGTCAAGCTGTCGCCGACACCCACGCCAAAACCTTCGGCAACGGTGGTGTCAAAAGAAATTTGCGGCTCTCCCTTGTAATCCTGGGGCCACCAAGCGCCTTCGACAATCTCTGCCCCTTCGGGCGGCAACGTCGCGTAAGACAGCGCCCGATCGCCGCGCACGGCCCAGCGCACGTCGGAGCGGATGTCTACGTCTGCAACGGGAACGCCGGCGATTTTGACGATGCGCCCGCGCATGGATGGACGACGCATCAAATCGAAGGCTCCGGGAACGTCCAGGACGGCTTTGTCAAACGCCGCCACTTGATCGGGCTGAATGTCGATGAAGAAAAACGCCGGGGCTTGGTCGGGAATGGTGTCTTTGACCTGTTTGGCGATGTTGCCTTGGATCAAAGCCACCGCCACCAAAACCGTCAAACCCACACCCAACGCTTGAACCACGCCGGGGGTCGCGGTGCCGGGACGGTGCAAATTGGTCAACACCAGACGCCACAGGGCGCTTTCGGGACGGGGCGCGCGCTTGGCCAGGTTCATCACAAAAAGGGCACCCAGATGGAGCAAAAAAACGGTGAGAATGCTGACGGCCACAAACCAATAGGCAAAATTGCGTTCTTCGGCCCAGAAAATCACCAACGCCCCCAATCCCAACGCGCCCACCAGCACCGCCACGATATAGCGGCGCCGGGGCAGGGTCGTGATGGGCAAAACGTGGGTGCGAAACAGGTTGGCGGCGGGGGTCTGTTGCGCTTGGGCCAAGGGCCATAGGGCAAACGTCATGGAAACCAACAGGCCAAACGTGGCGGCCTTAAACAGTTCAAACGGATACAGCCCCATTTGGGGCACAAACGGCAACTGCGCCTTGACCAGTTCAATACCGCCTAGGGGCAAAACCGCGCCCATGACCAAGCCGATGGCGATGCCGATCAGGGTGAGCATAAAAACCTGGAACAAATAGGTCTGAAACACCAGCGTGCTGGGCGCGCCCAAGCATTTGAACGTGGCGATGGTGGCGGTTTTGGTTTGCAAATACGTGCGGGTTGCGCC
This sequence comes from Magnetovibrio blakemorei, assembly GCF_001746755.1. Classification (GTDB taxonomy): domain Bacteria; phylum Pseudomonadota; class Alphaproteobacteria; order Rhodospirillales; family Magnetovibrionaceae; genus Magnetovibrio; species Magnetovibrio blakemorei. The sequence continues at coordinate 74,382 of NZ_MCGG01000078.1, read as the reverse complement.
CAACACGCCGATGCCGCCGACCAACAACGCAGTGAGCCCGGCAAAGGTCAGAAAAAGTGTCAACCGTTCGATAAACCGCTGCAAGCCGGGGGCGGCGTTATCGGGCCCGTGAAGACGCCATCCGGCGTGGGGAAAAGCCAGATCAAGTTGTTCCATAAAGGCTTCGGGGGTGAGGCCTGGAAGCATTTGCAAACGGTCATGGTAACGAATTTGCGATCCCAGTTGGACCAGACCGGTGTCGTCTAAGGCCTCAATGGAGACCATAAACCGGGGGCCAAAATTGACGATGGACGCCACCCGGTCAGGTTCTTTCAAAATTTTTGCGCGCAATTGAAACCTGGCTTTGCCGACTCGCACGGTGTCGCCGATGGAAAGGCCAAGTTTGATCAGCAAGCCCGGCTCAACTGCAGCGCCCCATATATCATCTTTCTTGGACAGCAAGGTTTGCAAATCGGAAACAGGAGATAAATCAACGGACCCGACCAAGGGGTAAAGCGTGTCGACGCCCTTTAATTCCACCAAAGCGCGGGCGCTGTCGGTTTGCGCCATGGCTTTCATTTCCACAGTAGAGGACAGGCGCTTTGTGTGTGCGGCTAAGTAGGCGCGGTGATCTTCCGTGAGGGGGCGGTGTTGTAATTGAATATCGACATCGCCGCCCAACAGCACCCGCGCATCGGCCAACAGACCAGCCGTGACCGCGGCCGATAAACTGTTCACCGCCGCAATGGCGGCGACGCCCAGCGCCAGACACGCCAAAAATACCCGAAAGCCTTTCAGCCCGGTGCGCATTTCCCGGCGCGCAATGCGCCACGCCAGTTGCACTGTGGAAGCGTCCAGGGCGTTAGGCATGGGCGACATCGTCCATCAAGTGACCATCGGCCATGGTGAGGATGCGGCTGCAGCGCTCCGCCAGAGCGGGCGCGTGGGTGATCAGCACCAAGGTGGTGCCTTTACGGCGGTGTAAATCGAACAACAAATCCATCACCGCTTCGCCGGTATGACCGTCCAGGTTTCCGGTGGGCTCGTCGGCCAGCAAGAGGGTGGGCTCGGTGACGAACGCGCGGGCCAGGGCAACGCGTTGCTGTTCGCCGCCGGACAATTGGGACGGATAATGGGTCAGGCGATGGCCAAGGCCAACCGCTTCAAGCTGAACGCGGGCGGCGTCAAAGGCGTTTGAGCGTCCCGCAAATTCCAACGGCAAGGCGACATTTTCCAGCGCCGTCATGGTCGGCACCAAATGAAAATTTTGAAACACGATGCCGGTGTGCTGGCGACGAAACAGCGCCAGTTTGTCTTCACTCAGGCGCGTGATGTCTTGCCCGGCGACGCACACGCGCCCCGAACTGGCGCTTTCCAGACCGGCCACCACCATCAACAAGGAGGTCTTGCCGGACCCGCTGGGCCCCACCAGACCAATGGTTTCGCCGCGGTTGATCTTCACGTTGATCCCCCGCAAGATGTTGACGTCGCCCGCATCGCTGCTGAGCGTCAAGCGAACATCATCGAGTTCGATGGCCAAAGATGTTTTGGCAGACGTGTTGGAGGGGGCGGGGTTTTGATCGGGCATAAGAATAAGGATACCTGCTGATGCGGTTTGGGAAACAACAAAACAAAACTTATCCTTTGGGATATGGCCTTGGGCTTCGTTTTGTCAACGCGTTGGCGGTCTTCGTGTGCCTTGTGAGTTTCTCATCGGAGGTCTACGCAGGCGCGGGCAAGACCATTTTGGCCCTGGGCGACAGTTTGACGGCGGGCTATGGCTTGGCGCAGTCCGATGCATTTCCTGTACAGCTGCAAGCGGCTTTGCGCGATTCGGGTTTACCCGACGTTGTTGTGATCAATGGCGGTGTGTCGGGCGACACGTCAGCGGGGGGGCGGGCGCGTCTGGATTGGTTGTTGGCCGAACCTGTCGATTTGGTGATCGTTGAATTGGGCGCAAACGACGGTTTGCGGGGCTTAGACCCCGCTGAGACACGCAGAAATCTGGATGCCATCTTGGCCAAATTAACGGGGCGCGGCATTTTGGTCTTGCTCTCGGGTATGCTGGCCCCACCTAATTTGGGTGAAGATTATGGCGTGGCGTTCAATTCAATCTATCCGGATTTGGCGCAAAAGTATGGAGTCGCGCTCGATCCCTTTTTTCTTCAAGGGGTCGCGACCGTCGAGGCCTTGAACCAGGCAGACGGCATTCATCCCAACGCCCAAGGCGTGGCGATCATCGTCAAGCGTCTGGTGCCGCCCGTCGTGAACCTTCTGACCGACTGAAAGAGACCTCCCATGATTTACAACCGTTTGGGCCGCACCGATCTGCAGGTGAGTCGAATGTGTTTGGGCTCCATGACCTGGGGCCGTCAAAACAGCCAAGACGAAGCCTTTGCCCAGATGGATTACGCGCTGGACCAAGGCATCAATTTTATCGATACGGCAGAGCTGTATGCCGTGCCGCCTTCGGCGGAAACCTATGGCGCGTCGGAAAAAATCATTGGCGCGTGGTTTAAAGCCCGCGGCCGGCGCGACAAGGTGATCTTGGCGAGCAAAGTATCGTGTAAAAACGTCAGCGGGCAAAATCCTCCCGTGGACTATATGCGCGAAGGCGATATGAAACTGGATCGCGCCAACATGATCGCCGCCGTCGATGCCAGCTTGCAGCGCTTGCAAACGGACTACATCGATCTGTATCAAGTGCATTGGCCGGAACGGCGCAGCAACTTTTTTGGCAAGCTGGGCTATGAATCGGGTGCAGAAGCGCCCTCAACGCCCATCGAGGAGACTTTGGAAGTGCTCACCGATTTGGTGAAAGCCGGCAAAATCCGGGCTGTCGGCGTTTCCAATGAAACCCCCTGGGGCGTGATGAAGTATCTGCAAGCTGCCGATAAAGCTGGCCTTGCGCGCATCGCCAGCGTGCAAAATCCTTATTCCTTGTTGAACAGAACCTATGAAGTCGGCTTGGCGGAAGTTTCCCAGCGCGAAGACTGCGGCCTGTTGGCTTATTCCCCGCTGGCGTTTGGGGTGTTGAGCGGAAAGTACTTAGGCGGGGAGCGTCCCGAAGGCGCCAGGCTCACGCTCTTTTCATACTTCACCCGCTACGTAAACGACTTGGCGGCCCAAGCGACGGCGCGTTACGTCCAGGTGGCCCGCGATTTTGCCCTGGACCCGGCGCAAATGGCCTTGGCGTTTATCAATCAGCAGGCCTTTTTGACGGCCAACATCATCGGCGCAACAACCATGGATCAGTTGAAATCCAATGTGGCGTCCGGGTCCTTGACGCTCAGCGATGAGGTCTTGCAAGCCATCGGCAAAATCCATCGGGACCTGCCCAATCCAGCGCCTTAAGACGACATTTAAGCAATTTATAATAAGGTTAAAAAATTAGACTTAAATAATCTTTTTACATCAGTATACTATAAAAAATCACAGTGGCTCTGGCGAGCATCTAATAGAGCAGGCAAGTCGGCCATATGTTCAAAAATGCACTTCGCGCCGCTGGCCAACAGGGCCTCACCGCTGTGTGGGGTGCAATGGCTGGCCCCGATAAAGCCAAACACGTCCATTCCAGCCGCAACGCCGCCTTGAACACCGGGTGTGGCGTCTTCAATGACCAGACAGTGTCCGGCCGGCACGCCCATACGCTTGGCGGCAAAAGTGAACAGGTCCGGCGCAGGTTTGCCGTGAGCCACTTGGGTGGCGCTGAACAGATGGTTGTCAAACCATGGCAGCAACTCAGTTAGCTCTAAGGAATGGCGAATTTTTTCCGGGGTGCCGCTAGAGGCCACACAAAACGGAATGTTGGCTTGGTGGAGGTGTTCCAGTGCCTCTTCAACATGGGCGACTGCCTTCAACTCGCGCTCAAAGGCGATGCGGTCGCGGGCGCGCAGGTGTTCGATAAAATCAATGGGCACACTCAGGCCCCACTCCGTGCCAACCTTATCGGCGACGGATTGGATCGACATGCCGGTGAACAATTGGCGACACTCTGCAGCCTCGGTTGGATGGCCTAGATCGCTGAGATACAACGCCAATTCACGCGACGCAATCATTTCGCTGTCCACCAAGACGCCATCGCAATCGAAAATGACCAGCTGTAAATTCATGGCCTCAATGTCCAAATTTAGAAAGGGTGCGTTCAACGTCGGCAACGTATGAGCCGCCAAACAGGCGCACATGTACCAACAGCGGGTAGAGGTTGTAAATATCGCGGCGTTCTTCAAAAAAGCCTGCACGGATGGGGCGAAGCTGGTGGTATCGATCGAAAAAAGACTCGCCGAAGGTGCCGAACAGGGTGGTGAAGGCCAACTCTATTTCCGCGTCGGCAAAATAAATGGCCGGATCGATGAAGCCCGTAATGTGCTCTTGATTGCTCAAAATGTTACCTGTCCACAGATCGCCATGGATCAGTGCAGGCCGGGGGGCTTTGGGTATCCATCGCTCCAAAACTTCACAAAAAAGACTGAGGCGGTTCAAGGTGGGGGTGGGCAATTTGCCGGACTGATGCGCCAATCGCCCCATATACATGAGTCGTTGATCGCGAAAAAAATCGCACCAGTTGGCCGTCCACGGATTGGGTTGCGCCAATCCGCCAATGACCGTGTCGTAGGAAAAGCCGAAGCCTTGGTCGGTGGTGATGGCGTGAAGGTCGGCGACATGGCGGGCGGCATCACGCTGGACGATGGTGCCCAAGCCACCTCCGCAGGGCAGGGCCTCCATCAGCAACAACATATCATCACTGTGGTGCACCTGGGGCACCGGCAGCTGCGTGTTGGATGCCAAATAGGCCAACATTTGCCCTTCCAGCGCCAAACCGCTGTCCGCCTCGCCCACCTTGGCGACCAGGTCGGGCTTGTGGGCAAACGACACACGATAAACTTGGCCGACGCAGCCTCCGGACAGGGGCGTTAAACGTGTCGGGCGCGCGCCTGTTAAGGCTTCAATTTGGGCGTTCACATCAACGCTCATGGTCAATCTTCTGCCAGATGCTTGGCTTCGATGTCAGCCAACAAGCCTTGAGCTGCGGCTTCGATCATGTCGTAAACCCCTGAAAAACCATCATCATAATAAGGGTCGGGGACTTCGCGGCGGTTTAAATGGGGGGCAAAGTCCAAGAACAGGCTGAGCCGCTGGGCGTGGCCTTGGGGACAAATTTTTTGCAGGTTGCTCAAATTGGATGCGTCCATGGCGAGCACGTAATCGAAGTTTAAAAAATCGTCAGCCTTGGCTTGGCGGCCGCGCAAGGCACCGATATCGATGCCACGCCGCCGCGCTTCGGCTTGGGCGCGGCGGTCGGGTGGTTCGCCAATGTGATAGGCGTGGGTCCCGGCGCTGTCGATGGAGATTTTATCGCTCAATCGGCGCTGTTCAACCAAATGACGAAACACGCCCTCGGCGGTGGGGGATCGACAAATGTTGCCCAGACACACAAACAAAACGCTAACCATGCAGAACCTCCGCAACCGGGTGAATGGAAGATGGGAGCGGATTATCCGGGCTGCTGGGCGGACTGGCAAGTGTGAGCTTCATAAAGATGCTAGTCAGACAGGCGAAGACCATCAAATTCACGCAGGCCATTGGTCGCGATGGTGCTTGTGATCATAGAGATATAGGTCGAGCCCAGCTCCGAATAGGCCATCAGGTGGTGCGCCAAATCTGCGCCGGACAGGTGTTCGCCCAAGGCCCGCAAGGTGGCGCGGCGAAGCCGAAAGGCCTTATACGCGGGGTGGGTGTTGAGGGTTTTTAAGTAAGATCGCACCGACATTTGCGGTGTTTCGAAGCTTTTGATTTTAAACCCCTCAGCTCGTTTGGGTTTCATGCCGGGGGCATCGGGGTCTGAAGTGTGCTCACCAAAAAAGGCGTGTCCTTGGCGGGCAAACCGAGAACCGCCCCAGGCCGATTCGATGGCCGATTGGGCCAAAACCAACGATTCGGGCACCACATCAATGCGCCGCAGTAAAGTTGCCCGGTCAACCGCGCCGGGTGTCAGACCATAGGCACGGGCCAACGCATTGAGCTGGGCCGGAGACGGGTTGTGTTCGATGGACGCGCGCTGCTTGGTGATGCGTGCATTTTCCGCCGCGACGAGGGGCAACATGCGGGCCAAAAACAAAACCTTTTGGTCTTCAACTTGGCTAACCTCGAACGGCAAAGCAGTGATGTCGTCGCCATCAAAAACAATACGCCGTGCTTGGCGGGATTCGGCCAGTGCCGCCTTGGCCAGGGCAACTTGTGCATTCACGTCGGGACGCGAAACCAACACATACGGAATACCGATCAAGAACAGGGCCACGACAAAAGCAATGCTAACGAAGTGGACAAAACGATTGTTGAGGTTGATCCGCTTGGCGGGAATGGCTGGGCGCTTTGCATGGGACATATGTAAAGGCTCATGATACCGGTTAAAAGGTTCGCAGTGGTTATGATGAACCATTTAGGGCGATAGAGAAATCCTTTGTTTAATCCATAATAAAAATAGGGTTTAATAGCATTAAATTAAGCTATTTCGTTTGCTTAAAAATATAAAAGTATATAAAATGCCTTAATCCAATGGGGCGTCAGTATAGACTATTTAGACTAATCTTAATTGTTCATACGAATTGACGGGATGGTTTAAGTGATTGATACTGACTTGAAAAATAGGCTTATCCTGGACAATCCATGGTGGGCAACCGGCTCAGTTGAGACGGTGGTTCAGCGTGCGGCGCGCCGCGCGTTTGTGAGTCCGTTCCTTGAACGGGTCCGGTCTGGTGGTGGTGTCGCGGTGGTTCTCTCCGGTCCGGGACGGGCGGGGAAATCGATTCTCATCAAGCAAGTGATTCAGTTGTTGATGGGTTCGGGGGTTAAGCCAAAGTCTCTGTCTTATATTCGCCTGGACAATCCAGCCTTCGCCAATTTGGCGCTGATCGATTTGGTTGACCAGGCGCTGCAGTCGGCGGGCGTTGAGCCGGGCGGCGCGGGTGCTTATGTCTTTTTGGACGACGTTCACAACGTGCCGGAATGGGAACAGCGTTTAGACGAACTGGCGCGCGCGCGCCCGTCATGCCGCATTGTCGCGGTGACGGCGCTGGCGCCCCAAACCAACACCGACGTGATGGCGGATCAAAACGAAAAAACCAAAGCCCTAAAGGTAACGGAACCGGGGCCTTTTTCGCATTCTGTTTTACCGCCCGTGTTGTTTGCGGAATATCTGCACATCAAACGCATTCGGGAAAAATTGTTTGACGCTGAAGGACGCTTAAACGATCTGGATGGCCTCAACGCAGCCTTTGTCGATTACGTGAACTTCGGCGGATTTCCCGAGATTGCCTTTTTAACCGGCGGTCAGGTGGGCAATCCGGTCGACGTCACGGCGAAAATTCTCCATCGCGACTTGGCGGGATTGTGCGGCATCGCCGACCAGCGCGAAGTGGCCAAGCTGATGACCCGATTGGCGCTGGAAACCGGCATTGAAACCAGCATCGAAAATCTGTCTAAAGACATGAGCGTGGCGAAAAATACCCTGCGCAAATATTTGGAATTCCTAGAGGCCGCCTATTTGATCAAACGCATTTGGCGGGTTGACGGCGAAGCCAAGCGGTTTTTGCGCCAAACCCGCTTTAAGGTCTATCTGACCTCTCCGGCGTTGCGCGCTGGTCTGGCCGGTCCCGTGGCGCTGGACGACGAAGCCATGGCCCGCCAAGCGGAAACGGCGGTGATCTCACAGTTTATGCATTCGTCGACCTTCGAGAGGTTGTACTATGCCTTTTGGAAACAAGGCCGCAAACACAAACACGTGTCTCTGGTTGAAATGCCCGCGAAGGGCACAAAGCCGGTGAAATGCATCGAATTGGATTGGTCCAACACGGCTGTTTCAAAGCCTCAAGACGTACTTGCCGATATGATCGATTTCTTGGACCTGAACCAACCATCGACGCCGTCAAAAGTTTTGACCCGCAACATGTCGGGCAAGCGCATGGTCGGCACTCATGAGATTGGTTACATGCCGGTGTCGGTTTGGTGTTATGCCGTTGGTCAAATTTTGTTGGTGGGTCCAGGTGCAAATAAAAAATAAATAAATTAGGTTTGTATTTTTTACACGAATAATCAAAGCATTAGGACGTAAAAATAAGATCACAGCCTATATATAATAAGATTATATAATAATCTTTAAATATAGCTGGCGGCTCGAAGGCCTGTGCGTCGAACGTTTGGTCCGATCAAAAAAAAGGGACCTTGCGGCCCCTTTTTCTCGTAACTGTCTCTATTGATTATTTTTTCAAACGGGCACCTAGGCGCAAACGCAGCGCATTGAGGCGGATAAAGCCTTCTGCATCGTGCTGATTGTAAACGCTGTCTTCTTCAAACGTCACCATGGCTTCGTCATAGAGCGAATTGGGCGATTTGCGCCCGGTGACGATGACGTTGCCTTTGTAGAGTTTCAGGCGAACCGTACCGGTGACCCGCTCGCTGGCCTTGTCGATGGCGGCCTGAAGCATTTCGCGTTCCGGGGCAAACCAAAAGCCGTTGTAAATCATTTCCGCATAGCGCGGCATCAATTCATCCTTTTGATGCGCCGCACCGCGGTCCAGGGTCAGGCTTTCCATGGCGCGTCGGGCGTGCAGCAGCACCGTGCCGCCCGGGGTTTCATAAACACCGCGCGATTTCATGCCGACAAAACGATTTTCCACGATGTCCGTTGCGCCGACACCGTTGGCGCCGCCCAAATCGTTGAGCTTCGCCAGCAAGGTGGCCGGGCTCATGGCTTCACCGTTGATGGCGATGGGGTCGCCGGCTTCAAAATCGATGGTGATTTCGGTGGGGTAATCCGGCGCCGCCATGGGGGTGACCATGCGCGCCAAGATCAGGTCGTAATCGGGTTCTTGCCACGGATCTTCGAGAATTTTGCCTTCGGACGAAATGTGCAGCAAATTGGCGTCCTGGGAAAAGGGGCTTTCGCCGCGCTTGTCCTTGGGCACCGGAATCTGGTGCTTTTCCGCATAATTGATGAGATCGGTGCGGGACGCCATGTCCCATTCCCGCCACGGTGCGATGATTTTGATGTCGGGATTACACGCGTAATACCCCAGTTCAAAACGAACTTGGTCGTTGCCCTTGCCGGTGGCGCCGTGGGACACCGCGTCGGCCCCGACTTCGCGGGCAATTTCGATTTGGCGTTTGGCGATCAGCGGCCTGGCGATGGAGGTCCCCAACAGGTAGGTGCCTTCATACAACGCGTTGGCGCGAAACATGGGAAACACATAATCGCGGACGAACTCTTCGCGCAGATCCTCGATGTAGATTTCCTTGATGCCCATCATTTCGGCTTTTTGGCGCGCCGGTTCCAGCTCTTCACCTTGACCCAAGTCGGCAGTGAACGTCACCACTTCGCAATGATAGGTTTCTTCCAGCCAGCGCAGAATGATGGACGTGTCCAATCCGCCGCTGTATGCCAAAACAACTTTCTTGATATCGCCCGCCATGAGGAGTGTCCTTAAATAATGAGGTCGGTGGGAGGCTTGTGGGAGACAGTTTGAGGTCAGAAGCCTCAGCTGATCGAAAACAGAGCGCTCTCGCGGGCACTATAGCCAAAATCGCGAGCCGGGCAAGGCATGTTCGGTTAGGCGTCGAGCCACGCGGCAAAGTCGCCCTGCATGGCCGCAAACGGTCGATAGCCCAAGGCCAAAAATCCGTACTTGCCATCTTCGGCGCACAACAGCGACGGGAACCCCTGAACGCCAAACGACTGGGTGCGGATAAAATCTGCAGCCACCAGTTGGCGTTGACCCGGGACTTCAAATAAATTTACAAAACGATCGCGGTCAAGACCGACGGATTGCGCCAGGTCAGCCAGGACTTCAGTCTTGGTGATGTCCAGGTTTTCAGCATAAAAGCCGCGTTGAAGGGCTTCGTACATGGCCAAGGTGCGGCTGGGGTCGAGGCTGCGCACGGTGACCACCGCACGGCAGGCGGGCTCGGTGTCGTAGACAAAATCTTCATCGTCAAAGCGGTCAAAATTAAACGGCTGACCGGTTTTGGCGGCGACGTCTTGCCAGTGATGACGAATGTAAGCGCGCATCGTTGCATCCCATGATTCACGGGTGCCGGGGCGCAGACCACCCATCACCACATGGAACTGGGCGCGGCCTTGGGCCATGTCGGCAATCTGTTTTAAATCAGGCGAAAAACCCCAGCACCAAGAACACATGGGATCGCCAAAAAACAAAACGTGTTTTCCCGGTCCCGGATCAAAAGAGGCGACCGGGTCGTTGAGGTTTTCATCAGATGTTATGGGGCAAACGTCAGACATCACATAGGCCTTCTGTTGAAAAGAACCTTCTCCCGCTGCGTTGGTCTAGAGGCCTTGAGGGGGAGGAGTCAGACCCGGCGCAGCGGAAAAAGGAACGGGGGAGGCCGCATAAAAAAACAAATTATGCCGCCTGAGAACGGGCCGACCAAGCCGAAGCCAGGAACGCCGGGTCCAAAGGTGTCTCGGCAATATGGTTCATATAGTTACTGATGGACTTGGTTGCCACCGCCAAAAGCACTTCGAGGATTTGCGCGTTGGTATACCCGGCGGTGAGAAAATCACTGACGTCGTCACGACTGACGTTGCCGCGTTTTGCGACGATCTTGAGCGCAAATTCCGACAAGGCCGCCAGCTTGGGATCTAAAATCGGGCGTCCTTCGCGCACGGCGGAAATGGTTGCTTCATCCAACCCCATCATCTTGCCAGCCAGGGTGTGCGCCGCAACACAGTAGGTGCATTCATTGGCGCGACTGACGGTGAGAAACAACAATTGCTGTTCGGCGGGGGTAAAATCGGTTTCATCCAGCAACGCATAAGTTTGCGCATAGCCTTGGGTGGTCGCCGGCGATTGGGACATCATGCCAATCAAGTTGGGAACAAAGCCGAATTTCTCCATATAGGCATCCATGACGCCGTGGGAACCGACAGGGGCGGTATCTTTGGTGTGCAACGTGAAGGGGGACATGGGAGACCTCTCAAATTATGGAATGATCGTTCAAATATAGCTCGAATCTAAATAGACTTGAGCGCTGGGTCAAGGATTAATGAACGATCATTCCAAAATAAAAGATTTAGCGGGGCTCCAGCGCCCGCAGTGCGTTGGTAACGATGTCTTTAAGCGTCTGGATGTCAGGGGTTGCCCGGGCCATAACGTTGAGGCCTTGCGCCGTGGCGACAATAAAGTGGGCCATGGATGTGGCCGATTGTTGGGTGCTCAATTCGCCACGGGCTTGACCGCGCTCGACAACCTGAGCGACAACGTTTTCGAGTTGGCCGATGGTCTCGCGCACCCACCCGGCCATAATGTCATTACAGCCATAGAGCCCCGCCGCCGTGTTGGTGAGCAAGCAGCCTTTGTTTTGCGGGTCGTGTTCGGCGCGCTCGACCAAGGTGTCGAAAAAATCCTGAATCAGTTGCTTGGGTGAGGCGTCCTCAGGGGCTTCGGCCAAAGCCCTAGCCGGGGAAAAAGCGCGATAGCGCTCCATCACCATGGCGAACAACTGGGCTTTGTCGCCAAAGGCATTGTAAAGACTACCTCGGTTCAGCCCGGTGGCGTCGACCAAATCTTGGATGGAGGTGGCGTCATAGCCCTTTTGCCAGAACAAAAGCATGGCATTTTGCAAAACGTCATCAGAGTCAAATTCTTGGGGGCGCGCCATGGGTCAAGCCGTTCTTTGTTTTGGAATAGCTGTACAAAAATAGACCGAAGCCCGGTCGCTGCCCAGAAAAATCTAAATCGAGGGGGCTGGGGCGCTGTCCAAAGCCGCTTCGCGTTTGGCGGCCAAATCTTTGAGCTTTTGGTTTTCACTGGCCGATTTCAACTGCCCACACGCGGCCATGATGTCGCGACCACGGGGATGGCGAATGGGGGCAGAAAACCCCAAATCATTCAAAATTTTAGAAAACCGATGCACCGCGTTGTTGGATGACGTTTCATAAGAGGTGCCCGGCCAAGGGTTGAACGGGATCAGGTTGAACTTGGCGGGGATATCATACTGGCGCATCAACTTGGCCAGCAGATGGGCGTCGGCTTCGGAATCGTTGACGTCCTTGAGCATCACATATTCCATGGTGATGCGCCGTGAATTGCGCGCCCCGGGATACGCGGCGCACGCCTTGAGCAATGAATCGAGCGGATATTTTTTGTTGATGGGCACCAACACGTCGCGCAATTCGTCGCGCACCGCATGCAGACTGATGGCCAAATCCACGTCGATTTCTTCCCCCGCGCGCGCCATCATCGGCACCACGCCGGAGGTCGAAAGTGTGATGCGGCGGCGCGAAATGGCGATGCCTTCGCCGTCTTTGATGATTTTTAGGGCCTTTTTGACGTTGTCGAAGTTCATCAACGGCTCGCCCATGCCCATCAAAACAATATTGACGATTTTGCGCCCGTCCAGACCTGACGGCCATTCCCCTTGGCTGTCGCGCGCCGCCATCACTTGGCCGACCAGTTCGGCTGCGGTTAAGTTGCGCACGATGCGCTGGGTGCCGGTGTTGCAGAACGCGCAATTCAAAGAACAGCCCACCTGGCTGGAAATGCACAGCGCGCCGCGGTCTTCTTCGGGAATCAAGACGGCTTCGATCTCGTTGCCGTCTTCCAGGCGAAACAGCCACTTCTGGGTGCCGTCGACGCTGGTCAGATGCTGAACCACTTCGGGGCGGCCAACATAAAAATGCTCGGGCAGCTTTTCGCGCATGGATTTGGACAGGGTCGTCATGTCATCAAAGCTTTTGGCCCCTTGATGATACAGCCAGTGCCACAATTGCTTGGCACGAAACGGCTTTTCCCCGATGGCGGCCAAAGCCTCCGTCAGTTCTTCGCGGGTGAGCCCGATGAGATTGGTGCGCGCAGTCGTCATGATGGCCCTCATATAAGGGCAAAGCGGGCGAACTGCAAAGACTCTCGGTGGGGAGGGTTAAAACGGAAAACCTATTTATGAGTTTACGGATAAAGATTTTTCAGAACAAAACGCACGAAAGAGGAACCCGACACCATAACAAAACGTCATCAACTCAGATCGTATGGGGTACCCTAAGGGCACGCTTGAATTCAGCCGTCCTGCGCGGGCTTGACCCGCGTATCCATGACTTTTTTGGAAGGCGCGAGAAAGACGTGGATGACCGGATCAAGTCCGGTCCGGACGAAACTTCGTCGAAGACTTTGGTCCCCCCCGTCATGGCGAGAAGCAAAGCGACGAAGCCATCCAGGGCGCGTCTCACAAGCGGTGAACATTTACATTATTGACAATCTATGGTTACACTTGGGTGTATGGACGAATGGTGGTTGGAGAGAAAAGTAAACTGTCACCGTTACCCGTTACCACCACCGTAACCTTATTGATTTCAGCAGGAAGCAGGAACAGACTTGAAACTTCTCTCGAAGTACTTACGGAACGGTCTCTTTCTCGAAAACGGCCTGTTCAGATTTACGCAGCCAGCTTCTTTGAACGATGCTGATGACGCACGTCCGGTGGTTCTGATTAATAAGTATGCACAGGAAGATTTGATTACTGCCTATGAAACTGCATCGCGTGGTGGCAGATATCCTCGGGATGATGATGAGCTCAAAGACTTCTATCTGGCCCCGTATCCCGCAGGACGTTTTGACGAGAAAAGCTTCCCGGGTTTATGGCCTACCTGTGAGCCGCGTCTACGGGCAGCCCCCTTTGCATCTATTGCCGAATTCGATAATGCCGTAGCAGAGCGCGCCGTCGAGCTTTGTCTTGAGCAGGCGAATAAGACTGTTCTCGTGTTTAGCCTTTCGTTAGCCGTGGCCTCTGAATCAATGTGGGCCCATTACGGAAATAATCATGAGGGCATTGAAATCCGCTTCCACAGGGACCACCCGTTCTTTTCAGATCGACTATTCGAAGTCGACTATAACGATGAACCTGTTAGGGTTTCTTCGAACGGAGGTTGGGTGCGGCTCGGCGGCCAAACGGTCGGAACCGAGGATATTCTTAAAGGCAAGCCCCCAGATTTGCCATCGGAGCTTTTGTATAGAAAGCGCAAAGACTGGAAGGCCGAAAAGGAAATGCGTCTCTTGCGCAGACCGGAGGAGGCAACCAAGGTTTCAGAAAAAAAAGACCCGAAGGGTAATGATGTATTCCTTTTTGAAGTGCCTTCCGACGCAGTGGATTCCATCGTACTCGGCTATAATGCGCCTGAGGACCTCGTTCAGTCTGTGGTGAACAAAACAGAAGGTTCCTGTCGGTGGTCGAAGGTAAAGGTACTACGCCGCACGCTTACCCCTACGAGGAGCGTAGATGAAGTCGTACTCATCTCACTTTAGTAAGAAGTGATGGCTCCTCGACGCGGGTTGTTTCGGAGTTTCAGTGCGGAGTTTCAGAAGTTTCAGTGAGTTTCGGTGGAGTTTCGGTGCGGTGAGTTTCGGTGACAGTTTACTTTAACTACTCAACCGTAACACCTTTCACAGTTATTTCCTCCCAACCCCAACAGACCCATTTGAACCGGGCGCAATTATTTAACGCCGCAGGCCGTGTTGATGGCGTTCAAGGTGGCGGTGAAGCCGGATAGGGAAAAGGTGTCGGTGGTCTCTGTGCCGCGCGAGGAGGTGCCTTTGACGACCATCTGGGTGCCCGCTTTCATGGCGGCGATCAGCGCTTTGTCGGCGTCTGCATCATAGGCCCAGGCATGACCGCCTTGGGTAAACAGCTTAAATTCCGATTTGCCGTCGATGGTGGCGATGGCTTCGGACTTGGCGGCAAAGGTATAACCGATTTGAATGCCCACTTCGCCGATGCGCTTTTCATGAACCCGGTGGGAAATGATCGCCAGCACAGTGTCGCGCTGGGTGTAGTTGCCTTCGGATTTACTCGGTTCCGCCGACATCACGCAGACGGGTTTGCCGTTTTCCAATTCCTTGATGGCCTGCCAGGCACCATTATCCGCAAGGGCCTCGGCGTGGGCAGGGGGAAGGGGGCTGGCAAACGTTAAAAAAACCGCCAGCGCCATTCCTGCAGATAGAGGTGTGAGGTTGCGAATCATGGTGCTAGTTTACTAGCCGCTCTCTATGGGGCAAGCCCCAGTTTTAGCGCCTGTTTAAAGAGTTCTTGAGAGGATCGCCCGCCATGACATCTGCGAACCCGGTTTTGGTTGAAGTGATACGCGGTAAACAGGTCGAAAGCCGTCACCGGGGAGCCTGTGCCGTGGTGCGCGCCAACGGCGAAATCGTTCACGCGTGGGGCGATTTGGAGGCCTTGGTGTATCCGCGCTCGGCGCTCAAACCCATTCAGGCGTTGCCCTTGATCGACACCGGGGCGGCGGATTATTATTCCGTCACCCCCCAAGAAATCGCCTTGGCGTGTGCGTCTCACAGCAGCGAAGCTTTTCATGTGGACCAAGTGAGGGCGTGGCTGGCGCGGGTGGGGCTCGGCGTTGAGGACCTGGAATGTGGTCCCGGTGGTGAGGGAACGTGCGAAGCCCTGTCGCTGAATGTGACCAAATCCATGAGCCGCGCGGGCGAAGTTTTCACCCGCGCGCACAACAACTGTTCGGGCAAGCACACGGGCTTTTTGACCACGGCCCTGCACCTGAATGAGCCCACCAAGGGCTACATCGACGCTCACCACCCGGTGCAGTTGCGGGTTGCCGAGGCGGTTGAGGAATTGACGGGTGTGGCCTTGAACAGCGTGCCGTGCGGCACGGACGGCTGCGGCATTCCGGTCTATGCCATCCCCCTTCAAGCGTTGGCGCTGGGTATGGCGCGTATGGTTGGGGGAGAACTGGGCACGGCGCGCACGGCGGCGGCCCTGCACATCACATCGGCCATGGCGGCGCACCCCCGCTGCGTTGCCGGCACCGGACGGTTCGATACCCGGGTGATGAGCGCCTGCGACGGCACAGTTTTGACCAAAGGCGGTGCCGAAGGCGTGCACATCGCCATGCTGCCCGGTTTAGGTCTGGGCATCGCGCTCAAAATGGACGACGGCACCATCCGGGCCTCGGAACTGGCCATGGCCTGTGTGCTGGACGGATTGGGCCTTTTGCACGCTGCCGTGCGTCCGCAACTGCTCGATTTGATCGAACAGCCGATCAAATCGACCCTGGGCGAGCGAGTCGGGGAAATTCGTCGCGGCCCGGGGCTTGTCTTTTAAGATTAAACTTATGCGCTAAATCCGTGGGGATCGAAATCTTCACCAATTGGCGGATCTTTGCGGAATTTCTCCAGTCTCCGCAAAATAGGACCACCGTGTTGATGCTGTTCTAACGGGGTATGGGGCCCGCCTGCCCGTACGGGGCGTTCGGCAAAACGGCCCATGGACAGGGATCGGTCGTACAAAACCATTGCTGCGGCCACCGAAACGTTGATGCAAAAGCGGGTGGGGATTTTGACCACGAATTCGCATTTCTCAACCATCTCCGGCGACAGCGATCCGCGTTCCGGACCCAGCACATACGCGCACTGGCTGGGGTGGCGAAAGCTGCGAATGTCGATGGCGTCGTCGGTCAGTTCGACCCCGACCAGACGACAGTTATCGGGCAAAATCATTTCGTTAATATTGGGAAAGCCGTAAAACGGCAGGTGTTCAAGGGCTTTGGAGGTATCGGCCAGGACCCCCTTGGGGCGTTTGTATTGGGCCGCGACGGTGAAAACAAAGCCGGCGCCAAAGGCGTGGGCGGTGCGGAAAATGGCCCCCGCGTTCATGGATTTGCTGATGCGTTCGACGCCGACGCCAAAATAACCTCTCATGAATTCATCCCGTAGTGTTGTGCTGAAAAGGCAGGGTGGCCGGCCAAAATGGCGGAAAACAGCCTGAGAGGCAACCCCCGAGTGGCAAAAAGCGGGCTATTGAACAGCAATGATGTGGAAAATTAAAAGCTGTCGAAACTAAATTATAACAATGATAATGTTCTCCATAACGTACTCGTATAAGGGTATGGATTTTAAACCGATGGGGAGTTTTTCGATGTTTAAATCACTTGTTTTAGGGTTATGTGGTGCGTTTGCCCTTGTGTTGGGTACGGCCCTCACGCCCGCCAGCGCCGCAGATGGTTTTAAGCACCAGGTGGTCTTTCACGTGGATGAAAATGATGCCGCCAAAATGAACTTAACGCTCAACAACGCCGCCAACGTGGCGAAGTATTATGAAGGCAAAGGCGAAAAGGTTCAGATTGAGATTGTGACCTATGGACCGGGCCTGAATATGCTGCGCGCCGACACCTCGCCGGTGGCGGCGCGGATGGAAACATTCGGCTTGGAATATGAAAATGTGAGCTTTGCCGCGTGCGGCAATACCTTGGCCGGGATGACCAAAAAAGAAGGCAAAGAACCGCAACTTTTGAAATTGGACACCATTTCCGTCGTGCCGTCAGGTGTGGTGGAGCTGATTGAGCGCCAAGACCAGGGTTGGAAATACATCCGTCCATAAATGGAAACAGGCTGGGAACGGGCGTCTTTCGATGCGGAGGACGCCCGTTTTTTTACGCAAAGGCCTGAAGGTGCATGATTTGACTTTGCCCGGCGCAACGTTTAGGGCTACAGCAACACGGGGGCGGGTCTTCACACCTGGGGGGTCTAAAACCAACCCATGACAAAGAGCGATATACGCCAAAGGACGACCATGTTGAATTCCTGGATTGATAAATTGCCCGTTGGGCCGACCATATTTTTTGGCCTGCTGTACGTGATCATGCCGATTTTGCCGGAACCGCATTTGGTGCAAAAGGCCATGATGCTGATGAACGGACTTCACTTGGCGCCCATCGATTGGTTTGACATCGTCGCCCATTCCGGTGGCGGTCTGTTGGCATTTGTCGTTTATCGCCGCAGCCGCCAAGTTGGAAACACCGCCAAAAACGGCGACGTTTCTTAAAAAAGCTTCCGCCGCTCTCGCACCGAGATTTCACAGAGACATCTTATGTCACCCAAAGCGTTTCAAGCGCGCGTTCAGGCCCTTCCCGCCCCCGCCATCGGGGCGCTGTGGATGAGCGTGGCGGCATGCTTTTTGGGCACGTTAAGCTTGATGGTGCGGGAAATTTCAGGGGAACTGCATCCCTTTGAAATTGCCTTTTTCCGCAACTTCGGACAGTTGGCCTTTATGCTCCCGTGGTTGGCTTTTATGGGGGCCAAAGTCATCAAAACGCGCCGTTCCTGGGCGCATGTGCGACGCTCCTTGTTCGGCATTTGCGCCATGCTGACGTGGTTTTCGGTGGTGACGATGATGCCCATCGCCGAGGCCACCGCGATCAGCTTTTCCGCACCGTTGTTTACCACCATCGGTGCGGCGGTGTTTTTGCGCGAAGAGGTCGGTTATCGGCGTTGGCTTGCCACCGTATTCGGCTTCATGGGCGTTTTGTTGATTGTGCGTCCGGGATTTCACGTGGTGGGCACGCCGCAACTGTTGGCGTTGGCGGCGGCGGTGTTCATCGCCGGGTCTATGTTGTCGAACAAATCGTTGGCCAAAAGCGAAACCCCCAACGCCATGGTGGTGTGGATGGGGGTGTATATGAGCTTGTTTTCCCTGCCGCCCGCGCTGATGGTGTGGACATGGCCCAGTACGGGACATTTGTGGATTTGGCTGGTGGCGTTAGGCGCGGTCGCCACGTTGGCGCATTTGGCTTTGAATCGGGCGTTTCGCGCGGCAGACGCCTCGTTTGTCGCCCCGTTTGGATACTTGCAAATTCCTGTGGTGGCGGGCTTGGGGTTTGTCGCTTACAGCGAAGCGCCTGATCTGTGGACGTGGCTGGGAACAGCCGCCATCATCGCGTCGGGCATTTATACCGCGCGACGTGAAGCCAAACGCTCAAAGGCTGTCGCCGCACCGCCGGTGCCGGGCGTCACCAACGTTGCCATTGAAGGCATCGGCAAACCACGCGTTTAAGCTCAATCGCCCAATATGGACGGCGGCCGGTGCGTGACGGTTCCGTTGGTGTTGTAGAGGGGTTCGCCAATAGGGGCCGGCGTTGGCACAGACGGCGCATCCGTTTTTACAGCGCCATTGCCACCGGCCTCGGTCTTGAATTGAGCGTCCGCATTCGGCGTGCTTGGCACGGTGACGGTTGTGCTCGGGCCATCTGCAACGGACTGAATGGTGACTTCGACACGCCGGTTTTTGGCCCGGTTTTTGGCACTGTCATTGGGCACCAGGGGGCGGGAATCGGCGAATCCTTGCACCGTTATGCGGGCAGGTTTGATGTTGGTGTGGTCCAAAATATACTGCACGACGGAAATGGCGCGGCTGGACGACAAGCTCCAGTTGGAGTGAAAGCGATCCGTCGAAATGGGGATGTCGTCGGTGTGCCCGGAAACAATGATTTGGCCCTCGGAATTTTGCAGCACGGTGAGAAATTTCGACAAAATCGGTAAGAATTCGTCCTTCATGTCACTGCTGCCGGACGGGAACGAAACTTCATCGGGAAACCGCACCACGGTGACGTTGCCGGCGCGGATGATGTCCATCACGTCGCTGGCAATCTCGTTGGCCATCACGGTCTTCAAATCATTAAAGGTGCGCTTGGCTTTGTCGGCGGCCTTGTCGACTTCGGGCACGGCTTGAACGGGCTTGTCCTGGCCTTCTTCGACGTCGGTTTCGTCGGGGACGATTTCCTTTCTTGCGTCGGCTTCGGGGATGGGGATCGGCACCACGTATTTGTTGGCGGTGGCGGCGGCGCTGCCGTCTAGTTCAATGACGCCTGATTTTCGGTCCATGGACTGCAGGCCAAAAGCATCGTGCATGGCGCCGGCAATTTTCTTGAATTTATCGATTTCCATGACGGAAAAGGACAACAGCAACACAAAAAAGGTCAACAGCAGGCTCATCAGATCAGCAAACGTTACGATCCATGTCGGCGCGCCTTCGGCACATTTTTTGGGTGGGGGGGGCGGCATTATTCGGCGGCCTCATCAACGTCGTCTTCATCATCGCCACGACTACGTTGGTTTTCCGGTAAAAAGCCTTCCAAGATATCGGCCAAAATCATGGGGCTTTGGCGGGCATGGATTTGCGTGATGGCTTCCAAGATCAGCTCTTTGGTGAGGCGTTCTTCTTCGGTTTTGCTTTCCAGCTTGTCGGCAATGGGCAGGGCAATCAAATTTGCGATCACAGCGCCATACAGCGTGGTCAACAGCGCCACCGCCATGGCCGGGCCGATGGATTGCGGGTCGGACATATTGGCCAGCATCTGCACCAACCCCACCAAGGTGCCGATCATGCCGAATGCCGGGGCGGAATCGCCGATGGCTTTAAAGATGTGCGAGCCTTCGTCGTGGCGGTGAATGGACAGCTCCATATCGCGGATCAGGGCGTTGCGCACGACCTCCAAGGGGTGTCCGTCGACACACAACTTGATGCCGCGCTTGAAGAACACATTGCTGATCTCAACGCCTTCCAGCGCCAATATGCCATTTCTGCGGGCGATTTCGGCAAGTTCCAAGGACACTTCAATAAGGCCGCGCGGGTCCTGGCGGACATTTTTAAGCGCCGAAGACGCGCCGATCTTGAAGGCGGAAAATACGTTTTGCAGAGGAAATTTCACAAACGTCGCCGCCAGCGTGCCACCGACAACGATCAGCACACTGGGCAAATTGAGAAACAGGTCCAGGCTCGAACCCACCAAGATGGCGCCGAGAACAACCCCGATTCCAACCACCAAACCAATCAAAGTGGCAAAATCCATTATGTGCCCTCAAGCATATGTACGCCGCTGAGCCCGCCGCGTCCTATGCCCGTTAAACAGTCTTTTGTGCCCCATCTATAACTATCGGCCAACACGCCGGAAAGTTCAAGTCTGTCAATGAATTGCAAGGCAAAGTTGGCGCTACGCCTCAATGAGGGTATCCATCATTTGGGCCAAATCCAAATCGTTTTGCGTTAACCCGCCGCTGTCATGGGTGGTGAGGCGAACTTCAACCCGGTTATAGACATTGCGCCAATCGGGGTGGTGGTCATTGCATTCAGCCCAAAAGGCAACCCGGGTCATGAATGAAAACGCGGCTGGAAAGGTGTCAAACACAAAGCTTTTTTCAATCACTTTATGATTTGAAGAGATGCACCATCCAGAACGTCGAGCGAGCTGCTCCGTCACGGTGGCGAGATCGAGCAAAGGTTTCATCGGTGATCCTAAAAGTGAGTTAACCCCTTAAAATGCATATGGTATCTCTTGGCGGATCGATCAAGGCGCGTTAGGGTGGCGCTATGAACGGATCACATGCTCTTTCTCCATCTGTTGCACCGTCCCTTGATGAGTTCGCCATAAGGGCCGAGGCGGCTTATGCCACCTTGCCCGACGAGCTGGTGCACTGCGTTGAAGGGGTGATTATACGCGTCGACGACTTTCCGTCCGCCGAAATTGAAGATGAATTGGAGCTTGAAAGCCCCTTTGATCTATTGGGCCTCTACCAAGGCGTGGCGATGGGGGACAAAAGTCTCAGCGACACGCCCAGCGATGTGGATATGATTTTTTTGTATCGTCGGCCCATACTGGATTACTGGTGCGAAAGCGGAGAAGATTTGCAAACCTTGATCGCGCACGTCTTGATCCATGAAATCGGCCATCATTTTGGTCTGAGTGACGACGATATGGAGCGCATTGAAAACACCATAGACACGTCAAACCCTGAAGACGCGTCCATAAAACACACGTAGCTTTGAAAGAACCAAAGATGAGCCAAACCGTCGTGAGTCCGTTGAAGCCCTCAGCCCTGTATACGTCTTGCGCCAAAACGGAGCTGGATTTTAAGACCACCAAAACGCTGAAACCTTTGGATGGCGTGATCGGTCAGGCGCGCGCGGTCGAGGCTATTCGGTTTGCCATCGGCATGCGTCACGAAGGCTATAACCTGTTTGCGTTTGGCCCGGAAGGGACCGGAAAATCCAGCACCGTGATGCGCTTTTTGCACACACAAGCCGAAACCCAAGCGGTGCCGGATGACTGGTGCTATGTGAACAATTTCGAAGACCCGCAAAAGCCCCGCGCGTTGGCGTTGGCGGCGGGTAAAGCGTGTCCGTTGCGCGACGACATGGCGCGCTTGGTCGATGAATTGAAAGGCGCACTGCCAGCCGCATTTGAAGGCGAAGAATACGCCCAGCGCAAAGAAGCGTTGGAGACGGAACTCAAGACCCGCCACGAAAATGCGTTTGTGAAATTGCAAGAACGCGCCGATGCCAGCGGCATCGCGTTGGTGCGCACCCCCATGGGATTGGGCTTGGCTCCGGTCGAAAAGGGCGAGGTGCTGACCCCCCAGGCGTTCGAAGCCTTGCCCGCCAAAGAGCAGAAAAAACGTCAAGAGGCCCTGGCCCAATTGCAAATCCAACTGGAAGGCATTTTGGCGCAAATCCCCAAATGGGAAAAAGATCACCGCGATAAGGTGCGCGCCTTGAACCGCGACGTCACCAAACGCGCCGTCGGACACTTGATCGAAGCGCTGGAACAGCAATGGCAGGACACCGCCAATGTCTTGACCTATTTGGAAGAAGTCCGCGAAGACGTGATCGAGCATGCCGCCGATTTTCTGCCGTCCACGGATGGGCCGGAGATGCAAGTGGGCCTGACCGCCCATCATCGTCCCGGCAGCACCGGAAATTCGTTTCGTCGCTATCAAGTCAATGTGTTGGTCGACAACGCCGGGTGTTGTGCAGCAAACCCCGGTCCCAGCGGCGCCCCGGTGGTGGAAGACGATCATCCAACCCAGCCCAATTTGGTGGGCCGGGTTGAACATCTGAGCCAGATGGGCACCTTGGTGACGGACTTCAATTTGATCAAAGCGGGATCGTTGCACCGCGCCAACGGGGGCTATTTGGTGGTCGATGCGCGCCGCGTGCTGATGCAGCCGAACGCCTGGGAAACCTTGAAGCGCGCCCTTCGTGCGGGGCGGGTGAACATTGAAAGTCCTGCCGAATCGCTGGGTTGGGCGAGCACCGTATCATTGGAACCGGAACCCATTCCGCTCAACGTGAAGGTGGTCATGTTGGGTGAACCGATGCTGTATTATTTGCTGTCCATGCACGATCCGGACTTTAAGGAGCTGTTTAAAGTCGCCGCCGATTTTGCCAATTCCATGGATCGTGATGCTTCCAGCGTCATGGATTTGGCCCGCTTGATGGCCGCGCAAGTCAATACTGAAGGCCTGCGTCATTTGGACCGGGGTGGCGTGGCGCGGGTCATCGAACAAGCGGCGCGGTTGTCGGAAGACGCGGAAAAGCTCACCACCCACATGGGCTCCATCGTCGATTTGGTGCGCGAAGCCGATTATTGGGCCGGGGTTGAAAACAAAAAGGTGATCGCCGCCCGTCACGTTCAAGAGGCCATCGACGCCAAAATTTACCGTTCCGACAGATATCGGGAATTGCTCCAAGAAGAAATCCGCCGCGGCACTTATGTGATCGAAACCAAAGGCAAAAAAGTGGGCCAGATCAATGGCCTGTCGGTGTTGCAGCTGGACAGCTTTTCCTTCGGCAGGCCCTCGCGCATTACGGTGAACGTCAGCATCGGCAAAGGCGAATTGGTGGACATCGAACGTCAAGTCGAATTGGGCGGGCCGCTGCATTCCAAGGGCGTGATGATTTTGGAAAGTTTCTTGAACGCACGCTTTGGCCAAGACGGCCCCATGGCGCTGAGTGCGCGCATCGTGTTCGAACAGTCTTACGGCGGCATCGAAGGCGACAGCGCGTCTTCGACCGAGCTTTACGCCCTGTTGTCGGCGATCGCCAATATACCGCTCAAGCAATCCATCGCGGTCACCGGATCGGTCGATCAAACCGGCCGGGTGCAAGCCATCGGCGGCGTCAACGACAAGATCGAAGGCTTTTTTGACGTCTGCACGCAGCGCGGCCTGACGGGTGAGCACGGGGTCATCATTCCGGCCGCCAACGTCAAACATTTGATGCTCCGCCACGATGTCGTGGACGCCGTCAAAGCGGGCCTGTTTTCCATTTGGGCGGTTCACACCATTGATGAAGGCATTGAAATTCTGACCGGACTGAAAGCCGGCGAGCAAGGGGCCAACGGACACTATCCGTTGGGCAGTGTGAATTACGAAGTGGCGCGCACCTTGCGCCAATTTGCGGCAAAAGTGCGGGCTTTCGGCGAAGGTCGGGCACAACCGCCAGCCCCGGCGCAAATCAATTTGAAAGTTACACCCGGCGAGGACCATTAAAATTTAAGCGCTGGCATCATTTTGCCATCAACGTGCGCAAGAAATCAAAAATGTCCGGGTTCTTGTCGAGGATTTGAACCAACTGGGTGATCTCGCCGATGAGGGTTTGCGCATCGCTTGGATGTGTGGATGCGTCTGTGGCCGGTGCGGGGCTTGGCGGGGCATCCGCTGTTGCGCCCGCTGTGGTGTTCGCCACCACGTCTGCTGGGGTGTCCGTTGGTGCGGCGGGAGAAGTTTGATCGGCAGTTTGATCGTCCATAGGGCTTGGCTCCTGGGTGAGAGGCCCGGGGGTGTGAAGGCTGGGCGCTAAGGGGGAGCCATTGTCGATGGCTTTCAGCAGCAGTTCTGCCATCAACAGGGCGTGCGCCAAACTCATGGGGGCCTCAGGGTTTTGGTGTCTAAATGTGCTTCAGCCTGCAAAACGGAGGCTCAAGGGATAGACGCGGCGATGTGTGGTTTGTGAGCAAAAGACTTCGCTTAATGGCAAAATTAATTTATAGAAGTTGAATACAAGGCCTAATCTGGACCTTTAGAATATTTCTAGCATCACAATGCCGAAATGCCGGGGGGGTATTCGTCTCTATTTTGAGTGTGTGGGTTTACCATTTTTGGCGTGGTGCTATGATAGACTGCACGTGGGCGCGACAGGTGCCGTGACATATTTTAGATCGGCGCAAATTGACGAGACGCATTGGGGACTTCACCTTTATGAGCATACGCAATGAATTTACCAAGCTGGCCACCTCAATGGTCGGGCTGGGGCTTTTGGTCGGCTTGGCGTTCCCTCCGTTTATGGTGCTTTTGGGCGTCTCAAAAGACGTGGCGATGCAGGTTCAAGTGTTTGTGTCTTCCTTGGGCGCAGGGGCGCTGTTGGGCACGCTCAACTTCTTGTTGGCACGCTGGCAAATCAGTCGCCGTCTCAACGTCTTGAATGCGGCTTTGCAAGATTTGGCCGAAGAGCGGGTTTTTGTCGACGTTCCGTGTGGGCAAAACACCGACGTGTTTGGCGCGATGGCGCGGGCCTTGATGGCGTTGCGCGATCTCATTGAGAAAAAACGCGCCTTTGAAGAAAACCAAAGTTCAGTCGCACGTCGCCTTGCAGAGGGCAAAACGGCAGAGCGCGAAGCGCTGGCCAAAGATTTCGACGTCGGTGTGAAGGGGGCCATGGCCGGGGCGCAAAAAGATACCCGCTCGCTGCAAGACGCCGCCCGCGCCATGGGCGAAAGTGCGGAATCAAGTTTTGCTCAGGCCCATTCGGCTATTGAATTGACCGACGCGGCGGCGCAAGGCGTGGCGGCGGTGGCGCAATCTGCGGAAACCATGGCCAACACGGTGCGCGAATTGAGCGCACGCATGCGCCGCTCCAACGAAATGGCACAAGAGGCCGTTGAACGGGTCAGCCAAGCGGATGCCCTGGTGGATGAGCTAAGCGAAGCCACCGAGCGCATTGAAAATGTCGCCGAGCTGATCATCGACATTGCCGACAAAACCAACATGCTGGCGTTGAACGCGACCATCGAATCGGCGCGCGCCGGGGATGCGGGAAAAGGCTTTGCGGTGGTGGCCGGCGAAGTTAAAAACCTCGCCAATCAAACCGCCAAAGCCACAGATGAAATCACCGCGCACATCAATTCCATTCGCGGCGCCAGTGAACGCGCCCGCGCGGCCATGGAATCGGTCAGCGGCGCTATCCAAGAAATCAACACCATCGCCAGCGAAGTGACCCGTGCGGCGGAGGAGCAAAACGACACCATCGCGGAAATTTCCGTCAACGCGCGCGGCACCGCCGACGCCACCGGGCAATCGTTGAGCTTTATCCGCGAGGTCGGCGACGCCATCGAAAAAACCGGCTTCGCCGCCCACGAAATGCTCGCCACCGTCGACGACCTGGCCCGCCAAATGGGCACCCTGGCCGAAAAGGCCGACACCTTCGTCGAAAACGTCCGCAAGGGCTGAGTGAGCCGCAGCGTATTCCCAAATTCAAATCCAACCTCAAGGGCCGCTTGATTGAGACGGCGTTTTACAAGGTTTTGTGGTTGTGAGCGTGTCGGTCAAGTCGCCGACTGCAGAAGGAGGTTTTCCTTCACGGATGCAGCTTTATGCTGCAAGCTGGCTCGATTGACTCGTCCACCCCTTAAGGCAGCTCACGGGTGACGGATGGGTTTTGAGTGGAGGGGACAGTGCAAGAGCGTATCGAAGGGCGATCTGTAGGTCTAAATTATTTGCTTCGGGCAGCGCGCCCGATTGTTGATGCGGTCAAGGAGTTTAAGCTGCTCATACCCTTAATCGTGGCTTATGTTTTGGCGGTCGAAGTGATCATGATGGTGTTGACGAACCGCACATCAGGGCTGCTCAGCGGTTACGGTAACATTGCCAATATTTGGCACGGCCATCTGTTGCCTTATTTGATCCATCGGGTTGGACCGTTTGTGATTGTGTCGGCCATGGTTGGGGCCGTATGGATCTTGTTTTCCCATTTTTATCGCCCGCTGCCACGTGTATCCTTATCGCATCGGATTATAAAAACGCTGAAATTTGCAACGGCCCCCGAACGGTTGGTGCGGCTGTGCATTTTTATCATGATCTTCATGCCGTTTATGACCTCGTTTTCATCCTTCAAGGCCGCCATTCCGGATTTGGCTGTGAGGGAATGGGACTTCACGTTTGCAGAGATTGATCGAACGCTTCATGGCCAGACAGATCCATGGCACGTGACTTGGGCGCTGTTCGGCTCCCCATCGGGCACGGTTTTTTTAGACCAAGTGTACAGCAGTTGGTTTTTGGTCGTGTTCACGGCACCCTTTGCCTGTTTGTATTTTGACAACAACGCCAGCCGCCGGGTCCGGTTTATAACCGCTCACGCGTTACTGTGGATGGTTTTGGGTTCGGCTATGGCATGGGCATTTTTTTCGGTCGGCCCGTGCTATTTGGAGCCGATCTATGGCGTAGATGCAGGCTTTGCGCCGTTGATGGACAAACTGTACGCCATAAACGAAACGTCCCCTTTGACCGCCATCGTGCTTCAAGAAACCCTGTTGGATGCCTATCAAGGGGGGGTTGGGAAATACGAAGGCTTGTCGGCAATGCCGTCACTGCATGTTGCCCAGGCGGTGTTGGTGGCGTGTCTGGCGCAAAGCTATGGGCGGATAGCCGGGGCGCTGGCCTGGGGATACGCCACGCTTATTCTCATCGGCTCCATCCATTTGGGCTGGCATTATGCAATTGATGGTTATGTGTCTGTGGTGATGACGATGGCCATATGGTGGATGCTGGGGGGCTGGCAAAGGCAAGTCCAGGTCCCCAACGCGGCGTAAACCCGGGCCACGTCAATACCGAACGCCTTGAACGTCAACACTGAAGAAATGGTGGAGCCGATCGGGATCGAACCGACGACCTCGTCATTGCGAACGACGCGCTCTCCCAACTGAGCTACGGCCCCATACAGGCGTCTTTGCGGCGCCGTGTAGTGTGTCATAGCAAAGTCGCAGCCAGGTTTCAATTGGGCGTGTGAGGGCAATACACTTTATTTAAAACTGTATCTCCTCGCCTGATCCCGGGGCCGTCGCGCACCCCCCTTGCGCCGAGCGCCTCGGGGGCATAAGTTTGGGGAAATTAGACAAACGGATCGGTGGATTTTTTATGGACGTGGTGCTTATTCCTTTCATCCAAGTGGTGAATATCGTTTTGGATCTATATGTGTGGGTGGTTGTTGCCGGCGTGGTGCTGAGTTGGCTGACCGCGTTCAACGTGGTCAACACCAGCAACAAAGCCGTCTATATGATCAGCGACTTTATTTATCGCATCACCGAGCCGGTGTTGCGCCCGATTCGCAATATTTTGCCCGATTTCGGCACGGTGGATCTGTCGCCCATCGCTTTGATTTTGATCATTATGTTTACGCAGAGCTTCCTCAACCAGCTGGTTATGCGCCTGATTTAAGGGGAGGCGGTCTGATGGGGGGCGCGGTGTCATTCGCCCAAATCACTCCGGAAGGCCTGCGCCTGCGCATTCGCTTGACGCCGTCCGGGCGTCGCGATGGCTTTGACGGCGTGATGCTGGATGCGGACGACAATGGCGTCTTGAAGGCCAGCGTCACCAAGGCCCCCGAAGACGGCAAGGCCAATCAGGCCCTGATCAAGATGCTGGCCAAGGAATGGAAGGTTGCGAAGTCTTTGCTCGATGTGATCCAAGGCCAAACCAACCGCAACAAAGTGGTGCTGATCCGCGGAGACGCAGACGCGCTGAACAAACAGATCGGCGATTGGGCGCACAGCCAAGACTTCGCCTAAACGGAGACGATTTATGACCGACGCCCAACTGATTGATGGCAAAGCCTTCGCCGCAAAACTGCGTGAACGCGTGAGCGCTGAAGTTGCCAAGCTGAAAGCCCGGCACGGCGTCACCCCCGGCTTGGCGGTGGTGTTGGTCGGCGAAGATCCGGCGTCGCAAGTTTATGTGCGCAACAAAGGCGAACAGACCGTCGAATGCGGCATGAATTCGTTTGAACACAAACTGCCCGCCGACACCCCGGAAGCGGATGTTTTGGCGCTGGTGGAACGGCTCAACGGCGACGACAGCGTGCACGGCATCTTGGTGCAACTGCCCCTGCCCAGCCACATCAGCGAGCCCAAAGTCATCAACACCATCAACCCGGCCAAAGACGTGGACGGCTTTCACGTCATCAATTCAGGCCTGCTTGCCACCGGACAGCAAGCTATGGTCCCGTGCACGCCGAGCGGCTGCATGATGTTGATCCACGATGTTTTGGGCGCGGATTTGAGCGGCAAGCGGGCCTTGGTGGTGGGGCGCTCCAACATCGTCGGCAAGCCCATGGCGCAATTGTTGTTGGACGCCAACTGCACCGTCACGATCGCGCATTCGCGCACCAAAGACCTGCCCGAAGAATGCCGCCGCGCCGACATTTTGGTGGCCGCCGTGGGGCGTTCGGAAATGATCAAGGGCGATTGGATTAAACCCGGCGCGTGCGTCATCGACGTGGGCATGAACCGGGTTCCGGCCCCGGAACGCGGCGAAGGCAAAATGCGCCTGACCGGCGACGTGGATTTTGCCTCGGCCAAGTCTGTGGCCGGGTCCATCACCCCGGTGCCCGGCGGCGTCGGCCCCATGACAATCGCGGTGCTGCTGACCAGCGCCGTCATCGCGTGCTGTCGCATTTTGGGTTTGGACGAACCGGACCTTTAGGCCACATTGGACGGGGCGCGCTTATGGACGTCATGGGCTATATTCCGGTGTTTTCGGGCGGCGTCGTCGATTTGATCGTGTCTATTCAGCGCGCAGAATTTGCCATCGACATCACCTTGGAAGACCAGCCCGACTTGCAAGACATTCCCGGCTTTTATCAAAACGGTACGGGTAATTTTTGGGTGGCGTTGGACGGCGGCCGCGTGGTCGGCACCATCGCGCTCAAAGACATTGGCAACAACCAAGCGGCCCTGCGCAAAATGTTCGTCGCCCAGAGCCACCGGGGCCAAGGAATCGGTGTGGCCAAAGAATTGCTTGAAACCCTGCTCGGCCATGCGCGTATGGCGGGGCTTCGTGAAATTTTTCTCGGCACCACCGACGCGTTCAAAGCCGCCCACCGCTTTTATGAAAAGCACGGTTTTGAAGCTCTGGAGGGCAACGACTTGCCGTCAAGCTTCCCCCGCATGGCCGTGGACACACGCTTTTACCGCTTGCCGATAAGGGGCCAACGTCATGAGTGAATTGCTAACCGCGTTGGCGGTGTTCATCGTCTTTCACGCCGTACCCGCCATCGGCCCGGTGCGCCGCACGTTGGTGGCGAAGCTGGGCATGGAAGTCTATATAGTCGGCTATTCAGTTCTGTCGATCCTGGTTCTCACCTGGGTGGCGATGGCTTATGCCCACGCCGATACAGACATCGTCTGGCCGCAATGGCCGTGGACGCGGTGGGTGCCGCTGCTCACCATGCCGTGGGTGTGTTTGTTTTTGGTCGCCACATTTTCAGAACCCAACCCCCTGTCGGTGGGGGTGAAGGCCAAGCAATTCGATTCCGCCCATCCCGGCACCGTGTCCATCACCCGCCACCCGTTGATTTGGGCGTTGCTGCTGTGGTCGGGCGCGCATCTGTTTCCAAATGGCGACACCGCGTCGATCTTGCTGTTTGGCCTGTTCGCCACCTTGGCTCTGATGGGGCCCATAAGCTTAGATATCAAAAAGCGTCATGAGCTGGGCGAAGACGAATGGCAGCGTCTCAGCGCCGCCACCTCCACGATCCCCTTTTGGGCCATCCTCAGCGGCAAAACTCGGCTCGACCTAAAAGGCATCGGCCTCCCCCGCATCGCCATCGCCCTGGCGATCTACGCCACCCTCCTAGGCCTCCACCCCTGGCTCATCGGCGTTAGCCCGTTGCCGTTGTAAAGCACCAAAACGCGAATTCCCCATCTTCTCAAGTCCGCTCAACGGTGCTACAAGCCCCGCCATGACTGATTTAACTCACATTCGGAACTTTTCCATCATCGCGCACATCGACCATGGCAAGTCGACGTTGGCGGATCGTTTGATTCAGCAATGCGGTGGGCTGGAAGCGCGGGAAATGACGGAGCAAGTGCTCGACAGCATGGACATTGAGCGCGAGCGCGGCATCACCATCAAGGCCCAGGCCGTGCGCTTGAAGTACACGGCGCTTAACGGCCAAGAGTATCAGCTGAATTTGATGGATACACCGGGTCACGTGGATTTTGCCTATGAAGTGTCGCGTTCCCTGGCCGCGTGCGAAGGCGCATTGCTGGTGGTGGACGCGTCCCAGGGCGTAGAAGCGCAGACCTTGGCCAACGTCTACATGGCCATGGACAACGATCTGGAAATCGTCCCGGTTCTGAACAAAATCGATCTGCCCGCCGCAGAACCCGAACGGGTGCGCGCGCAAATTGAAGATGTGATTGGTTTGGATGCGTCCGACGCGGTTTTGACCTCGGCCAAATCGGGCATTGGCATTACTGAGACCTTGGAAGCCATCGTGCATCGCTTGCCCGCCCCGGTTGGCGAGCGCAATGCGCCCTTAAAAGCGTTGCTGGTGGACAGTTGGTACGATTCGTACCTGGGTGTGATGATTTTGATCCGCGTGGTTGATGGCACCATCAAAAAAGGCCAGAAAATCCGCATGATGTCGTCGGGTTCCACCCATCAAGTTGATCAGGTCGGTATTTTTACCCCCAAAATCACCCGCTTGGCGGAACTGGGTCCCGGCGAAATGGGCTTTTTCACGGCGTCCATCAAAACCGTTGCCGACACCAACGTGGGCGACACGGTGACCGACGACCGCTTGCCCACCGCAAAAGCGCTGCCCGGTTTTAAGCCCAGCGTTCCGGTGGTGTTTTGCTCGCTGTTTCCGCTCGATGCGGCAGACTACAACGATTTGCGCGATTCCATGGGCAAGCTGCGCTTGAATGACGCCAGCTTTGAATTTGTCCCGGAAACATCCATCGCGTTGGGCCAAGGTTTTCGCTGCGGGTTCTTGGGCTTGCTGCATCTGGAAATCATCCAAGAGCGTCTGGAACGCGAATTCGATCTGGACTTGATCACGACGGCCCCCAGCGTGGCTTACAAGATCCACATGATGGGCGGCACGGTCATCGACCTGCACAATCCCGCCGACATGCCCGAACCCACGCAAATCACCTCCATTGAAGAGCCGTGGATTAAGGCCACCATCTTGGTGCCCGATGAATATTTGGGCTCCGTTTTGACGCTGTGCACGGAACGGCGCGGCGAACAGGTGGAACTCACCTATGTGGGCAACCGTGCCATGGCGGTGTATCGCTTGCCGCTGAACGAAGTGGTGTTCGATTTTTACGACCGCTTGAAATCCATTTCGCGCGGCTACGCCAGCTTCGATTATGAAATGGCGGGTTACGCGGCCAACGACTTGGTGAAGATCCAGATTTTGGTCAACGCCGAACCGGTGGATGCGTTGGCGTTTATTGCGCACCGCAGCCAAGCGGAAAATCGCGGCCGTCAGGTGTGTGAGCGCTTGAAAGACCTGATCCCGCGCCAGTTGTTCAAAATTCCCATCCAGGCGGCCATCGGCGGCAAAGTGGTGGCGCGTGAAACCATCGCCGCCATGCGCAAGGACGTCACCGCCAAATGTTACGGCGGCGACATTTCGCGCAAGCGCAAATTGCTCGACAAACAAAAGAAGGGCAAAAAGAAGATGCGCCAGTTCGGTAAGGTGGAAATCCCCCAAAGCGCGTTCATCAATGCGTTGAAAATGAGCGACGACTAAGCTTCAGCAAGGCTGTTTGCACCGTTTAATTCGGTTCCGAATCAGGCTCGGAGTCTTTTGCGGGTTGTTTGGGATTGGGGCCCAGCAAATAATCGCGCTCGGGCAGCAATTGGGCCTCGATGTCCTCATCGGCGAAGTGGGCCTCGGCGGGGATGGTGTCCAGCGGATTGCTGGGATAACTGTCGTCTTGGGTCAGCGTATAGCCGTCTTTGTGCGCCGCGCGGGCCAGTTCATCGAACAAAAACAGGGAGTCTTCGTGCGCTTGGGCCAAGGCCTTGGTGGTGAGGGGATCGGGCTCGTCTTCGCGCGGTCTGCGAAACGTCATGCTGAGCAAGATGCCGGGCACGCCAAACAGCAGCCACCCCGGTAAGTGTAGCAAAGGCTGGACAAATGGCCACACGGCGCTGTTGGTCAGGGCGTACAGGCTGCGCGGGGCCACGGTTTTCCATACATAGAGGGTCGAAACCAACAACCCCTCGCCCTCGCCGGAGGGGGCGCCTGAGGCCGCATCTTGGCCAGCGTCGATCATGCGCACGGCCAATTCCGCGCTGGTGGTCAAGAACGCCAGCGCCAAACAGGCCATGCCAATAAGATATAAAAAGCGTTTCATATCCCTATCTTACGAGAACCGCTTCGGGCGGTCATTGACAAAGCTCACAGGTGTCAAAAAAAACGATCTAAAACGCGCTAAAAAAAAGCTTTTCGATTTTATGCGGGTAGCGCTTGTAATTCCCCCTCCGGTTCGCTAGTTTGCGCGCGATGATTAAGGAGAGGTGGCCGAGTGGCTTAAGGCGCACGCTTGGAAAGCGTGTGTGCGTTAACCCGTACCGCGGGTTCGAATCCCGCCCTCTCCGCCATAATCAATGAATAACCCATTGGAAACATTATGTTTTCGGTGGGTTATTTGTTTGTGGGGTACAAAATGGGGTGCAAACCAAACCTAAGCCTTACGGCTTGTAGCCCCTTAATTACATTGCAATTCAGCATTTAACCTACCCTGCTCCAGGGTGCATGCAGTAGTACCGACTGAGGGAGTAACTGAGGGCTAAGTAAGCTAATAACGCGCAGCGCAGCGGAGTGTTATTAGCGTTAGCCCGAAGGAGCGAGTGAGGGAGAGTGCTACAGGCATGCGACCGGAATAAACACCATTTAATCCATACCTCCCCTCTAAAACCAATAAAACCGAATAAACCTTATAGTTCTGCGGTTTTCTTGGTTTTATTGGTTATTCAGTATTCTGTGCAGGGCCAAAATGAACAATGCATCTCGTCATGTCGTCGGCTAGTTGCCTGTCATGTTGACAGACATCTTTTGATTGTGCTTACCTCTGATTCTAACTAAGGCGGCTGGGGGATGTGATTGTGTTCACGCGTGAGCAGTTCGAAGAATTGCGGCAATCTCTGTTGCAGGACATTCGGGACCACTGTGCCACATGCACAGAACCTAAAAAGGAAGAACATGAGCTGGATTTATACGATCCACAAAACTGCCCATGTTCTTGTGAGTTTGTGGCCTCAATCTTAGATGCCATATATTCACGTTAATTTTTCATCATTGGTAAATACAAGTAATGAGCCATAAGCAGACCTTTTTATAGGGCTGAAACAACGTTAGCCAAACACCCCAATGTAGACGTCCTATTTTGAACTCAACAAGATTCTTAAATATTTAAGGTCAAATCCCATTTGGCCTTCTGCCCTTCGGCGAGAATGGGGAGCCAAGGTCAACCTGAGGCTCAGGGGACCCGTCTGCAGGGAGCGTAGCGAACGAAGATGGGGTGGCCGCAGGGTTGAGCGCGGTAGGGGCAAAGCCCCTTAGCGACGGTCTATCGGATTGCAAAGGTATGTAATTTTTATCTAACAGGCCCTGTAAGCCCGAGCAAAGCCCTCTGAGAATCAACTGCGATGTAGAGGATATGGGGCTGGTGTGTTTAGCTAACGATTCCGTACGAGTCTCTGAGGCGGTTTTAGAGGGTGTTTGATTCAGAAGGGGATTTCGTCATCATCAAATGTAGGTGGTGGATTCGAGGACTGTGTACTGCCGTAATCCCCAGAACTTGAGAACTGTGTATCATCAGCCTTGCTGTCGCCCCGTGAAATCTTCCAGGCCTTAACGTCCGTATACCAGCGTCCGTTAAATTCACGGCTCTCCAGGTCTATTGAGACCATAAGTTTATCGCCCTGCTTGATGCCGAATTCATCGATTTTGTCACCCCAGACCATAAAGCAAATCTTCTTTGGGTACTGGTCTTCGGTTTCAAGAACATATTGTTGTTTGCGCCATGTACCCTTGGCGGACTGCCCTGATTTAGCTTCGAGGATTTCGATGATCTTTCCGTTAATTTCCATGGCAAATGTCCTAGCCTTAATAGGGTGTAGTTTGTTGAACACTGGTAGCCCGTGGTTTATCGGCTGTAAAGGATAAGGTCTTTACAGCCACTTTCTGGTGAAGTGTACAAAAAGACCAGGAACCGGAGGGCTCCTGGGTGATAGTGGTTACAAGTTTTCGAGAAGTTTGGCATGCTCGCGAATTTGCACTTCGCGAGCTTGTGCAACAGTATCATTTACCATTTCTCCAACACTTGCGAAAGCTTGGCCGTAAGGATTAATGCCCTTAGCAAATGTATGCAGACCTTCAGTGGATGCGTCAAAAACGCCCAAAAGGTTGCGGATGGATGCGAACAGAGCTTTGATGGTATCACGCATAAATAAGTCTCCTATAGGATAGCATTGTTGGAACCTGACCAGGCTTGCCTGGTGTGTGAAAGATCGTTTGCAGATTAGTCGGGGGGGGGGGGTGGTTTCCAATGGGGCTAGCCCAGCTGGTTATTACTGCACCCGTACCCAATTTTAAAAAATCGTCACAGGCAACAATATTTGAGTGAGCTGATAGCGCATAAAGACTACTTATAATTGGTGAAATTTGGTGTACGTTCGTGCCATTAGCATATATCTGCCAAGGGGGAACCAGATGAAAACGTCAATAATTACTGTGATTATTTAATATCCCTAGGGGGTATTAAAAAGCAACTTACTTCAAAGCATCATTTGTAATTTTTCTTACTGTAACTGGAGATATGCATGTATAGATTATTTTTCCTTTTAGCTTTATTGACTGCACCATTTGCAGCTACTGCTGGTTCGGCAGTTGATAGTTATCTTGATGGTGTAAATAAGGTTTGCGTTTATTCAGACGGATATCAAATTCGAATTGGTATTTCTGATCTTTGTCCTAATATTCCCGGACACTAGATGTATTTATAAATATGCGTATTTTTAACATCAACCGAAGCTGGTATTCAGGCAGTAAACGGGAAGCAGAATGAAAAAAATAACGTTAGCAATATTTATGGCTGTGATGTTTCCATCCACCAGTTTTGCTGATTGGTCAAAAGTGGGTGGTAATGATATTGGGGATACTTTTTATATCGATTTTGAGAGAATTAAAAAACAGAATGGGTATGTTTATTTCTGGGATTTGACTGACTTTTTACACCCCCAAGGGGGGGCACTCTCAGTGCAGGATTATAAACAGGCAGACTGTAAGTCGTTTAAGTTCATTCGTTTACATAGGCTTGCTCACACGGAACCAATGGCTAAGGGATCCCCTACTCCTTACACCCCTCCGTCAAAGTGGGAGCATCCTCGCCTAAAGTCAGTAGCTGGGGCTCTTCTAGAAATCGTTTGCAAATAATATTTTCGCCCCGTAGCAGCTTAATTCGGCTGCTTTTTGAGTTTTGCAAGCGGCTCTTTAGCATGATAAATTGAAGATAGTGTTTGTCGACTTTCCTGGGGGAACCATGAGAAGCTTTTACTACCGGGCAGTAATTCTGTCCGTTGCAGTAGTTATTATACAGGGTTCTGTGTGGTTGGTTGATAGATATCTGCTTTATTTAGTGTCGATGTTATCTATCAAATGTCAAACGTCAAACCCTTCATACGCTGCTAAGTTTGTTCCTGCAGGGCAAAACGAACGCTACTTCCTTATAAAAAGAAAATTCTATTCGGATGACCCTGCCGCTCTATTCCATCCAGCCACATACTCGGCATCCATAACAGCCAGCACTCGACATGATGACTTTGTATTGAGTGGTTGGTTAAGGGATGCAACAACCACCCACTATTATTTTGGATATGAAAATTTAGGATTTGAAAATTTTGTGATCAATAGACAAACTCTTGAAGTTATCGATTTTGGAAGATCTGAGGACATAGAACCAATCAAACTAAAGAACTGTGTTGATATTTCCATAGAGGAATTTAACGATGCCTCAGATCGCATGCTTGAGCAAATGAAGGCGAAGCAAAAGTTCTGATTGGTTATGGGGATTTTATTTCATTAAACATTAAGACGAAGGTCAAACCACGTTTGGCCCGCATGCTCATGGCCCATGCTATCGGCCTGAAGATCGCCAAGGGTGCATCTCTAGTGGAAGGAATAGGGTTTGCTTTGAAAATGCTGCAAATAACATCATTGAAGATGGTTTTAAACCTGAGCCTTGTTCAGCCGTAGGGACACTGGGATGTTAAGTGTCGCATCTAATGCCGAATGGCCAGTGCTTGATGATGTTTTAACATGGTATCTATGAAGGTGGGGC
Source organism: Magnetovibrio blakemorei (assembly GCF_001746755.1). Classification (GTDB taxonomy): domain Bacteria; phylum Pseudomonadota; class Alphaproteobacteria; order Rhodospirillales; family Magnetovibrionaceae; genus Magnetovibrio; species Magnetovibrio blakemorei. Next base: position 37,409 of record NZ_MCGG01000078.1, on the reverse strand, counting down.
TGGGGATTCAGTTGGGGTGAGTCTGGAATATGGGGTGGTTTGTTACAGGGTGTTTTTTATTTCTTTTTGGTACACGAACCGTAGCGTACTCCACCCCCTACGGGGGTGGGAGTACGTACGGTTCGGTACTACCAATTGAAGTGTATCAACCATCTGCTCCAGGTTTTTCAACACCCTGGATATCTCCAAGATCAATTAGATCTTGGTCCAACACCCGCACAATTTTATCCTCATCAGACATTGCAATAACCTCGTCATTTATGAGCTTCGTCTTGAAAGAGTTGAATTCAGCACGTTTAGAGTTTTGGTTCGCACGGGTACTATTCTGGTATGCATATTCTCGCCAGTCGTCCAGGGAGATTTGATTGAAGATAGCCTGATTGGCTAAGGCACCCTTCAAGCTATGATAGGCGGCATTTGAACCATTGTTTGCGTCAGTCCCTTTGGCCTCTGAGACAAAATCGCCCCACTCGATAATGGCTGTTGTAACAGGGTCGCCATTGTCTTGATTGAGGCCATCCAATTCAATTGGAGTGAGGTTGAAGGTTCGCTTTGGGTATAACGGGCCTTCCTTATTCTTGGTCCCTTCAAATGTCCGTGGACCATTCTTAGGGGCCTTTAACAGAAACTCAAAATCAAGCGATGCATAAAAGGCACTGGCCCCGCGTGCACGGTTTGAATTATCTGAGCTGTGGCCTGTGTGGTGCATAATAGCGAAAGTACACCCATATTCGTCACGGACCTTATCAAGCTGTTTGATGAAATCGCCCATTGCAGTATTGCTGTTTTCTTCACCACACATATGTCGAGCCAAGGTATCAACGATCACAAGATCAATGCCTAATCCCATTTCTTCCAAAGCGGACAAGATCTCCTTAGCTCCCGCAGAATCCAAGGTAACCGTTTTAGCGCTGATGTGAATGCGGCCAGGATCGATTTGAATTCCAGTGCGCTGCTCCCACCCTTTGAAACGTCTGGCGATTCCATACTGGCCTTCTCCAGCCAGGTAAAGAACCGATCCTAGCTTGGCCCCTTTGTTCGCAAACTTAGTACCTGTTGCGACAGCACTAGAAATATCAACCCCCATGAAGCTCTTGCCTACTTCTGAAGAGCCAATAAAGCCCCCAATAGTATCGCGTTCGATTAGATCATCGATGAGGTAGTCAGGTGGTGCGAGATTTTTGGTTAGATCGGTGAGGTCGGTAAAGAGTTTGCCCGAATGTTCAGCTTTTTTGATTTTGGGCTTTAGTGCGTTTTGAACAGCCTCCAACCCGTAAATCTGATGATAATCGTTCCAATCGGTAGGCCTCCCATGTTTTTGAATATCTGGGCCTTTAAAACGTGGGTAAGCGACGGGAGCAGATAAAATTTCTGCTGCTTCACGGGCTTTTGTGATGCCTGGATTCCCAGATGTGAATTGGTCGTTATCAGCACAGATGACAAAGCGAGTTTCTGGATACGCTGTCTTTAACGACGTTGCGATCTTTGGAAGGTTGCCAGCATTAAAGGCTACGATGGTTGGCAAGTCTGTGGCTTCATGTAATGTTGCTCCTGTTGCATAGCCTTCGCAGAGCAGCATCAGCGGACCTACCTTGCCTATCAAGTATCCTCCGCCTGAAATTTTGCCGCCTGGGCGAAATTTCTTCTTGCCAGTGGCATCAATGCGTTGAAGTGACGATATTTTTCCGCCAATAAAGACCGGGATGATGAGGAGATTGTCGTTTGGGTGAATTTTTATGCCGTGGGCTTTCACACCTTTGGCTTTAAGGTATGGGTGGTCATCAGATGCATCATCAAGGGCATTCCATAATTCTTGGCATTTGTCAGCAATCTCAGCTTGCTCTGTGCTGCGCTTCTCATCAAGTTGCTTTAAAGATGCCTCCATGGCGGCTTTTATATCAGACTTTTGTGCCTGGCTGACACTTGTGCTCCCCACGGAATCCCAACGGTGAGTTTCACCTTTGCTCCAATCGCCATAGAAGGCATATGAATATGCTTCTTTGGTATGGCAAGCATACCAGCCTTTCTGGTCGCCAGTTTTATCAACATCAAATCGATGTATCTCGCCATTGGGGATAATTGAATCGGGCGATGCCTGAATGGTTTTCTCAATTTTTAGCAACAGTGCTTTGTAATCCGTAATGGCTGGATTTTGGATTGCCTGGTTAGGGGCTTTTTGGGTGCTCTGGTGCTCATCTTGTGCTATGATCTCGCTGTCAATATCGAGAGCCTCAGCATTTGCCTTCTTGGCGGTGGTGGGGTTTTCCATTTCAGGCTCTCCCCATTCGTTTATCAAGCCAGGCATCGATCTCCGATTTTTCCCATACCCTAATACCGGGGCTGATCATATAACCCGGGTTCAAGTCGCCTTCTGCTATCTTATGGTATAGATGCGCCCTGGACATGGCGGTGTAGTCGGTGAGTTGACGCATGCGCATCAGGCGTGGCTGGATTTCTTTTTTCATCGTTCGTAGTCCTATATCGTTTCAGGAAGTACGATGAATAAAGCAAGGTGGAGTAGGCGGATAATGGGTATAAATTTACGATTTATGGGCTAATTTTATCCCATTAACGATTGTATTGTCGGTGATGGACTCTGCGTTTGAGAGGTTGACCAAAGGGTAAACCGCTTTGACCAGGTCGAAGAATACCCCACTGTTATCCTTATTGTGGTGGCTGGTCGTTATGGTCGGCCAGTCTTTGTGCATCTCAGCCAGCTGCTCGATTAGCAAATACAGTTCAGCATGCCGCCCAATGTTCTTGTTCGTTAAATCTTCACGAACCTTAACTGCTGCGGTATTAAGGTTCCTTGCTTGCCGAATAAAATCATTGTCTAGCCCTTCGCCAGTGAGGTGTTGAGGTAGAACAAACCCTGCATGAGCCAACTGCCTTGAATGGTTCTCATGCATTTCATCCAAGACATCATTCAGTTTGCTCACAGCCTTCTGAAGGCGCGTGAAGAATTTCCGTTGATCATTGAGGTCTCCAGATGCGTCCGGGACGACACTGGACCTGGACATTTGGAACTCCAAGAGGGCAGCGTCAAGCTGTTGAAGGAACTCCTCTTTGTTGTCGAAAAGTGGGTTGCCCTTTCCGTTTACCCTAACCTTCTCGAAGACCTCCCCAGCGTAGGCGACATTTCCCTGAATGCTCAAACACTGAGATTGGAAGGACTTGGTCGAATGGTTTGGTGCAAATAACTCAGACGGAATGTCTAAATCTGGCATTTTTCCATGCAGTGGTGCGATGGGATTTGTAGGGGGCTTGTTTTGCGGGGCCATCAGGATACGTCCCTAGTCATAGTAATGACGTTGTTACGTTGATCTGCAACAAACTGCCCCCAAGATTGCATAAGAGACCTGCGCTTATCGAACAGATCACCACGGTTATAAGCCCTCTCTGTGGCATCCCTAATCGTATGTGCCAGAGCCCTCTCAATAACGCCATGGGGTGCGCTGGATTGTTCCTCGCACCAATCCCTGAATGATGACCTAAAGCCATGAGGCACATAGGCAGGGTGCTGGCCTCCTTTAACGTATCCCATCTTACGCATCATGGTCAGCATTGCCATGCCTGAGAGGGGTCTGTTATGCCTGTTTCCTGCAAAAACAAAGTCGCTAAATCGTGGGACTGATTCCAAGATGCCGATCATCTTATCGGTCAATGGAATACGGTGTTCAGATCCAGCCTTCATACGGCTAGCTGGGATGGTCCAGGTCTTGTTCGCTAGGTCGATTTCATCCCATGTGGCGTTTAGCACTTCACCTGATCTGCAGGCTGTGAGGATAAGGAATTTAAGGGCTTTGACTGAATTTCCGTCTTTGTCTTTAAGGCCATCGTAGAATGCTGGCAGGTCCTGATAGGGCAAAGCTGACTGATGATTCTCATTGCCACCATTATTCAGCTTTTTAACCTTGTTCGGGGAAGGGTAGATCTGATCAAGATTACCTGACCACCTGGCAGGATTTTCTCCAGTTCGGTATTTCATCGCTGTAGCCCAATCTAGGACTCTCTCAATGCGCCCCTGAACACGTTTGGCGGTTTCGGTCTTGCTGGTCCATATGGGCGATAGAATGGCCTGTACGTCTTCAGTTGAGACATCTGAGACCAGCTTCTTACCAATCTTTGGCTTGGCGTAGGTTCTGATGGTGGAAATCCATTGCCTAGCATGTTTCCTGCTTTTCCATTCATGGCGGTTGGTTAAAATGAACCTTGCTGCTGCTGAGGTGAAAGTGGGCATCACTTTACTGGCTTCTGCTTGTTGCTTGTCCTTTTGATCCAAGGGATCAATGCCCTGAGAGAGCCATTGCCTGTACTGGGAAGCTGTTTCGCGGGCCATAGCAAGTGAAACTGTAGGATAAGATCCTAGACCTGCCTTTCTGGATTTGCCGTTAAGCATATAGCGAAACGCCCAGACCTTGGTTTCACGTCTGATTAGAAGCCAAAGGTTTCCGCCATCATTGAGGTCCTTGCTGGCGTTCTTGATCTGCTTATCCGTTAGGCGGTGGATTCCTTGTGCCATTGCTAGCCTCTTTGATGTGGGGTACAGGTTGGGGTACAAAATGGAGTACAAATTATACCCTGATAGCATTGGACAAAGATAGACAAATATGTATATAACTTACTGATAATTATATAACATATATACGAATATGATCTAATTAAAACATTACTTTAGCGGACGCCCTCTCCGCCATAATCACGAAGACCCCGCAAGTCCTTATTAATAAAGGGTTTGCGGGGTTTCTCATTTCTGGTTACCACCTATATTTACCACCTACATTTTACCGATTATGCTTAAATAGACCATCCCAATAAGAGACATCTGTGCCCAGGTCTCTTCCGTGTGTCATCGGCATCAAATCATTGCTCTGATGATGTTCCAGTAACAGTGCTGGAAGTTAACCTCCTATTGCGGCATGAAGCTGGTCACTAATCTGGAGCCGTTCGGCGTTGGCTCGTGCCTCGAACTCATCGAACCGCCCCTTGTCAGGGTTATTCGCAATCCTGCTTGCGAGCGCACGGATATCCTCGCCTTCCGCCAACGGGGCTGACAGGTTTATGCCCAAGCGTGTTAGGGGCTTCTCTCCAACACCTTCTTGGAAATCGGCAAGCATCATCGTGCAGATAATAAGCGCCTCACGCCGATTTTCGTCTATATCAGCCCGCGCTTCGTTGAGCATTGCTTGAAGAATGTCCTCCTTCGGATGGGGAAGGGCTGACACATCACGGATTTCATCGCCAATCGAGTTCTCGGCAATGTAGTCAGCATAATCCCCGACGATGTCCAAGGCGGGGGATGATACCTGACGAGATGATTTAACCTGTTCGACGTTTGTATATTTGCGAGCAAACCCCTTGCATACGAACGCCACAACGGTGGCAATGATTAGGGGCTTGGCTGGACCATCATTCATCATCAGCTGATAGAGGTAATACACTGAAGCAAAGCTGGCGATTATCGAACCCCAGCCGAACAGGCCACCAATCAGTTCACGGTTCATTATCGCCCCCTTATTATTCATCGGCTCCCCCTATAACTTATTGTAAACCACAAGATTTATAGACGACTTTGTGGTAAATATATGGTTGAGATACTCAACGGGAAACAATCTTCAATCAAGTGCAATTTTAAGTTATGGTGTTCTTGTTGTTGTGAAGAATGGTTGGTGGTAGCTACGGTTGCCAGCCACATATTGAGATTACAAGGTCTCTTTACCCAACACAAAAGTATCCGGAAACGATAAAGCCCCAACCATACCACAAGGGATGCGACCTTGTATCACGACCCCCAAGCCACCGGGGCCGGGGTTGCCGCTGCAAGCACCATCGGTATGAATGATGATGTGTGTTTGTTCTGTCATAATCGTGTCTTTCTTCGAAATACTGGCCTCATGCCAAACTGGCTGATGAGGCAACGTGTTGAAAATTCATTTGGTTCGCGCTCAGTCGTTTTCTGCTGGTTTTTCAGGCTACTGCCGGGAGCCGCGTTGACTACAAGTGTTAAAATTTAACAGCACTCAGAAATCACTATGGTAATCAACAGGTTCCCAAGTGTTTCCGCCCTTCATTTGGTCCAGTGCCTCGGTCAGGGAACACAGTTCCTCGATTCGAGCACCTGACCACATTGCCAGCGTTATCAGGTCCACAAGTTTCGTGTCTTTTTTCTTCTCAGCTTCAGCACGAAGCTTCACCACATCCCCAGCACTGAAGGGAACGGTTTCGTCCTGCTTAGATGCTTTGCTTGATTTGGTACTGAAGCCAAGATTGTGCAAGGGTTCGTATTCATCACTCACAACCTCGACAGATTCCAAGTAGGACCAATAGCTTCTCAGGAATGATAAATTCTTGGTGATGGTCTTCAGCTTCAATCCGCCTTCGCCCATCAACCCAACACACCAACGCTTCACGGCCTTCTTTGTGATGGTGTCGAGTGTAGGGAAGACCACGGCGAACCGTTCGACCTCACGGCGCTTCATGTCTTTTGTCTTGGATGTATCGGAAAGGGAAGCCAGCCATTCATCAATGTATTGATCAGTGGGAATGAGTTCACCAATGATCGTTTTGTACATACGAACCCCAGCGCCTTCCTCTTGAAGTTCAAGCTTCTCAGCAGCTTCAACAGCAAAGTCCCGAATGATGGTTTCCTCATCTTCAGTGGTCGTGGTGGATAGGGCATGTTGCCAGAATTTAATGTCCTGAAGGACCGAATCGTCGGTTCCCGTTCTTGCCGCTTCAATCTTTCCCTTCCACGTCGCAATGAGAGGTGCAGCACGGCGGCGGGCAATTGCCTCGCTGTCAGTTTTAAGGGTTTCCTTGAACCGGGCCTTTCCAAAATGCCCCCGTAAGTCCTTTGGAATTTCGAGAACTGCATACCACTTGAGGTGCTGTTTAAGGATGTTTTTAGTCATTATTACCACCTATGTTTACCACCTACAATGTAGGCATTTTGACAATAAACACAATGCTTTAAATGACTTAATCCGTAAAGACGGAGTGTCCCGCCCTCTCCGCCATAATCACAGAAGCCCCGGAAGTCCTTGCCATGCAAGGGTTTGCGGGGTTTCTTATTTTCTGGGCACAAACAAATCATCACACCGCAAAATCCACCAACACATCGACGCCAGCGGCCGGCTTAATGGCGGCGGCAGGAAGTGGGTCTCCCTTTTGCCAGGCGGTGACGGCGGGGATTTTGGCGGTTCCGGTGATCAAAAACACCACTTGGCGGGCGTTGGACAGGCGCTGGGCGCTCAGCGATACGCGATGAGGTGGGGGTTTGGGGGCGTTGGAAACGGCCAAGGCGGCGGGGGCGGTTTGGGTTTCGCCCCAATCTTGGCCCGGAAACAGGCTGGCCGTGTGGCCGTCTTCGCCCAGGCCCAGCAGCACCAAATCAAATGCGTCCACGCCTGCTAACGTTTGGCTGTAGGCGCGCGCCGCCGCTTCGCCGCCCAACTCAGCGGGAATGACGTGCACGTGGGCAGGAGGAATGGCGAGGTGATCCAGCCAGGCGTCGGCGGCCATCAAGCTGTTGCGCTCCGTGTTGTCTGGGGGCAGGCATCGCTCGTCGCCGAAATAGATGTGCCAAGCCGACCAATCGGTCGTCAAATCCTTCAGCGCGCCATAGACCCGCTGGGGCGTGCGCCCCCCCGCCAGGACAATGTGAAATGCGCCCCGCTGGGTCAGAGCCGTCTGAGCGGCGTCCTGGATCATGTTCAGGGCAGCGTGCTCTAGATGAGCGCCGTCCGTGAAGCTGTGCCAGCGTAACATTTGGGAAACTTGAGCCGTGAACAAAATAGGCGCATCATCCTAAAACTTAAGAGGTTAAGAGGGTTCTTATACACCGCTTAAGGGGGTGATTCCAGCTTCACGCGGACACGCGGGCACAAGGACAGAGGGAGACGCAGGATGCAGTTTGCTATGATTGGCTTAGGCAAGATGGGCGGCAACATGGTGCGGCGTTTGCGCCGCGCGGGGATCGACGTGGCTGGCTATGACCGCGACGCCCAGGTGGTGGACGGTCTTGTCCAAGATTGCGCCATGGTCGGGGCCACATCCGTTGAAGACGCGGTGTCCAAACTGTCCGCCCCGCGCATTGTCTGGCTGATGGTGCCCAGCGGTGAAGCAACCGAGTCCCAAATCAAAGCCTTAGCCCCGATGCTGTCCAAAGGCGATATCATCATTGATGGCGGCAACTCCAATTACAAAGATTCTCAACGCCATGGTGCTTGGTTGGCGGAACACGGTATCGGCTTTATGGACGCGGGAACGTCCGGCGGCGTGTGGGGTTTGGACAACGGCTATTGTCTGATGGTGGGCGCAGCACCCGCCGTGGCCAAAACCGTCGAGCCGTTCCTCAAAGCCCTGGCTCCGGCCCCCGACACGGGCTGGTCCCATGTTGGCCCGGTGGGTTCGGGTCACTTCACCAAAATGATCCACAACGGCATCGAGTACGGCATGATGCAGGCCCTGGCCGAAGGGTTGGATCTGCTCAAAGGCAAAAAAGAATTCGACCTGGATTTGGGCGAAGTCACCGAGCTGTGGCGTCATGGATCGGTGGTGCGCAGTTGGTTGTTGGACTTAACCGCCGAAGCGTTGAAGGGTGATCAGGATTTAAAGAGCGTTGCCCCATACGTTGCCGATTCCGGCGAGGGCCGCTGGACGGTGATGGAATCTGTCGAACAAGGCGTCGCCGCACCGGTGCTGACCTTGGCGTTGCAAATGCGCTTCGCCAGTCAGGATGAAGAAGGTTACGGATTTAGGCTGTTGTCGTTGATGCGCAATGCCTTTGGCGGTCACGCCGTCAAAGCCAAGTGAGGAACTGACCCATGAAAACCCTCGCCCCGTGTACCTTGATGATTTTCGGCGCCAACGGCAACTTGTCCCGGTTGAAGCTGATCCCTGCGCTGTTTCGCTTGGAGCAGGCCAACGTGTTACCGGAAAAGATGGTGATTCTGTCCGCCGGATTGGAAGAACGCAGCCGCGACGAATGGGTCGGTGAAGTCGAAGGCATCATCAAGGCCAAGTACCCCAAAGGCTACGACAAGGCCACGTTCGAGAAGTTTAAAACCCGTCACCAGTATCACGCTACGCCCATTGGCGACGCCGAATCCTATAACCGCCTCAAGGTGCTTTTGGACGAAGACGCAAATTACCCCACCGATGTGGTTTTTTACATGGCGGTGCGCCCGTCTGAGTTTCCCGTCATCATCGATGCGTTGGGCAATGTCGGCTTGCTCAAACAAACCGCCGGGACTCGGCGGGTGGTCATTGAAAAGCCCTTCGGCTATGACCTGTTGAGCGCTCAAAGCTTGCAAAAGAGCCTCTACAAACACTTAAACGAGCCGCAAATTTTTCGCATCGACCACTATGTCGGCAAGGGTACGGTGCAAAACGTGATGGTGTTCCGCTTCGCCAACATGCTGCTGGAACCGTTGTGGAACCGGCACTACATCGATCACGTGCAGATCACCCATTCGGAAAATTTAGGGGTTGGTGGACGCGCCGATTATTACGAAGGCTCCGGCGCGTTGCGCGACATGATCCAAAGCCATTTGATGCAACTTTTGGCTCTGGTCGCCATGGAACCACCGGTGTCTTTGGCTGCCGAACATCTCCGGGATGAAAAGGTCAAGGTGCTCAAAACCATTCGTCCCATTTCCCAAAGCGCGGTGCATGCCCACGCCTTTCGCGGCCAATACGCCAGCGGTACGATTGATGGAAAGCCGGTTCCGGGCTACCTGGAAGAAACCGGTGTTGCCTCAGATAGCACCACCGAAACCTATGCGGCCATGAAGGTGTTTATCGATAACTGGCGCTGGTCCGGGGTGCCGTTTTACCTGCGCACCGGCAAGCGCATGGCGGAAAATGCATCCGCCATTATGATCCGCTTTAAAAACCCGCCCCAAGATTTGCTCCGCGCCACCCGCCATGAACCGCCGCGCCCCAACTGGATCATGTTGGGCATTCAGCCAGACGACTGCCTGAAGATGGAAATCCAGGTGAAGATTCCGGGCCTTGAGCTGCAAACCCGCACCATCAGCCTGGACGCCACCTATCGCAAAGAAGGCGAGGACGAGTACGATGCCTATGAAGGCCTGTTGTTGGACGCCATGGAAGGCGATCATTCGCTGTTTTTGCGCTTTGACGAGGTCGAATGGTCTTGGCGCGTGGTCGATCCCATCTTGAAGGTGTGGGCCATGGAACGCGATTTCATCAACACCTACAGCGCCGGGTCCTGGGGGCCACGGGGCACCTATCGCCTGTTTGATCGGGAAGACCAGTTCTGGCGTCATTCCCTAAACGTCAAAGGCGGCGATTTGGAAGCGTATTAGACCGTCGATTACAGCTGGGATAATGCGTATGTGACGCCCAGGCTATGTTCGCCACCGGCGGCCACGTCGATGATGTCGGGTCCGGCGTTGGTGGATTCCACGCACAGCATGATCTTATAATCGTCATCACCCAAATCGCCCATGGAGGCCGCCGTGGCAGCCCAGGGGTTCCATACCACGGCGCTGGCGCTGCCCCGGGGCGTGATGGTGATGCACCGACTTAAGGCAGCGTCTTCCACCTGCAACATGCCGCTGACGCCCGTGTAAATACGGTCGGTTTCGCCATCGATTTTGACAGGTCCGTGCTGCACTTTTTCGACGCCGCCGTCCATTTTGTCGATGTAGGTCGTGCCGTCCAACCCAATCACCTGAGCCTTGGCAATATCGCCGACAGCCAAATAGGTGTGCAGGGCTTGGGACAAGGCAAACGCCGTGGTGCCGGTGTTGCGGGTGATGAGAGCCACGTCCAACGTCTCACTGATGGTGACGCAGAGCTCCAATTCAAAAGCCTGATCCCAGATGGCGCGGGTCTCTTGGGTGTCGTGTAGCCCCACGTGCACTTGGATGCGGCCGTCGGAAAGTTCTTCGGTGGCCAACAGGTTCCACGGTCGATTGCGCACAAAGCCGTGACCGGGGCGGCCTTTGCCCTCGGGGTCCGGGCCGAACCACGGCCAGCAAATGGGCGCACCGCCTTTGATCGCCTTGCCCGGCGCATAATAAGCGGTGTCGCTCAAGAACATCAGATCGGTGCTCTGTCCGGTGGGCTTAAACGACAACACCTGACCGGCATAAAGCGAAATGCGCGCTTGAGCCTTGTCGGTGGTGATGTCAATCATCGGCAAACCGCCGGGGCCTTCGACCACACACACGCGTCCGTCGATGGCAAATTTGGTGTTCAGGTCTGCGGCATTCATGGTTTTTCCCCCCGGTGAGATCTGTCTGGTGCGTTCCACGCGGAGCGCATCGATTTAAGGGGGGAGCAATAGCCTAGATTTTCGCAGGACGCCAGCGTGTCGTCGCTCCTGCTGTCGGGCTTTATGTTTCCGTTTCGCGGCATGCCCCTAGCGCCAGTACCAAGGTTGTGGACGCTCAGGGCGGTAATTGATGTGGTGAACGCGCCGCGATTCCACATACACAACATTTTTGCGGTCCATTTGTCGGGCTATTATTCGATCACGCTAAGCGCGCGGACCGGCAACGTCTGCGCCATTGACAATTTGCCATGTCCCCATCCGGTTGACGACACGCGGTGCCATACGCGCTTTGCTCCACACCCTTTTGGGCCGTCATTGACATGATGTTTTCGGGCAATAATCGCATCCCGCGATACGGGTTTCACCTAACTCTCTGATATTCTTATTGATACGGCATGTAAAAAAACCCACACTAAAGTGTAGACAGGGAGACTTGAGTTTTGTATTGTGCACTGCAACATAGCAACGGCTTTGGCGAGTTTCTGGGACGTGTTCAGAATTGACGCTTCCGGCAAGGCTTAAGCTCAACGGCTACGACTGTAATCAGAGCACATGAAAGCGGACCTCCCCCATGACTCCCCTCTCTTTCGATGCCCTCTCGTCTACCAGCACGCTGATTGAAGCCCAGGGCGATGAGCATATTATTCAATTACAAGCCCAACTGAAAAAGGCGCAAAACCATGCGCTGTTCGGCGTCAAATCCACCCACGTTCAGGCAGGGATTCATCTGCGCGACTATTGTGAAAGCTCCGGCAATATTTATTTAGGGGCCGAGACGTTTGATGATTACGCCATTCATTACGTGAAAAAGCGGTCCATGGACTGTCAGGCGTGTTCCAACACCCGCGTGGTGGTGTTGGGCTTGGCGGTGCTGGGTGCCTTGGCGTACACCGTCCCCCAAGTGCTCAATTCCAATCCGTCAGGGGCTGTGATCGTGTTGTTTGTCGGCGCGGTGGCGTTTTTACCGCCGGTACTTTTTAACAACATGCGTTTGCTCAAAAAGATTTTTAAAAAGACGGTTCAGCCGCACCACCACTATTCGGCGGCTGAATAACACCCTTGCCCGTTCGGGCAAGACGGTTCCGAATGTGCCTAGTGCACGATTGGGATTTTCTTGTCCACGTGATCACCGGACACAACCGCCAGCTCCCCCCCGGCGTTTTGGTCCGGTGATTTCACTTGTGCCTCATGTGCTTGAGGCACAAGATCGATGGAGCGCTGGCTGGGAAATTGCACCATAACCGTTGTGCCGTGACCCAGGCGGGAATGGATTTCCAAAAACCCCCCGTGCGCTTCGACCAAGCTTTTTGTCAACGGCAGCCCCAGGCCCGTGCCTTCGTATTTACGCGCCAAAGTGCTGTCCACCTGGCCAAATTGCGACAGGGCCGTTTCGATGCCCTTTTTGTCCATGCCGATGCCGGTGTCTTCGACCTCAAAACACAGCCCGCCGTCAGACCCATGCTGCACGCGCAACGTCACCTGACCCCTTTCCGGGGTAAATTTGACGGCGTTCGACAGCAAGTTCAGCAAAATTTGTTTGATGCGCCGTTCGTCACCCAGAAAGCCGGGTATATCGTTATCGATGTGCAGGTCTACCGTCACGCCCGCAGCATCGGCGCGATGCTGAATCAGCTTCATGCTCTCCTTCACCAGATCGATGATGTCCAAGGGCTCTGGGCGCAGCTCCATTTTGCCCGCCTCGATGGCGGATACGTCCAATATATCGTTGATCAGGTCCAACAGATGGTGGCCGCTGTTGTAGATGTCTCGCACATAACTTTCATAACGGTCATGACCCAAGGGACCAAACACACTGGACAATATGGAATCTGAAAAACCGATGATGGCGTTTAAAGGGGTGCGCAATTCATGGGACATATTGGCCATCAATTCGGACTTTGCCCGGCTGCCCAACTTGGCTTGCTTGGTGGCCTCGCGCAGCCGAATTTCCCCAGCTTTTCGAGCGGTTATATCTTCATGGGTGGCGACAAAATGGGTTATCTCACCGCACTCATTTTTTACCGGCGCAATCGTCGCATAGGCCCAAAACGTTGTGCCGTCCTTGCGCACATCTTTTAACTCTCCGCGCCATGCTTTGCCGGAATTGAGCCTTTTCCACATTTCATTGTGAACTTGGGCAATGGTGTCCGGGGATTTGAGCAGGCGCGGATTGCGCCCGAGAACATCGTTGAGGGTGTACCCGGTAACGTCGGTAAATTTTTCATTCACGTACGTGATGTCGCCGTTTCGGTCGGTGATGAAAATCATCGAAGGGTTTTGCTGAATAGCGGACGACATTACCGCTAAGTCTTGTTGGACCTTGGCAATAGTCCGCTCGACTTCGTGCTCTTGGGTGATATCCGTGCCCACCCCCCGATAGCCTATAAAGTCTCCGGTCTTGTCAAAAATGGGCTTGCCACTGATGCGGAAGTCCCTTTCATTTCCCTCTTCAGATAAGATCTTGTATTCAAAGTCGCGAAAGGCGCGATGGTTTTCCAGGGTGTCCAAATGCGCCCGCCAGGCTTCGGAGGTACAATCGTCAGACGTGATGTCTTGGCGCCGCTGTCCAATAATGTTTTGACGGCTATCTTCGCCCAGTGGCAAACCTTTGCCGTTTAAATAGGTGAAGCGGAGATCTGAATCCATTTCCCACACCCAATCGGACCCGGCGTCAACAATGTCGCGCAGGCGAGCTTCGCTTTGTCCCAAACGTTCTGCCGTCCAGCGGCGCTCTTCCGCTTCTATGGTGAGTTCCTGGGTACGTTGGAGCACGCGGTTTTCAAGTTCCCTGTTGAAACGGTTCAACTGGTCATAAGATTTATACAGTTTCACCTGCATCTCATTTAACGCCTCTGCCAGCTGATCTAGCTCATCGGGCTGACCGCTAAAGGGCTTGCGCACCAACGTCAAAGGCTCAGGGGTAGCGGTGAAATCCAGTCGCCGGGCAAAGGCCGCCATATCGCCCAAATGGCGGGTCAACAGCCAATACACAACACCAAACATAAACGATCCAACCAAAAACGTTTTGATGGCGTTGGCCACTAAAATCAAACCCACCCGATCCCAAATGCGCTCATAAACCGCAGCCAGGCTGGCAACGACTTCCAGCTTGCCGATGGCCAAATGTTGATCGCGGAATGTATAGCTTAAGGGATAGACTTTATGAATGAACTGCTGATGCGCTTGCAAGCCGGCACTGGCCAACACAACGTCATTTTGGTCACGCACTACGACGTAACGAAAATCGGGCAATTCGGCGATGCCGGTGACCTGTAAATTCAAGCGCCCGACGTCAGCTTGCCAGACGTTTTCGCTGATGCTGTCCAGGTAGCTGCGTTCCACCAGTTGAAAGTTTTTTTCAATGGTGCTCAGGTCGCGGTCGTATTCCGATAAAAGCTGTACGCCCGTCGTTATCAACGTGATGAGCGAACTGAAGAGAACCAGGACCTTAATCAGCTTCCAAGCAATTTTATTTTGGTGCCATGGACGTTTCATCAATCTCAGTGTCCATCCATTTTCTGCATTAAAGGCGTAAGAGCCTTATCAAATATAGCTTGATATGTTCCATCCGCTTTCATATCCCGTAAGGCTTGCGCCAGTTTGGGTGCCAGATGGGCGTAGTCTTGGTGTACGTACATGTACATATTCACGGACGCCAAGGGGGGTTCATGAATCCGCACGTCCAAGCCCGAAAGGCGTGCCCGGTACAAGCCCTGCCAGCGTTCATACAGCACAACGTCAACTCGTTTTTTTGCCAACATGGCGAACATTTGGTCGGGTTCCGTAACCGCAGTTTTGCTTTGTGTCGGGCTTAAGTTACGCTCAAAAATCACCCAGCCATTGATCAGGGCCACCACGTAAGGTTCTAAACTCTGCCAGCTGTCGGTGGAAAAGTTCAAATCGCGTGAGTAAGCGACAAAATCATTTTCGATCAGCCGCTCATCGACGCGGACCAGATTGGGATATTTTTTGTCCAAGCCCATAACCCGCATCGCCACGCCCTGGTCGATGCCTTCGTTGGCGTTGATCAAGGCCCGCGCAGACGCCACATAACGCTCCACGCGGCCCTTCAGGCCAATGCGTTTAAAGGCTTCGGCCACCACCAAATCCTGAAACCCGGTGCCCGCATCATTGGCATAGGGTTCACCGGTGCTGGTGTTCAAGACATACGTCTGTGGCTCCGCGCCTCGCTCCGCCCAGGCGGTGTTGTCCAAAGGGGCAAAGGCAAACAGAGTAAATGTAAAAATGGAGACGATTACGAACCAAGCCTGACCCTGCCAGAGAAGCTGAACGGAACTCAAAATCCGATGCGATCGGTTTCTCATAGTATCCCCCCTATGAACGCGGCGCATATTAAGTGTAGCGCTTTTTTTGTCATATAAACACCAACTTCGCGATTGAATACGGTGGACTTCAGGCATCTAGAATTGGAATTTTAAAGAATTCGCATGAGTGTCTATTTTATTTTAGAACGATTATCAAGAGGTAGCCGGTATGGAGGCGAAGAGATGATGGGGCAGGGTCGCAAGTTTCATCAAATGAAGAGGTCCTGAGCCAAATGTGTTCACAACCGGAAACGTTGACAGGTCAACATCTCAGGCCCACATTATCAGGGCGTTTCCCGGTGCCAACTGGGCCGGGAACGCGGTGCCCCGTTGCGGGGACCGAACAGCCATTCACAAACCGGACTCGCTCGCAGAGGAGAACCCGACTATGTCGCGTAGCATTGCCTTTAACAGCCCATTCTTGTTGGGTTTTGATCACTTAGAGCAGATGCTGGACCGCGCCGCCAAGGCGTCCAACGAAGGCTACCCCCCCTACAACATCGAACAGACTGGCGAATACAAGCTGCGCATCAGCTTGGCCGTCGCAGGGTTTTCCATGGACGATCTGGCGGTCACCGTTGAAGACAACCAGCTGGTTGTGCGCGGGCGCCCGTCGGAAGACGACAAAGAGCGCATCTATCTTCACAGAGGCATCGGCAAACGCCAATTCCAACGCAGCTTTGTGCTTGCGGAGGGGATCGAAATCATGGGCGCCGCGCTCGACAGCGGCCTTTTGCATATCGATCTTGAGCGCCCCGTCCACGAACCGGAAGTGCGCACCATCAAGATAAAACCCGCCAGCGGACAGCCCGGCGATGATGCAAAAACCATCAATGTGGACTCGCAATAAACATTTCTCATAACGACTCTTAACCGAGTGTTAGGAAAAACAGCGTTTACTGAAGGTCTAAGGCGCAACACGGAGTATGGACCAATGAACCGCTATCCGACCCACGCCTACGCTTCTATTGGCATTGATTCCGAGCAGAACCGAGCCTCTCAGTTCGATTTAGCCGCTTGGGGAATGGAGAATGTCGCGTATGTGAAATCCATCCACGTGGATGGTGAAGCTGCATACGGCATTTTTGCCGCCGATGGGACCGAACTCACCACCGTCGACAACCGAGATGAAGCCTTCGTCACCATTCGCCAAAACGAATTGGAAGCTCTGAGCGTTCACTAAGTTAACGCCAGAGGTAAATGTATGTCCAAGCTGCGTGACATGAGCGCGATGCGTAAGCCGGCGCATACCAGGTTTTGCAAATGGCCTCCAAAGTTTACAAAGCCTTCCTGGGCAGGGAAGAAGCTGCTTTCAGCAATGGGGCGCTTTCCAAAATGAACAAGGAATTGATCGCCATCGAAATGGGCGGCGGCCCCGCAACGGCACACGCTCAGTTGCTCTGATGGTAATGGTCGACGTTTTTGGCGACGCAAAATAACGGTCAAACAAAGTGAAAAAAAAGGCACGTGCTTAAAGCACGTGCCTGAGTTTTGTGGAGTTCCCGCAAACACGGGAACCTCCCCCGAAAACCTTTGATCCAGCGTCTTAAAACCGCTGAACGTCATCCATCAAACTGCATTAAGCGGCTTGGGAAGCACTCGATTCCGTCAGCAACACGAAAAGCGCCTCGTCGTCATCCGTGCCGCGCAGTTTTTCGCACACCGTTGCATCGCGCAGCAGCCGCGAAACCCGCGCCAGGGCTTTTAAGTGATCAGCCCCCGCCGTTTCCGGTGCCAGCAGCAGAAAAACCAAATCCACAGGCTGTTCGTCGATGGAATGAAAATCGATCGGCTGTTCCAAACGGGCAAACAGCCCATACAGTCGGTCCAGCGACGCCAATTTACCATGGGGGATGGCGATACCATTGCCGACCCCGGTGGTGCCAAGACGTTCGCGTTCCATCAACACATCGAAGATGGCGCGTTCGTGCTGGCCGGTCACTTCAGCAGCGCGCTTGGAAAGTTCCTGCAACGCTTGCTTCTTGCTGGTGACGCGAAGATTCGCGTCCACACCTTCGACTGAGATCAGGTCACTGATTTCCATCGCCGTTCCCTTTAAGCCTCTGTGCGCCCCCGAACACTTGCTTGCTTAGCTCGCGGCTTTGCCCGCAACGGCCGTTTGCGGGTCAATCCAACCCACATTACCGTCTTGGCGACGGTATACGACGTTTAAACCGCCGTGACCGCCATTTTTGAACATCACCAGCGGCAAGTTGCCCATATCGAGACGCATCACGGCATCGCTCACGCTCATGGTGGCAATTTCGTGGGGCATTTCGGCAACAATGGCAGGGTGGTGCTCTTCGTGAACTTCATCTTCCTCGGTCTGGCCGAGAATAGAATATTGTGCCTGGGTGACTTCGCTGTTCGCGATCGCGTGGTGGTTCACCAGTTTGCGATGATAGCGGCGCAGCTGCTTCGCAATGCGTTCCAGCGCAACGTCCAGTGCGGGGTAAGCGTCACCGGCTTCGCCGGCACCCTGCACGGTGATACCGCGTCCTGCGTGCACGGTGATGTCGGCGTGAAAGCCGCTCTGCACCTTGGAAAAAACGACAGTCGCATCAATTGCGCGGTCGAAATATTTGCTAACGGCTGTAGAAAGGGTTTCTTCAGTGTGGGTCCGCAGGGCGTCGCCCACGTCCATCTGTTTCCCCTTGACGGTGATGTCCATTGAAAAGCAAATCCTTAAGTGTTTTTTTCTGGGGTGCCGACGTGCGCTATTTTACCCGCATGTCCGCAACCAATTCAATCGGTTTGACTCAGTTCACTCCTGGGCCCGTCTCCGGGTGCCTCTTACGCAACACTCCAAGAGCGTGACCCGTTTGGCCCGGATGCGCAAAAATTACTGAGCACCCTAAGATGAGCGGAAATTAGTTCGCTCTCCTGGCGAAGTCAAGGGGTGAAGTCATGTCGTGTGTTGTCCCCTTTTCCAAGCCCTTGACCCTAAAGCCTGGATGATTTTTCCCGACGGCGTTGAACCGACGAGGCGATGCTCAGGGAATCTCTGTACTTGGCGACGGTTCTGCGCGCAACTTCAATGCCTTCGGCCTTTAAAATCGTCACAAGCTTATCGTCTGAGAGGACCTTTTTGGGGTCTTCAGCATCGACCAAATCCTTGATTCTTTGGCGCACAGCCTCCGAAGAATGTCCGTCTCCGATACCCGATCCGCCCACCGAAGAGGTGAAAAAATACTTCAATTCGAAGATTCCGCGCGGTGTGGATATGTATTTATTCGACGTCACCCGCGACACCGTACTTTCGTGCATTTCGATCACATCGGCGATATCGCGCAGCACCAGCGGTTTCAATGCCGACACCCCGTGACGGAAAAAACTGTCTTGCTGGCGCACGATTTCGCTGGAAACCTTCAAAATGGTGGTGGCGCGTTGGTGCAAAGATTTCACCAGCCAGTTGGCGGTTTGCAGACACTCTTGGATATAGCGTTTGTCTTTGTCGCTCTGGGTGGCGCGATGAATTTGTGCATAATAGGTGTTGTTGACCAGCACCCGGGGCAGGGTTTCGGCGTTCAATTCGACCAGCCAGCTGCCGTCGGGTCCGGTGCGCATCAGCACATCGGGGATCACCGGTTGGGCCACATCGTGGTTAAAGGCGCGGCCGGGCCTGGGGTCGAGTTCACGAATTTCGCTGACCATGTCGTGGATATCTTCTTCATCCACGCCACAGACCTTCATCAAGCCCTTCAAATCGCGCTTGGCCAGCAGTTCCAGATTGTTCAAAAGCGCTTGCATGGCGGGGTCCAGGCGGCTTTTTTCTTTCAGTTGCAGGCCGAGGCATTCGGCCAAATCGCGGGCAAACATACCGGCGGGTTCGACCCCTTGCAGCATCACCAGCACGGTTTCAATCTCGCTGACGTCACAGCCCAACCTTTCGGCCAATTCGTCAAAACTGCCCTGCACATAACCCGCTTCGTCCAGCATATCAATCAGGTGCACGCCGATGAGGCGCTGCATGGGGGTGTCGATCAAGATGCCCAGTTCCTGGAGCATATGATCGCGCATGGACTCTTCGCACGCCAAGGTTTGCTCAAGGCCGGGAAGGTCGTCCCCGCCATACGACACCGTACCCGTTGAAGTGCCCCAATTTTCGTAAGCACCTTCGCCGCTGGGTCCTACATCATTGGCGGGGGAATCGCTGGACCAGTCGTTGTCGATGTCTGAATCCATGGACTGTCCGCCGTCGATGTCTTGACCCGTTTCCCCGCTGCGGGTCAAGGTATCTGCGGTGTCGCCACTTTGGGCGGCGTCGATTTCACTTTGCGGCAAGGCGTCCGATGCGACTTCATTGATGCCTTCGCCGCGGACTTCGCCGGTTTCCGTGATGCCCGATTCGCCGCGTTCCAGAAGGGGGTTTTGTTCCAATTCTTGCTCGACATAGGCGCTGAGCTCGATGTTGGTGAGTTGCAAAAGCTTAATCGCTTGCTGCAATTGCGGGGTCATCACCAACGATTGAGATTGCCTGAGATCGAGGCGGGGCGTCATGGACATGTCGAACGCTCCTTCGCCAACACGCGAACTCGGGACATCCAAAACGATTTAAATCGCACTGTCGGTCTGTTCAAAGTCGAAACCATGGGTTTGTTACAGGCTAAAACGTTCACCGAGGTAAACCCGGCGGACATCTTCGTTGCCGACGATGGCCGCTGGCGTGCCTTCCATTAACATCATGCCGTTGTGAATGATGTAGGCCCGGTCAATGACATCTAAGGTTTCGCGGACGTTGTGATCGGTGATCAACACGCCGATACCGCGGTTTTTGAGATGCCCGACCAAATCGCGAATGTCGCCAACCGCGATGGGGTCAATGCCGGCAAATGGCTCATCCAACAACACAAAATGGGGGTTGGAGGCCAGGCAACGGGCGATTTCAACGCGTCGGCGTTCGCCACCCGAGAGCGCCAGGGCCGGCGTGCGGCGCAAATGGGTGATGGAAAATTCAGCCAACAAAGAGTCCAAAGACGCTTCGCGCACATGGCGGTCGGGTTCGACCACTTCCAACACGGCGCGAATGTTTTCTTCAACGCTCAAACCGCGGAAAATAGACGCTTCCTGCGGCAGATAACCAATGCCCAAACGGGCGCGACGATACATCGGCAGTCCCGTAATATCATCGCCATCCAGCACAATGCGTCCGTAATCGGGCTGCACAAGACCGGTGATCATATAAAAACAAGTGGTTTTGCCCGCGCCATTGGGGCCCAACAATCCGACCGCTTCACCGCGCTGGATGATCATCGACACGTCCGAGACAACGGGACGTTTTTTGTAGCGCTTGCCCAAGGTCTGCGCCACCAGTCCCCGCGCAGGCGCGGTATCAGCGTCTGCCACCATCTTGATGGTCGGATGATCTTTGGAAGAGCGCGTTTGTTTCATGGGTCTATTGAAACGTCCTGATCTTAAATGCGTTAGGTCATATATGACGCGGCTTGGAGCGTCCGCGGGTTTATTTTTTTCGATCCTTCGGCTCTAACACGCCATGAATCCGCCCGGATGCATCCGGTTTGGCATTTACGCCGCCTGCTGCACCCCCGGCTGTGGTGCCGCTGACTGCCGCACCGTCGCAACTGTTCAAACGACTGATACCGGTATTTAAGTCGATATCAGCGCTGCAACCATTAATTTGGTTGCCGCCGCGGATAATCTTAACCGAACCAGTCAACCGTGCAAGTCCAGTTGGCACATTATATGCAGCACGATCAGAAAATACCTGTTCGCTGTCCGTGTCAATGCGGACGTTGTCAAAAGCTTCAATCAATTCAATCTGCGACTTGCCCGCATCGCCTTTGACAAAGTGTGCGGTGAGGACTTCTGCGCGGATGCGTTTGTCCACCCGCGCCGCCTGCGCGCCACCGCGCGCAACGGCCAAGTTGCGCTGGTCCCAAAATTCCAATTGACCATTGGTGATGATGACGTCGGAGCCTGAAATCAGTTTGACCGGGTTGCCGTCTTTGAGCACCACTACGGACTTATCGACGTCGTAGACCGCGTGCCCGCCGGTGGCGATGCGCCCAGGCGATGTGATGCGCACTTGGCCAACGGCGTCCAGGCGAAATATTTCCGTGTTGCCGGTGTCGGCATCGCGATAGTAGGCGCGCAACTCGTCGGCATCGATGACCATGTCGCCCTGGGTCGCCGTGGCGGCGGGGCCAGAGGCGATGAACACTTTTTGGTCTTGATTCCATTCAATTCCACCGACGGCGTTGATGCCGATCGGCAGGCTGTCGCCCCCACCACGCAGATCCAGGCCTTGTGCCAGAACCACACCGGAACTTAAAAGGCTCAGCACCCCAGCCCAAACCACGCCGCGGCTTACACGCAAGGTGGTGTTAATAAGATCGTCAAGCCGGTTCTTGGCATGCATGGTGTATGGACTCCACTTCATTTCGCACTGCGCTCCGCGTTTTGGGACGGGTACAAGACCAACTTTGCGGGTCCGGTAAAATAAATAATGCGACCCTTGTCAATCAATTTCAGACCTGCGGAATTCAGCACGCCGAACGGACCATGGCCGACCACCGGGGTCGTGCTTTCGGCGATGTTGGTTTTAAGATCCACATTTAAGTGTTCGGTGGCGATTTCATAGCCGGTGTCGTGAAACAAATTCACGTTGCCATCCAATTCCAATTGCTGGCGCCCTTCAAAAAAGCGCCCTTTGTTGGCCGTCAACACCAGCCATGTGCCATCATCGAGCGTCAAATCGGCCTTGGGCGTTTCCAGCCGAATCAGGCCATCGATTTTATCATCGATGCGGGCCAAATCTGCGGTGATGGTATAGGGTTGGCGGTTTTCGTCGGTGCCCATATAGCGGGCATTGTCGACGCCGGACTGAGCCGATCCCGAAAGCTGCACAGACGAAAAACCGATGCGAAAGGTGTCTTCCGATTTCAGACGCGGCCAGATCACAATCAAGGCGATCAAGCCCAGGGCGAAAAACGGCAAAAGCACTTTCATCCACGCCACAAAACGCGAATAGCTGCCGCCAGAACGCAACGGTGCGCGGTGATCTTCGTCGGCCGCCCGCTCGTCGCGTCCGCCGACCAGATTGGCCGCCAGCGGGCTGGCGTCGCGATGGCGATCCGTCAGAGTTCCGGACGGGTCAGATCTGGGTGTGAAACGAGGACCAACATCTGGCGGCCTGCTCATTTAAGCGACACCGGCCCGCAGACAATCGTGAATGTGGACGATACCGACGGGTTTTCCCTCTTCGACGCAAAACAGCGAGGTGATCTTGCGTTCGTTCATGATGGCCAGCGCCTCGCTGGCAATTTGCGACGGACGCGCCGACACGCAGCCTTTGGTCATCACATCGCCGGCGCGTCGATCAATCAGGTCTTTGCTCATGTGGCGGCGCAAATCGCCATCGGTGATCACCCCAACCAGCGTGCCGTCGCCATCCAAAACGCCCACGGCCCCAAAACTTTTTTGCGTCATCACGATCAAGGCTTCGGACATGGGGGCATTTTGCCCGATCAACGGCACCTGATCACCAGCATGCATCAAATCGGCGACTTTCAATAAGCGTTGGCCCAATTTGCCGCCGGGGTGAAAATTTTGAAAATCTTGCGCGGTAAAGCCCTTGCGTTCCAACAGGCAAACCGCCAGCGCATCGCCCAACGCCAGCATCACCGTGGTGGATGTGGTGGGGGCCAGGCCCATGGGGCAGGCTTCAGGGCTGTCGGGGATGACCAAGGCGACATCGGCGGCCTCGGCCAGGGTCGAACCCGCGCGTCCGGTGATGGCGATCAAGCCAATGCGGTGTCGTCGGGTAAAGGCGATGATGTCGGACAGCTCAGACGTTTCGCCCGAATTGGACAGGGCAATGACCACGTCATCCAACTGAACCATGCCCAAATCGCCGTGGCTGGCTTCTCCGGGGTGGACAAAAAAGGCCGGCTGTCCGGTTGACGCCAACGTTGCCACGATTTTATTGCCCACATGGCCGCTTTTGCCCATGCCGGTGACGACCACCCGCCCGGTGGCGGTGTCGATCAGATCCAGCGCGTCCGTAAACGGACCGTCCAGGCTGGCGGCCAGCGCATCGAGCGCCTGAGATTCGGTCTTCAACACGCGGCGCGCGGACTCGATATCCGACGAGGCGATGGTTTTGGTCTTGCTTTGCGCCATTTTGGGATGGCTCCAACGGTGTGTTGCAAAACCCCGGCAGGCGGGGGCGAGATCGCGTTTACTTGTGGGCGAAGATATCTGTTTCTGCCCAACCCGCCAAATCCAAATCCGTGCGGGTGTGTAAAAAGTCGAAACAGCTTTGCGCCAATTGAGTGCGCCCTTCGCGGGCCAGCATCTCCATCAAACGTTCGCGCACCTCGTGCAGATATAAAACGTCCGTGGCGGCGTACAACAGCTGCTCTTCGCTCAGCGTGGCATGGCCCCAATCGGAAGACTGTTGTTCTTTGGAAATTTCCACATGAGCCAATTCCCGGCAGACGTCTTTATAGCCGTGGCGGTCGGTGTAGGTGCGCGCCAGCTTTGAAGCGATTTTGGTGCAAAACACCGGATTAGTGCGGATGCCTAAGGCGTGCTTCAAGATCATCACGTCAAAGCGCGCAAAATGAAAAATTTTAACGATCTTGGGGTCTTCCATCAGGCGTTTTAAGTTGGGCGCTTCGTTCTGACCTTGGGCGATTTGCACCAAGTGACACACGCCGTCGCCGCCCGAAAGTTGAACCACGCACAGCCGATCGCGCTTGGGGTCCAGCCCCATGGCTTCGGAATCAACGGCGATGGCGTCTTTAAACACCAAGCCATCAGGCAAATCGTTTTTGTAAAGATGTATGGTTGGGGTCGTCATATCGCGGCCTTTCCGTCCGTTTCCGGGGGGCCGCGTGCTCGTCAATCGAACCGCCCCCTCAGCTTTTCCATAACCACTTTAAAGCATTGAGAGGGTGGTGCCCAGGAGAAGACTCGAACTTCCACGACCTTGCGGTCACAGGCACCTGAAGCCTGCGCGTCTACCAATTCCGCCACCTGGGCTGACGAGACACCGACCTTGCGGCCTTTGCCGTCCGGCGCATGAACTATAGCGCTGGAAGATAGTTGTCAACAGATAACGATGAGCGGTTTCGTTTTCTTGCTCTAGGCCCGGGCTCAGGATCGGCGTAAAGTGCCGCCATGTCTTTGCGCGAACACTATGACCGTCACATTTTGCCCCATCTGATCGACGTTGCCATGCGGGCACCGATGGCGACGCGCGAACGCGAGCAACTGATTCCCCTGGCGCGGGGCCGGGTTTTGGAAATCGGTGCGGGTTCGGGCCTGAACATCGCTCACTACACATCCGACGTCAGCGCGCTTTTGGCCTTAGAGCCGAATGAAAAGCTCCGCCGCAAAGCCGCCCCCAAAGCCGCCGCCGCGCCCTTCGAAGTGGAATTCATAGCGCTAAACGGCGAAGATCTGGCCCTCGACGAGCACAGCATCGACACCATCGTCACCACCTGGACGCTGTGTTCCATCGCCGATCCAAACAAAGCATTGCAGGCTATGCGCCGGGTTTTAAAGCCAGATGGACAGCTGTTGTTTGTCGAACACGGACGTGCCCCGGACGCGCGCTTGGCGCGCTGGCAAGACCGTCTCAATCCGGCGTGGTCGTGCATTGGCGGGGGGTGTAACTTAAACCGTGGCCCCGATACGCTGATCAAAGATGCCGGTTTTGTCCTCGAAAGCCTGGAAGAAGGTTATCTGGAAGGTCCAAAACTGCTCACTTATCACTATAAGGGGGTTGCCCGACGGGCCTAGAGGGTTGAGTATTGGCGCAGAAGATACCTTTAAGTCTTCACAGCATTTCAAAAGGCTAATTTGGAGAAGCACGATGGCAGGACGTCTGGTCACGGTTTTTGGCGGAAATGGATTTGTCGGCAGGCACATCGTGCAAAAGCTGGCCCAACAAGGTGATCGCGTGCGGGTGGTCTGTCGTGACCCGGAAAGCGCCATGTTCTTGAAACCGCTGGGCGATCCCGGACAAATCGTGCTGATGAAGGCCAATGTCGCCAACAAGGCCGAGGTCGAACGCGCCGTTAAGGGTGCGGATCAAGTGGTGAACTGTGTTGGACTGCTGGCCCCGTTTGGACGCAACACCTTTGCTCGTGCTCATGTTGAAGGGGCTGGCAACATTGCCGAAGCCGCCAAGGCTGCAGGTGTCAAAGCCTTGGTGCAGGTCTCGGCGCTGGGCTCTAATCCGGATTCGCCGTCTCTCTATGCGCAGACCAAGGCACAAGCTGAAGCCGCCGTTTTGAACGCCTTTCCCGAAGCGGTGATTTTGCGTCCCTCTGTCATCATCGGCCCGGAAGACGGCTTTATGAACCTGTTTGCAGCCATTGCGCGGTGGAGCCCGGTGCTGCCGATCTTTGGCTGCTCGCTGCTGCCCACATACACAATGGAACCCGGAAACGATACCGCGTGGCGGTTCCCGACGTTTGAGTTCTGCGCCAGCGGGGGCACCCGTTTTCAGCCCGTTTACGTCGGCGATGTGGCGGACGCCGCATTGACGGCTTTGAAAAGCACCCAAGCCCACGGCAAGGTGTTTGAGCTGGCCGGGCCGAACACCTATACCTTCCGCGATCTGATGGAATTGATGCTGAAACACACCGGGCGCAAACGCTTGATCGTTCCCTTCCCCTTGCCCCTGGCAACGATTGCAGCATTTTTTATGGAATTTTTGCCTTCAAAGCCGCTCACCCGCGATCAAGTTAAGCTGCTGAAAATCGACAACGTGGTGAGTGGGGAAAACCCCACGTTTAAAGATCTGGGACTGTCGCCCCAGGGCATCGAATCGGTGCTGCCCGGCTACTTGCACAATTTCAAACCACCATCAGGGCGTCGGGTGCGCATTCGCGCGGCTTAAGGCCCCAAAGAGATTTAGGCAAGTCATGACCGTCAAGCTGACCTCGATCCTCACCTGCCCCGAATGTGGACACGTGGAGACGGAAGTCATGCCCACCGACGCGTGTCAGTATTTTTATGACTGCAAAGGGTGTGGGGCGGTGTTGAAGCCTAAGGCTGGGGATTGTTGCGTATATTGCTCATACGCCGACACCCCGTGTCCGCCCATTCAAGAAAACAAGTCGTGTTGTGGTGGGGCTAATTAACGGTCAGCGGCTTTGCCTGAAGTGGTGAGGCCCCGGGCGGCGGCAACGATCAGTTCGCCATATTCGCGCAAGAACACCGATCCGCGCACGGTGCGTTGAATCAAAACCGAACGACGGTCTTCTTCATCAACCTTACGGCGCACCAATTCCATATCGCCCAAACGATCGATGGCGCGGGTGATGGCGGGTTTGGAAACTTTGAGGCTTTCGGCCAAACCGCGCACGGTGTGGGGCGGCGGTGTCAGGTAAACGGTCAACAGCAAAGCCATTTGCCGGGCCGTCAAATCCGGAGCGTCCAAGCGCACGCTGCTGACCAGGGCACGTCGCCACAAATCCAGAGCATCGAGTTCGGAGAGTTCTACGGCCATGCGCACGGGTTTCCTTTTTGCACAAATCAATCGACGTTATTAAGCAGGTGCGAATCGATTCGTTACGATAGCGATCTATTTGTACCCGAGCGCGCGTGAAGGGGCAAGCGCTGTCTTGCTTCTCATGGGCAAAGACGGACACAGAAAAGCCAAATGTGCAGGCCTGATCCGTTTAAGATGCGTAACGATCCGTCAATGCGGCGAACAGGGCGCGCATGGACATGGCTTCGCCGCCGTCGGGTTTGCCAGCCATGGCCGCCAACGTCCAGCCCATCAAATCGATATGCGCCCACGCGATGTCTTTGCCGACGAACGCTTGCAAAAACAACGCTGCTGTAATGGCTCCGCCGTAAGGGGTGTCGGTGTCGTTGCGCAAATCGGCGATCTTGCTTTTGATTTGCTTTTTGTAGGGTTGGTACAAGGGCATGCGCCAGAGGGGGTCGGCGGTCTTAAGTCCTGCGTTCAAGATGGCCTCGGCCCAACCGTCATCGTTGCAAAACAAGGCGGGCAAATCGGTTCCCAAGGCGGACCGCGCCGCCCCCGTCAGGGTCGCAAAATCGACAATGATTTCGGGATTGTCTTCGCTGGCCAAAGCCAAAGCATCGGCCAAAATGACCCGGCCTTCGGCATCGGTGTTGCCGATTTCGACGCTGAGGCCCTTGCGCGTGGCGATCACGTCCTGGGGGCGCATGGCCGCTCCGGAGACGCTGTTTTCCACCGCCGCAATGATCACCCGCAAACGCACGTCCAGCCCGGCCACCATCACCATGGACGCCAAGCCCAGAGCATGAGCAGCACCGCCCATATCCTTTTTCATCAACTTCATCGCCGACGCGGGTTTGAGGTCCAATCCGCCGGTATCAAAGGTGACGCCCTTGCCCACCAAAGTCACCCGCGGCGCGTCTTCGCGGCCCCAGGTGAATTCGATCAAGCGGGGCGCACGGCTGTCTTCGGCCCCCCGGCCCACGGCGTAGACGGCCGGGAAATCTTCGCGAATAAGATCGACGCCGACCACCCCTTTGAAGGACGCACCGCTGGCATGGGCCAATTCTTCGGCCGCTTTGGCCAATTCCGCAGGGCCCAAATCGGACGCCGGGGTGTTGATCAAGTCGCGCACCAATTTGGTGGCGCCATAGGCCCCGCGCACGCCGTCGCGGTCTGCACCTTGGGGCCACACCAGCACCGGCATATTTGCGCCGCCGTTATCTGTGCCGTTGTCTGGGCCGTTGCCGTCATCGGTTTGCGTTTGGTAGCGTTCATAGCGATAGGACGCCAAAGCAAAGCCCAAGGCTGCGTCGTGGGCATCATCCGCACTAAGCTCGGAAACGATTTGATATTCACCGCCCGGCAGACCCGTTTGCAAACTGGCCCACGCCCACGCCCCGCCGCGATCGTCATTGCCGCCGATCACGTAGACGGCTCCAATCGCTCCGGTTGCGCCGTCGCCCGGCAACAGGGCCGTTTGTCCGCCTTTGCCTTTAAATCCAGTGCTGGCCAACCAGGCTTTGACGCCGTCCGACTGGCCGTCCAACCACGCGCCATAAGCGTCTTCGCGAACCGTGTGAACGGGCAAGGCTTTGGGGGTTGAATCGATAAAACATTTGGGCATGGGCAAGGTCCTAAACGGGAAAAGTGGGCTAACGGGAATTTAGCGTGACGGGCACCAGATCGCCAGAGGCGTGTGCAAAAAAACCGGGACTCCAAAAAACCGGAACCCAAAAAAACCGGGCCACGCGATCGCGGCCCGGTTGATGGGGGAGAAGGCCCCTTAGTCCGATTTTAAGTGCAGCTTTTTGCGTTTGATGGGGGCGGAACCCGGTTTTGCGCTTGAATGCGCGGTGGGTTTTGAAGTGCCGCCCTTAAACGTGGATTTGGACCCGCCTTTGCCACCGGGCTTGGGCTTGGGCGTGCCTTTGCCGAAACCGGAACCCGTTTTGGCCTTATAGGTCTTTTTGCCCGCAGATTTTTTATCGTCCGCAGCCTTGGATTTTTTGACCCAAGGCTTGGCATCCGCACTGGGTGCGCCATCGGTCGATTTTTTCTCATAAGGTTTCTTGTCGTATGGTTTTTTCTCATAAGGCTTCTTTTCATAAGCCTTCTTTTCATAGGGTTTTTTCTCAAATGCAGGGGCGTCCGGAGCGGCGCTGTCTTTTTCCGTAAAGGTTGGGCGCGCGCGTGCGGGACGCTCGGAGTCGTCAGACGACGCGGACCGTTTAGACTTACCGCCTTCATAAGGTTCGGGCGCATACATCTTGGTTTTGAAGGTGCGCTTTTTGGCGTACGGATTGGCGGGCGGCGCTTCGCGTTGTGCGGTGGGCGCGCCGTCCAAACGGGTCACGGTGATGGATTTTTCCATCTTGCGGGACGGTCCGATGGCTTCCAAGAAGCGATCCACACACTCCGGCGTCAATTCCACGTGGGTTTCGTTTTGTTGAATTTTGATGGCCCCGATGTCGCGTTTGGTCAAGTGACCGGCACGACACAGCGTCGGCAACAACCATCTGGGCTCGGCATTGTGTTTGCGTCCCACCGAAAGCGAGAACCACACACCGTTTTTGAAATCGTCGCGGGGCGGGCGTTGCTGTTCTTCGGGCACGGAGTCGATCAGCTCTTCCGGGACCGGCTGGTCGGTGCGCTGCAAACGCAGATATGCGGCGGCAATTTGTTCCGCGCCATGCTTGGCCAAAAGTTCTTTGGCGAACGCGATTTCATCTTCGGTCAGCGGCTCGGCCAGGACCGGAGCTTCCAAAATACGCTGATGGTCGCGGGTCGCGATTTCGTCCAACGACGGCGGCGTGGCCCAGGTGGCGGAAACGTTGGCGCTGGCCAACAGACGCTCGGTGCGTTTGCGCCAGTTGTGCGGCACGATCAGCACGCTGGTGCCTTTGCGCCCAGCCCGACCGGTGCGGCCACTGCGGTGCAGCAACGGATCCCGGCTTTTGGGAATGTCGGCGTGGATGACCAGCTCCAAATTGGGCAGATCGATGCCGCGCGCCGCCACGTCGGTGGCGATACACACCCGTGCACGGCCATCGCGCATGGCTTGCAGGGCGTGGGTGCGTTCGTTCTGGCTCAGCTCACCCGACAGCGCCACCACGGAAAAGCCGCGGTTGTTAAAGCGGCTGGTCATGTGATTGACGGTGGCGCGGGTGGCGCAAAAGACAATCGCGCTTTTGGCTTCATAATAGCGCAGCACGTTGATGATGGCGTTTTCACGGTCGTTTGGCGCAATGGTCAAGGCCCGGTAATCAATGTCGACGTGCTGATCAGATTCGGCGGCGGTGGTGACGCGCACGGCGTCGCGTTGAAATTTTTTCGCCAGCGTCGCGATGGTGCGCGGCACGGTGGCGGAAAACATCAAGGTGCGCCGCTCGGAAGGGGCGGAATCAAGGATGTATTCGAGATCGTCGCGAAAGCCCAAATCAAGCATTTCGTCGGCTTCGTCCAACACCACGCCTTTGAGGTTGGAGGTGTCAAAGGAACCGCGTTCGATGTGATCGCGCAAACGTCCCGGAGTGCCAACCACGATGTGCGCGCCGCTTTGGAGGTTTTTGCGCTCCATACGCATATCCATGCCGCCCACGCACGACACCACTTTGGCGCCGGTGTTTTCGTACAGCCATTCCAGTTCGCGCTTCACCTGCAACGCCAATTCACGGGTCGGGGCAACGGCCAGGGCCAGGGGGGCTTTGGCGTATTCAAAACGCTCAGAATCGCCCAACAACGTCGGGGCCAACGCCAAGCCGAATGCCACGGTCTTGCCCGAGCCGGTCTGCGCCGACACCAAGGCGTCTGCGTCTCTCAGTTCAGGGGCCAGAACTGCGTTTTGTACCGGGGTCAGTACGGTGTAGCCGCGCTTCGTCAACGCTTGGCCAAGCGCCGGGAGGACGCCTTCAAAATCTGTCATGTCTTTTCTTTCGGAATGCGGGTTTCGTGTGCCGGGCGACGTCTGTTTATATGAAAGATTACGTCAACGAACACACGTCGCCGCGCATAAGTGCCCGGCGCAACGGTCTCATTTGGCTGTGTTGTACAGGCGAATCGGCTGAGCGTAAACCAAATAAGATTCTCTAGGTTTGTGCCCAGGCCATAGCTGCCCTGCGTTTGGCCGACTTTTAGATCCATCGACATTACGGCGCGCGGCGAAGATTTGAATGCCGTTGCATGAGGTGGTCCCGCCCGCCCGCCGTATCGAAACGTCAGAACTATAGGTTTTGGTTGCAAATGAGGGGGAATGGAAGGGCGTTTGTCGATCTCGTAATTACATTCCATATAGTGTATAACATGCTATATTGTATGTTTAATAATTCCGATTGGCCTCGAAGATATGACCTCCTTTAGAAACGCAATCTCTCCTAAACTCAGTTTTTTTTGCATTGTTCCGCTCCTTATCCTGTTGGCTCAGACGGCTGTGAGCGCAGAGATCAAACCGGTCTATATCGGTTTTGATGGCGCGTTCGGTCTGAAAAACAGCACCTCTGCGCAGGCCATCGAAAAAGGTTTGACCATCGGCATCGCAGAGGTCAACGCGCGTGGCGGCGTGCTCGGTGGGCGACCCTTGAAGCTGTT
Organism: Magnetovibrio blakemorei; assembly: GCF_001746755.1. GTDB lineage: Bacteria > Pseudomonadota > Alphaproteobacteria > Rhodospirillales > Magnetovibrionaceae > Magnetovibrio > Magnetovibrio blakemorei. Next base: position 5,725 of record NZ_MCGG01000078.1, on the reverse strand, counting down.
GACCCGTGACAACCGCTCGGTGCCGGCGCGGGGCGTGGAAAACATCAAGCTGTTTGCCCAGCAAGAAGGCTTGGTGGCGGTCGTCGGCGGACGCTTCAGTCCGGTTATCCTCAGCGAGATTGATATTCTTCACGACCTCAAAGTCATCATGATGGATGCGTGGGGGTCGGCAGACGGCATCACAGAGCACACCTATAGCCCCAGCTATGCCTTCCGCGTTTCCTTGCGCGACCGCTTTGCCATGCCCGCCATGTTGCGTCATGCGCAAAAAAACAACGCAAAGCGCATTGCCCTGTTGGTGCCCAACACCGGGTGGGGACGGTCCAACGTGAATGCCGCCGAGCGCTATCTCGGTGAAATCGGATCCGACATGACAACCAAAGTCATTTGGTACAACTGGGGCGATAAAGACTTCAGCGGTTTTTACCGGATCTTTCAGGATTGGGGGGCCGACACATTGGTCATGGTCGCCAACGATATCGAGGGCTCGTTGGTGGTGCGCTATGTCGCGTCTTTGCCCGAAGATCAGCGCATGCCCATCATCAGTCACTGGGGGATCACCGGCGGTCAATTTGTGGAGGCCTGTCAAGGCGACCTTGCCAAAGTCGATTTTTCCGTGGTGCAGACCTTCAGTTTTTATAAGGCCGAGCCGACCATCCGCGCCACGTTTATGGACTGGGCAAAACGCCTCTATGGCATAGAGCGGATTGAGGACATCGATTCCCCCGTCGGTGTCGGTCACGCTTATGACATCGTTCAGATTCTGGCCCGTGCGATTGATCTTGCCAGTTCCACGAACCGACCCGCCGTTCGCGATGCCCTGGAAAAAGTAACGGCCATTAAAGGGCTGGTTCGGACCTACGACAAGCCGTTTGGACCAAATGATTACGATGCCTTGGAACAAGATAACGTGTTCATGGCGCGATATGACGAAAACGGTATCATCCGCCCGCTTGACGTCGAATAGACCTGGTGAAAGCACGCTGAAGCATGTTCTTTATATCCCTATCGCACCGCATTGCTACGGCGATACTTTTGGTCGTGATGACGTTCGTCACAAGCATTGGCGTGTTCTCCTATCTCGACATGAGAGCGGTCCTCCAGACCAACATGAATGACGCGGTCAAATTACACGGCGAATACGCATCCAATGAAGTTTCCGGCACCATCAATGGGCTCTTCGAAAGCCTGACCGGGCTGTCGAACAACACCCTTGTCGGCAATGCCTTGGTGGATGACTTGGGGCGCAATGTTTATCTGGCCAATTTTTTGAGCGGTTTTCGTCTCGTCAATGGTGTAGCGGTTCAGGTGATTTTGACGAATTTCAAGGGCAACATGATCGCCAGCAATCTCGCGGATACCGATTTGCTGATAAAATCAGAGCAGATCGCCCAATATGTTGACAACAATCAGACCGCCGCAATGCTGTTTCGTCAGGACCACGCAGACTTTGTCGCCTTCATCAAGCCGGTTCTTTTCGTCAACACCGGGTTAGCCGAAGGCGCACTGATTTACCAAGTGGCGCTGAAAGATATCTTAGATCCCAGGGGTAATCTGGAAAATTTGGATAACGCGTTGGTGGGAGGATTTGAACTGGTTGTTGAGGATCGGGTCTTGGGCGTTCAGGCTTCCGTCAACACCAGTATCACGCAGAAACAACATGCGGATATGTTTCACAATTACCCCCTTAAGCTTCCGTTCGAAGCCAAAAATTTCATCATGTCCATCCATGTTTTTGAGAATGCCAAAGCGTTTGATGCTCTTTTACAGCGGACGCTCAGTCGGCATCTCTCCATAAGTCTGGCGGCCATGCTCCTTGCGCTTATTTTGGCGATTTTGATTTCACGTTTGCTCACTTCGAGGTTGATGGAATTGGAAACTAAGGCCGTCGCCATCACGCTCTCGGGCAATGCCGCCGAGCGCTTGCCCGAAAGTGGGGGCGATGAAATTGCCAGTGTCGCCAGGGCGTTTAACGCGACCCTTCAAAGATTGGATGTCGCCTACCAAAATCTTGAAAAACAAGCTGAACAGAAACTTCACAAACTTCGCCAGGCCATCGAAGTCAGTTCAGCGGTCATCATCATGACTGATGCTGAAGGCGAGATCGATTACGTCAATCCCGCTTTTACCCAAGTCACCGGCTATTCGGAAACTGAGGCCATCGGGCAAAATCTCAGCCTTTTGGATGGTGAGTTGGATGAATCCGATGAAAGCTTACGCATGTGGGAGGTCTTGCGGAATGGAAAACCGTGGCAGGGAGAGTTTTTCAACAAGCGCAAGGATGGCACGCGCTATTGGAGTGCGGCGTCCATATCTCCCATTATAGAAGAAGACGGCCACATCAGCGGCTATGTTTCCGTTCAAGAAGACATCACAAATCGGAAGCTTGCCGAAAAGGCGTTGCAGGAAGCCAGGAATGAGGCCGTGGTGGCCAACCAGGCCAAATCGGAATTTCTCGCCAACATGAGCCATGAGCTGCGCACGCCGTTAAACTCCATCATCGGGTTTTCGGAAATGATGGATTACGAAATCAAAGGGCCGCTCTCAGACGATTATCACGAATACACCAAGCTGATCACGATGAGTGGCCGTTTGTTGCTGGAGACGGTCAACTTAATCCTGGATCTGTCGAAGATCGAAGCGGGCAAGTTGGAGTTGGAATGTGAAAACGTCAACATGGGCAAGGTTGTCGATGATGTCATCGCCACCGTGGATGTCTTGGTAAAGGCAAAAAATATTGAAGTGAAGAACCAGACGACAAACATGCACACGCTCTTTGTTGATGAATTGCGCATGAAGCAGCTGTTTCTGAACATCTTGGGCAACGCCATCAAATTTACCGACAACGGGTCGATAACGATCTTCAATCATTGCGACGACACTGGGCACAAAATTTCCATAGCCGATACGGGCATCGGCATGACCGAAGAGCAAATGGTCTTGGCCTTAAAACCCTTCCAGCAGATCCATGGTCATGCCTATGCGCGACGCTATCAGGGAACGGGTTTAGGACTTTCGCTGTCGCAAAGAATTATGGAGCTCCACGGCGGCAAAATGATCCTCGACAGCCAACCCGATGTGGGGACGACGGTAACGCTTTGGTTCCCGGCTGAATTGGGGCCGGTCAATCCAAATCAATGAAGACCGCCGCGCCAAAGTTGCTGGAACGTTGCCCAATAAAGATGATACAGTCGAGACGAATGAAGAGCTATGTAAGGGCTCATCGTGTTGTCGATCATAGTAAAATGCCCAACTTATCTCACAACTGATTGAGAAACTTAGCAGGGTGAATATAAGGGGGTGGGCGTTGCCTGGTCCGGTTAGAGTTTCCTATAACGACCCTTCGCGTATTGTGGCCCTTGTTGCGGGGGTCTTGTCGCTGTTTCTGGGCGCCATAGTCTTGTTTGGTTGGTACAGCCACAATATCCTCCTCATTCAGGTTTCCCCGGCTTTTGTTCCCATGCAGTTCAATACGGCACTGGGCTTTTGTCTTTCCGGCTTCGCGGTGGTGGCCTTCTTTTTCCACAAGCATCAGGTAACCATGGTGTTTGGCGGTCTTGTCGGTGTGATCGGGGCGTTGGCACTCATCCAATATATGAGCGGCATGAACCTTGGTATCGACGAGTTGTTCATGGAACACTACATCACGCTCAAGACCTCAAATCCCGGTCGAATGGCCCCCAACACGGCGCTTTGTTTTGTTCTTGTGGGGGCTGCGCTGGTGGTGGTCGGGCGCGCGCCCAATGCATTTTTGAATAATTTTGCGGGCGGTATTATTGGCACGCTTGTTCTCGCGCTCGGCACGGTTGCCTACACAGGCTATTTCTTTCATCTCGAAGCGGCCTATGGGTGGGGTCATATGACCAGTATGGCGGTTCATACCGCCGTTGCGTTCATGGTCATTGGTGGTGGCCTGATGGCGGCGTCTTGGACAAGAGAAGGCGCCGCGCGCCACCTTTTTCCACGGTGGTTTTCGGGGGCACTTGTCATCGGGGTTATAACGGCGACCATCGCCCTGCAGCAGGCGATGAACTTCAGCCTTGAAGAAGGTGCCGGGGTCTCGGTGCAAATACGTGATTTGGCGCAGTACCTCATCTTGGCATTTGGTGTGTTGCTTGGGGCGGCGCTGGGTTTGTCGGCATACCTGACGCAGGACGCCCATGTCAGGATGCGGCTTGTTCAGGAATCCAAACAGGACTACCAGCGTCTTCTCATTTCAGTGGCGGAAGGTATTTACGGTCTCGACAGCCAGGGTCACTGCACGTTTTGCAATCCAGCCTGTCTCAAAATGCTGGGGTACGAGCGGGAAGAAGACCTTTTGGGTCTAAGCTTGCACAATATAATCCACCATACCCACGCGGACGGAACACCTTACCCCGAAGAAGGCTGTCATATTATTGTGGCGTTTCAAGAGGGTGAGAGCGTTCACAACGACACGGAAGTTTTTTGGCGTAAAGACGGAACCAGTTTTCCCGTAGAGTATTGGTCATATCCCTTGTGGAAAGATACGGAGTTGGTTGGCGCCGTGGTGACCTTTATCGATATCACCGAACGCAGGGAAGCGGAGAAAATGGTGGTGCAGGCCAAGGAAGAGGCTGAACGCGCCGATAAGGCAAAGTCGGAGTTTCTGGCGAGTATGAGCCACGAGTTGAGAACGCCTTTGAACGCCATTTTGGGGTTTGCCCAGATGATGCAGCTTGACCCCAGGCACCCTCTCACGCCGTCCCAAAATGAACACATCGAATGCATTCTGTCCGGGGGCAATCATCTTCTGTTGCTCGTCAATGATATCCTCGATTTGGCCAGAATTGATGCCAACCAAAACCCGCTTTATCTGAAGAATACGGACGTAAATGCCATTGTGGCGGAGTGTGTGTCCTTTACAACAAGCCTCGGAACGCCGCGGGATATACGGATCATCGATCAAATAGCAGATGGTTTGCCGGTTCGTCTTCGAACCGACCCAATACGCTTCAAGCAAATCGTTTTGAACCTTCTTTCCAACGCCATAAAATTTAACAAAGAGGGCGGGACCGTGACCATCGCGGGTCGAGAAACCTCCGACGGTTTTTACCATCTCTCCATAGCGGATACCGGCGTTGGGATTTCTGAAGATAATTTTTACAGAGTGTTCAAAATGTTCAATCGTTTTGGCGAAGACGCTATGGTGGCGCAGGACGGCACCGGCATCGGCCTAACGGTGACCAAGAAATTGGTGGAGCAGCTGTCCGGACAAATCGGTTTTGAAAGCAAAAAAGATCACGGAACCACGTTCTGGATCGAACTGCCATTGGCCTCAAATGAGGAAGTTTTGATTTGGGCCAACAACCTGCAGATCGGTGTCGACGCCATAGACGAGGATCATCATCAACTCGTTATACTGGCGAATAAAATTTTCCACGAATCCAGCAATATGCAAAGTTTGAACGACGCCACCCAGGAATTGATCGATTACACCTTGTACCACTTCAGACGCGAAGAAGCGGTCATGGAAGCTTGCGGTTATCCCGACCTGGAAAACCATCGCCGTCTCCATCAAGAGCTTGCCTCTCAAGTGAGTGAAATCGTTGGCGGGTGGTACGCGAAGCAAAATCCTGAGGTGCTCCACCACCTGAGGCGGTTTTTGCGCAAATGGTTATCCGGTCATATTTTAAAGGAAGACGCCCAAATCGCTCAATACACCGAGGGGAAAGCCAAGGCTATTGCGCAGGCTTTGAGAAATTTG
>NZ_MCGG01000077.1 GCF_001746755.1 Magnetovibrio blakemorei | reverse complement strand
TAGACTAAATATAAATATTATCAAACAGTGAAATAAACAAAGGGGAACAGATTGTCCATTTTATTTAGGGGGTTTCTGCGTAAAGTTCGAAAGGTTAGCGGAGCAAAACTTGGACGTTTTATTAACAAAGTGGCATTCTCTGTTTATAGAGAATCATGCAATCCTGGGTACAATTTTTCCGAAAATGGTGAGCTTTATATTTTGAATTCGTTGGCGTCTCATGCATCTAAAATGGTTGTTTTTGATGTGGGGGCTAATACGGGTCACTGGTCGTCGGCCTGTGCTCAATTATTTGATGAAGAAACAAATATTTATGCTTTTGAACCAGGCCTAATAACATTTGGAAAATTGAAACAGTATTTAAAGCATAAAAATAATATTCATGTGTTTCAAATTGGATTATCAAAATCAGACGGCGAAATGGAAATTATGATAAGTGATTCCGTTTCTGAAAAATCAAGCGTTGAAGTTACATCAGCATCTGCTCTACTGCCTCATATTAAGGACTTCCGTAAAGAAACGCAGAAATTCGTTCGTGGGGATGTTTTTTGCAGTGATTTGGGTATTAATCACATAGATTTTCTCAAAGTTGACACTGAGGGACATGATTTTCATGTTGTGAGTGGTTTTGGGGATATGATTAAAAACAAAGAAATTGACGTCATTCAGTTTGAGTACAATAGGCTTAATATTTTCACAAAAATAATGCTTCGCGACTTTTATGTTCTTTTAAATGAAGAATTAACAGATAAAGGTTTTTGTATTGGTAGAATATATCCTGGCGGTGTTTGGTTTAAGGAGTATAGTGTTTATGACGAAAACTTTGTGGATGGGAATTTCTTAGCCGTTCGCATAAATAGGACTGATTTGATTTCTGTTTTATCTGTTTAATCGATTGATTAAGAATGTCTCAAATTTATGTTTACTTGCATAATTTCAATTGTCCCTTGTGAGTTTATACTGAATTTATGGCAAAATGTAGGAGATAAGTTTATATTACTTAAAGTAGGTATGTAATTTCCAAATGCTAATAGAAATATTGATCGGATAACTCCTTTGTGAGTAACGGCCACAGTGGTGCTGTTTTCTGAAGAGGTTTCTTCCAGCCACGACTTAACTCGAGACTGTGTTATGTGTAAACTTTCTCCAGAGGGGGGGGATGCATAAATGTCCCAGGTATCAATGCCCGGGATCTTTCCATTGTTTTGATCTCTTATTTTAGATAATTCATATCCCTCCCATTCGCCCCAATCTGTTTCAATTAGAGCGTTTTCTATAGTTGGGTTTTGCCCTAAAATATTTGCCGTTTCTGTGGCACGGCTTAGTGGACTCGAAACCCATTTAGCATTGATGAGTTCTCGCGGTAGCTTCAAATCTCTTATGAGCGTGCGTCCATAGTTACTGAGAGGTACGTCAGTACGACCTTGCAAAAGACCAAGCTCGTTCCAAGTTGTTGGGCCGTGGCGAATAAGAATGAGTTCTGTCATAAACTCAGATTGTCCGAAAACCTAATGCTACAGGAGGAAGTTTATTTAAAGCGTATTGCGCATTGAAGATTACAAAAAGCAATATATTCGTACTCATCTTGGTTGAAAACTTCCATCAGAGCTCGATACTCATGATGTCGCCAGTTAGGGTAACCGTATAATTCATCAAATAGGATAACGGTTCCAGAGACACAACGATCCTTTAGGTATTCCAATACAAATTTGGTGGGGGTATATGTGTCTAGATCGCAATGAATGAACGCAACCTGTTCATTTGGAACTGTTTCTAGATACTTTGGAAGTGTATCTTGTACCAAACCTTTGAGAAGATGAACGTTGGAGGGTACACTGGGCATGACACCGAGCGTGCTAAATTTAGATTTAAGTCCACCTACTTGTCCGGTCCAAGCTTCTTCGAGACCTTCAAATGAATCAAATCCAACAATTGTTCTTTGGTCGTTTTTGGAACTTAAATTTTTGGCAAATTGCCGAATTGAAGAGCCTTTAAATACGCCAAATTCCAAGATAAGTCCCGCTTCATTTATGTCCTGGATTGCATAGTTCCTGATTGCAGAGACAGATCTAAATAGGACCCCTGAATTAAGTTTGGATTCTAGGAAATCTACACTATCTAATCGCGCGCGCTCTTCCAGGATGTTAAGGATGGAAGGCACTTTGTTTCTCGTTAGAGATTCATTCCATAAGGTACCTGTCCGCCGGATGATGTTTTTAATTCTTTCTTTCATATTGTTTTCCATACAGTAACAGGTGGATTATGATAAACGGTCAAAAATCAAATTAAGTAATTTGCATGACCATGCGGTGATAAAGATCGCACGTTTCCATTAACTTGGAATGAGCCCCACGTTCTACCAATTCTGCGTTATTTAAGACCCAAATTTCATCACAGTTTTCTACCAACTTGAGGCGGTGGGAGACAATGATCGTTGTGACCTCGCCATGGAGAGTACGGATTGAGCTGGCCACTTCTTGTTCAATAAGAGTATCTAGGGAGCTGGTCGCTTCATCTAAGATGAGTATATCGGCACCTCGAAATAATGCGCGAGCAATGGCTACGCGTTGACGCTCCCCACCAGATAATAGAATACCCTGTTCTCCTAGTCGTGATGAGAGCCCTTTGGGTAATCGTTCAACGACCTGCTCAAGATGGGCGAGTTTGATTGCTCTAGAAATGCGTTGTTTTACTTCCTCAGAATTTTGATTGGTTATTGAATGGGAGCCAAAGATAATGTTGTCTCTTAATGTAGCGTCAAGTAGGAAAGGTTTTTGTGATACATACCCAAAGCGCCGTCGCCAAGTGCGCCTTTCCTCAGCTTTAAGAATATTTGCATCAACGGACACAGAACCTTTAGAAGGCGCTAAAAGCCCCACTATAAGATCAATGAGAGAGCTCTTCCCAGCACCAGATGGACCAACAACGCCATAGGATTTACCGGGTTCAATTATGAGTGAGACATCGCTAATTGCGGATCGTTGAGAGCCTTCGTATGTAAGAGAGACCTGCTCCAAAACAATTCTTTCCCATGGCAAAAGGACAACATCTTTTGGAGCAGCAGTTTCTGTTAATGTTGTAACTGCAATTAATTTTTCGAGATCTTCTATAATAGGAAAGGCGCTCATAAGGTTTGCAAGACTGGATACGACCGTTGAAAAAATTGGCATTAGTCTTAAGGTCGAAAGGCCATATAAAAAAACTAGACCAGAAATTTCGGCGCTTTGAGCATCCAAAATAGTAATCAAAGTAGCAGTGCCTATTAATGCTGCATAAGCAAAAAACTCTAATGTAATACGTGGGAGTTGAACCCATTTCTGGCCATCTGCATCACCGTGTGCATATGTTGAAACCTGTTCATAAAAAAGAGCTGAAAATTCATCTTCGGCTCCAGCCATTTTAACCTCTTTAACGCCAAAAATAGCCTCTATACTGATGTTATTTGCCATGAGTATTGACTTACGTTTTAGAGCCGCAATCTCAAGAATCTTGGGTCGTACGAACACAAAAATTGCAGTGGCAAAAAGTGTTACCCCCACGGCGACAATTAAACCTGACAGCGGGTTTGCCCAAATAAGAACAGCAACGATAATACCGGCCAGCATAAGATCACTGAGCAGGCGCATGAACGACCTGATAAACTGGCGTGACCAAAAAGACACGAACCCAAAAAGGTGTTCACGCAGACGTGCCGTATTCTGCTGCACAAGCCAGGAATAATTTGAAGTTAAGATGCGATACATCAGGTGCGAACTTAAGCGGACTTCGCAATGAGCTGAAAAACCTGAAACCCATCCAAGGTGAAGCCAACTGAGAATCGCTTTTAAAGAGATAAGTGTAAAAATGCCACCAGCAAGTAACAGCAGAAAATATCGGCCATCAATCAAATTGATCAACGGCTCAATCCAGGAAAATACATTCTGTGTCGGCAGCTTTGTCGGATCAATCATTAACTGTACCATTGGAATGATTGAGATTAGTACTGCTGTTTGAATCACGGCAAGTAATAGAGACGAGAAAAATAGAAAAATCATTTTTCTTCGCTCTCTAATGGTCGTCAGGCGCAAGCCCTTTTTTACGCCGTTAAAAACACTGCTAATGCGTCTGGAAAGGTTATTTAATTTAAACACTATTGCGGCCTATATGTGTGTATTTGAAATACGATGGAGTTAATGTGAGAATACATAAGGGGTGTTTCGAAATGTTTAGTTCATTTTTAAACGCCAGACCTGAATATTAATTATTACGATTTGCATTAAGGTTGTTGCGCGCACTAGGGGACCCGGTATCCGACTGCAGCAAAAGATAACTTTTGTAAATGGTGTACGACGCCATGCACGCTAAGTCAAAACTTGAGCATCACTGTTCTCCGGCACCGGATATTCATCGGATGAACCGTAACACTGGGTAAGAGGTCCAGCGATTGGTTTGTTTTGTTGTTTGATAGACCATATGTTTTTTCTCCTCTGCATCTCCTCTAAGGTCGATGTATACCCCTCGTTGGCGATTTGAGAATTGGTGTTGGCTACAGTCAGACTAGACTGACGCCCCATGAGTTCTCGTAACGCCAATCATTTTTTGACACCAACGACTGGCCCTGAGCTAAATTGAATTTTTTGAGGTACGTCGGCAGTAGCAAGCACGATATTAAAACCGAGCTTCTCAAGATCTCTAATTTTGCCTGTAAAATATCCGCTACGGTGAATATAATCGCGCCCTGGTCCCGTAAGATTAAAGTCTCGCCAGCATTCAACCAGTGCGACAACACCATTGGATACTCGATATATTTCCTTCAATACTTTCTCACGAATTTGTTCCATTTGTTCAAGAGCAAGTCGAGTGTAAATCAAGTCGAAATGGTTGTCTGGAAATGGCAAATTTCGCGCATCTCCTATCTGTAATTTTACAAGACGATGAGCTGTTAAGTCTACCAAAGGGACAGGTGAATTCTTAACAATTGATGGCGGTAATTCATCCAATTCTTGGACGGATTTAGCAATGTTTACACCGCTTTCTGTGAGTTCTATGCCAAAGAAAGAAATTTCGGGAAAGCGTGCTGCAAGTGTCAGGAGGATGCTACTATTCCCGCATCCAATTTCAAGAACGCTCTTTGGGCGCACAGTTTCGATTGCCTTAATATAAAACAGCAAATCAATTTGCCGTAATGCCTGTGAAGCACAAATAATGCCTTGTTGTCGCCACTGCAGGGCAAGATTTCGGGTGTTTAGGCCCTCGATGTACTGCGAAAGTGTATCGGTTAAGTTCCAATGGGTATTGTAACTGCTTTGTACATCTACCTGTGTTCTAGTGTTCCGGCCATGTTCAATAAGTCGGTGCAAATATCTACGAATACCAAGACGCCGCTGGCTAATTTCTTTATTAGAAATTTCTTTCCATTCAGAATCGTTTATGTTGAATTTTTGTGTTTCGTGGAGGTCAAGAATTTTTTGAATATCTGAATCTGGAAGTAAAAAATCCTCTTTTGTTAGAGAAAAAATGGATTTTTGAGGCGGCACGTGCATAATGTTATGTTTCTCCAAGTTTACTTGCCCATTTGTGGATATAATAAGCAATATTTGATTTTCGCACAAACCATAATTATCTGCGGTGATTTAAAAAACTTGATAAATATGGTTAGTCAGTTAATGGTTAGTCAGTTATTAGACTGACTTTATTGAAATATTTCTCTGACAATAGAATATCGTTACTGAGTGTCCGATCCGAAAGTAGTTGAGTGATTTCAGTCATTTGTGATTCTCTCGTTTGTGTCAAAGCAAATGAGGAGGCACAAGATGTGGACTGAAATCACCCGACCTGATTATGAGCGCACTGGGCGCCGATATGCAAGCGATTCGACAGATGAAGAATGGAGCCATGTTGCTCCGTTGTTGCCCCCGGCGAAGCCCGGAGGGCGTCCGCGCACGACGGATCTTCGAGATGTATTTGATGCCATTTTGCACATGGCGTCCACGGGCTGTCAGTGGCGGATGCTGCCGAATGATTTTCCTCCGGTCTCGACGGTGCGCAGATACTTTTACGATTGGCGCAACAACGGCGTTCTGCGAACGGTCAACCATTACTTGGTCATGGCAGCACGAGAAGCCATGGGAAAAGAGGCCAGTCCGACGGCGGGCGTGGTCGACAGCCAGAGCGTCAAAACCACGGAAAGCGGCGGTATTCGGGGCTATGACGCGGGCAAGAAAATCAACGGGCGTAAACGTCACATCGTCACCGACACGACCGGCCTGCTCGTTGGCTTGGTGGTCCATGGTGCGGACATCCAAGACCGAGATGGCGCTCCCGCCGTTCTTAACTCGATCCGCTATTCCTTCCCGTGGTTGCGCCATATCTTTGCCGATGGCGGATATGCTGGACCCAAGCTCAGGGGCGCATTGGACAAAATTGGACAATGGACGCTGCAAATCGTCAAGCGATCCGATGCCGCAAAGGGCTTCGAGATTATTCCCCGCCGCTGGGTGGTCGAACGCACGTTTGCATGGCTTGGCCGTTGCCGCAGATTGGCCAAAGACTGGGAGCAAACCATCGCCAGCGCTGAAACATGGCTGCTCATCGCTCACATACGGCGC
>NZ_MCGG01000076.1 GCF_001746755.1 Magnetovibrio blakemorei | reverse complement strand
ATCGCCGCCCTGACGACACGGATCGCGGCCAGAACGGCCAAGATCAAGATGCTGTCGGCGGAACGCGGCGTGGCGCGGCGGCTGCAAACGATGCCCGGGGTCGGTCCGCTGACGGCGCTGGCCATTGAAGCTTTTGCCCCGCCGATGGAGAATTTCCGCTGTGGACGCGACTTCGCCGCCTGGCTCGGTCTCGTTCCGCGCCAGTTTTCATCGGGCGGTAAGGAACGCCTCGGACGCATTTCCAAGGCGGGGCAGGCAGATATCCGTCGGCTCCTGATTATCGGGGCGATGTCGCGCCTGAATTGGCTGGGCCGTAAATCGATCCCGGAAGGATCGTGGTTGGCGCGAATGGTGGCGCGAAAGCCGAGGATGCTCGTGGCGATCGCTTTGGCCAACAAGATGGCGCGGACCATCTGGGCCATGCTAACAAAGAATGAGGATTACCGGGAGCCGACGCAGGCTGTGACGGCATAAACAACATGTCGCACAACCTGCTCGGCACCGGGTAAAGGAGGTGTGAGAAGGCGACGACCCGAATGGGCAAAATGATCGAACCGATCTGGATCAGGAAAACCAGCTTAGAGTCGTGAGCGTGAAAGCTCGGGAATCAGATTTGGACCTGCTCCGCAGATCACCATACCGGCCAGCGGCTTTCTGGAAACGTCGCAAGCAAAGGCCTCACAGAAGACCGCACTCGATCACACGCACTTCGGAGCAGAAACTTCTTGCATCACGGGCGGCAACCACAGAAGGGTCAAAGGATTAGAGGAGTACTGGGAAAAAAATGGCAAACAATAATAAAGACATAGATGATGGTGAAAATTTTGAAAATGTTTCTTCGTCTCTAGATGAGATGACACATTCTGAGTTATTGTTAATGCATAAGGAAGCTTCTATAAATCTTCTTTTTGCAAAAAAAATGCAATGGGCTTCAGTAGCTTCAACTTTAATTATTAATGCGGGAATTATCATCATTTCAGACTTACCCTCATCTAACTTGTCGAGCAATACATATCCTGCTCTGCTCATTTTCATGACATGTGGAGCTGTTTTTCTTCTGATCTTGTACCAGTTTTGGCAGTACAATGAGGTCTCAAGAATACGTGAAATTAATAAAAATTTTTCTTCACTTTATAGTAAAATTAACACGTTGAAATCCCGTCGCGAAGGAGATATTCATCGGTATACAATTTTATTTTTCATGATTATGACCATCGTTTTGTCTGCTATCCTTAGCAGTGTAGTTATTAGTGGTATTTTAAATAGCAAACAACTTTGATCCGTCATTCGCCAAATGTAGTAGGTGATAGGTCATGATAAATGCAGTTATACACAGACTCTCAGCTAACCCGAAAAGTTCGTTCAATAATTGACCACTCAAAATCAGTCAGTTCATAACGACGTTGGCTCATGCAAATTATCCATTCAATGGAAAGCTTTAATCACATTCTGATCTGTATGGGAATCCTGTTATGAGTTTACGGGCTAAATTATATAACTGGGCTATGCAGTTGACACCCACGCATACCATATATAGTGTTTCGACGTATGGAGAATTACCCTGCTAACATGATCGATTTGATGGACATGTTCCCAACGGAAGATGCGTGTTTGGAATATTTGATACAGGTGCGTTGGCCTGAAGGGTACGCCAATGGCTCACCGTGTGATTTCTTTGCTGAAACGATGGTGGCTTGGCACCCATCAAGGCGCTATAAGTCCAGAGCACTTGCCATATTATCTCGATGAATTCACATTTCGCTTCAATCGCAGAACATCACGCTCCAGAGGAAAGCTTTTTTATCGCCTGATTGAGCAAGCTTTGCAAATTGACCCAGTACCAGCCAAAAAGCTTACACACAACATCTAGTGGGCGTGGGTTTTAACTGCATAGCCCAGTTATATAAATCTTTGTCTCAGACCTTCTCGACAGCTTCAAGCGGCCTAAATTGAACTCAATAGGGCATTGTTATGAGGATGTTGTTTGATCATGACATTTAACAGAACTCCAAGTAAAGTTGGCCAGATCCAGATGCTCCCCCCCACGGTAAAAAATAGTATTATTTTTGTTGATGACGATCAAAATATTTTGAATGGTCTCCGACGTATGCTGCATTTCATGCGGGAGCAGTGGGATATGGTGTTTGTCGTCTCAGGGCAAGATGCATTGAAAGCCATGGAGGGATGTCCAGTTGACGTGATCGTTTCAGATATGCGGATGCCGGAAATGGATGGCGCACAATTGTTGACCCAGGTGAAATTGCTTTATCCCGAGACCGTTAGAATTATTTTTTCTGGACACTCTGAGGAACAGTTGATTTTTAAGACGGTTGGGCCTGCACATCAGTTTATAGCCAAGCCCAGCAGTCCTGAGATTATTGTCAATATCCTCTCTCGTTCCATAAAGCTTAGATCCATTCTCAATATTAAGGCATTGAAATCTTTGGTGGCCTCGCTTGAGGGGCTGCCTACACCCCCTAAAAACTATTTTTCCCTTATAAATCTCCTTGAAGCTAAAAATTCAACAAGGGCGGATATTGCAAAAGCCTTGTCTCGTGACATTGCCTTGACGGCCCAAACCATGAAGCTCACTAATTCAGCATATTTTGGCCTACCTAAGCATGTTGAGAACGTCGCCCAAGCAGTTGCCCTTCTTGGAACAGATACCATCAAAGCTTTGGTGCTGGCCACTGGGTATTTTCACTTTTATACGGGAATTCTGGAAGTGGCTGATAAAATTGAGTTGTTGTGTCAACGCTCTTTCAGTATTGGTGCTGTGGCTCGAGAGTTAGCACTCTTCGAGGGCTCTGCTCCAGAAGTTGTTGATCAGGCGGGATCCGCTGGAACGTTGAGCCATATAGGTACTTTGATTTTGATTGCTCATTCGTATGAAAAATTTAAAGAGGCTATGGAATTTGTTGATAATTTAAGCTACTCCCTCATTGAAGCTGAGGAAGAATCCTTTGGTGTTTCCCACCAGAAACTGGGAGCGTATCTATTAGGCCTTTGGGGGTTTACTGACCCCATTGTGGAGGCGGTTGCATTTCATCATACCCCTCAGTTGGTCAACGTTGTTTCCAAATGTCCGCTTGTTTTTGTTTATATCGCTCAAGTTCTACTAGCTCACATTGACCCACAAACTGGAGTTATTGATCAAAAGTCTACAGGCCTTGATATAGACTACCTTAAGAATGTCTGGCACCAGGATCACGACAACATGAAAGGGCGGATACGGCTCTGGTCCGATATAGTCCTGGAAGGACACAGCTCAATACGGCACAGCACCAGATGTTTGACGCCGTCGTAACCGTTAGCGCCCATACGCAGGGCATCCTTTATAGGGTTATGAAGGACCTCAACATTGAAGGTCTCCAAAAGCCTCAGTACCTGCACGTACTTGCGCTTTCCCGACTTCCCCATGCGAGCCTCGTAACCCTCCGCCGAAGGCCGCCTTCATTTTGCATTCTATATCTGGGATTGTCTATCAGCGGGCAATTGATGTCCGTTTAAGGATAGATGGACATCTACGGTGATGACGGATTGGCGAACATGTAAGCGGCGTCGATATTCAGACGCGTTCAAACGGCAGGTTGTTGCGGAGGCGTCTGAGGACGGGGTCTCGGCGTCGTCGGTGGCGCGTCGGCATGGATTAAACACGAACTTGGTTTTCAACTGGCGGCGGCGATTTCGCGCGAATGCGACGCCTACGTTTATTCCGGCGGTGATCGTTCCCGAGGAAGACGCGCTGGAGAGTTCTGGCGCTGAGCGGTTTATACCAAGGAGTGCTGAGGCGGTGCGATCAGATGGAACCATGGAAGTTGTATGTCACGGCGGGCGGCGGATTGTCTTGGCTGCAGATTTCGACGCTCGCGCGTTGGTGCGTCTTCTGAGCCTTGTGGAGGAACGATGATCCCGGTTCAGGTCGGCGTTCGGGTTTGGCTGGCGACGGGCCACACGGACATGCGCAAAGGATTTCCAGGGCTTTCGCTTTTGGTTCAGGAAGTGCTTGAACACGATCCTCTGGGCGGACACCTGTTTGTCTTCCGGGGCCGTCAGGGGAATCTTTTGAAGGTCATCTGGCACGATGGTCAGGGTGCCTGTTTGTTTACCAAGTTCGCCCTGAACAATGCCTAAGCCATTGATGTTTGGTATCGGATCATAAGTCGGGAAGTATCCGTTTTTACTATTTTGACTGTCTTTTCTGTCACGCTCATGATCCAGGCAAGCCAAAATGCCAGGGCGTTGAGGATCAGGCGCATGTTGTGGCCTGCGGCAACCAGCAGAGCGTTGATGGCGTCGCCAGTTTGGCCTTTTAGGAAGTTTCGATCAAGCCTGCCATCGGTTTTCATATGCCCGATGGTCGCCTCGATGGCCGATCTTCGTTTCAACTCACGCTTCATTTGGGGGCTCAATCCGCGCTTGTGTCCGGACAGCATGACCGAGGCCTCGCCCTCGTAATTATGGCCGCGATAGCCCCTATCGGCATAAATCCGCTCGGGATCGACACCAGTCATTTGCGCGGCCTGGGCGACGGTGTCGGA
>NZ_MCGG01000075.1 GCF_001746755.1 Magnetovibrio blakemorei | reverse complement strand
CCACCCGAGTGTGGCTGCGGCGCAACAAGATGCCGTGGCGCTTGGCTTGGCGCACCAATGTTTGCAGGGCTTTCAGATACAATCGGCTATCCGTCGGGTGGGCGATGTTCTTCGGCTGCACCGTGGTGTCAACGGTGATCCGCTGAAAGCTGCTTTCCTTCACCGCCCCGGTCTCGACCGCCACGCCAACGGTGGCCGCCAAAACCTTTTCCATGCCCTCTGGGCCAACCCGTTTGCGCCAGCGCGTCATGGTGCTGGGATCAATGGGAAGATGATGTTGAAAGAACTCAAATCCGCAGAAATATTGCCAGTAGGGGTTCTCGACCCAGCGCTCTACCGCTTCTTCGTCCGACAGATCATGCATGTGCTTCAAATAATGCAGACCGACCATCAATCGCGTCGATTTAGCCGGACGGCCCAGCGGTTTGTAGTGCTTGCCGAAGGCCTCATCAAACGAAGACCAGGGCATCATCCCGGCCAACCGGATCAAGTGATGCTTCATGTCGATGATGGCGTCCAGACGTTCGCGAAACAGATCGGCATCACGGCGGCGGGGTTTTTTAGGCTTCATGAGAATCTACCAGAAAATGAGCGTTACGGGACTGCTTTCTGGCATTTTCCTATATTTAGAATCCCAAGGGAATCATTATTTATCAATATGTTGAGAGTTTTTCAGGGCGAACGAAGTAGGTTTCGAGTCTCAAAACGGCTTCCAGCTTGCCGTGATCTTGGAACTCGCCGCCGTTGCCGAACGTTACGGTCTTGCGCGCGGCCTGGGGTAGGCGTTCGAGAACTTCAATCAGCGCCGCGCCTGTCTCAAACGCCGTTTTTGTCTTCAAGGGGGTGGTGAGGGTGAACCGGGTTTTCCTTTCGCACACGGTGAGCAGGTTTCCGCGCTGGGTGCGAAACTGCATCAAGTCTCCCTCCCAGTGTCCGAATTCTTGACGTAAAGCCACGGTTTGCGGGCGTTCATGGATGGAGCGACGGTCCGCCAAAGGCTCGCGATGGCGCTTGAAGTAGCGCCGCCCGCGACTGGCTTTAGCGCGCGGCAGGAAACGGTGGAGCTTCTCGGACCTCATGCGCGGGCGGTAAATGTAACGATAGATTGTCTCAACGCCCACGGTGTGTTCTGATCCTTCCCGCCTGAGGCGGCCCACGATCTGCTCCGGCGACCATCCCATTGCAAGACGGTCGTTAACGTAGGTCCGAACCTGCCTCAGGCGCTCAATCCGCGACAGCCTTCGTCGCCGGGACAGAGCGATCCGATCTGCGGACGCGGGTTTGTAATCACCGCGCGGCAGCGCGTAGCGCTCCAACTCACGGCTGATGGTGGATGGATCACGGCCCATTATGCGACCGATCTTGCGAAGAGACGTGTTGGACTGGCGCAGTCGGTAAATCTCATAGCGCTTGTCTGAACTGAGCTGGTCATAATGCTTTCCCATTGCAACTCCGCAGCATAGCAGTGTTGCACTTCGCTTGAGAATTTAGAGCATTTCCGGGTTATTTTGACGCATAACCATCTGCGGCAAAGAAGTTGCGGCATTCATCTGGCTTGAACAGGTCGCAAACTTTTCCAGCCGTCTTCCACAGGTCATCGATTGTACGAGGTTTCAGGCGTTTCATATGAGACTTAAATTTTGAGAACGCCAGTTCTATGGGGTTAAAATCAGGCGAATATGGCGGCAGGAATAAGAGCCAGGCCCCTCGTTTTTCAACCGCCTGCTTGGCGCTGTCACATTTGTGCGCTGAGAGATTGTCGAGAACAACAACGTCCCCTTTGCTCAAGGTCGGAGCGAGTTGTGTTTCGATGTAATGCGCGAAGATATCAGCGTTCATGGGGCCATCAACAATCCAGGGGGCGGTTAAGCGATCACAGCGCAACCCGGCAATAAAGGTCATGGTTTTCCAGTGTCCGTGAGGAATGCTGGCGACCATCCGCTGGCCTTTGCGACAGCGCCCCCTCAGGCGCGCCATCTTGGTGTTGAGACCGGTTTCATCAATGAACACGATGTTGCCGATCTTTTCGGGGTGGGCCTCAAGCCAGTTCTGACGCTTGCGCCACACCGTTCGTGCCGCCTGTACATCAGGACGCCCCTGCTCGCTGGCGTGGGCCGTTTTTTTTGAAGCTGATTTTACGCGACCGAAGCCAGTCATCTATGGTCGATTTGGGGGCGCGAACGCCATGGACGCTGGATAACCGCTCGGACAATTCTTGTAAGGTCATGTCCGGCGTCTCTTCAATCCAGCTCAGGATATCAGCTCCGTAGGGATCAAGGCGGCGCTTGTGGGGACCATGTCCTTTGGGGGCCACGGACCCTTCTGTTTCATACTGATGCACAAAGCGGATGGCAGAACTTGGACTCACCTCAAAATGGGCTGCAGCACGCCGACACGACATCCCTGTGGCCACTTTCTGAACCAAACGAATACGTAAATCATGCGAAATGGTCATGATAAAAACTCCCTCGCGTTCCGATGACCAAGGGAATCACAAAACTCTTAACAGGGATTCAACAAAATCAACTTCGACTCATTTATTATCGGAAACGCTCTA
>NZ_MCGG01000074.1 GCF_001746755.1 Magnetovibrio blakemorei | reverse complement strand
TCCGACACCGTCGCCCAGGCCGCGCAAATGACTGGTGTCGATCCCGAGCGGATTTATGCCGATAGGGGCTATCGCGGCCATAATTACGAGGGCGAGGCCTCGGTCATGCTGTCCGGACACAAGCGCGGATTGAGCCCCCAAATGAAGCGTGAGTTGAAACGAAGATCGGCCATCGAGGCGACCATCGGGCATATGAAAACCGATGGCAGGCTTGATCGAAACTTCCTAAAAGGCCAAACTGGCGACGCCATCAACGCTCTGCTGGTTGCCGCAGGCCACAACATGCGCCTGATCCTCAACGCCCTGGCATTTTGGCTTGCCTGGATCATGAGCGTGACAGAAAAGACAGTCAAAATAGTAAAAACGGATACTTCCCGACTTATGATCCGATACCAAACATCAATGGCTTAGGCATTGTTCAGGGCGAACTATTTGGTGAACGATATTGTACCCACCTCGCCATCCCCGGGCTTGTCCCGGGGGGCCACGCCTTAAAACCATAGCAACGCCTATAAAGCCGTGGATGGCCGGATCACGTCCGGCCATGATGGAGGAGGGGGGGGGCGTCTTAGATGACGATGTTGCCGATGGGGTCGTGGTATTTGGGCGGAGCACCGGGCGTTTCGCCGTCTTTGGGGGCGCTGGCGCGGTTGAGGCGGTCGTTGATAGCGCGGCCCAGTCCCGTGTTGGGGATGGGCACCACGGCGATGCCGCGGATGCCGGGCATGTCGAGCGCACGTAGCATGATGAACAGATTGGCGGCGGCCTCAGCCAAGTCACCCGTTTTGGACAGGTTGATGGCCGCACGGCGCGGCATATCGGGGCCGAAGGTGATGAGGCTTTCGCCCTTCACACGATCTTTGGGCTCGACATTGATGCGCAGCGGAATGGACGGCGCGTAGTGGCTTTTCAACTGCCCCGGAGCCTTGATGTCGCCATCGCTGCTCGGTTCTGCAGAGGGCATTTGCACCGGGCCGACGACGGCTTCGATGTCTTCGACGGCCACGCCACCGGGACGCAGCAACACCGGGACCGGGCCGGTGACGTCGATGATGGTGCTTTCCACGCCCACCGGGCAGGAGCTGCCATCAATGATCAAGTTGAGGCCTTGACGGTCTTTGAATTGCATCAAAACGTGAAGCGCCAAGGTGGGGCTGACGTAGCCCGATTTGTTGGCGCTGGGGGCGGCGACGGGGACATCGGCTTCGGCCAGCAGGGCCAGGGCGACGGGGTGGCTGGGCACCCGCACGGCAACCGTATCCAACCCGGCGGTGGCCAGCAAAGACAGCGGCCCATCGGCTTTGCGTTTGAGCACCAAAGTCAAAGCACCGGGCCAAAAAGCATGGGCGAGCTTTTGCGCCATGTCATTAAATTCAGCCAATTTGGCGGCCTGAATTTCATCTTTGACGTGAACGATCAAGGGGTTGAAGGTGGGGCGCTCTTTGATGGCAAAAATGGCGGCGACGGCCTTGTCGTTGGTGGCGTCGGCACCTAAGCCATAGACTGTTTCGGTGGGAAAGGCGACCAAGCCCCCCGCGCGCAGAATTTCGCCCGCTTCTTGGGCGGCAGCGGGAGAGGCTTCAACGACTTTAAAATCGGGCAGGGCTGTATCGGTGTTCATTGATCTCGGCTCAAAATTCCTGATGCGGGGGTTTTACGCTCAAGTGGGGCTCGCGTCCAGACGGTTCAAGTTTTTAGAGGAAATTGCACATGAGGAAAACCGCCGAGGCGCTTGTCCCGACGGCTTCCTTTGGTTTCACTTATTCTGCGTTTGGATCAGGTCGCCCACATACGGGCACATATGAAGAGTCTTAATTTGGACCTCGGCAATGGCTCTCGCCACTGGCTCCAGCAATGGCCTTGGTGTGCCTGCGCTTACGGTCTCAGTTTCAACATCCTTAAAAAGGGTGCCCCAAAAAGGGTGATGGCCTGTCCTGCAGTCACAGCACTGAGGTGCTGCGGCTTTTTCGCGGCATCTGGAGGTCTTCCTTGAGCCGGTATGATAAATTGTGAACTTCCCCTTTAGGACCGTCAAGGCCCAGGTCTAAGAACATAGACCGCTTGACATGCCCCCAGTCCTGAAAAGGGTAGGTTTTGGGAGCTTTTGCGGTCAGTAGTGCTGACGTTTTTGGGGGGATTAGGAAGCCTGTATGCCCTTGGCAACAAAATGCGGATTTTCAAAACCGGGCTTGCCATAGGTCAGTTCACGGCCGTCCAAATCGGTGACCGTGCCACCCGCGGCGTGCAAAACGGCGTGACCTGCGGCGGTGTCCCATTCCATGGTCCGGCCCAGACGCGGGTAGATGTCGGCAACGCCCCGTGCAATGGCGCAAAATTTAAGCGAGCTGCCCGCGCTGGTTTCGTCGCGGATATTGAATTGCTTGAGAAAATCATCCGTTTCCGGCGTTTTGTGACTTTTGCTGACCAGTGCCGTCAAGCCCGTCGGGGACCATGGTCGACATTTGATTTTTTTCGGCCCATCGCCCAAATCGGCGAAGGCACCCAGCGGGCTGCCCACATAAACATGGCCTGTCACCGGGGTGTGGACCACGCCGACCACCGGCCTGCCAAGGTCAATCAGGGCAATGTTGACGGTAAATTCCCCGGTTTTCTTAACGAATTCTTTGGTTCCATCCAAGGGATCGACCAACCAGAACGGCCCCCCATCCAGAGCCGGGGCGACACCATCGGAAAAAGCTTCTTCACCGATGATGGGGAAGGTGTCGCCAATTTCTTTGATGATCGCCTTGGTGATGACGGTCTCAGCCTTTTGGTCGGCCAAGGTGACGGGCGAATTGTCGCCTTTCAGCTCAACGTCAAAATCTGAGTTGTAGACGGTCATGATTTCTCGACCCGCGCGAACGGCGATCATGTGCAGACTATCCAGCAAAGACAGGGTGATGTTCAAGGTCATGGCACAGCCTCGTCGGTTGAGAATCTGCACGTAGAGTAAGGGGCTCAGAGGGAGAGTTCAATTCTTTCGCGAAGTTTCTTACTCGGCATCAATGTCTGGCCAAGCCGCTCCTGTTTCGGCGGCGATGAAGCGCCACGCCCTGAAGCTGTTCGACCAATGGGTCGCGGACATTCCCGCCTTGGTTTTGAGATGGCCCAGAAACTGCGCCGGGTCCGGCAGTTGCGACCACACGGATGGCAAAAACAAGGCTCGGCGACCCATATCTTCGATGATCAGGCCGTCTTCACCCACTTTAAGCGTGGCGATCAAATCGGTTTCATCGTTGAAAGCGAAGGCAACGGCGGGGCTGAGCACGGACAGGTGAATGTCCAACGCATCCACTTCATCAATTTTAAGGGGCGCGAAGCGGGGGTCCTTAAAGGCCGAACGAAAGGCGTTTTCCGCCACATCAACGGCCAAGGGTCGCCACGCTTCGGGCGAACCGATGCAGCCTCTCAATCGTCCTGCTTTGTTCAAGGTGACGAAGCAGGCCCCCGGCTCGGTCATTTCTGAGGGCAGGGTCTCGGTCGCCGGGGCCAAAGGCTTGCCGGTGTGCAGGCCGTGCAAAATGGAACCCTTGGCGATTTGTAAAAAGACGTCCCCATGGGCGTTGAGCAGGGCGCGGGTCTTGGCGGCGAAATCGGTTTGCGAGGCAGGCTCGGTCATGGAAGGCTCGGTCATGTCTCGTTATCCCAAAAGCCCCACGCGCCATAGCCCACCACCTGCTTGCGCGTCCCTGCCGTGTCGCCGGAATTGCGCAAATCCAAGGTTCGCACATGAAGGTTTTTGCGTTTTGCCACCTCCAACAAGCCTTTGACGGGTATCCGTCCGCAGGCCTGGTGGGCGTCGATGGCGTTTGTATCCAAGTGCTCAATCGCCGTTGAAGTCCGAAGGTCAATGGCGCAGGCGGTGTCGTAGTCTAAATAATGGCTGAGATCGCTGGAAATGACGATCAGCGTTTCCACCCCGCCCCACACGAGGTCAAGCACGTCGCCGACCTCTCGGGGACTGGCTTGGCCGACCACCATAGGCAGCAATTTAAAATCAGAAAGCAGAACCTGCAAAAACGGCAGGTGCACTTCCAGACTGTGTTCTTGGGCATGGGTGGCGTCAAAGGTTTGCACCTGGGGCAAGGCCAACAGGGCTTCATCCAAATCGTGGTCGATTGCGACGGACCCGAGCGGGGTTTGAAATGCGTCGGCGCTGGACAAGGCCAAACCTTGAACGGCAACCCGGTGACACGGCCCCAGCAGCACCACCCGTTTGACGATGTCTTTCAGCGGCTGGATGTGGGCATAGGCATGGGCGGCGACGGGGCCGGAATAGATGTAACCCGCGTGCGGCGCGATGATGGCCTTGGGCGGCACGCCAACGTCCTGCCCGGCTTCACCCAGGAAGGCTCTGACCTGACCCGCTAAGGTCACGGCGTCGGCGGGGTAAAAGGTGCCCGCGACGGCAGGGGAACGCACATTGTTCATGGTCAATATGGTATACTGTTTCAGGCTTAAGTGAAACCGAGAGTGTCAGATGAGTACGCAAGAAAATGCCTTACCGTTTCCAGAGGCCGTGACCGGGCGCTATTGGCATGCGTTGGATGATGGACGCGTTCAGTGCGACCTGTGTCCGCGCGCCTGTAAAATCCATGACGGCCAGCGCGGCCTGTGTTTTGTGCGCGCGGCGCAAAACGGCGAAGTGGTGCTGACCACCTATGGACGCTCCAGCGGGTTTTGCATCGATCCCATCGAAAAAAAGCCGCTCAATCACTTTTTACCGGGCACCCCGGTGCTGTCGTTCGGCACGGCGGGGTGCAATTTAACGTGCAAGTTTTGCCAAAACTGGGACATCTCCAAATCGCGGGAATTTGATGTTTTGGCGGCTCAAGCCTCGCCTCAGGCCATTGCTGAAAAGGCCAAAGAACTGGGCTGCAAAAGTGTCGCGTTCACCTACAACGACCCGGTGATTTTTTTGGAATACGCGGTGGACACGGCCAAGGCCTGTCATGCTTTGGAGGTGAAGACCGTAGCAGTGACGGCGGGCTATATTTCGCCCCCGGCCCGGGCGGAGTTCTTCAGCCACATGGACGCGGCCAATGTGGATTTAAAGTGTTTTACGGAAGATTTTTATCAGCGTTTGTGTTCCGGGCATTTGCAAGACGTGTTGGACACGCTGGTGCATCTCAAACACGAAACCGACGTGTGGTTCGAACTCACCACCTTGTTGATTCCCGGTGAAAACGATTCGCCCGAAGAAATCGAGGCCATGAGCAAGTGGGTGGTGAAAGAACTGGGACCCGATGTCCCCATGCACTTCACCGCGTTTCACCCCGATTGGAAAATGCGCGATTTGCCGAGAACCCCGCACCAAACCCTGTTGGATGCCCGTGCCATCGCGTTGGCCAACGGGGTGCGTTATGCCTACGTCGGCAACGTTCATGACTTAGAAGCCGAAAGCACCTACTGCCACAGCTGTGGCCAACGCCTCATCGGGCGAGACTGGTATGTGTTGTCCGAATGGAATGTGACGCCGGACGGCTGTTGCGCGCAATGCCATACGCCGGTGGGCGGCGTCTTCGATGGTGCGCCCGGCACGTGGGGGGCAAAGCGGGTTCCTGTGCGCATGCCTTAACGTGCGCATGCCGCGAACCATCGCTCAAGGTCCAAGTTTTTCCGATAGAAAGCGCAGAGGTCCGATGCTTGCGTTGGTGCGTCCGCCGTGCGGGCGTTGGACGAGAGGGGTCACCAATGGAATCAATGGCAAATCAAAAATCAACAATGGGAGAATCAATGGGGTCAGAGTAAATTGATTTGCGTTAATCTCTCAGCTAAACTCCCCTTCGCGGATATTTTGTGAAACGGAGATCATAAATGGCACGGCTTGCACGGTTGAACATCGTAAATGTTCCGCAACATATCATTCAGCGCGGCAATAACCGCCAAGCCATATTTTTCCACGACGATGATTACGCGCTCTATCTCGAAAAGCTAAAAGAGTATAGCCAAAAATACGGCGTCGCCATTCATGCATATATTTTGATGACTAATCACGTTCACATAACTCTTGACCCCCGCAACAGAGACCGGCGTCAGCAAATTGATGCAAGATTTGGGGCGCTACTATGTGCGCTATATCAATCAAACCTACAGGCGCTCTGGGACATTGTGGGAAGGCCGCTATAAATCGACTTTGGTGGGGGAAGAGGGATATTTTCTGACCGTTAGCCGCTACATCGAACTCAACCCCGTCAGAGCAAAAATGGTGCGCAATCCAAAAAATTATCCGTGGTCGAGCTATGGTCGAAACGCACTTGGCACCGACAACAACCTTTTAACCGAGCACCCCTGCTATCGAGCCCTTGGTCGCAGCAAACCGCAAAGACGAAAAGCCTATCAAAACCTATTTACGGACCGCATCTCAACATTCTCGCTGGAAGAAATTCGGACCAACACAAACAAAGGCTGGGTCCTCGGCAATAAACGCTTCAAATCTGAAATTGAGAAAATGACGAACAGGCGCGTTGAACCTAAACCCAGAGGCGGAGATCGTAAGTCACAGGCTTATAAGGCCGAAATGAACAAGAAACAGGGCAAATCATAAAATCACTTTACTCTGACCCCATTGATTATTCATTGATTCCTTGCATTTTCTGTTTTCGGGGGCGTGTGTCGTGCTAGGCTATGTCCAAGCAAATATCAGGACGTAGCCCATGACCAACACCCGCATCGCCCACGCCTTTCCCGACCTTTCCGAGGGGCAAGCCCTCTTGGCGCTGCTTAGTGAGACGCTGGAGTTAGCGCGGGACTTGGAAATGACGCAGCGTGAGATCAAAGGTGCTAATGCTGAGCTGACACAGGCGATCATCGCCAGCGCGGGCTTGGCGGATGAGATTGAGGCGGCGGAGAAAACCGCCCATGCCACCATCGTGGAAATCCTTGCGCGCGTCTCCGAAGGCGATTTGAAGGCAGGGCGCGACAACGGCTTACTTTTACCTGAGGACTATCAAGAAGCCCTGAAGGCCATGCGCATCCTGAGTCTTTCGCGCGGGCATTCGACTGGGCGTGAAGATGAGCGGGAGGTGTAACGCGTGCAAGCATTTCACAACAGCATAGCCATGTTCCGTTATGTCTTTTTCTTATTCAGCTTTTTGTATTTGTGGCCGACTAACACCTTTGCCACAGAACAAAGCCAAGTATCGATTTCCGCTCTTGTCGAAAAGGCGAAAACAGCCCTTGCAGAGCAGGATGAGCATACCTTCGACACCACGATGGGTGATCTTTATGAACGCATAACAGGCTTTACTTTGCCTCCATCAGATTCTGATGCGAAGTTCACGTTACCTGAAGGTGTGAGTGAGGCTGAATACATCGAAAAAACGTGTAATTACGCCCGATTAACCGAGCCCATATTCACACGGGAGCTTTTGGATGTCATCCGCCACCAAACGGCATTATTGGCCTATTCTGTCGTCTTAGAGGGAGAAGAGGACGAGCCTTACGTCCGCGCCATGATGGAATGCGAGGATAAGGACGGGCGGGTGTTGGAAACTTCAAAATTCATGCGCGAAGGCATTGCCTGGGCCAAAACATTTCAGGCGGCGGATACCCAACAAGCCATGCTCATGGCTAAAGATATTAAAGCGTTGGCAAAACAAAATCCGCAAATAAAAGAGCTAGAAACACTATCCAAACTTGTTGGTTATCACACACAAGACAAACAAGAGATGGAAAAACCAAAGTCTGACGCCAGCAAGAAAAACATCGATAACATTGCTTATCGAACCAGACTCGTCGAGAAAGCTCATAAAGGCAACCTGAGCGCCCAACTGACAGTCGCACATGGTCTCGAAACTGGAAATATTTTCAGTCAGAACAACGCAATGGCCTACTTCTGGTACAAACGTGCATACCAAAACAGCGGTGGGGAAGAAGCCCAATCCGGGATGGACAGGCTGCTTCCCCACTTAACGGATGTGGATTTGATATCCATTGATGTATGGACCCGAAGAGGGCACCGGCCCTATTGACGATTGTTATCCGCCCGATTTTGGGTACATTCGTTGAAACGGCGCGCATATTCATCGGCAATTTCCGTCCGCTGTTTACGCTCTTGTTCCAGTTTGTTAATACTATCCTTCACTTCAGCAAGTTTGGCTTCCAGATCTGCAATGCGGTCCCTTTTAAGTGCTCTAGCGTAAGCGCGATTGTTTATGCTCGTACCCTGTTTTCTGGTTTCCCCGTCGATAATCTTCATTCCAATTCGACCGCTTAAATATTTTGAGGTCGTATCTGAATTCTCTTCAGTCAAGAATTCATCTATATCCATTGACCGAACGTGCTCAAGGTCAGCAGTTAGCGTCTCTTGCTCATCTAGGGTCAGAACTCATTAACCTTTCAGTGATTCAATAGCTTGAAGCTCAAAAAGGAGATTTTCAGGCTATGAAGTGCAATTTCTGGCTCTCTGACGAACAATTTTCACTGATTGAACCGCATTTACCTTACCGTGCCGCCGGCAAGCGTCGCAAGGATGATCGGCGCATTATCAGTGGTATCATTCATGTTCTGCAATCCGGTTGCCGT
This sequence comes from Magnetovibrio blakemorei, assembly GCF_001746755.1. Lineage (GTDB taxonomy): Bacteria > Pseudomonadota > Alphaproteobacteria > Rhodospirillales > Magnetovibrionaceae > Magnetovibrio > Magnetovibrio blakemorei. The sequence continues at coordinate 171 of NZ_MCGG01000074.1, read as the reverse complement.
TGGCAGGATTGTCCGCCGGAATACGGACCATCGACGACGGTTTACAACCGTTATAACCGCTGGTCGCAGAAAGGGATCTGGCAGTACATGTTTGCGGAACTGACGGCAGCCCTGTCGGGAACACCAGAACAAATCTCCATCGACGCCTCTCATGTCAAAGCCCACCGTTGC
>NZ_MCGG01000073.1 GCF_001746755.1 Magnetovibrio blakemorei | reverse complement strand
TAATGTTGAATTATATGGAGGCAGGCGGAAAAATCTACATTTCAATTGTACAATCTGTGAGATTAGTTTTGTGAGGTCCCAGCGCGTGTTGCGCGGAAAATCAACGTCAGCTTGACATGAAAAAGCCCCGCTCAACCGAGCGGGGCTTTTTTGAACCATCTTGATGCAAAAAAAAGCGTTTGCTTAATTCGCTTTGAGATATTCGATGATCGCGGCGCGGTCTTCCGCGTCTTTGATTTTGACGACCATAGTGGTGGCTTTGCCGATAAACTTCTTCGGGTCTTCGATCCAAGCGCTGAGGTTGGCTTCGTCCCATGTGATATCAACATCTTTGAGGGCTTTGTATTTTTTGAAGTCTTGCTGCCCGGCCTTTTTGCCGACGATGCCTGCCAAAGATGGGCCAATGTTGTGTTTGCCGGCTTCAAGGGCGTGACATTTCTTGCATTGTTTTTTGAACAAGGATTCGCCGTCATCGGCCATGGAAGTGGCAGGAGCAATGGCGGCTAAGCAAGCGATTACGGTGGCGATGCGGATAGACTTCATGGGGGTTCTCCAAGAGTTGTGATATTCCAACAATGACGGCTCGTCGCATGCGGACCATATGACGCGACTACCAAGGTACATTAATGCCGGATTATATGAAGGTGCGCGGAAAAATCTACACTTCAATTGTACAAATTGCGAGATTTGTCTTGTTGGACCACAACGCTTGAAGAGGAGGGGGCAACGTCAGTTAGACATGAAAAAGCCCCGCTCAACCGAGCAGGGCCTTTTTGAACCATCTTGATGCAAAAAAAAGCGTTCGCTTAATTCTCTTTGAGATATTCAATGATTGCAGCGCGTTCGTCTTCTTTTTTGACCTTAACGGTCATGGCGGTGGGCTTGCCGATGAACTTTTTCGGGTCTTCAATCCATTCGGCGAGATTTGCCTCATCCCAGCTGAAATCAGCGCCTTTCAAAGCTTTGTACTTCGAGAAGTCGGTAGAACCTGCTTGGCGGCCAATGACGCCAGCCAAGGACGGGCCGGTCTTGTGCTTGCCAGCTTCAACCGTATGACAGGTGCTGCACTTCTTCTTGAACAGTTTAGCGCCATCGTCGCTGCTGGCCATTGCAGAGCCGCTGGAAGCAGCGATCGCTGCTGCAATGCTAAGCGCGAGAATTTTCGAGGTGTTCATATTGATGCGTCTCCGTTGCATTTTAGTGTAAATCAATCCCTGTACGTCTTGGGGCCTTGTACCCCATTTACCCCCCACTTGGCAAGTCTAGCGCTGGAAGAGCATTGAAAATACAGTGTTACATGGGTACATTGTAATGAAAACAAGGTAAAACAACCATATTTTTTATGGCATACGACTGATTTCATACCAAATGGCGTAGTCGCGACGGTAATTTTGCAATGCAGTCCATGCACTCGCAAAATCTTCGTCTTTTTGGGCTCGATCGCGCACGACCTCTTTCCAGGCATCTTGCAGGTCGCGCAAGATGTTTTCCGGCCAACGTCGTACTTGAACGCCATCCAGACTCAAGGTTTTCAGGGCCTCAAACTGTTGGGCGTCCGCCTGGGTGAGGGAGCGGCGCACGTTGTCGCCGCAAACCGTTTCGATCGCCATTTGCTCCGGGCCAGAGAGGACGGACCACGCCTGTGTATTGATCGCCAGGGCAAACAGCGTTACGGGCTGGTGCCAGCCTGGAAAGTAATAATTGCGGGCAAATTTCTGAAAGCCGATGGGCAAATCGATACTGGGTAATGAATATTCGGCGCCGTCCAATTGGCCCTGTTCGAATTGAGACAAAGTGTGACCTGCGTCAAGGCGTTGGACGTTTGCCCCCAGTTTTGCCAAAACTTCCCCACCCAGTCCAAAGGCACGAATGTTGAGACCTTTGAAGGCTTCGGTGCTGCGCACGGGAGCGCGATACCAGCCTGAGGCTTCAGGCGGGAGCGCGCCACACAAAATGGCATGCACACCTTTTTTGCTCATGGCCGCTTCAAACAGCGCACGCCCACCATTTTTGCCGTCTTGGTAGTACCAAGACAAGAGTTCTTGCGCTGGTGGGCCAAATGGAATGGCGGTGAACAATTGCAAAATTGGGGAATCTTCATCCCATTGCTCAGGTGTGGCAAAGACGCCATCGACGGTGCCGGATTTGACGGCGTTAAAGGTGTCGGCGGTTTCGACCAAAATGCCTGGATCATAGACGGTGACACCCAGTCGCCCGCCTGTGGCGGCGGGCAGCAAGGTTTGCAGATGTTTGGGCAATTCTCCCAAAATCGGCGTTTTGGCGGGATAGAGGCTGATGACGCGCAGATATTTGGTCGGAGCGGAAAGCGTGGTTCGCTTCTTTGCCGGGGCCTCTTTGGGAGCAGAGGGCCGCTTGGGGGCTATCGCAAGTGTTTCTAAGGTGCTGGTGGGGTTGGGGGCTGATCCAGTCTCGGTTCCTGATTCCGAACCTGTTATCGGTCCCGTTTCTGAAATCGTCGCAGACGCAGAGCGGGCTTCTTCAAGACGCGGCGCAACTACGGTCGCGCCAATCATAACGCCGACGACCACGCCGATGACAATGCCAATGATGGTGTTGCGCATGCGTTGCCTTACCCCAAACCAGGAAAACCCGGTGATTGCAGCTTGTCAATTTCCCTAAGGATAGCAGTGTGACCCCGGTCTGGGAAAGAGGTGAGTCATTCTAGGGTCAGAACTCATTAACCTTTCAGTGATTCAATAGCTTGAAGCTCAAAAAGGAGATTTTCAGGCTATGAAGTGCAATTTCTGGCTCTCTGACGAACAATTTTCACTGATTGAACCGCATTTACCTTACCGTGCCGCCGGCAAGCGTCGCAAGGATGATCGGCGCATTATCAGTGGTATCATTCATGTTCTGCAATCCGGTTGCCGTTGGCAGGATTGTCCGCCGGAATACGGACCATCGACGACGGTTTACAACCGTTATAACCGCTGGTCGCAGAAAGGGATCTGGCAGTACATGTTTGCGGAACTGACGGCAGCCCTGTCGGGAACACCAGAACAAATCTCCATCGACGCCTCTCATGTCAAAGCCCACCGTTGCGCTGGCGGCGGAAAAGGGGGGCTTCTGCTCAGGCCATCGGTCGCACAAAAGGAGGTCGCAACACCAAGGTTCATGCCATAAGCGACGAGCAATGCCGCCCTCTGGCCTTTTACCTGACACCTGGTCACGTCCACGATATCAAGGGCGCTGTCATGCTCGGCGCATCACTGCCAAACACCCGATACCTGCTCGCCGATAAAGCCTATGACGCCGATCATTGGAGGGACTACCTGAAATCCCAACGTATCCTGCCGGTGATCCCAAACAAGTCCAACAGAAAGCAGCCGCACCCGTTCAACAAGGCCCGATACAAAGGACGCAACGTCATTGAGAGAATGTTTGGCCGTCTTAAGGACTTCCGTCGCATTGCCACGCGATACGACAAGAATGCTGAAAACTTTCTCGCTGCACTATGCCTCGCAGCACTCATTTGCTACTGGATTTGAATGAGTCTGGACCCTA
>NZ_MCGG01000072.1 GCF_001746755.1 Magnetovibrio blakemorei | reverse complement strand
TAGGGTCAGAACTCATTAACCTTTCAGTGATTCAATAGCTTGAAGCTCAAAAAGGAGATTTTCAGGCTATGAAGTGCAATTTCTGGCTCTCTGACGAACAATTTTCACTGATTGAACCGCATTTACCTTACCGTGCCGCCGGCAAGCGTCGCAAGGATGATCGGCGCATTATCAGTGGTATCATTCATGTTCTGCAATCCGGTTGCCGTTGGCAGGATTGTCCGCCGGAATACGGACCATCGACGACGGTTTACAACCGTTATAACCGCTGGTCGCAGAAAGGGATCTGGCAGTACATGTTTGCGGAACTGACGGCAGCCCTGTCGGGAACACCAGAACAAATCTCCATCGACGCCTCTCATGTCAAAGCCCACCGTTGCGCTGGCGGCGGAAAAGGGGGGCTTCTGCTCAGGCCATCGGTCGCACAAAAGGAGGTCGCAACACCAAGGTTCATGCCATAAGCGACGAGCAATGCCGCCCTCTGGCCTTTTACCTGACACCTGGTCACGTCCACGATATCAAGGGCGCTGTCATGCTCGGCGCATCACTGCCAAACACCCGATACCTGCTCGCCGATAAAGCCTATGACGCCGATCATTGGAGGGACTACCTGAAATCCCAACGTATCCTGCCGGTGATCCCAAACAAGTCCAACAGAAAGCAGCCGCACCCGTTCAACAAGGCCCGATACAAAGGACGCAACGTCATTGAGAGAATGTTTGGCCGTCTTAAGGACTTCCGTCGCATTGCCACGCGATACGACAAGAATGCTGAAAACTTTCTCGCTGCACTATGCCTCGCAGCACTCATTTGCTACTGGATTTGAATGAGTCTGGACCCTAAATTGTGTCCACAGCTTTTCCACATAAAGATGCACAATTTGATTAGAAAGACAGAAAGCAGCATTGAATCTTTATCCGGGATTCGCAAGAGGTTATTTGCTAATTAAAGGGCATAAATCATTGTTTTTGAATCTCTTTTTGAATCCAACCTCTTAGGCTAGATAATATCAGAAATATGAATTTGGAATACTTAGTACTTACGGTTTATTGCACCTATCTTTAGCAAAGGACTCGTTATGGATGTGGGTTCTGACGGGGAATCGGCACACTTTATACTCCTGCCCCTTAACCCGATTTCAACTCCCGCCATCGCACACTGACTTTTTTGCACCATTAAGGACGCCGCTTAGATGACGGATGGGCTTGAATTATTGAATGATAAGCCGCGCCGGTCTTGGGCGGAAAGTGCCCGTGCGTTTTTGCACCCAAAGGTTTTGGCGCTGTTATTTTTGGGCTTTTCGGCGGGGGTTCCGCTGTATTTGGTGTTTTCCACGCTTTCCGTGTGGCTGCGCGAGGCGGGCATCGAGCGCGCCACCATCGGCTTTTTCAGCTGGGCGGCGCTGGCTTACGGTTTTAAGTTTGTGTGGTCGCCGCTGATCGACCGCCTTCCGGTGCCGGTGTTGGCCCGGTGGTTGGGGCGCAGACGGGCGTGGTTGTTGGTGGCGCAGGCGGGCATCATCGGGGCGCTGAGCTTTATGGCGTTGACCGACCCGTCCGGTTCCGAGACCCATTTGGTGGCCATGGCGCTGGGCGCGGTGGGGCTGGCATTTTGTTCTGCCACCCAAGACATCGTTATTGATGCTTACCGCATCGAAAGCGCCGACGAAGATCTGCAAGGTTTGATGTCGGCCACATACATTGCCGGCTATCGATTGGGCATGCTTGTGGCGGGCGCGGGGGCGTTGGAGCTGGCGGGGTTCCTGGACCACGTTCAAGGCTATGACTACGCGGCGTGGCGGGGGACCTATTTCGCCATGGCGGGTGTGATGGGCATCGGCATCCTCACCACGTTTGTCATTTCAGAGCCGCCCTACGTCAAACCCTTGGGCGTGGTGATGGACAAGGGCGAAGATTATCTGCGCTTCATCGTCTTGTTTGGATTGGTTGCGGCGGCCTTCGCCGGGGGCTTTATCGTGATGCCCGATGTGTCCGCAGGGCTAACGGAGCCGTTGGGCGAAGCGTTGGCCGGGTTTGTCTCCGGCGCCTTGCGTCTCAGCGGCGCGTTGGCCGCAGCGGTGGTGGCGGGTGTGGCACTGGTGCAGCTGGGATTGGTCGCCAAGGATATGGCGTATGAAACTTACGTTGCCCCGTTTGCCGATTTTTTCACCCGTTATGGCCGCACCGCGTTGGTCATTTTGGCGCTGATCATGACGTACCGCATTTCCGACATTGTCATGGGTGTCATGGCAAACGTGTTTTATTTGGATTTGGGTTTCGACAAGGAACAGATCGGCCTCATCTCCAAGGGCTTTGGCTTGGGGGCCACCATTGTCGGCGGTTTCATCGGCGGGCTGGTGACGGTGCGCTACGGCGTGATGAAGACCATGTGGATGGGCGGCATTTTGGTGGTGGCGTCCAACGCGTTGTTCGCGGTCATGGTCGGGGTCAGCCCGCACATCTGGGTGTTGATGGCGGTGATCAGCGCTGACAATTTATCGGGCGGCATTTCGTCGGCGGCGTTCGTGGCTTACCTGTCAGGTCTGACGTCAAAAAGCTTCACCGCCACTCAATATGCGTTGTTCAGTTCCCTGATGATGTTGCTGCCCAAATTGATTGCGGGCTATTCCGGGGTTGCCGTGGATGCGTTTGGTTATGTGGCGTTTTTCATCGGCACCGCGTTGATGGGGCTGGTGCCGCTGGTGCTGATCTTGGTGGTGGCGTGGAAAGGCCGTGCCGCGTTGCAACGCTAAAATCGGTCTAAAAAACTAGACGCCCCCGATAATCCGTGGCATATAGCCATTTGTGCGCTGCAGCATACATGCAGCCTGCCTTCGAAATCCCCTCAGAACCCACCAGAAGAGCGGCATAAAATCATGGACATCACAAAGCTTTCCATCGGCGAAAACGCCCCCGACGAATTCAACGTAATCATCGAAGTGCCCATGGGCGGCAACCCGGTGAAATACGAAATGGACAAAGAATCTGGCGCCATGTTTGTCGACCGCTTTTTGCACACCGCCATGCATTATCCGTGTAATTACGGCTTTATCCCCCACACGCTTTCTGACGATGGCGACCCCGTTGACGCCGCCGTGCTGGGTCAGCACACGGTTGCCCCGGGCACCGTCATTCCGTCGCGCCCCATCGGTGTGTTGATCATGGAAGACGAAAGCGGCATCGATGAAAAGATTCTCTGCGTGCCGGTGCACCGCTTGCACCCTTATTATGAAAACGTTGAATCTTATACCGACGTGCGCCCCATCTTGGTCGAACAAATCGCCCACTTTTTTGCCCACTACAAAGATTTGGAAGAAGGCAAATGGGTGAAGGTGACGGGCTGGGAAGGCCCCGAGCGCGCCAAAGCTTTGATTGTTGAAGGCATTGAGCGCGCCAAAGCCGAAAAATAGCGCGTGTTCTCGATCTGCTAAAAAGGCGGTACCTTGTGGGGCCGCCTTTTTTTTGGGGTCCATTTTTTTGGCCGTTTCTCGTCAAGGCTTGCTAAACTTCCCAAAACCAATCGGGAGTTTTTCGCCTATGACCAAATCCACCCTGCGCCGTCTTTTGATCTCCACCTCCTTTATGGCTGTGTTGCCCGCGTTGTCGGCTCTGCCCGGTCCCGCCTTGGCTGATAGTCGCTATACAGCGTGGACGCCGCCAACGGCGGGAACGCAGGCCCAAACGGAGGGCTTGTTGAAAGACCTTAAAGCCCTGGTGGATGAGGCCGAAAAGGCCCGTGCTGCGGATGGCGTGTTTTTGCGTGACTTGCGCGATTTGATGGCGCGGTATTCGGTCACCGGTGCGGCGACCCCGCAAACCATGCAAATCCTGATCGACGATTTTTCCGATGGCGACATCACCCGCAACCCCACCTGGACGATCCAATCGGGTGAATTCTGGGTCCAGCAGGGCTACGGCTTGCGCTCTAAAATGAGCGAAACCGCAGCGGCTCAACCGGAACCGCAAAAAGTCTCCAAGGAACAACTGGCCCTGTCGATCTTGGGTGCGGTGCTGCAAGGGCGGAACAAAAACACCAACGATACGGCTCCGGCGACCACCACGACCAACGCGGAACCCGCCGCCCCCGCCGTGCTCAGCGCCGGGGCCCGTGTCTCCAACGCCTTTGCGTTGACCTCCACTTTTTCGTCATGGACAGGAATGGGCAGCTTTGCTTACGGCGTCGCGCAAGGCACCTCGGGGGCTGGATACCGGGTGGTCTACGGCCCCAAACAAACCGCCCGCGCCGCAACCTTGCAGTTGGTGCGCTTCACCAGCCGCGGTGAAAGCACGCTCGACAGCGCCTCCATCACCGAACTGGAAGATCAGAAAAACCATAGCTTGGAATGGATGCGCGATAAGTACGGCCAGATGCAGGTAAACCTGGACGGCAAAAAAATCCTCAGCTCCCGCGATACCTCCTTCCGCGATCCGTTCGACGCCGTCACCCTGCACAACTCAGGCGCCGACGTTATCGTGCAAAAAATCGAAGTCACAGGAACAAACTAAACCTAAGCGCAGGGCGCTTAACCTCGGTTGTTTATGTGGGGTCTGGTGTGGGGTGGTGAGGCCGGAACTTACGGCTTCACGCCCAGCGCCATCATGATGAAGTACAATCCGGCGGCCAGGGCGGCGGCGAGCGGGACCGTGATGATCCACGCGGCGGCGATGGTCCAGGCGTGTTGGCGGCGCACCAGCATGCGGTTGCGGGCTTTTTGTTCCGAATGAATTTTGGGCATATGTTGCAATTCGGGGGTCGCATTTTCGACCGCGTGCAGGCCTTCGGTGGTGCCGACGGCCATCGCCGCGATGGCGCTCAAGCGGTTGCGTTTGGTTTCGCGGTGCGCCAGGTACTCGCGCAAGAATCCAACCCCGAACACGCCGCCCACCGCAATATGGGTCGAGCTGACAGGCAGACCCAGGGCCGACGCTATGATCACCGTTATGGCCGCAGACAGGGCCACGCAAAAGGCCCGAACCGGGTTGAGCTTGGTGATTTCCTGACCGACGGTTTTGATCAAGCGCGGGCCGAACAGCATCAAGCCGATGGAAATGCCCACCGCGCCCACCAGCATCACCCACAAAGGAATGCCCGCCTTGGTGACGATTTGACCGCTGTCGGCAGCCGACACGATCGCCGCCAATGGGCCCACCGCGTTGGCCACATCGTTGGCCCCATGGGCAAACGACAACAGGGCTGCGGAAATGATCAGCGGCATGACGAACAACGCGTTGACCGACTTGCGGCGATTTTCCATATTTTTAGAGCGCACCCGAACGCGCGCGCGCGACGCAAACCAGGCTAAGGCATAAACCACCACGCCAGCGATGACGATTTCGGTCCAGCTGGATTTATAAAGATGCTTGATGCCTTTGTTCATGATGTACATGGTGAACGCGCCCGCCATGACCGCCACCACCAACGGCACCCACTTTTCAGCCGCTTTGATTTTATCGACTTTGTGCAGCACGTTGACTTTCAAGAAATACAAAAACGCCGCCGCGATGATGCCGCCCATCAATGGCGAAATCACCCAGCTGGCAGCGATCTTGCTCATGGTCGGCCAGTTGACAGCGCCAAATCCCGTGGCGGCGATGCCTGCACCCATCACGCCACCGACGATGGCATGGGTGGTGGATACGGGTGCGCCCAAATAGGTCGCCAGATTCAACCACAAGGCCGCCGCCAACAGGGCCGCCATCATGGACGTCATAAAGGTTGCGGCGTCGGGCATCAGACTGGGATCGATGATGCCGCTTTTGATGGTCGAGACCACGTCGCCGCCCGCAATCAACGCACCGCCCGCTTCAAAAATGGCGGCAATGATGATGGCGCCTGTCAGCGTCAGCGCCTTGGAGCCCACCGCCGGACCGACGTTGTTGGCGACGTCGTTGGCCCCGATGTTCATGGCCATGTAGCCGCCAATGACGGCTGCCGCGACCACAAACGGGCTCACCACCAGACCTTGGCCGGTTAACCCTTGGGTCGAGGTGAAAATCCACACCGCGACCAAAAACAAAACGGACAATCCGATGCGCGCAAACACCTGTCCTTGAACCAAAGCCGCAGTTTCGACCTTGGTGATTTTTTTGAGATCTTTGTCGAGGGTGGTTTTGTGTTTAGACGGATGGGGCGTCGATGCTGCTGCCGATGAAGATGTCGGAGCCGCTGAAGGTGTCGTGTCGTTTGTGGGCGTGTTTGATGGGGGCGTGTCGGTCATAATCAAAAATTTCCCTCAACAGGCACCGTTCACGCGCCCAAAATAATGACCTGCCAAGCGGCAGGAATGTCCCGATTTGTAACAAATATATGACACGGAGACCAGCGGGAATCGTAAGCCTGAAATGAGGCCTTAAAATATACAATGCTGACTATGTAAAGTGAGGCTCAATCGGCGTCAGAATCGGTCAGCGGAACGGCTTCAAGTCCATCCATGCTCACAGTATTTTTCTTGGTCCAATAGTCCTTAACCCCGTCGGGTCCAAGCTTGTCCCAGTGATCGACCAACTGGTTGCGCTGCGCTTCAAAACGGTACAGCGGAACGGTCATGCCGCAGCTGTCTTGGGTCTTGTCCACATTGATAACGATGATCTGACGGGTGCCGGGGAAGTCTGGAAAAAGCGGTGCAAACTGGGGCCAATCGGTATCATGGCGGGTTACGACGCGGCCTTGACCGAACAAACGCACAATCCTTGGGCCCCCTTCGAAGGCACAAAACATCACTGTGATGCGACCATTTTGACGCAGATGCGCCGAGGTCTCATTGGCGCTTCCGGTCAGGTCCAGATAGGCGACGCGATTGGGTCCGAGGATGGTAAAACTGTCCATGCCCTTGGGTGACAGGTTGACCCGACCCGCATCGGGCGCGCTGGCGACGAAATAGATTTTCTGCTGAACGATCCACGCTTGTTGGGAGTCCGTCAGAGCGTCATAAAAAGTAGCCACGTCAAATCCTCTAACCTCAAAAGGACCAAGATTAAATTGCGTCGTGCGCCGCCAGAGCGGCCAAGTTGACCAGATCGGACACGGTCGCGCTCATGTGGGCAATTTGCACCGGCTTGGAAAGACCCAACAACAATGGACCGATGACCGTGCCGCCGCCCAACTGTTGAACCAGGCCGGACGCGATGCTGGCGGAATTGAGCCCTGGCAGAACCAGCACATTGGCCGCCGCCGACAACCGTGTGAACGGATACACGCGGCGTTGCAGTTCGTAATTGAGCGCCACATCGGCGGCCATTTCGCCTTCATATTCAAACGTCACCTTGCTGTCGTCGAGAATCTGCATCGCTTCGCGCACCACGCGGGTGCGTTCCGGCATGGGATTGCCGAAATTGGCGAAGGACAGCAACGCCACGCGCGGTTCTTGACCCAACTGGCGGACCTTGGCTGCGGCTTGAATGGCGGTGTCGGCCAACTGTTGGGCATCGGGCATGACGTTGACGGCGGTGTCGGATAAAAACACCGTGCGTCCTTGAGCCACCAGCAATGTCAAACCGACCACCGACTGATCAACACTGGGTTCGATGATTTGCTTAATTTCGCTTAACGCGGCGTGGTAGTTGCGGGTCAACCCCGTCACCATGGCGTCGGCATCGCCTTGGGCCACCATGCATGCGGCAAAGGTGTTGCGGTTTTGGTTGACCATGCGCTGACAATCGCGAAACAGTTTGCCGTGACGTTGCAAGCGGTCGTAGACGTCACTGACGTAGCGTTCCGTCGCGTCGGACAGTTTGGCGTTGGTGATGGTGACGCCATCCAGCTTGGGCAGACCCAGTTCGCGTAACTTTTCCAGAACCTGGTTTTCGCGACCCACCAAGACGGGAAAACCATAGCCAGCATTGTAAAAGGCAACGGCGGCGCGGATGGATTTTTCCTCTTCGCCCTCGGCAAACACCACGCGCCTAGGGTTCAGATGAATCTCTTCGAAAATGGCTTGCAAGGACGGCTGGGTGGGGTCCAGGCGAGCGGACAGTTCGTTACGATAAGCATCCATGTCGATGATCGGGCGCAGCGCCACACCGGAATCCATGGCGGCATAAGCAACGGCGGGTGGTACGGTGGTGATCAGGCGCGGATCAAACGGTGCGGGAATAATGTATTCCGGGCCATAGCGGAGATGCAGACCCGCATAGGCCATATCGACTTCATCGGGAACGTCTTCGCGGGCCAACGATGCAATGGCGTGGGCGGCGGCCATTTTCATTTCTTCATTGATGGTGGTGGCGCGCACGTCCAAGGCTCCACGGAAGATGTAGGGAAAACCCAACACATTGTTCACCTGGTTGGGATAATCCGATCGCCCGGTGGCGATGATGGCGTTGGGCCGCACCGACTTGGCTTCTTCGGGGGTGATTTCCGGATCCGGGTTGGCCATGGCGAAAATGATCGGGTTGTCGGACATGCCTTCGACCATTTTGGCCGTCAAGGCGCCCTTGACCGACAGACCCAAAAAGACGTCTGCGCCCTTTAGCGCTTCTTCCAAGGTGCGGGCATCTGTGGCGGCGGCGTGCGCTGCTTTCCACTGGTTCATGCCGACTTCTCGGCCTTGGAAAATGACTCCCTTGGAATCGCACATGATGGTGTTCTCAGAACGAACGCCTAAGCATTGCACCAATTCAATACACGCAATGGCCGCTGCGCCCGCGCCGTTGACGACGATTTTCAGATCCTTCATGTCGCGCCCGGTTAAATCGCATGCGTTGATGAGGCCGGCGGCTGTGATGATGGCGGTGCCGTGCTGGTCGTCGTGAAACACCGGAATGTCCATCAGCTCGCGCAGTTGTTGTTCGATGATGAAGCAATCGGGTGCGGCAATGTCTTCCAGATTGATGCCGCCAAAGGTCGGCCCCAGCAATTTGACGCAGTTGATGAATTCGTCAACGTCGCGGGTGTCGACTTCCAGATCGATGCCGTCGATGTCGGCGAAGCGCTTAAACAACACGGCCTTGCCTTCCATGACGGGCTTGGACGCTTGGGCCCCCAAATCGCCCAGGCCCAAAACGGCGGTGCCGTTGGAAATGATCGCCACCAAGTTGCCTTTGGCGGTGTAGTCATAGGCCAGTTGCGGGTCGCGCTGGATTTCACGACACGGCGCGGCGACACCGGGGCTGTAAGCCAAGGCCAGGTCATGTTGGGTGGTGAGCGGCTTGGTTGGATGAATTTCAAATTTACCGGGCCGACCACGGGCGTGCATGATCAAGGATTCTTTGTCGATGGAGCTCATGGTGTCGTCGTTCATGGGGTCGCTCATGGTGCGGGGGCTTTCAAGGAGAAGTTCGGTAGGGCTCAGGGAAAAGTTTGGGTTATACGGTGCGTTCGGTCACATGGACGTTGCTGCCATCGCTTTGCTGTAAGGTCAAAAGGGCTTCGGCTTCTTGTGAAAAATCATTGCAGCGGACCCACAAGATCAAGCCGCCTGCCGCCAAGGCATTGGCGAAATCGGCGCTGTCGGGGGTGGAGGTGACTTCGTCCAAAACCTCTTTGGCGGCAACGCCTGCGGTGGCCGCACCGATGATGCTGGCGATCAGCGCCGCGGTCGGTCCACCCGCCAGCAAAATTGCCCCGGCTGCAACCAGCGGCCCTTCGTATTTGATTTCACCCACCATCGCGGTCAAGACGTCTTTCCACGGTTTGCCGGGTTCGCCTGCGACTTCCAGGGATTCATGGCCGTCCAGAACCGAAAGATCGGGGCGTTCAAAGCCGGCCTTCAACAGTCGTTCAACGGCGTTCTCAAAAGTTGGGCGGTCTTTGAACACGCCGACGGCTTCGCGGACGATTTCAGATGTTTGGTTCACAGGTGGCCTCCAGGCAGATCGGGTATTTATGTAAAATCTTGACTATGTTAGGCCCCTTCGGGCCTCACGCCAAGTTGCTTTGGTGATTGTCTTTCCCATTGCCCCTTGGGATGATGTGTTGATCTTCGGGGCTCGGCTTGGGTAAGGTGTGGCTTCTTTTAACGCCGGATTTCGATAAAGCCAAGATGAGCCAGCTCTCGCCTCCACCCGCGCCTGAAGATCCATCCTCGGTCACGCCGATGATGGCGCAATTTTTGACGATTAAACAAGACCATCCCGACGCGCTGCTGTTTTACCGCATGGGCGATTTTTACGAGATGTTTTTTTCGGACGCCGAACAAGCCTCGCGCGCGCTGGACATCACTCTGACCAAACGCGGCAAGCACAACGGTGACGATATCCCCATGTGTGGGGTTCCGGTGCACGCCCACGAACAATATCTGTCCAAGCTGATCCGCAAGGGCTTTCGCGTCGCCGTGTGCGAACAAACCGAAGACCCGGCAGAAGCCAAAAAGCGCGGTGCCAAGTCGGTGGTAAAGCGCGCCGTGGTGCGGGTGGTAACGCCGGGCACCATCACCGAAGATTCGCTGCTGGACGCGCGGTCCAACAATTATCTGGCCGCCATCGCCGAGGCCCAGGGCGAATTGGGGCTGGCGTGGATCGATGTGTCCACCGGGCAGTTTTTCACCCAAAGCTCATCACCCGAACACATCGGCGCGCAGTTGGCGCGGCTCAACCCGGGCGAAGTTCTGCATCCGGACAGTTTGCTGAACCGCGACGCCTATCTGCATGTGTTGGATGACTGGCGCGATGCGTTGACGCCGCAACCGGCATCGCGATTCGACAGCACCAACGGCGCAAAACGCTTGCAGGCCGTTTTCCATGTGGCGACCTTGGATGCCTTTGGCGGGTTCAGCCGCGCCGAAGTGGCGGCGGCGGGCGGCTTGCTGGATTATGTGGAGCTGACGCAAAAAGGCAAACTGCCGCGCATATCGCCGCCGGTGCGGATCTCGGCGGGCGGGGTGATGGAAATCGACGCCGCGACCCGGCGCAATCTGGAGCTGTCGCAAACCTTAACCGGGGCGCGCAAGGGGTCGCTGTTGGCGGCCATCGATTTGACCATAACGGGGGCCGGGGCGCGCTTGTTGAGTGACCGCTTGGCAGCGCCGTTGACCGATGTCGCTTTAATTGAAAATCGCTTTTGCGATGTGCAGTTTTGTTTGACGCAAACGCGTCTGCGCGAAGATGTGCGCGCCCAGCTGGCGCACAGCCCCGATTTGGAACGCGCGCTCTCGCGCCTGACCTTGGGCCGGGGGGGACCGCGGGATTTGGCCGCCGTGCAAACCGGCTTGGCATTGACGGCGGTCGTGCGCGATCTTTTTGGGGCCAAAGACATTCCCCAGGGCCTCACCAAAAGCTTGGACGAATTGGGTGCACACGGCGCTTTGGTGGGGGCGCTGGGAACCGCGTTGGCCGATGAATTGCCGATCCAGGCGCGCGACGGTGGCTTTATCCGTCCCGGCTATCGCCCCGACCTGGATGAATTGCGCATGATGCGCGACGAAAGCCGCCGCTTGATCGCGGGCTTGCAGGGCGATTATCAAAAACATACCGGGCTTGCCGCGCTGAAGGTGAAGCACAACAACGTGCTGGGCTACTTCATCGAAGTCTCCGCCAAGCACGCCGACAAGCTGATGGGCGCGGAAGGGCCGTACATTCACCGCCAGACCATGGCCAACGTTGTACGGTTTTCCACCGTTGAGCTGTCGGAGCTGGAAAGCAAGATTGCCCGCGCCGCGGACGGGGGCGTGGTGCTGGAACTGGAAATCTTCGACCAGTTGTGTGCTCAGGTCATTGCGGATGGCGACGCCATTGCCTTGGCGGCCCGCGCCTTGGCCCAATTGGACGTGGCCATGGGGTTGGCGGAATTGGCCCAGCGCCGCCGCCTCACCCGGCCCATTGTGGACGACAGTGTCGATTTTGAAATCATCCAAGGCCGTCATCCGGTGGTCGAAGCGGCGCTGGAAGCGGGTGCAGGCGAAAAGTTCGTCGCCAACGATTGCCGTCAAGACGACGACCTGGGCCGCTTGTGGTTGCTGACCGGGCCCAACATGGCGGGTAAATCGACCTTTTTGCGGCAAAACGCGCTGATCGCCGTGTTGGCGCAGATGGGCTCCTTCGTGCCCGCAGAACGCGCCCGCATCGGCGTTGTCGATCGGTTGTTTTCACGCGTGGGCGCGGCCGACGATTTGGCTCGTGGACGCTCCACGTTCATGGTGGAAATGGTTGAAACCGCAGCCATCTTGAATCAAGCGGGACCGCGCGCGTTGGTGATTTTGGACGAAATCGGGCGCGGCACCTCGACCTTCGACGGCCTGTCCATCGCCTGGGCGGTGATCGAACACCTGCACGAAGTGAACACGTGTCGGGCGTTGTTCGCCACCCACTATCACGAACTCACCGCTCTGCAAGCCAAGCTGTCGGGGCTTTCGTGCCATGCCATGAAGGTCAAAGAATGGCAGGGCGAAGTGGTGTTTTTGCACGAAGTCGGCGCAGGGGCTGCGGACCGCTCCTACGGCATTCATGTGGGCAAGCTGGCGGGTCTTCCCGCCGCCGTGGTGGCGCGCGCCGAACAGATTTTGAAATCCCTGGAAGCGGGGGAGCAATCGAGCACCGTCACCAAACTGGCCGACGACTTGCCGCTGTTTTCCCACGCGCCAGCGCAATCAGCCACACCCGCATCCGGCCCGCGCAAAGCTTCCGAAGTCGAAGTGGCGGTGAAAAACGTGTTGCCCGACGAAATGACGCCGCGTGAAGCGTTGGATTTTCTTTATCGCCTGAAAACCCTCAGCCCTGATGACTGATCTCACACAGCCGTTCTAAATCCGCCGGCAGATGCTCGGGGCATTGCCCGCACAGCATGTTGGCGGGTACGGCCAAATCCATCTTTTTGGGATACGCCAAATCCAACTCGGTCATGATTTTGGTGAAGGCCTCAACATCGGTGCCGTCTTTGAGGCGCGGATTGCGGGTGCGTTCTTGGGCGACGGTGGATACAAAGCGGCCGTGATAATCATGACCGGGATAGATCAAGGTGTCGTCTGCAAGTGTGAATAGCTTGCTGTGAATGGAACGGTAAAGGTCCGTTGAGGAGCCGCCCTGAAAATCGGTGCGGCCGCATCCGTCGATCAGCAAGCAATCCCCGCTGAGCACCGCCGACGTGTTTCCGGCGTCAAAGTGGTAACAATGGTGGTGGTCGGTGTGGCCGGGGGTGAACAGGGCGTCGATTGTCAAATAGCCGACTTCGATGGGCGCTTTGTCGGTGACCTGCACATCGGCGCAGGCGACGCCCGCCGCTTGGGGCACGGCAATCAAACAGCCGGTCAGGCTTTTGAGTTTTAACGCGGACGTTAAGTGGTCGGCGTGGATGTGGGTGTCCAAGGTGAGCGCCAGCTCCAGGCCAAGCTCTTGCACCACGTCCAAATCGCGGGAAAAGGTTTCCAGAACCGGGTCAATCAGCACCGCCTTGCGGGTCTCTTCACAGCCCAAAAGATATGTGTAGGTGGACGATTGTGGCTCAAACAATTGACGAAACAGCACGGTTCAAAATCCTCAGTGTGGGGGTGGGTTGACCAGCGTGTCTTCGTCGCCATCGCGCCAAGGGGGGCGTTTGTCCATCACCTGGGCAAACGCGGCGCTGCTGATAAAAGCGTTGAGCCAGCCTTGTACGTGTACATATGGGGTGTG
Organism: Magnetovibrio blakemorei; assembly: GCF_001746755.1. Classification (GTDB taxonomy): domain Bacteria; phylum Pseudomonadota; class Alphaproteobacteria; order Rhodospirillales; family Magnetovibrionaceae; genus Magnetovibrio; species Magnetovibrio blakemorei. Next base: position 44,188 of record NZ_MCGG01000072.1, on the reverse strand, counting down.
AAAAAACCATTCCCAGTCCGGCAAGGCAAATTGGCGCACGAACGGGGCGATGGCCATGTCGGTGAGGCGTGGGTGGAGGCCGCCTAAAAAAGGTTGCGCAGTGAGGCGTTGGTCGAGGCCCAACACAAACGCTTCGCCCAAGCTGCGGTGTTCTAAGGGATCACTGTTGTCATAGCGGGTGGCGTATTTGTAGCGATCCAGATGAAATTTAAAATCCGTATCGCACGCTCGGATCAGGTCGTCGTCTCGGTGGTCTCGCCAACCCAGCGGATCATGTTCGGTCAAAGCCCAGGCCATTATGTCGAGGCTTTCGTCAATCACTTCGCCGCTGGGAAGGTGTAACACCGGCACCGTGCCCTTGGGCGACAGGGTCAACATGGTCTGGGGCTTGTTCGCCAGCACCACTTCACGCAGCACATAAGGCATGCCGCTGGCCCAGAGTCCTAAGCGTGCGCGCATGGCAAACGGGCAGCGGCGAAAGCTGTATAAAACAGGCAAGGCTTGAGTCGAGGTGGTCATGATTCTTCATCGACACGGTCTTTGGGCTTGTCTTTGGCCAGTTGAGGATAGGCTTGGCGGAGCGCGGCAAAGTCCGGATAAGCGCACAAATCCTGGAACAGCTTGACGATGCCCTCAATGGAGGGCCCAACACGGGCACCCATGGCAACCCGCAAGGTGGTGTGTTTTAAGTCACCGGAAAAGCCCATCTCGAAGCGGTGGCCGCGAAAGCCAAAGCTTGAGCCGGGAACGAAGCTCAGCTTGCGGGCTCTCGCTTCAAATTCCAACATAGTGCGCATAAACGCTCGGGCGTCGTTTTCGTCGCCTCGGTAGCGCACCGTGACAAAGGGGGCCTGTGCCCAGTCCAGAGCGCGCGACGGTCCCAGACACGGGTGGGAAATTTCCGCGATCAGGCCTTTATTGGCTTTGACGGTGTGCGCCAGGGCCTGGGCGAAACGGCGGTTGTTGGCGAACACGTGTTCAGTGTGTTGAACAAGGCTGGGCTGGTCGAGAAAAAAAGGCACGGTGAGCGCGGCGTATTCGTCTTGCGACACGCCCACGCCCAAAGTTGTGCGGGTGATTTTGAAGCGCTCTTCGATGCGCTCCAGACGCTTTGTGTCGTTGGGGGTGTCGGGCAGCCACACGTGTACCAAGCCAACATTGGCGAACTCCAAACCCTGTTGGTCCAGTTTCAGGCCGGAGCGCATAATGATGACCATGGCGGGCGGGTCGGCGCGCAACGATTGACACAATTTTTCAACCGGAAACACCGGACCGCTGAGCGAGGCATCGATGACGATGGTGCAAGGTCGTTTGACCTTGCGCCGCTGCCACGCAGCGATGAAGGCGTCCAAATCAAAAACGGCCAGGGATATGTCTGCGGCGACGGGTTCGATCAACACCAGATCGGCGCTGCCCTGTTCAACGACCCGGCAGAGATCGTGTTGCTTGGCATGTTTACGGCCGTGGAAAAAATCATCACAGACCAATTGCAGCAATTTGATGATTTCAAAATAGCCGCCAAACCAATGCAGCGATAAAGGCCCCGGCGGGCGCTTCCACATTTTGTGGGTTTGGCTGCGATACATTTGCAAGGTGGCGCTCAGCGCGGCCATGCCGTTGGCGAACACGATGGCGCGCCCGCTCCAACCTCGGGGTGCCGGGCGCTGGGCGTTGAGACGTTCTTCCAGCACGCGCGGTTTGATCCAGCGGTCATAGGGGTAACCGATGCGTTCGCCCACCGGCAAAAGCTTGCGTTGCCCCTGGGGTGGCGTCATCAAATAGGACCCCGACTGGGCGTAGGCGTACTGTAACCAGCGATTGCGCAAATTTAAGGCGAGGACGTCCAGGGCGCGGTCGCCTTCAGGCGTTTCCAGGGTGGGGCTGCTCGCCAAGGTGTTGGCTTGGGCGAACCAATCGCGCAAAAAGGCTTCGTCACCCCCAGCAGAATGCACGGCGGTTTGGAGGCGTCTCGCCAGAGCTTTCAGATGATTGCATTCGCTCAAGCCGGGGGTGTTGGACATAACGAGCCTAAAAGGGATGTACAAAAAACAAGTGAGGTTACATTAGAACCAAAAGCGCGCCCTGAAACAAGTCGAGTTGGACGGGAAAGCTCCACTTTAAGAAATGCCGCTCGTTTCACGGGCGCAATTCCTATATACCCCAAAGACTCAATCTATCCTTTTGTTGAGACGAGCACACAGGAAACACGATGCTTTTGAAGATCAAAAACCCGCGCGCGGTCATTAACCGAAAGACGTTTATGTTGGCGTTGTGCGAAATCGCCAATGCCGCCAGCGGTGAAGGTATTGATCTCAAAAAGCCCAAGGTGCGCGGTAAAATCCTCAAAGTGTTTAAAGACGGCCTTGAAAACGGGCGGGCAGAAATTCAACGTCGCTTTGAAGCAAAAGAGGCCTCGGGCGCGGCCACCCTGCTGGCGGGGGCCTATTTGCTCGATCAGCTGATCCGCACCCTGCACGAATTCACCATCACCCATGTTTACGTCTTGCCTGACGACGCCATGGGCTTGATCGCGACCGGGGGCTATGGGCGTGCCGAGATTTCACCCCAGTCCGACTTGGACATCATGTTTTTGTTGCCCAAGAAGGCGAACCCGACGAGCAGCACCGCGGTGGAATGGATGCTCTACATGTTGTGGGACATGGGCCTGAAGGTTGGTCACGCGACCCGCAGCATTGAAGAAGCCGTGAAGATGGCGAAGTCCGACATCACCATTTCCACCAGCTTGCTGGAAGCCCGTTGGATTTGTGGCAATCATGACTTGTTTACGGATTTTGAAGCCCGCTTTGAACGCGACGCCATCAAGGGACAAGAGGCGGAATTTGTCCGCGCCAAGTTGGAAGAACGCGATCTGCGCCATGACCGCATGGGCGATTCGCGCTACGTGTTGGAACCCAACTTGAAAGACGGTAAAGGCGGTTTGCGCGATTTGCAGACGCTGTTTTGGATCGCTAAATTTTTGTACCGCGTCAATGACATTGCCGGGTTGGTGGACAAGGGTGTGTTGGATAAATCCGACGCCCGGCGTTTCATCAAAGCGCAAAGGTTCCTGTGGACGGTGCGCTGCCATCTGCATTATCTGGCGGGTCGCCCCGATGAAACCATCAGCTTCAACGTGCAAAACGATTTGGCCCAGCGCATGGACTACACCGACCGCGAAGGCGTCAGCGCGGTTGAGCGGTTCATGAAGCACTATTTTTTGGTGGCCAAAGACGTCGGCGATTTGACCCGCGTGATCTGTGCGGTGCTGGAAGATCAACACACCAAAAAACCGATGCTGTCGTTTCCGTCGTTTAATTTCCGCCGTCGGATATCCGCCGGATTTAAAGTGGACGGCGGGCGTCTGACCGTTGAACACGAAGATGTGTTTAAAGACGATCCGGTGAACTTGTTGCGGTTGTTTGTCGAGGCCGAAAAATATGATCTCGACATTCACCCCGAAGCGTTGCGCCTGGTGCAAAAGAACCTCAAGCGAATCAACAAGAGGGTGCAAAAGGACCCGGTGGCCAACGCGTTGTTTTTGGAGCTGTTGACCAATATCAAAGGTCCCATGCGGGGTTTGATGCGGCTGAACGAATCGGGTGTGTTTGGGCGTTTTTTGCCGGACTTCGGGCGGGTCGTGGCGCAGATGCAATATGACATGTATCACGTCTATACGGTCGATGAGCACACCATTCGCGCCATCGACATTTTGTGGAAAATTGAACAAGGTCTGTTGGCGAAAGACCATCCGCTCAGCACCGAAGTCATCAAAGATTTGCAGTCGCGCCGGGTCTTGTACGTTGCGGTTTTGCTGCATGACATCGCCAAGGGACGGGGCGGCGATCACAGCGTCGTGGGGGCGGAAGTCGCCACCGAATTGTGTCCCCGATTTGGTTTGAATGAATGGGAAACGGAAACGGTTGCATGGTTGGTGCTGCGCCATTTGGACATGAACCGCACCGCCTATAAACGCGATTTGGACGATCCCAAAACCATCAAGGATTTTGTCGCCCAGGTGCAGTCGCCGGAACGATTGCGTTTGCTGTTGATCCTGACGGTCGCCGACACCCGCGCGGTGGGACCGACGGTGTGGAACAATTGGAAGGCCTCATTGTTGCGTGAACTGTATTACAGCGCGCAAGAACTCATGACCGGCGGGTTGCCGACCCAGCGCCGCGAAGCGCGGGCTGATCGGGTGCGCAAAAAGCTCATCGATAAACTGGATCATTGGTCTGACGCCGATGTCGATTGGTATTTGGCGCAAGGCCACGCCAATTACTTTTTGTCTTATCCGGCAGAAGAATTGGCGCATCACGCCGAGATCGTTCTCAATGCCCACAACAGCGACACAAAACTGTATTTGGAAACCCGTGCGGTGGAAAACATTGATGTCACCGAAGTGCTGATTCATACCCTCGATCATCCGGGTTTGTTTGCGTCTATCGCCGGTGCGATGTCGTTGTCGGGGGCAAACGTCGTGGATGCAAAGATCACCACCTTGGGCAACGGCATGGCGTTGGATACGTTTTGGGTTCAAGACGGTGAAGAGCACGCCATTGCCGCTCCGGAAAAAATCAAACGTCTTAAAGACCGCATCGAAGCGGCCTTGACCGGACGATTGCGTCCGGCGCGTGAATTGGCGGAGGAACGCATTCGCCGTTTGCCGTCGCGCACCAACGTGTTTGAAGTGGCGCCCCGCGTGCTGGTCAACAATGAAGCCTCGCAGTCTGCGACGGTCATTGAAGTGAACGGGCGAAACCGTCAGGGATTCTTGTACGACGTCACCCGGGCGCTCACGGACTTTGGTTTGCAAATCACGTCTGCGCACATTTCGACTTATGGCGAACGCGCCGTCGACGTGTTTTATGTGCGCGACGTGTTTGGCCTAAAAGTCGATTCGCCATCAAAAATTGCGGCTCTGAAAAAGACCGTCATGCAAGCGATCGGCACGGCCAAAGGTGAACCCATCGCCAAGGTCAAACAAACCCAATAAGTTTTGAGTGTACGGCCTCGCTCGTGGTTAGAATCGAACGGAAGGCACGTACACCAACCAGATAAGGCCTCCCCATGTCGACCAATGCAGTCCGTTTGAAAGTCCTCTTGGCAGGCGTGTGCAGCCAATTGGTCTGTGTCGGCATCGCCCGCTTCGCCTACACCCCGCTTTTGCCGTTGATGCAAGAGCAGACCTGGCTCGGAGACGCCTCGGGCGGGTGGCTGGCGACGGTCAACTATATGGGATACATGGTCGGCGCGTTGATCGCCGCCTCGGTCAGTAACTTAAAGACCAAGGACACACTCTATCGTCTCGCGCTCATCATTGCTGTGCTCACCACCTTCGGGATGAGTTTCACAGATAACATGGTTGTGTGGCTGGTGCTGCGGTTCTTCTCGGGCCTCAGCAGCGCCGGTGCGATGTTGATTGCCGCCGGACTGATCCTCAACTGGTTGCTGCGTCACCATTTTCGCAGCGAGCTCGGCTTGCATTTCGCCGGGATCGGGCTTGGCATCGTCCTTGCCGCTCTGGCTGTCGAGGGCATGTTGAGGTTTGATTTGCGATGGGACCAGCAATGGGGTTGGCTGGCGACTATGGCGGCGGTGCTGGCGGTTCCCGCCTGGGTCTGGTTGCCGCCACCCGACACCAGCGCCATGACCCGCACAGGCGAAGCCTTGGTCGACCGCCCGCCGTCGCAACGTTTTCAGGGCATTCTGCTCGCCGGCTATTTCTGCGCCGGATATGGCTACGTCGTCAGTGCTACGTTTATCGTCGCGATTGTCGAGCGCCAACCGGCCTTGAGCGGGCTCGGCTCGATGACCTTTTTGATTGTCGGTTTGGCTGCGGCGATGGCGGTGATGCTGTGGGATCGCTGGGCGCGGCGGGTTGGGATGTTTGGCGCCTTGATCTTGGCCTATGGGCTCCAGGTGTTTGGCATCGTGTTGCCGGTGTTTTTCGAAAACCTCTGGACGGTGCTGGGGAGCGCATTGATCTTCGGTGCGACCTTCGTCGGCTGCGTCAGCCTGGTGTTGACCATGGCGGGGCGCTTCTACCCGACCAAGCCCGCCAAGCTCATGGGCAAGATGACCCTAGCCTACGGCGCCGCCCAGATCATCGCCCCGGCCCTGACCGGTACACTGGCTGAGATCACCGGCACCTACAACGGCGGCCTGCTGATGGCGGGCGGCTTCGTTACGGTGGGAACCGGTTTGATGGTGTGGCTGTGGCGCGAGGAGAGGTGCGGGTGTGTGCGTTAACCCGACGGGCTAGGCTTAAACCATATCGGCCACATACGCACCAATGGCCAACGACGACGTTAGCCCCGGCGATTCGATACCGTATAAATTGACCAAACCTTTGATGCCGTGAACGGCGGGGCCTTGGATGGAAAAATCTTGGGTGCCTTCACCGGGGGCTTGCAGCTTGGGCCGCATGCCCGAATACGCGGGCGTCAACGCACCGTCTTTCAGGCCCGGCCAATAGCGGCGAATTTCCGCGTAAAAGGCGTCGGCGCGTCGGGCGTCCACATCGTAGTTGATGGCCTCGACCCATTCGGCGTCCGGACCAAAACGCCCTTGGCCGCCCAGATCGCGAGTGTAATGACAGCCCAGCGACGCGGTGCCCGGAACCGGATACACCAGACGGGAAAACGGCGCGCGGCCGCTCAGCGAAAAATAATTGCCCTTGCACAAATGACGCTTGGGTATGAGGTGGGGATCAAATCCTTTGATCCGCCCGGCAACGGCTTGGGCGTCCAGTCCGGCGCTGTTGATCAAGGTGGTGCATTCAATGTCCATAGGCTCAGTACCGCCGATGGTCATCAAAAATCCGTCTTTGCGCACTTCGCCGCTGAGGGCCGGGCTCGACAGCGCCACCCAGCCGCCATGGGCTTCCAGCTCCCCTAGCAAGCTGAGCATAAAACCGTGCGTGTCGATGATGCCCGTGGTGGGCGACGACAGGGCGGCCAGACAGGTGAGCTCGGGTTCCAACGCACGGGCCTCGGGACCTTCCAGCCAGTCGAGTTTCGTGCAGCCGTTGGCGGCGGCTTTGCCCACCACGCCTTTGAGCACGGCAACTTCATCATCAGATGTGGCGACCACCAATTTTCCGCAGCGCTGATGGTTGATGCCGGAGTGTTCGACATAGTCATAGAGCAGCGCGTTGCCCTGGACGCACAGCTGCCCCTTGAGACTTCCCGGCGGATAATACAGGCCCGCGTGAATGACTTCGGAATTGCGCGCGCTGGTGATGGTGCCGATAGCGGGTTCAGCCTCGACGACGATGACGTCGTGGCCTCTCAGCGCCAAAGTGCGGGCGATGGCCAATCCCACCACCCCGGCGCCGATGACCAAGCATTCTATTTTTTCCGTCATGATAAGGGGTCTTTCCAAAGGTCCAAGACAGCAGTTTGCGGGCAGCCAAACATTCGGTCAAGACGTTGCCATTTTTCCGCCCTGAATTGGGCGCTAAAACCGTATACTGCGCCGTACACAGTGGATTCTCATTCACCCTCGCCGTTCTTAAAGGAGCCTGTTGTGCTGATCCGTTCCATCGCCACCGTTGGGTCCATGACCTTGATTTCGCGCCTGCTGGGGTTTGTGCGCGATGTCTCGGTGGCATGGATTTTGGGCGCGGGGTGGATGGCGGACGTTTTTTTTGTCGCCTTCAAATTGCCCAATCTGTTTCGTCGGCTGTTTGCCGAAGGGGCGTTTAACTTGGCCTTCGTGCCGATTTTTGCCGGTAAGCTGGAAACCGAGAGCCGAGATGACACCCGGCTGTTCGCCGCCCAAGCGCAGAGCGGTTTGCTGGTGGTGTTGCTGGTGTTTACGGTGGTTGTTGAACTGTTGATGCCGTGGGTGGTGAGCGCCATCGCGCCGGGTTTTGTGGATGAGCCGGAAAAGTTCAACTTGGCCGTAGAGCTGGTGCGGATCACCTTTCCCTATTTGATTTTTATTTCGCTGGTGTCATTGCTGGCGGGCATATTGAATTCGCTGGGCAAGTTTTGGGCCGCGGCGGCGACGCCGATTTTGCTCAACATCACATTGATCGCGGCGGTGTTTGGCCTCAGCCCGTTGATGGCTTCACCGGCCTACGCGCTCAGCTGGGGTGTGTCGATTGCGGGCGGCGTGCAATTGGCTTGGATGGTGTGGCACACCTGGCGCGCCGGGTGGATGCCGCGCTTGGTGCGCCCGCGCTTGACCGATGACGTGAAACGCCTGCTCAAGCGCATCGCCCCGGTGGCCGTGGGTGCCGGGATCTATCAAATCAGTTTGCTGATCGACACCATCATTGCCTCCCTGTTGGTGTCGGGATCGATCTCGTATCTGTTTTACGCCGACCGGGTGGTGCAGTTGCCGTTGGGCGTGGTGGGCGTGGCGGTGGGCACCGCGTTGTTGCCGCTGCTCAGCCGTCAGATCAAAGCGGGCGACACCAAAAGCGCCATCGACAGTCAAAACCGCGCCGTGGAATTTGCCTTGCTGTTGACCCTGCCCGCCGCCGTGGCGTTGTTTGTGCTGCCCGAAACCATCACCTCGGTGCTGTTTCAACGCGGCGAATTTTCCCCCAGCGACACCGCCAAAACCGCCTTGGCGCTCAAAGTGTTCGCCTGTGGCCTGCCGGCTTACGTGTTGGTGAAAGCCTTTGCGCCGGGCTATTTCGCCCGCGAAGACATGTCCACACCGATCAAGATCGGCGCTGTGTGCGTGGGTGTGAACATCGCCGTGGCGCTGGCGCTGATGGGGCCGTTGGCGCATGTGGGCTTGGCGGCGGCGACGGTGGTGAGTCAATGGCTGAATGCGGGCTTGCTGGCGTTTTTCTTGATCCGGCGCGGGCAGTTTCATTTTGACGCCCGGTTTTTCCGCCGCACCGCACGCACGTCGGCGGCGGTTGGCGGAATGGCGATTGTCGTGATGGCGTGCGACTGGGTGCTGATGGACAAATTCAGCGGTTGGCTGGGCGGTGGTTCTGCGGAAAAGGCCATCGCATTGGCGGTCATCATCGTATCTGGCATGGCAAGCTATGCACTTTTTGCTCATGTCCTGGGCGCGGCCTCTCTGGGCGATGTGAAACGCTGGATGAGACGACCTGCGAAACAAACGCCGCCAGTCTAGGTCCTGACCCTAAAGCAGCCATCTTGACCCGGCTGGCGGAGCGGTTCATAACCTTTTCACCTTAAACGACCATCGGGTCCATACGGCCATCCGGTCCACACGGAAGGACATAGATTTATGTCACGCATTTTTTCGGGCATTCAGCCCACGGGCAATCTTCATCTGGGCAACTATCTGGGTGCGGTGCGCAACTGGGTGAAGCTGCAAGACGACTTTGAATGCATTTTTTGCGTCGTCGACATGCACGCCATCACCATGTGGCAAGAGCCCGCCGAGCTGACCGCGTCCACCCGCGAAGTGGCGGCGGCGATGATTGCATCCGGCGTCGATGCGAAACAACACATCATCTTCAATCAAAGCCAAGTGTCGGGCCATGCCGAACTGGCGTGGATTTTTAACTGCGTGGCGCGGCTGGGCTGGCTCAACCGCATGACCCAGTTTAAGGACAAGGCGGGCAAAAACAAAGAAAACGCCTCGGTGGGGCTGTACGCGTACCCGAACCTGATGGCGGCTGACATATTGCTCTATAAAGCCACCCACGTTCCGGTTGGCGAAGATCAAAAGCAGCATTTGGAACTGGCCCGTGATATTGCCGCAAAATTCAATAACGACTTTGGCGTGGAAAACTTTTTTCCCCAGCCCGAACCGTTGATTTTGGGCACGGCGACTCGCGTGATGAGCTTGAAGGACGGCACCAAAAAGATGTCCAAGTCCGACCCTTCAGACCTGTCGCGCATCAACATGACCGACGACGCCGATACCATCGTGAAAAAAATCCGCAAGGCCAAAACCGACGCGGAAGCCTTGCCGGGCGACGTCAAAGGCTTTGAAGGCCGCCCCGAAGTGGCCAACCTGATGGGCATTTACGCGGCCCTGTCCGATGCCACCATGGATGAAACCCTCACCAAGTTCGCCGGTGAAGGCTTTGGCACCTTCAAACAACACCTCGCCGATTTGGCGGTGGCGAAGCTGGGCCCCATCCAAGACGAAATGCGTCGCCTGATGGCCGCGCCCGATCATGTCGACCAAGTGCTGAGAGACGGCGCAGAGCGCGCCCGCGCGATTTCGGAACCGATCATGCAAGACATCAAAAAAACGGTGGGCTTTTTGAACGTGTAAGAGAGGCGCTCGCTTTACCCCCACTACCAAACGGGTTGATTGGCGGGGGGTTTGGCCCCATATTCTGGGCAACAGAGATTTAACCAGTGAGAGTACGGCTATGTTCATTCAAACCGAAGCGACGCCAAATCCGGCAACTTTGAAGTTTTTGCCTGGCACCCAGGTGATGACGTCCGGTACGGCGAATTTTACCGACGCGGCCAGTGCGAGCCAATCGCCCTTGGCTTTGCGCTTGTTCGAAATTGACGGCGTGGACGGCATTTTCTTGGGCGGTGATTTTGTCACCGTGACCAAGGGTGACGACGCCGCGTGGGACGTGGTGAAACCGCGCGTTTTGGCCGCGGTCATGGACCATTTCACTCAGGGTTTGGCGGTCATGAACAGCTCTGGCGATGCAGCGGACGATGGTGAGGGTGATTCCGAAACCGTCAAGCAAATCAAGGAATTGATTGAAACGCGGGTGCGTCCGGCCGTGGCTCAAGACGGCGGCGACATCGTTTTCCGTTCGTTTGAAGAGGGCGTGGTTTACCTGCACATGCAAGGCTCCTGCGCGGGCTGTCCCAGCTCCACCGCGACGCTGAAAAACGGCATTGAAAACATGCTGCGCCATTATGTGCCCGAAGTTGTTGAAGTTCGCGCCGTTAACTGAGTGCGCTTAAACGGGTCGCGAATCGGCTTATTTTAGAAAAAACTAAAACCGCCCCCGGTTGATTAAGCCGGGGGCAGTTCACTTTTTCACATACAATTCAGGTACTTCTGGGGTGTGGAAAAAAGAAGCTGGAATCGCGCATTTTTTTGACGTAGAAGTTCGGCCAAGATTTGCCCCAGCACGATCTCGAATGAGACATGGGTGAGCAAACGAAGATCCGTCGGTCGAACGTCTCGTCATAAGAGACCGATCGAGGAGGGGACAGGCAGATGGCCCAAACGTGGCCAGATCCAAGAGGATAGGCCCAATGTGGTCGACCCAAACGTGGTCATTAGCCTTAAGACCTTTGTAACGGCAGATCGAGACGAATTAAAACATGAAAACATTTCATTGGAGCTCATTGGGCGCCACCGTCGGTATGGTGGGCGTCTTGTTCGGCACAGCATGGCTGATGCCGGCCCCCAGCGGAACGTCTTTGGCCCAGGCCAGTTTTCCCGCCAATGGCGGCGCAGAGCGAGGCGCGACGGCAGATGGTTCTGGATATGGATTTGGCCGCAGCATTGCCAGCGATGTTTCTCTGGTCAGTTTGTTTGCCGGCCAAGACGGTGAATTTGACCCCCAATTCGATGATGCGTTGGAGCTTGCGTCTATGCAAACCGCGTCCGGACCCGCAGATGGGGGTTTGGATGGGGCCATGGATCGGGGTCTGGATTACGATTTGAATGCGGTCATTCAAGGCGACACGGGCGTGCCGCGCTTGAACTTGGCGAGCTTGCCCGATGATTTGCAATCCATTCGCGAAACGGCTGAGCGCAAGGCGGTGTTTTTTAAATCCGTGCTGCCGTTGGTTTTGCAAGTGAACGAACAAATCGTTGAGGATCGCGCCCGGCTGTGGGATTTGCGCACGCAAAAACAGGTTGGGTCCAAACTAAATGCGCTGGATCGCTTGTGGCTGGCAGGGCTGGCAGATCGCTACGGCGCGGATCGGGACAATATCGGGGCGCTGTTGAGCCATCACGATGTGGTGCCGCCGTCCTTGGCGTTGGCACAAGCCGCCACGGAAAGCGCCTGGGGCACATCGCGCTTTGTGCGCGAAGGCAACGCCATCTTTGGCGAATGGACCTTTGCCACTGACCACAAAGGCATCGTACCGAACCAGCGCGATGAGGATAAATCGCACCGTGTACGGGCGTTTGATAGTCTGCGCGATTCGGTTGAGTCTTATGTCGATAATTTAAACAAGCATAGGGCTTATAAGGAATTCCGCGCGGCGCGCGCCGAAATGCGCACCAAAGGCCAAATCGTTGATGGTATGCGGTTGGCGAACACGTTGTATCGCTATTCGGAACGCGGTGCGGACTATGTGTCGGAATTGCACGCCATCATCAGCGGCAATGAGCTTGATATGCTCGACGGCGCACGGCTCAGTCGCGATGGTGCTTTTGAACCGCTGATCTAAAATCAAGCTACCGGTTCTGTGACCAAAGGTGGCCCAACGATCTCATAAATCCGCCGCAAAGCCCGGTCACGCGCTTCCAAAATACGCGCCTGGGATAAAACGACAGCATCGGTAATGGCCTTGCTGGCCGCGTCGGTGGTGGCGTGGAGGTTGGCAATGGAATGCTCGGCCACTTGACGCAGTTCAAGCGACGATACATGGACGGTGTCGGTGATGAACTGTTTTTGTTTTTCGGCTTCGACAATCAGCTCTTCCGTGGTGCGTATATGACGTTTGGCTTGGTCTAGCTTTTCCTTTGCCTTTTCAGCACTTTCGGTAACACGCGTTGAAATTTCAGCAGACAGGCTTTTGATCATCAAGATGGCATTCGTCGCGTTTTGTTTAAGGTGCGTAATGGCCTCTGACGCCTCATTCTGGATAGCCTGAACGGCTTCTTGGGCATTGTTTGTGATGACTTCGGTTGTGCTGCGACCAATTTCACTGATCATATCGGCTTGAAGCGCGATTTCTTCGGCGCTTTGTTGATCTTGTATCTTGATGTCGAGCACCGCCAGTTCGGCCTTGGCGATCAGATGGGTGGACGCAATTTCCGCATCGGTCATCATTTTGGCAGCCGCAACTTGACTGTCGGCCATAATGCGCGCGTTGGCGATTTGATTGATTTCGCCAATGTTGGTGATGGCGGTCGAGACTTCGTGATTGAGCACCGTTGCCGCAATTTTTATGGCCGCAATACGGTCTTGTTCAAACAACGCGTCAAGCTCGTCGATGGTGCGGTTGTTTTTGAGGTAGTCGCTGACCATGATTGCCCCCCTAAGGCGTTTGATCCGTTAAGTTTAAACCTGAATGAACCGGGGGTCTATGAACAAAACAAAAAGGGTATGCGGGTATTCTTTTGGGGGGATTTTATTTGACGTAAAGCAGTCGTCCGAACCACCGCCAGCGACCGTCATTTCCGGGTCCAGATGCAGGTTGGGTGCAATTGAGGCGGGTGCGACCCTGGGGCAGTTTTTGCGTCATGCGCACTTCGATGCGCGGCCCCAATCGTTCGATGGCGAGCTTACCCTCGGTGTTGGAAAAACACGCCAGTTGATCGGACCGTGGGAACTCGTCGGGTATCGTAAAGCCGATGTAGGGTGGGTTTGCGTCTGGATCGACCAAGGTATCCAGCGGGCTCACATCTTGAACCGGCAGGGGCAGGGCGCTGGCTGCGGTTTTCAACCGGGACAAATCGCCGTAGGTCTCGTTCAGGGCAAAACGCGGCAAGCGGTAAAGCTCATCGCTGATGTTGGTGTTGGTGCCAAAGGCTCCGGATTGTTGACCGAACCCGGCGATAAAGCCTGCCTTTTTAACGACTTCGATGACCGGCGTGGAAAACTCACCATAGGGATAGGCGATAAGGTTCGGCACAAATCCCAACTCGGCCTGAAAGCGCTGATTGGACAAGACCAAGTCGGCGACATTTTGCTCGGTGGTGCTGTCGATCATGTGCAGGTGGGTGGCGGTTTGCGATCCGATGGTGACCAACGGATCAGCGGCCATCTCGCGGATTTGAGCCCATGACATGTAGTGGCTAAAGCCCCGGTCGACCGGGTCGGTGGCAACAAAGACGGTGAACGGAATCCCGGCCTTTTTAAAGCGCGGCCAGGCTTCGGTGTAGACTGAAAGATAGGCGTCATCGATGCTCACCCCGACAGATTGAAAGGGAAAGCCTTCCTGCGATTTAAGGCGGCTGATCATTTCGCTTAAGGGCAAAATGGTGTATTCGCCGTTGGTGAGCTCGGCGATGTGCTCATCGAGTTGGCTGAGCAAAGTGTTGGTGGAGGGGTATTCGTCTTCACCAAAACGATGGTACATAACGACAGACGCGCCATCGTCAGGCGTCAATTCTTCAGCCCAAGCGGGCTGCGCAAACATCTCAAATAAAATCAGCAGCACAAAGGCTGCCACCCACAAACCAAATGATTTAAACATTGTGTACGTCCTGCCTGTACGCCCCCGTACATTTAAGTCTACAAATAATTTTGCAATTAAAGTCCTGGCCTTGACCTTGTGCCCTATTGTTTCCATTTAGGGGCAAACAACAAGTGATTTTCATCACACCACACAAACCTTATGTAGCACTTTTGAGGAGACCCTTTTATGACCCAGCTCACCGACGATGCTTTGAATGTTTTGTTCCGCGAAGCCCGCACTCACAATGGCTGGCAAAACAAACCCGTGGCAGAAGAAATGTTGGTGGCGCTTTGGGACTTGGTCAAAATGGCCCCCACCAGTGCCAACTGCCTGCCCGCGCGGATTGTTTTTGTGACCTCGGATGAAGGCCGTGAGCGCTTAAAACCGCACCTGATGGAGGGCAATGTCGCCAAAACCATGGCCGCCCCGGTCACCGCTATCATTGGCTTTGACATGGAATTTTATAACCATCTGCCCGACTTGTTTCCCCATGCGGACGCAAAATCCTGGTTCGTCGGCAATGATCAACTGATTTATGACACGGCATTTCGCAATTCCACCTTGCAAGGCGGCTATTTGATCATGGCGGCGCGGGCACTGGGTTTGAATTGTGGTCCCATGTCGGGCTTTAACCCAGAGGGCGTGACGAAAGAATTTTTCCCCGGCACATCTGTGAAGGTGAACTTCTTGTGCAACATCGGCTATGGCAACGATGAAAATCTGTTTCCCCGCAGCCCGCGCCCGGATTTTGAAAAATTCTGCTCGATTGTCTAAAGGACGGGTGTTTAAGGCGCGGTGAGCGGCTCAGACAGGTCCGCGTCGCCGAGCACGGCAAAATCGCGGGCATCGAACAACTGATAGTGCCACCACTCATTTCTGTAAAAGTCCCAACCGGCGGTGGTCATCAGCCCCATCAACAGCATGCGATTCTTTTGTGCGGCGGCACTTATTTCGGTGTTGCCGTGATGACTCAGCGGGGTAAAGGCATCGAACCCGGTGCCCATGTCCAAAACCTTACCGGTGGCGCTGTCGATCAGCGTCAGATCCAAAGCAACACCCCGGGAATGGGGTGAACCGCGCCGGGGGTCGGCGAGAAAATCCGGATCAGGGGTGTGGTGCCACAATTTCCACTGGGCTTCGCTGGGGCGAAAGGCGTCAAAGATGTGCAGGCGATAGCCCTGAATGGCGGCCAGCTCGCGCGCCAGGATCATGCACTTTTCGGCTTCGGGATGCAGATAACAAGCGGCGCGGGCGTACACGGGCTTTCCGGTAAAATTATCCGCCGTGGCATACTTCAAATCCAGATTCACGTTGTGGCTGGCTTCGGTGATTTCGACCAAAGACATCGGTTCTTGTACTCCTCAACTGGCATTGGTATCAGCACCGGAGTATAAACCAGATCCTGACACTGCACAGCACCGACAAAAGGGTAAGGCGGAATGCACGCACCACTGCGCATATTGGCACTTGATACCGCGACGACGGGTTGTTCGGTTTCCCTGTGTTGCGGCGACGACGTGCTGGTCCATGACGCCCGCGACATGAGCCGCGGTCAGGCCCAAGTTTTGCTGCCCATGGCGGTTGAGGCGCTGCGCCAAGCGGGCCTTGCGCCCCAAGATTTAGACGCCATTGCCATCACCCGCGGACCGGGCGCGTTCACGGGCCTGCGCATCGGACTGGCGGCGGCGCGCGGTTTGGCCCTGGCGTTGGGGATACCGTGCATCGGCGTGACGACCTTGGAAGTCATCGCCCACGGCGTCAGCGGCCAAGATCGTCACGGCAAGACCGTCCTGGCGGCGGTGGAAAGCAAACGCGAAGATTTGTACGTGCAGACCTTTGACGATGCGCTCAACCCTTTAAGCAAACCGCTGGCCGCCGACGCACCGGGGCTTGCCGCCTTGGTGGGTACGGCGGAAGCCGTCTTGGTGGTTGGCGATGGCGGTTTGCGCGCCATCGATATGTTGCGAAGTGAAGGGATTGAGGCCGAGATGAGCACGGCGGCGGCCTTGCCCGATACCCGCATCGTGGCCACCTTGGCGGCAACCCGGTTTGACGCACACACAAAAGCCCCGGCCCCTGCGCCGCTTTACCTGCGCCCCCCCGACGCCAAGATGCCCAAGAACGAAGGTCGCGCCAGACCATGACGGGTTCCATGACGGGTTCCATGACGGGTTCCATGACGGCTCCTCTGTTTGCCCTCACCCAGGTGGACGGCACGTACGCTGAAGTGTTGGCTGAATTGCACGCGGAAAGTTTTGATGAAGGGTGGAGCGCGGCGTCGTTTCAAGCCACGTTGGAGACACCGGGCAGCTTTGGCTATATCGCCGTCCGTGCAGAGGACCAGGAACCCTTGGGCTTTGGTGTGTTTCGCGTCTGTTGCGAGGAAGGCGGCGGCGGCGAAGGGGAGGTGCTGTGCATCGCGACCCGTCCGTCAGCGCGGGGCACCGGCGTCGCCAAAGCCATAATGCACACGGCGCTCAGCGAAGCGCGCCGCGTTGGTATCGAAACGATCTTTTTGGAAGTGGCCGTCGACAATGGGAACGCCATCGGGCTTTATCAAACCTTGGGCTTTGTCGAGACCGGGCGGCGACCGGGGTATTATGTGCGGGAAAATGGCCCCCGGGTGGACGCCTTGATTATGGCCTTCATGCTGGTGTAATCGGTGCTGGGATCACCATCTACGTCTTGGTGCGAATAACCAGTCGGTGCACACCATCATCGGGGCCGTTCGGGTCTTCGGGCTCTAGGGACAAAATCTCATGACCAATTTCGCGCACGCTGCGGGGCACGTTTTGTAACGGCTCACCGTGTTGCAAGCGAACTTCCGCCGTCTGCCCCGGTTGCATGGACTCGATCAACAGCTTGGTGCGCACAAACGTCATCGGACAAACATCATTTGTAATGTCGATAAAGTAATCAGATTGAGTATTGGCGGTATTTTTGGTCATTTTTATTTTGAGACTTTCCCTTGCATGTTGATGTAATGCTCATTTATATAAGCACCATAGTTCTTTAAATAAACACTTCGTTGTCGATTGCGCCTTAATTGAATTCGTTTGTGCGCTTTAGAGTTGATAGAGAGAAAGATTATGACCGACAAAATGGAAGCCGTTGCCGTGCTTGAACTGACGACTGAAATCGTTGCTTCTTACATCAGCAACAATGCCGTGACTGCCGCAGACTTGCCTGGCGTTATTCAAGAGGTCTACAAAACGTTGACCAACCTGGGCACCCAGTCGGCGCTGCCGGAACGCCCCAGCCCTGTTGTTCCGGTGAAAAAATCGGTTACCCCGGACTTTATCATTTGTCTCGAAGACGGCAAAAAGCTGAAGATGCTGAAACGTCACTTAAAGACCGCCTACAACATGACCCCGGAAGATTACCGGGAGCGTTGGGGTTTGCCCGTGGATTATCCCATGGTGGCCCCCAATTACGCCAAACACCGCAGTTCGTTGGCGAAAAAAATCGGTCTGGGTACCAAGCCGCGTAAAGCCGCTGCCCCGAAAGCGGCCGCCTCGGCCACACGGGCGCGCAAAAAATAATTTGTCCCAGTTGCCAACTTGGGCTTTACCTGAGCGAGCGGGGATGGAAATATAACCAACGGCATCTTCAACCTGGGTGCCGTTGGTTTTTTATCAGGCTGACACCAACCGTTTTTTGCAGAACGGCTAAATGAAGGGGGACGGAACATGGGTTCCGATCAGGCATCGCGCATAGAAGATCTCTGCCACAAACAAGGCATGAAGATGACCGGCCAGCGTCGGGTCATCGCGCGGGTGCTGTCCAATGCGACGGACCATCCCGACGTGGAAGAGCTGCACCGTCGCGCCATTCTTGAAGATCCTCATATTTCCATCGCCACCGTTTACCGCACCGTGCGCCTGTTCGAAGAAGCGGGCATTTTGGATCGTTTGGATTTCGGCGATGGTCGGGCGCGCTACGAAGAGGCGGGTGGCGATCATCACGATCATTTGATCGACGTCCAATCGGGGCGGGTGATTGAATTTCACAACGCCGCCATCGAAGCTTTGCAAGAAAAAATTGCGGCAGAAAACGGCTTTCGTTTGGTGGGCCACAAGTTGGAACTGTTTGGTGTGCCGTTAGACGCCAATGCCGACACCAGCCCCAGCGAAGATGCGGACGGCGATTGAGGCGAGAATTCGCGGGGTGTGTTTTCGGCTTCACGTCTCTTGACTTAAGTGAGATGGGTGCTAATTTCGCGGAAATCTGGGGCTTCGGCCCCTATTTGCATTTTTATGGTTTGAGTTTGTGAGGACAAAAGCGGCGTGGCGAAGAAGCTCCACATAAAGACCTATGGCTGTCAGATGAACGTCTACGATTCCGAGCGAATCGCCGAGGTTTTGAGCCCGCTTGGGTTTGTCCCGTGGGACACCACCGACGGCGCCGACATGGTCATCTTGAACACCTGTCACATCCGCGAAAAAGCGGCCGAAAAGGTGTATTCAGAACTGGGTCGGCTGCGCAAACAAAAAGAAGCCATGGCCGCCGATGGTCGGCGTATGGTGCTGGCGGTGACCGGCTGCGTGGCCCAGGCGGAAGGCGAAGAGGTTTTGAAACGCGCGCCTTATGTCGATATGGTGTTCGGTCCGCAAACCTATCATCGTTTGCCGCAAATGGTCGCCGAAGCCACCCGTGCCAGCGGCCAACAACTGGATACGGACTTTCCCGAAGAAAGCAAATTCGACGCTCTGCCCCAAGACCGCACGGTCGACGGTGCCACCGCATTTTTGGCCATTCAAGAAGGCTGCGACAAGTTCTGCACCTATTGTGTGGTGCCCTATACGCGCGGGGCCGAATATTCCCGCCCCGCCGGCGCGGTGTTGAGTGAGGCCCGCAATTTGGTTCAGGCGGGGGCGCTGGAAATCACCTTTTTGGGACAAAACGTCAACAACTATCACGGCGAAGCATCCGATGGCTCGACCTGGAGCTTGGCGCGTTTGATCCGCGAAGCCGCCGAAATCGATGGCCTGGAACGGTTGCGTTTCACCACCAGTTATCCGGCCGAAGTCGATGATGATTTGATTGCGGCGCACAAAGACGTGGCCAAGTTGATGCCCTATTTGCATTTGCCGGTGCAGGCGGGATCAGACCGGGTGCTCAAAGCCATGAACCGCAATCACAGCGTTGATGAGTATCGCGCTCTGGTCGATAAATTGCGTATTGCCCGCCCCGATCTGGCGTTGTCGTCGGATTTCATCGTCGGCTTTCCGGGCGAAACGGATGCGGATTTTCGCGCCACCTTAAAACTGATCGAAGACGTGACCTTTATTCAGGCTTATTCATTTAAGTATTCACCACGCCCCGGCACCCCGGCGGCGCTGATGGATTTACAAATCGACGAAGCGGTCAAAACGGAGAGGTTGGCCGAATTGCAAGCTGTGCTCAATGCGCAAACGCTGGCGTTCAATGCGGCGTGTGTGGGCAAAACCTTGCCGGTATTGCTGGACCGAACGGGCAAAAAACCCGGTCAGCTGATCGGTCGCAGCCCCTATATGCAAGCCGTGGTGGTGAACACGTCTGAGCCATTGATGAACCGCATCGTTGATGTCACCATAACGTCTGCGGGCCCAAATTCTCTGCTGGGGACGTTGGAAAAAGATAACCAGAAAGCGTGCGCGTGAGCAAACAACCCAGACTGGCCACCAAGGCCAAAGCCAAGCCCAAGCCCATTATGGGCACCAAAAGAGAATCGGCTGAACCGCAAACCGCCCGTTTGACCTTTGCCGACAATCAATTGGCACAAGCGCTGTTCGGTGCGCACTCGGTCCATCTGGTGCAGCTGGAAACCGGGCTGGGCGTCACAATCGCGCCGCGCGGCGCGGATTTGGCCATCACCGGCACGGCGTCCGCGGTGACCATGGCCGAACGCATTTTGGTGCGGCTCTATGATCGCTTGGCCCAAGGCGGAATGGTCGGTACAGATGAAGTCGCGGCGGCTTTGCGCATGAGCGCGCAGCCCGGTGGAAAGATTTCCGACGTGAACGTCGAAGTGCACACCAAGCGGCGTGTGATCTCGCCGCGCTCCACCACCCAGGCGGCGTACTTAAAAGCCATTGATGAGTGTGAATTGGTGTTCGGCTCCGGTCCGGCGGGCACCGGCAAAACCTATTTGGCGGTGGCCAAGGCGGTGGAATTGCTGGTGCGCGGCGACGTGGACCGGATCATCCTGTCGCGCCCGGCGGTCGAAGCGGGCGAGCAGTTGGGCTTTTTGCCCGGCGACATGCAGGAAAAAGTCGATCCCTATCTGCGCCCCTTGTATGACGCGCTGTATGACATGCTGCCCGCCGATCAAGTGGAAAAACGACTGGAAAACGGGGAAATTGAAGTGGCGCCGCTGGCGTTTATGCGCGGGCGCACCTTGGCCAATGCATTCGTTATTTTGGATGAAGCGCAAAACACCACCGCGGTGCAGATGAAGATGTTTTTGACCCGCCTGGGCGAAAACGCCCGCATGGTGGTGACGGGTGATTTGAGCCAGGTCGATTTGCCGCGCGGCATTCGCTCCGGCCTGCGCGATGCGTGGGACATTTTGACTGATGTTAAAGGCATTGCGTTTGTTGAATTCAACGCTTCCGACGTGGTTCGTCATCCTATTGTGACGCGCATCGTCAATGCTTACGACGCCGTCGAAAAACGTCGCCGCTCCAGTGCGCCATACGAACACGAAAACGAAGTCGATAGAAAGAGCGACAAAAAATCATGAACCCCACCTCACACCTGGCGCCGACCCCTGACCTTTGGATTGATATTGCCGTTGATGCAGGCGGGTGGAGCGAGGCTCTGCCCGATTTTGACAAACGGTGTCGCGTCGCCATCACCGCCGCCGTGGCGGCGGGTGCGGAAGTTGAAGACGAAGACGAAGCGCAGTGGGAAATCAGCGTGCTGCTCACCAATGACGCCGCCGTCCAGGTGATGAACAAAAACTGGCGCGCGCAAGACAAACCGACCAACGTGCTGTCGTTTGCGGCACCGCCCAGCGATGACTTGCCCGACGGCGCACCGATGTTGTTGGGCGACATCGTGCTGGCGTTTGAGACGTTGGTGCAAGAAGCCCAAGAGCAAGGCAAGCCGCTGGCGGACCATTTTTCTCACCTGATGGTTCATGGTATGCTGCACTTGTTGGGCTTCGATCATGAAAGCGAGGCTCAGGCCCAAGAGATGGAGCCGTTGGAAGTGAGCATCTTGGCGGGCCTCGGGATCAGCAGCCCGTACGAAGACAAAGATTGAAGACCTTAAACGACGACGTTATTTTAGACCAAGACGACAGAAAAGGACGACCCGAACCCGATGAACGATGAGCCATCGTCTATTGAGCCGACGCGTGTTGATACAGATCAAGACGGTCGGCATGAAAAATCCGCCTTTAAAACCATGCTCAACCGCATTTGGGGTCGCAACGGCGAGAGCGCGCGCGATGTGCTGGAAGATCTGATCGAAGATGCCGAAATCGGTGAGGAATCGCTCGGCGCTGATGAACGTCAGCTGCTGCTCAACATTTTGGAGCTGAAAGACCAAACCGTTGCCGATGTGATGGTGCCGCGCGCCGATATCATTGCCGCCAAGGTCGATGCCTCTCTGGCCGACCTGGTCGCGTTGATCACCGAAGAAGCGCACTCGCGCATGCCGCTGTACCGGGAAACCTTGGACGATGCGTTCGGCATTGTTCACGTCAAAGATGTTTTGGTGTGGCGGGGGCGCGATGCCGATTTCAGCGCCTCGACGATTGTGCGTCCGGTGCTGTTTGTGTCGCCGTCCATGCATGTTTTGGAACTGCTTTTGGAAATGCGGGTGAAGCGCGTTCACATGGCGTTGGTGGTTGACGAATTTGGTGGTGTTGACGGCCTGTTGACCATTGAAGATTTGGTCGAAGAAATCGTCGGTGAAATCGAAGACGAATTTGATGAAGACGAAAAGCCGTCGATGGAAAAACGTGCCGACGGCACCTGGATTGCCGGCGCGCGCACACCGCTGGAAGAAATGGAAGCCGCGTTGGGGGTGAAGGTCTTTAGTGAAGACGAGCAAGACGAAATCGACACCTTGGGCGGTTTGGTTTTTTCCATCGCCGGGCGGGTTCCGTCGCGGGGCGAACTGCTGACCCATGCCAGCGGCCTGGAATTCGAAGTGTTGGACGTTGATCCGCGTCGCATCAAAAAGTTACGGGTCCGCGTTCCGGACTCTTTGTCGGGCTTCGATCCTGAAAACCCCGACCTCATCACAGACACCTTAAAGTCCATGCCCGCTAAAATGAGCGGGGACTAAGCCTTGATCCAGGTGCGCACGGTTCTGGTTCGGGGGCTGTCCCGCGTGCACACATGGGTGCGCGGGTTGGGTCGTTGGCAAGCGCGCGCACTGGCGTTTGTGTTGGGCGCGCTGGCGGTATTGGCGATGCCGCCAACGTATCAAATTTATCTTTTGATCCCCGCCTTTAGCGGTTTCTTGTGGCTGATTGGGAATGCGTCCAGTCGGTGGCGGGCGTTTGTTCTGGGATGGTGGTTCGGCGCAGGCTTTTTTGGCGCCAGCCTGTATTGGGTGTCGTTCGCGCTGTTGGTCGAGGCCGATAAGTTCGCCTGGTTGATTCCGATTTCCATGTTCGGCTTTGCCTTTGGTCTGGGCCTGTTTGGGGCCGTGAATGCGTGGGTTGTGCAGGTGATCCCCGGCACATTCAGCGCCAAGGCGCTGGTTTTGGCCGGATCGTGGACGCTGTTGGAATGGGTCCGCAGTTGGATCTTTACAGGTCTGCCATGGAACCCGGTGGGCAGCGTCTGGGCGGTGTCCGCTGAGATGATGCAAGGGGCGGCGTATGTGGGCGTTTTTGGTCAAAGTTTGCTCACCGTGCTGGTGGCAGCCTCTTTTGCCGCGCTGATAGAGCCGGGACGCAGTGCCCGGCTGCTTACGGGCTTTTCACTGTTGGGCTTGGTGTTCATGTGGGGTGTGGGCGAACAGCGGTTGGCCCCCGGTTTGATCCCGGTAAGTACGGCCGTCGTGCCCGACGTGCGGTTGCGCCTGATCCAGCCCAACATTTCTCAGCGCGAAAAGTGGAAACCGGAACTGCGCGAACGCAATATGTTTGCCCAGATTGATTTGGCGACGGCCCCGCCCAAGAACGGCGGGCCGCCACCCACTCACATCATTTGGGCGGAAACCGCAGCCCCGTTTTTCATCGAAAATCAGGCCCAGTGGCGCAAGGTGGTGGCCTCAACCACGCCCCCCGGTGGCTTGACCATTTTGGGTGCGCCGCGCGCCGTGTCGGCCCAAGGAGAACCCTTTAAGGTTGCAAATTCACTATTGGCTTTTGACAGTGATGGCGCCCTCACCGCACATTATGACAAGTTCCACTTGGTGCCGTTCGGCGAATACGTGCCGTTTGCCGATTGGCTGCCCTTGGATAAAATCACCCAAGGACAAGGCGGTTTTACGCCGGGTGCCGGGCCTCGGACGCTGATGCTCAAGGGCTTGCCACCGGTGGCGCCGCTGATTTGTTATGAGGTTATTTTTCCCCATGCCATCACCGATCCACTGCAGCGACCCCAGTGGATTTTGAACCTGACCAATGATGCCTGGTACGGAAAGACCGCCGGGCCTCATCAACACTTCGTGAGTGCGCGCCTGCGTGCGGTTGAAGAAGGCCTGCCTCTGGTGCGGGTTGCGTTTACGGGAATTTCGGCCATTGTCGATGCCTACGGGCGGGTTCGGGAAAGCCTGCCTTTAAGTGAAAAAGGCTTTATCGACGGTGACTTACCCGTTGCTTTGGACCATCCGGGATTGTACGCGCAGTTGGGAAACGGACTGCCCGTGGGGCTGTCTATTGCAATGCTCTTGGGTGGAATTTTTGTGGGCCGCCGACGTCCTGCCCAAAAAAGAGTATAAATCACGCATTGCGTAACCAAAGATTGCATACCATATAATGAACAGGAGAGGGAAACGGTCCTTGACCAACACACGTGTCAGGGGTAAGACGAAGCTACCAAAAGCCAGACACTTTAGTGTTGTTATAATTTACCGCATACTCTCATAGACCAAAAGGATCCCCCCACAAATGGCTGCGAACTCATCCGCTTTAAAGCCAGAAGATAGGCCCCCCCTTGGCACACCGCGTCCCGTTGATGTTCATGTTGGGGCACGTCTCCGTCAACGCCGTACGCTGCTTGGCATGAGCCAGGAAAAGCTGGGCGAGGCTGTCGGTCTGACGTTTCAGCAAATTCAAAAGTACGAGCGCGGCGCAAACCGTATCGGTGCCAGTCGTCTGTACCAGTTGAGCAACGTGCTTGACGTTTCGGTCAGCTACTTTTTCGAGGAAATGCCCGGCGAAGTGCAAAAGACGCGCGGCGATTACGCCATGGCCAGCCGCGCCGAAGAAATTGAAGTCGTGCAAGCAGGTGACCCAATGGCGCGCCGCGAAACCTTGGAATTGGTGCGGGCCTACTACCGCATCGAAGATCCCAAAGTGCGCAAGCGGGTGTTTGAATTGACCAAGTCGATTGCCAACGCTGCCGGAGTTGACGGCGGGGCGGATCTTGATCTGGACGATTGATCAACAGCCTTAAAATATGTAACAAGTGCGGGCGTCGGGCTTGAAACCTCGGCGTTCGTGCTGTATTTGCATGTGTACCTAAGACAAGACGTGGACGGATTTGGACCGCTTGCCACCACGTAAAAAAAGGCTAAGTGGGTGTGGTATGGCACCGGGCTTCGGCTCATATTCAGCACACACCCCGGGTCCGTTGGACTTAACTTTTTGACGGGGAAAATGCCGTGTCTAAAAACGATTATCTCTTTACATCCGAATCCGTTTCCGAAGGTCACCCAGATAAGGTCTGTGATCGCATCTCCGACGGCGTGGTCGACGCTTTTTTGGCTGCCGACCCAGAAGCCCGCGTGGCTTGCGAAACACTCACCACCACCAACCGCATTGTGTTGGCCGGTGAAGTCCGTGGCCCGGCTCCCTTGGTGGATGCCAAAGGCAACGTCGACAAAGACCGTATCGAACAAATTGCTCGCGAATGCGTGAAAGACATCGGCTATGAGCAAGATGGCTTTCATTGGGAAACCGCCAGCGTCGAAATTCACTTGCATGCGCAATCTGCGGACATTGCCCAGGGCGTGGATGCCAGCGGCAACAAGGACGAAGGGGCCGGCGATCAAGGCATCATGTTTGGCTTTGCGTGTCGCGAAACCGAAGTTTTGATGCCCGCACCCATTTATTTCTCGCACGAAATTCTGCGCTCCATGGCGGATGCCCGTCATTCCGACGCGGATGCGGGGATCGGTCCCGATTCGAAAAGCCAGGTGACGCTGCAATATGTGAACGGCAAACCGGTTGGCGCGACCTCAGTCGTTGTGTCGACCCAGCACGCCGAAGGGTTGAGCCAAGAAGAAGTGGCCGCCATCGTGATGCCGCACATCAAGCATGTGTTGCCCGAAGGATGGATGCCGCCGCGCGAAGAAATCTACATCAACCCGACCGGCAAGTTCGTGATCGGCGGACCCGATGGCGATTGCGGCCTGACCGGGCGCAAAATCATCGTCGACACTTACGGCGGTGCGGCTCCGCATGGCGGCGGCGCGTTCTCGGGCAAAGATCCCACCAAGGTCGACCGCTCGGCGGCTTACGTTTCGCGTTATTTGGCGAAAAACGTGGTGGCGTCCGGGGTGGCCGACAAGTGCACCATCCAGCTGGCTTACGCCATCGGCGTGTCGCATCCGTTGTCGGTTTATGTCGATACCCATGGCACCGGAAGCGTGGATGAAGACAAGTTGTCGAAAATTCTTCAAGAATTGGTCGATTTGTCGCCGCGCGGCATTCGCACCCATTTAGGGCTCAACCGGGCGATTTATGCGCGCACCGCGGCGTATGGCCATTTTGGTCGTCAGCCGGACGGCGACGGCGGCTTCTCATGGGAAAAGACCGACATCGCGGACGCCATCAAAGGGGCGTTCTAAGAACGAACCGTTGATGACTTCCGACAGCCCTAACACAGATCCTGGATATCTGCGTTCCTACGGCCGGCGGCGTGGCAAAAAGCAACGTCCCGGCCGCGAACGTTTGATGGACGATCTGTTGCCGCGTCTTCAAGTGAAAAGCGGCACGCCGATACCCGATCAATTTCCGCCCGGCACAAAAGCGTTGTGGCTGGAAATCGGTTTTGGCGGCGGTGAACATCTGTCTCAGCAAGCCAAAGCCCATCCCGACATCGGCTTTATCGGCTGTGAACCGTTTTTGAACGGGGTCGGCAAGCTTTTGAGCCAGCTCGATAACGACGGTTCCGAAAACGTGCGCATCCACGCCGATGACGCGCGCGATATTTTTCCGGACTTTCCAGACGGTTCTCTGGCGCGGGTGTTTGTACTGTTTCCCGATCCGTGGCCCAAGACCAAGCATCACAAGCGGCGCTTGATCCAGACGCCGTTTTTGGACGATCTGGCGCGGATGCTTGAAGACGGCGGCGAATTTCGCCTGGCCTCTGATCATATGGGCTATGTGCGTTGGGCCTTGGCCCACGTCAGCCGCCACCCGGATTTTGAGTGGATGGCCGAAGGCCCCGAAGATTGGCGCGAACCGCCCGAAGACTGGATCGGTACCCGCTACGAACAAAAGCGTCTGGCGGGTGACACCATTGTGTATCTGCGCTTTCGCCGTAAGCCCCGAACCGGATAACGCAGGGGCTGAGGGGCCAGAGTACCGTGCAACAAGCTCTTGCGTTTCGCCTGTCTTGGGTGTAGAAACCCCTCACGTTAATCAAGTCTCGCTGTCTGGCAGGGATCAGACAATGGGGTGGGTCCCGAAAGGGCCCCGCCTTTTTTGTTACCTAAACGACAGCGTGAATGTTCGTTAAAACGTTAAGGCACTCGGCACTCATGGATCTGGCCCAACGCATTCAAAAGATGATCACGCCCACGATTAAAGATCAGGGTTATGAAATCGTGCGCGTGCAGATCACGGGGGCCAAGCATCCAAGGCTGCAAATCATGGCGGAACGCGCCGACGGCACCTGCATAGATGTCGAAGATTGCGCCACCATCAGCCGGTCCATATCGGCTGTTTTGGATGTGGAAGACCCGATCGAAGGGGAATTTACCTTAGAGGTCAGTTCTCCGGGCATCGATCGTCCGCTGACGCGTTTGCAAGACTATCAGACCTGGGCTGGGTTTGATGTGAAGATTGAATTGAAGACGGGCATTGATGGGCGCAAACGTTATTTAGGGCGCCTGTTGGGGCTTGATGAAGAGCAAAGAATTTTAATCGAGTGCGAAGAAGATGAACCACACACGCTCGCATTCGAAGACGTACAACGTGCGAAACTGATGCTGACCGACGAATTGATCGCGGCGGCCGCCACGGAGCAGACCAAATGAGCAACACCATTCAGACCACCGGCGTTCACGTGCGCCCCGAACTTTTGACCGTCGCCGATACGGTGGCCCGCGATAAAGGCATTCATCGCGACGAAGTTTTGGACGCTATGGAGCAAGCGATTCAACGTGCAGGTCGTTCAAAATACGGCCACGAGCACGACATTCGCGCCCACATTGACAGGAACACCGGTGAGATCACGCTGGCGCGCTACTTGGAAGTGGTGGCTGATGATGCGGAAATCGAAAACGATCATACCCAGCAGCCATTGGCGCGCGCGCTGCGCAAAAAGCCCGATGCCGTGGTTGGCGAATTTATCATCGATCCTTTGCCGCCTATCGATTTTGGCCGCATTGCCGCACAAACCGCCAAGCAAGTGATCGTGCAAAAAGTGCGTGAAGCCGAACGCAAGCGTCAATACGAAGAATACAAAGATCGCATCGGCGAAGTGGTCAACGGCATCGTCAAGCGCATCGAATTTGGCAATGTGGTGGTCGATTTGGGCCGCAGCGAAGCGTTGATGCGCCGCGATGAAACAATTCCGCGCGAACATTTCAACAATGGCGACCGGGTTCGTGCCTACATCATGGACGTGCGCGAAGAACAACGCGGTCCGCAGATTTTCCTGTCGCGCACCCATCCCGATTTCATGGTCAAATTGTTTGCCCAGGAAGTCCCGGAAATTTATGACGGCGTGATCGAAATCATGTCCGCCGCCCGCGATCCCGGATCGCGTGCGAAAATCGCCGTGAAAAGCAACGACAGCTCCATCGATCCGGTCGGTCCGTGTATCGGTATGCGCGGTTCGCGCGTGCAGGCCGTGGTGGGCGAATTGCAGGGTGAAAAAATCGACATCATCCAGTATTCCCCCGATCCCGCGACCTTCATCGTCAACGCTTTGGCCCCGGCAGAAGTGGTCAAGGTGGTGTTGGACGAAGAAAAGAACACCATCGAAGTGGTGGTGCCCGACGATCAGTTGAGCCTGGCCATCGGGCGGCGCGGCCAGAACGTGCGCTTGGCGTCCCAGCTTTCGGGTTGGAACATCGACATTCTGACCGAGGCCGAAGAATCTGAACGTCGTCAGCTTGAATTCCAAGCCCGCACCCAGTTGATCATCGAAGCGCTCGACGTGGACGATGTGATTGCCCACCTGTTGGTGACCGAAGGCTTCACGTCCATCGAAGAAGTGGCATTCGTGCCGGTGGAAGAATTGACCTCCATCGAAG
Organism: Magnetovibrio blakemorei; assembly: GCF_001746755.1. Classification (GTDB taxonomy): domain Bacteria; phylum Pseudomonadota; class Alphaproteobacteria; order Rhodospirillales; family Magnetovibrionaceae; genus Magnetovibrio; species Magnetovibrio blakemorei. The sequence goes on along the minus strand of NZ_MCGG01000072.1, from coordinate 15,305 downwards.
GCTTTGACGAAGATGTGGCCGAAGAGCTGCGCATGCGCGCACGGGGCTACCTGGAACGTCGCGACGAAGAACTGAACGAAAAGCGCCGGGATTTGGGTGTTGCCGATGAGTTGTTCGAAATCGCAGGCGTAACGGCGGAAATTGCCGTGGCGCTCGGCGAAAAGGGTGTCAAAACCCGTGACGACTTGGCCGATTTGGCCGGTGACGAGCTGGTCGAAATGATGCCGCCGCTGGTGAAATTGAACGAAGAGCAAGCCAACGCGATCATCATGTTGGCGCGCGCGCACTGGTTTGAAGACGAAAATGCTGGTGAAGCCGCCAGCGAAGGTGAAGGCGAATAAGGCACCTGGCAGGGCGGAGGGTTCAAGAGTGAGCAAGGCTCTTGGTCCAGAGCGTCGCTGCCTCGTTTCGGGAGAGACAAAACCGTGCGCAGAAATGCTTCGTTTTGTCATCGGACCGGACGACGTTGTGGTGTTTGATGTTGCCGGAAAACTGCCGGGTCGGGGATTATGGTTGTCCGCGCGGCTGGATATGCTAAAAACGGCGGCAGCCAAAGGGTCTTTTGCCCGTGCGGCGAAGGCTCGGGCCAAAGTGACCGATACGTTGGTTGCCGATGTCGCCCGGTTGTTGCGGGCGCGCTGTTTGGACCGGATCGGTCTGGCGCGCCGCGCCGGTGACTTGGTGCAGGGCTATGACAATGTCCGCGCCAGCGTCAAAGGCAAAGGTACAGCCAAGGGCAACGCCCCTGGTGTTTTGATCGAAGCCGCCGATGGCGGTGAAGACGGACGTGAAAAAGTGATGCGCCTGGCCCCCGGTGTGGCGGTTGTGGCGTTGTTTACGGCCGAAGAAATAGGCCGGGCCATTGGCCGCGATAATGCCGTGCATGCGGTGATATCGCAGGGCAAAATGGCCAAAGCATTTTTGCAAGACGCCCGCCGCTTGGCAGGTGTTTTGGACCAACCGCTCGCAGGTAACGTGAACCTGGGCGGACCAGAAAATAAAGCCGACCAATTCGGGCTAAGCTCGAAAACGGAGTGACATGAGCGATACAAACGACAGCAAGACAAACGGCAGCGAAGCAGGCGAAACCGGAAAAAAACCGCTGACTCTTAAGCGGCCCGGCACGCTCGAGCTGAAAAAGACTGTTGACGCCGGGACGGTGAAGCAGAGTTTTTCGCATGGCCGCTCCAAAATGGTCGCGGTTGAGGTGAAGAAAAAACGCACCTACGCTCAGGACGCCAACGGCAAGATGGCGCAGGTTCGCGAACCGTCGCCCTTTGCCCCGATCGAGGCCCCTGCGGCGCCCGTTCAGCAGCCGGCTCATGTGACCCCGCCGACGCCGCCCGTTCAGCATGACGACAATCTGACCGACAGCGAACGCGAAGCCCGCGCCAAGGCGCTTGAAGGGTCCAAGATCCGCGCCATCGAAGAACAAAAGCGTGCTGCCGAAGAAGCCGAACGTCGCGCCATCGAAGAAGCTGAAAAAGCCAAACAAGCCGCGGCCGAAGCGGCCCAGGCGAAAGCCGAGGGAAGCCAGAGCGCTGAGCCCGTTGTTAACGAGGCTCCGGCGGCTGCGAGCGGCCCGGTGCGTGCGGCTCCTGCGCGCCCGGCACCGCGTTCCCAAGACGTTGATCCGGCCTCTTTGCCCGATCCGGAAAAAGCCAAAGAAGACGCCAAAAAAGCCAAAAAAGTCAAAAAGCCGAAAGGTGATGCCAAAGGCGACAACAAGGGCGAAGGTGCCGTTGTGCCGCCGTCGCGCAGCCGTGGCGATGAACGCCGTCGTGCGGGCAAGCTGACCATTTCATCGGCTTTGAGCGAAGGCGCGACCGAAGAACGTCAGCGGTCTTTGGCGTCGGTCAAACGCAAGCGTGAAAAAGAAAAACAGCGCCAGCAAATGGCGCGCGCGGAAAACAAGAAAATCGTCCGTGACGTGGTCGTTCCCGAAACCATCACCGTGCAAGAGCTGGCCAATCGTATGGCCGAGCGGGGCGTGGACGTGGTGCGTGAACTGATGAAGATGGGGGTCATGGCGACCGTCAATCAAATCATCGACGCCGACACTGCGGAACTGGTTGTGACGGAATTCGGTCATAACCTGCAACGCGTTTCCGACGCCGACGTTGAAACCGGCCTCGGCGGGATCGTTGATGAGGATGCGGACATGATCCGCCGTCCTCCGGTGGTCACCGTTATGGGTCACGTCGATCATGGTAAAACGTCCTTGCTTGATGCGCTGCGCACCACCGATGTGGCGGGCGGCGAAGCGGGCGGCATCACCCAGCACATCGGTGCCTATCAGGTGAGACTGGAAAGTGGCGCGAAGATCACCTTCGTCGATACGCCGGGTCACGCCGCGTTCACCGACATGCGTGCACGTGGCGCCAAAGTCACCGATATCGTTATTTTGGTGGTGGCAGCTGACGACAGCGTGATGCCACAAACCATTGAAGCCATTCACCACGCCAAGGCCGCAAACGTGCCGATCATCGTCGCCATCAACAAATGCGACAAGCCCGACGCCAACCCGGGCAAAGTGCGCCAACAGTTGTTGCAGCACGAAATCGTGGTGGAAGAAATGGGCGGCGAAGTGTTGGCCGTGGACGTTTCGGCGAAATCGCGCACCGGCTTGGACAAGCTGGAAGAAGCGATTTTGTTGCAGGCGGAAATCCTTGATCTTAAGGCCAACCCGAACCGTCCTGCCGAAGGCGTTATTGTTGAAGCCAAAGTTGAACAGGGCCGTGGCTCGGTTGCCACCGCGCTTATTCAACGCGGCACCTTGCGGCGCGGCGATATCTTTGTTGCAGGTTCCGAATGGGGCCGTGTGCGCGCCTTGATCGATGATCACGGCCAGCAAATCGAAGAAGCCGTGCCTGGGATGCCGGTGGAAATTCTCGGCCTCAACGGCACCCCTGACGCAGGCGATGAAGTGGTTGTGGTCGTCGACGAAGCGCGCGCCCGTGAAGTCACCGAATACCGCACCCGCAAAAAACGTGATCTGCGTTCTGCTGCGGGACGTCGCGGAACCTTGGAACAAATGTTCGAAAAGATCAAAGAAGGCGAAGCCCAAACCTTGCCGATCGTCGTCAAAGCCGACGTGCACGGGTCTTTGGAAGCCATTTCTGCGGCCTTGGAAAAAATGGGCACCGACGAAGTCAAAGCGCAAATTCTCCACGGTGCGGTCGGCGGCATCAACGAATCGGACGTCATTTTGGCCCGCGCATCGGGGGGCTTCATCATGGGCTTCAACGTGCGCGCCAATGCGCAGGCCCGTGATTTGGCCAAGCGCGATGGCGTCGATATTCGCTACTACTCGATCATCTATGACGCCATTGACGACATGCGCAACGCGTTGAGCGGTATGTTGGCGCCGACGTTGAAAGAACAATTCCTCGGCTACGCCCAAATTCGCGAAGTGTTTGCGGTGTCCAAGGTTGGCAAGGTTGCCGGCTGTATGGTCACCGACGGCATGGTCAAGCGCGGCTCCAAGGTTCGCTTGCTGCGCAACGATGTGGTTATTCATGAAGGCGAGTTGAGCCAGCTCAAACGCTTTAAGGATGATGCGAAGGAAGTGAAAGAAGGCACCGAATGCGGGATGTCTTTCGCCAACTACGATGACATCAAACAAGGCGATATCATTGAGTGCTTCGACGTGATCGAAGTGGCACGCAAGCTTGAAGAATAATTTAGACGTCGTGAGCTCCGCAACCGGTTCGGATGCGGAGCTCACAGCGTTTTCGCTGCGAACATGTGCTCAGGCATTCACCGCCAGAGCAATCGATAGGGCAATCGTCATGACCCGCCACGGCACCCATCATACGGCCAAAGGCCCCAGCCAGCGCCAGTTGCGCGTGGGCGAAGAAGTGCGCCATGCGTTGGCATGGATTTTGGAGCGCGGCGATTTGCGCGATCCGACCTTGGCGAGCACGCCGGTCACCGTCACCGAAGTGCGCACCAGTCCCGATTTGAAGCACGCCACCTGTTTTGTGACGCCGTTGGGCGGCGGTGATGGGGAAGCGGTGAAAGAAGTTCTCGACGCGCTCCGTCGGGCGTCAAAATTCTTGCGCCACGAAGTGGTGCGCAAGGTGAACTTGCGCTACGCCCCGATCTTGCATTTCGAACACGACCCGTCGTTTGATTTTGCCGGTCACATCGACGCGTTGCTGCACAGCCCAGAGGTCGCGCGCGATCTTCATCACGACGACGAGCTCGACGATGGGGCGAATGAAGAAGAGTAAGAGTTCGGCTCTGGATTGCTTCGTCGCGTTGCTCCTCGCAATGACGACGCAATCCATATAGCGATTTAATGCGATGTTTGTGACCTGCCGCCGACCGTGCGGCCCACGCATTTGGGGCAGAGATAAAATTCATGGCGCGTAAACGCAAAGGCCTGCCGGTTCACGGTTGGGTCGCTTTCGACAAACCCAAGGGCATGAGTTCCAGCCAGGCGGTGGGCAAGGTGCGGTTTTTGCTGAATGCGCAAAAGGCCGGCCACGGCGGCACCCTTGACCCGCTGGCAACCGGCGTGTTGCCCATTGCGCTGGGCGAAGCCACCAAAACCATGTCGTTTGTGATGGACGGTCAAAAAGCCTATCGCTGCTGGGTGCGGTTTGGCGAGGCCCGCACCACCTTGGATGCGGAAGGCCAAGTCACCGAAACCTCCGACGTGCGTCCGACGGCAGAAGAAATCGAAGCCGTGTTGCCCGAGTTCGAAGGCGATATTGAACAAGTTCCTCCCATTTTCTCGGCCCTCAAAATTGATGGCGAGCGCGCCTATAAACTGGCCCGAAAATTGGCCCACGCGCAAAATGGGGACGAACCCGCGCTGGAAATGAAGTCCCGCGCCGTGCACATCGACAAAATCACCTTGGTTGAGATGCCCGAGGCGGATCTGGCCGTGATCGATGTAAAATGTGGAAAAGGTACTTATATCAGGTCGTTAGCCCGCGATTTGGCGGCGCGCCTGGGGACTGTTGGCTATGTTGCCGATTTGCGTCGCACCCAAGCCGGTCCGTTCACCGAAAACCAAGTTATTTCGCTGGATTCCTTAGAGTCCATGGGGCATAGTGCGCGCCTCGAAGAAGCTGTGCTTCCGATTATGACCGCGCTGGACGACATCCCGGCGCTGGCCTTGACGGAAGCCGAGGCCGGAAACATGCGACACGGCATGCCCGCTCCGGCAATGGCGGTTCTCAGTCGATCACCCGATGTGAAGGTGGCGTTTGGACAAACCGTTGTTGTTATGGAGGGCACTGTGCCGCTGGCTCTGGCTAGGATCGAAGGCGGGGAAATCCGTCCGATCCGTGTCCTTAATCTTTAAATATAGGAGTACACGATGTCGATTACCGCAGAGCGCAAACAAGAGCTCATCAAAGAATACGCCATTAAGCCGGAAGATACCGGTTCTCCCGAAGTTCAAGTCGCTGTTCTCACCGAACGGATTTTGAACTTGACCGAACATCTCAAGATCCACAAAAAAGATCACCACTCGCGCCGCGGGTTGCTGATCATGGTTGGTCTGCGCCGTCGCCTTTTGGATTACACCAAACGGAAAGACCAAACGCGCTATCAGACCCTGATCAAGCGCCTCGGCCTGCGCCGTTAAGGTGCTTGCGGCCAGCTCTCCAAAGGAGCTGGCCGTTGGTCTTTTTGTTGACGCGCGGCATTTAACACTTCAGCCCGAATGAAAAGACCAAGACTTGGATGGCCAGGACCTGCAGGGTATGGACCCCAAAGGGTTATGGCCTGAATAGTCGCACCCGTTACCGGATGGCCGGGACGGGCAAGGCAGGAACCATTGGTAGGCAAAACAGCAATAGGCCTGCCTTATTCTTATGAAGGAAAGCTAAGTATGTTTAAAGAATTCAGGAAAGAACTCGAATGGGGTGGCCGCACGCTGGTGCTGGAAACCGGCAAGATCGCTCGTCAGGCCAGTGGTGCCGTGATGGTGACCTACGGCGAAACGAAAGTGTTGTGCACCGTGGTCGCGGAAAAGACCGAACGCCCCGGCATCGACTTCTTCCCCTTGTCCGTTCACTACCAAGAAAAAACCTATGCCGCCGGTCGCATTCCGGGTGGCTTCTTCAAGCGCGAAGGCCGTCCTTCGGAAAAAGAAACGTTGACCTCGCGCCTGATCGATCGCCCCATCCGTCCGTTGTTCGCCAAAGGCTTCAAAAATGAAGTTCAGGTCATCTGCACCGTGATGCAGCACGACATGGAAAACGATCCCGATATCGTGGCCATGGTCGGCACCTCGGCGGCGTTGTGCATTTCCGGTGCGCCCTTCATGGGTCCCATCGGTGGCGCACGCGTGGGCCGCATCAACGGCGAATACGTGCTCAATCCGATGCTGGACGTGTTGCCTGAATCCGATCTCGACCTGGTGGTCGCGGGCACCAAAGACGGCGTGTTGATGGTTGAATCCGAAGCTTCCGAGCTCAGCGAAGAAGTGATGTTGGGCGCGGTGGCTTTTGGTCACACAGGCTTCCAGCCGGTGATCGAAGCCATCATCGAATTGGCCGAACATTGTGCCAAAGAACCGATGGAAATCCCCGGTGCTCCCGAAGGCGTCGATGGCCTCAAAGCCAAAGTTAAAGAATTGGCCGAAGCTGGCTTGCGTTCTGCTTACACGATTTCCGATAAGCTCGAACGTCAAGGCGCTGTGGCCGCGGTCAAAGACACCGTTACCCAAACCGTCAGCGAATCTGGCGATTTTGCCAAAGAATTGCTCGAAACGACTTTGGGCGATGCCTTTAAGTCCGTGGAAAAAAGCATTGTGCGTTTGTCCATCCTGGAAACCGGCGTGCGCATCGATGGCCGCGACACCAAGACGGTGCGTCCCATCGTGACCGAAGTCGGCGTGTTGCCGCGTTCGCACGGTTCGGCGTTGTTCACCCGTGGCGAAACCCAATCCATTGGCGTTGCGACGCTGGGCACGGGTTCGGACGAGCAGATCATCGATTCCCTCGAAGGTTCGTATCGCACCAACTTCATGCTGCACTACAACTTCCCGCCCTACTCGGTCGGTGAAGCGGGGCGCTTTGGCGCAACGGGTCGTCGTGAAGTCGGCCATGGCAAGCTCGCTTGGCGTGCCATCCATCCGGTGTTGCCGTCCAAGGAAGATTTCCCCTACACCATCCGCGTGGTGTCTGAAATCACCGAATCCAACGGCTCTTCGTCGATGGCTTCCGTGTGCTCGGCCTCTTTGGCGCTGATGGATGCGGGCGTTCCGCTGCTGCGTCCGGTGGCGGGTATCGCCATGGGCTTGATCAAAGAAGAAACCGGCGTTGCGATTTTGTCGGACATCTTGGGTGATGAAGATCACCTGGGCGACATGGATTTCAAGGTTGCCGGTACGGAAAAGGGCATCACGTCCTTGCAGATGGACATCAAAATCACGTCCATCACGCCGAAAATCATGGAAGATGCTTTGGATCAAGCGAAGGCTGGGCGTATGCACATCCTTGGCGAAATGGGTCACACCATCGATCATGGCCGTGACAGCGTTGCCGCGACGGCACCGCGCATCGAAACCTTCAAGATCAACAAAGACAAAATCCGCGACGTTATCGGCGCGGGCGGCAAGGTTATTCGCGAAATTTGCGAAACCACCGGCGCTAAAATTGATCTCGACGACGACGGCACCGTGAAAGTTGCCGCTGTTGACGCCACCGCCATGCAAGCGGCCATCGATTGGGTCAAAGGCATTGTGGCAGAGCCGGAAGTCGGCGCGATCTATAACGGCAAAGTCGTGAAAATCATGGACTTTGGCGCGTTTGTGAACTTCATGGGTCCGCGCGATGGCCTGGTGCACATTTCCGAACTGGCCAACCGCCGGGTCGAAAAAGTCACCGACGTGCTGAGCGAAGGCCAGCAGATTAAGGTCAAGTTGATCGGAATCGACGATCGCGGCAAAGTGAAGCTGTCCATGAAAGTGGTCGATCAAGAAACTGGCCTCGAAATTGTGCCGGAACAAAAAGCCGATTGATCCGTAGAAAAGTGTGGGGCGGCTTCCTATGATAAAGGTGGCCGCCCCGTATTTTATGGACATAGCCGAAAAGTGACCACATTCTATTGTCATAGTTATGTATGCTCATACTGTGACCCCCCTTCAGAGGAAGGGGCCGATGACCCGGAGGTTCCGTGAAAACGCTCAATTCCTTTAAAATGTCGGGAAAAGAAGTCTTGCCCCTGGTTGAAGGCGGCAAAGGTGTTGCCGTGTCCAATGGAACAACGGCCGGGGCGTGGGCCAAGGCAGGTGGCATTGGCACATTTTCATGCGTGAACCCAGACAGTTATGCCGAAGACGGCACTTATATTCCTCAGGTTTATCATGGAAAAACCCGCTCTGAGCGGTTTGAAGAGCTGAAAACCTACGCCATTCAAGGCGGTATCGAACAAGCGAAGATTGCCCGCGACGTCTCCGGCGGTGCAGGCCGTATCCATATGAACGTGTTGTGGGAAGCCGGCGGCACCGTGCCGATTTTGCACGGCGTTTTGGAACAAGTGGGCGAATTGGTCCACGGCATCACGTGCGGTGCGGGGATGCCTTACAAAGTGGCTGAAATCGCTGCGCAATACGGCATTCATTATTATCCGATCGTTTCGTCCGGGCGTGCGTTCAATGCCTTGTGGCGGCGCTCTTACAAAGATTATGCAGAGCTGTTGGGCGGCGTGGTCTACGAAGACCCGTGGCTGGCTGGCGGCCATAATGGCCTGTCCAACGCCGAAAACCCCAATGAGCCGCAAGACCCGTATCAGCGCTGTGTCGATTTGCGCAAGGTGATGAACGGCTATGGCTTGAACCGCGTGCCCATCGTCATGGCGGGCGGGGTGTGGTTCCTGCGCGACTGGGAAAACTGGTTGGACAATGACGAGCTGGGCCCGGTGGCGTTCCAATTTGGCACCCGTCCGCTGTTGACCCAGGAAAGCCCGATCATGCAGGCGTGGAAAGATCGTCTTTTGACGCTTAAAGATGGCGATGTGTACCTAAATCAATTCAGTCCGACGGGCTTTTATTCGTCCGCCGTGCGAAATCCGTTCCTGCAAGATTTGGTGGAACGTTCCGAGCGCCAGATTGAATACCGGGCCAAGGCCGGCGAAGCGCCCTTTACGGCAGAATTGCCGTTGGGCCCGCGCCAGCGCATTCATTATGTGAAGCCTGAAGATCTGCCCCGCGCCCAAGCCTGGATTGCAGCGGGCCAGTCCGAAGCCATGAAAACGCCGGACGAGACCATGGTGTTTGTGACCCCGGAGAAATCTCAAGAAATATTGAAAAGCCAAGCGGAATGCATGTGTTGTTTGAGCCAGTGCCGGTTTTCCAATTGGGCTGACAACGCCGAAGGCACCACCGGCAAACGCGCCGACCCGCGCTCATTTTGCATTCAAAAAGCTCTGCAATTGGCGGCTCATGGCGGTGATCTGGACAAAAGTTTGATGTTTGCAGGTCACAATGCCTACAAATTTGCTCAGGATCCATTTTATGCGAACGGCTTTATTCCCACCGTTAAGCAGTTGGTGGATCGGATCGTCACGGGCGATTGATTGGTTCCGCAAATAACCATAAATTAATAATGGTTTTTTATTTTTGCGTGGTAAATCAATATATGCTTAAGTGAACTACAATGAGTATAATCTCAAGGTACCTGTTTAGAACTTTGAGAAAGTGGAGTGTGTTTGATCCGGGTCAAGGCCAGGGGGGGTCAGGATCAAGCATAATGCCGTCAGTCAGATGGGAGTTATCATGAGACCTTACGCACAAGTCCTCGAACAGCTTCGCTCCGCAGGTTTGCGGCCCACCCGCCAACGCTTGGCGTTAGCCAAGCTGTTGTTTGAAAATGGCGCACGCCACGTCACGGCTGAAATGCTTCACGCCGAAGCCCAAGATAGCGCCATTCGCGTTTCGCTTGCCACGGTTTACAACACCCTGCACCAGTTTACGGAAGCAAGTCTTTTGCGCGAAATCGTGGTTGACCCGACCCGGTCGTATTTCGACACCACAACCACCGAGCACGGCCATTTTTTCCATGAAGGTTCAGGCTATTTGGAAGACATTCCCGGTGGTCAGGTCCAGCTGTCACAGCTCCCCAACGTTCCCGAAGGCACAAAGATTGCCGGTATTGACGTTGTGATTCGCTTGGCTGCAGCTTAAAAACTATTTAATTTCAATGGATAGAGCGCCTTTTTAGAGGCGCTCTATCTTTTTGTTGACCCATTCACTCAAAGGGTTATAGTTCTGGGATGGACGCCATCATAATGGCGTGCCAATCTTATTATTTGCATTCATGCGTTCAGAGGAGGCCACTATGGGCTTAAAAGACAGCAAAACCGAAGAAAACCTGAAAGCGGCATTTGCCGGTGAATCCCAGGCAAATCGCCGTTATTTGTATTTTGCTCAAAAGGCTGACATTGAAGGTTACAACGATGTCGCAACGGTTTTCCGTTCCACCGCTGAAGGCGAAACCGGTCATGCACACGGCCACCTGGAATTTTTGGAAGAAACCGGCGATCCTGCAACCGGTCTGCCCATCGGCGCCACCGGCGAAAACCTGAAGGCTTCGATTGCTGGCGAAACCCACGAATACACCGACATGTATCCGGGTATGGCGAAAACCGCACGCGATGAAGGTTTTGACGAAATCGCCGATTGGTTTGAAACCTTGGCGAAAGCCGAAAAATCACACGCCGGACGCTTCCAAAAAGCGCTCGACAACCTGGATTAAGTTCTTCGGTTGAATGGTTCTGAGTGCGGGGGGCTTTGTTGCAAAGTCCCCCGCGCTGCGTTTAAGCTTGAGATCACATTTATTTTAGAGTTTTTGAGGTGGGGATATGAGCGAAGGCAGCATGGGTGCACCGACACGTCATACGATCAAATGGCGTGACGCGGATTTCGTCGATGAAACCAAATTGTTCACGGAACTCGAACGGGTGTTCGACCTGTGTCACGGGTGTCGGCGCTGTTTTAACCTTTGTGACAGTTTTCCCCGCTTGTTTGACCTGATCGACAATTCGCCCTCGGAAGAAATCGACGGGGTGGCCAAGGCCGATTACTGGAAGGTCGTGGATGCCTGCACCTTGTGCGATTTGTGCTTCATGACCAAATGTCCCTACGTCCCGCCCCATGAATGGGATTTGGATTTCCCGCACTTGATGCTGCGCGCCCGCGCGTATCAGTTTAAGCACGGCAAAGGCCACAAAAAGCAAGAGCAGCTTGGCGAAATGGACAAAAATGGTCCCCTGGGCGTCAAGCTTTCCGGTCTGGCGAACTGGGCAACCGAACGCTCCAACACCATGACGCGCACGGTGATGCAAGTCACCCACGGCGTTCACAAAGACGCCGCGCTGCCAACCTTTGCCAAGCAAACCTGCCGCACCCAAGCCAAAGCGCAAGTCCTTGAAATCAACACAACGGCCCCGGCCCATGGGGTGCGCAAAGCGGTGATTTATGCGTCGTGTTTCGGCGAATACAACGATCCGGCCATTGTTTTGGACACCCGCGCCGTGCTGGCGAAAAACGGCATTGATGCCGAAATCGTCTACCCCGAATGCTGTGGCATGCCGCAACTGGAACAGGGTGATTTGGCCCGGGTGGCGGGCAAGGCCCGCGCCATTGCCTTGTCGCTTAAGCCATATGTTACAGAAGGTTACGATATCGTTGTGCCGGTGGCCAGCTGCGCGTTGATGCTGAAATTCGAATGGCCGTTGATTGAGCCGGACGATGAAAACGTGAAAGCCTTGAGCCAGGCGACCTTCGACGTCACCGAATACGTGGTCGATTTGGCTGCCAAACAGGGCTTGGCCGATGGTCTTAAACCCTTGAAAGGTGGCGTGACAGCGCACATCGCGTGTCATGCGCGGGCGCAAAATATGGGCCGCAAGGCGCAAGAATTGCTGAAACTGATCCCGGAAATGGACATCACCGTCATTGAGCGGTGCTCCGGCCATGGCGGGTCTTGGGGCGTCACCAAAGAATTTTTTGAAGTCGGCATGAAAATCGGCGCGCCGGTGTTTCGTGATGCGGCCAAAGTCGATAACGCCTATGTGGTGTCCGAATGCCCCTTGGCCCGCGATCAAATCCTTCAAGGCTTGGAACGCAAAGACAAAACCATTGAAGGCCCCGGCAAGGCGTTGCGCCATCCGGTGCAACTTTTGGCCCGCGCCTATGGTCTGACGACGGAGGAATCTTAAGATGTCCCGTGAAGCCCACGAAATCACCCGCGACGATATCATGCCCATGGCCGACTACGAACCGGTGCGCAAAGAGCGCCGCAAAGCCGTAACGGTGCTGAAAAAAGATCGCCGTTTGCACATCGGTCCGGACGCCACCGCGTATTTTGAAAGCTACGACACCATGTGGCATCAAATCCATGAAATGCTGTTCATTGAAAAAGGCGGCGACGCTCAAATTGAAGACGAACTCAGAGCCTACAATCCGCTTGTTCCGAATGGCCGCGAGTTGATCTGCACGCTGATGTTCGAAATTGACGATGAAGTCCGTCGCGCCAAGTTTCTGGCCGGATTGGGCGGTGTTGAAAACACGGTCAGCTTGTCTGTGACGGACGCAGCGGGGGCGACCTTTAAGATCGACGCCGTCCCGGAAGCCGACGTGGACCGCACCACGGCAGAGGGCAAAGCGTCGTCCATCCAGTTCCTGCATTTTCCCTTCACCGATGCCCAGGCCGAAGCCTTCAAACAATCCGATGCCGTCGCCATCCTCGCCATCGGTCACGACGCTTACGGTCATATGGTCAAGCTGCCCAATCCCGTGCGCGCCGCCTTGGCGGCTGATTTGGACTGAGGGTTTTCGCGAGTCTTTATCGGCTGTTTACGGAATCTCTGCGCTAAAGATTCAGACACTCCAGTTGCGTCATCGTCATCGGCACCCTCAACGTAAAGCGTGAATAGCCTGTTCAAAAAGGCTGCTCGGGGCGTATTGGGGGTGTCCTGCTGGGTCAGTATCTTTGCCATCGGTTAGCCGCTATATCCGACCTCAGCTCGCGGCGGCACCCGTGCGCTCACAACAATGATTGCGGGATCGAAGCGATCTTTGACAAGGGCCTGAGGGAAAATTCTGGCCCAGATTTGGTGGCGGTGGTGGTCTCTAACCCATTGAAATTAGGGTTGTAACGAATTTATAAATATCCATGGTGCAGTTTGGAAAGTCTGTTGTCAAAACATAATGGCGGTGACGGGGTTGCTCGTCAGTTGCTTCCTGTACACGGCGAATATGCAAAAATTAACGGATTATTAACCATAAAATCTGCGGGTAACGGTTGGCTGGAAGCGGACTGTCTATTGCCGCTGCGTCGCGCGAGACTGGATCAAATGGGGATTGTGGCTAAAGAGTGAATCTATCAATATATTCAATATTTTATTGGTGATGCTTATGGACCGGAAAAAATCATAAGAAAATTTTATTCAAAGTCTTCGCCCTTCAAAATTCCCCAGAAATCTGCGCGATTGAGCCATCCCTCGAAGCCCTCGACATCGATGCGACAAAATTCGTTTCCGCTGGGGCACGCGATCAATTGACCGGACACGCCCACTTGCACGCTGGCGACCGGGTGCGACTTGGAATCGGCTTGGGTGTGAATGGTGCGGGTCCCGCCGGTGATGATGAAGCTGCGTTTGGATGACAACATGGTTTGGTGGACCCAACCCTGGCTGCCTTCCCAGTCGCTGACCTTGCGCCAGGTTTTGTACTCGGCGATGATTTCCAGCGGCAGACCCGATTTGCGATACACCCATTCGACCGGATATTGAACGCCCGGTCCGGTGCGCAAATTGACTTCCCCGGCCCGCAACGACACGAAGCGCGGCAGCGGTAAGCCAGACCCGGCCGTTTGCGCCTGGGCCTGAAAAGCAAAACCCATTCCGACAGCGGCGTTGAGTGCAAAGACGAGCAAAACGGATTTGGTACAGAAGAATTGAGTGCGGAAGCGAAACACGGGGTAAAGCCCTCCCATGGGCTGGTCGAGTAACGGCATGATATACCTCAACGGCTTACCACAAGCGCATGAAGAGCAGGTTAACGCGGGCTCATAAACGTGACGTTTGGGCAGGACGAAAACCTCATTTGTAAGGAGGAAACGCGTGTATCTATAAAAATATTCGGGCACCAGAAACGGACACGACAAAAAAAGCGTTATGGTTCTGGACAGTCTTTGACTTTGCTGGTACCCAAACAAGGACGTGCGCTTCTGGGAGGAGGCGCTTTATCCCCAGGTAGAGATGAAAGAGCCCTACATCAGGGCGGGCCAAAATGAAGAGCACCCAAAAGCCCAAAGTGGTCGTTACACGCAAGCTTCCCGATCCGGTCGAAACCCGCATGATGGAATTGTTCGACGTTCGCCTGAACTTGGACGATGTCCCCATGACGCAGGCCGAATTGGCCGACGCCGTGCGCACCTGTGACGTGCTTGTGCCGACCGTTACCGACAACATTGACGCAGGCGTCCTGGCTCAGGCTGGCGAACAGTTTCGTCTGGTGGCCAATTACGGTACAGGCGTCGATCACATCGATCTGGCAACCGCCCGCCAGCGCGGCATCATGGTCACGAACACCCCGGACGTTCTCACCGAAGACACCGCCGACATGACCATGTCGTTGTTGCTGGCGGTGCCCAGGCGTTTGGTCGAAGGGGAACGCGCGCTTCGCGATGGCCTGTGGACCGGATGGAAACCCACCTGGATGTTGGGTCATCGCATTCACGGCAAGCGTTTGGGCATTGTCGGCATGGGCCGCATTGGACGCGCGGTGGCCAAACGGGCCAAAGGCTTTGGCTTGTCGATCCACTATCACAACCGCAACCGTGTGCACGCCGACGTCGAACGGGAATTGGAGGCCACCTATTGGGAAAGCCTCGACCAGATGCTGGCGCGTATGGACATCATTTCGGTGAACTGCCCGCACACGCCCGCGACGTACCATTTGTTGTCGGCCCGGCGCTTGAAGCTGATGCAGCCGCATTCCTACATCGTCAACACCGCACGCGGTGAAATCATCGACGAAAATGCGCTGATCCGCATGTTGAAGGCAGGCGACATCGCGGGTGCGGGTTTGGACGTTTACGAAAATGAGCCCGCCATCAATCCGAAATTTCTCAGCCTCACCAATGTGACGCTGTTGCCGCACATGGGTTCGGCCACCTGCGAAGGTCGCATCGACATGGGCGAAAAAGTGCTGATCAACATCAAAACCTTCGCCGATGGGCACTCCCCACCTGATCGGGTTTTGGCGGATATCTAATTTATTTGCAGAAAAAAATGAGCGGCGCGCAAATGAAAATTTGCGCGCCGCTTTTTTGATT
>NZ_MCGG01000071.1 GCF_001746755.1 Magnetovibrio blakemorei | reverse complement strand
AGGTGCCGGGGTTTTTGATTTTTGAGCGTACGTTTCGATCACGTGTTCATGGTATCGAAGAAATCGCTGTTGTTTTTGGTCTCGCGCATTTTGCCCATCAAGAATTCCATGGCGTCCGTAACGCCCATGGGCATCAAAATGCGACGCAACACCCACATTTTTGACAATGTGCCTTTGTCCACCAAAAGCTCTTCCTTGCGGGTGCCGGATTTGGTGATGTCTATGGCGGGGAAGATGCGCTTGTCAGACACTTTGCGATCCAGGATGATTTCCGAGTTGCCGGTGCCCTTGAATTCTTCGAAAATAACTTCGTCCATGCGCGATCCGGTATCGATCAGGGCGGTGGCAATGATGGTCATCGAGCCGCCCTCTTCAATGTTGCGCGCGGCACCGAAGAACCGCTTGGGACGTTGCAAGGCGTTGGCATCCACACCACCGGTGAGCACCTTGCCGGAGCTGGGCACCACGGTGTTGTAGGCGCGCGCCAGTCGGGTGATGGAGTCCAGCAAAATGATCACATCGCGCTTGTGTTCGACCAAACGCTTGGCCTTTTGAATGACCATTTCCGCCACTTGAACGTGACGCGAAGCCGGTTCGTCAAAGGTGGAGCTGATGACTTCGCCTTTGACCGAACGCGCCATGTCGGTGACTTCTTCGGGGCGTTCATCGATGAGCAAGACAATCAAATAGCTTTCCGGGTGGTTGGCCGCCAGAGCATGGGCGATGTTTTGCAGCATAACGGTCTTGCCGGTGCGCGGCGGCGCCACAATCAAGGCACGCTGGCCTTTGCCGATGGGCGTAATCAAATCCATGATGCGCCCGGTGTATTCTTTGCTTTCGGGATTATCGACTTCCATGATCAAACGCTCATCGGGATAGAGCGGCGTCAGGTTATCGAAGTTGATGCGATGGCGCACGGCGCCGGGGTCTTCGTAGTTGATGGTGTTGAGCTTCAACAACGCAAAATACCGCTCGCCATCTTTGGGGCTGCGAATTTCGCCTTCAACCGTGTCGCCCGTGCGCAAACCGAAGCGCCGCACCTGATTAGGAGAAACATAAATATCGTCGGGACCCGGAAGATAGTTGGCTTCGGGGCTGCGCAGAAAGCCAAAACCGTCTTGCAGCACTTCCAAAACGCCTTCACCATAAATGGCGGTGCCTTGTTCGGCCAAACGTTTGAGAATAGCAAACATGATGTCTTGTTTGCGCAAAGAACTGGCGTTTTCAATTTCCAGTTGTTCTGCAAAAACCACAAGATCGGCTGGTGATTTCTGCTTAAGTTCTTTGAGATTCATAGGTGAACCTGTGCGTTGATTTCAGAAAAAAGGATATGCCGGATCAATTAGGCGGAAGGCCACACGGCAAAAGAAGAGAATATTGGGCAACTATCATGATAAAAAACAATATTATCAGGGAGATAGAAGCATCAGAAGGGAATTTAAGCGGGGGCCGCTTGAAGTCAGAACTCAAGCATTACCCGAAGCCTACACTTAAGTCAAAGAAGATTTAAACACCAAGACCCCGACTATGAAGATCAAAACGGTTTGACGATGACGATGATCACAATGGCGATCATCAACACGGTCGGAATTTCATTGGCAAACCGAAAAAAAGATTCCGGATGCTTGTTTTGATCGCGTTCGAAGTCTTTGCGCCATCTCGACATGAACATATGAGAAATGGTCAGCAAAACAACCAAGGTCAATTTCACGTGTGCCCAGCCTTCCGTCCAAGCACCGAGGCTGTAATACATCCACCCGCCAAAGATCCATGTGAACATCATGGCAGGCGTCATAATGGCCCGCAGCAAACGCCGTTCCATGATTTTGAAGGTTTCCGACTGGTTGGACCCAACCTGAGATTGGCAGTGATAAACAAACAAACGCGGCAGATAAAGCAGGCCCGCCATCCACGCAATGACCGAAATGATATGCAGGGCTTTCACCCAATTGTACGCATCGCCTTCGAGCATCAGGTGTTCAAACATAACAAAGCCTTTTCAAGATCGTTTCAACAAGGGATTTGGTTGGCGAGTTTACGCGTTTTGAAAACAAGAGCAAGCAACGGTTAGGTTGTTGTGGGGACCACCGGACAACCGGCCACATCCGTCGCACACAGACGCTCTTTTCCACCACCGGGACAGGTCTTTTGCGGTTGCTCCAAAGCCAGCAAAACCATGTCCGCCAAACCCTCGATAAACGCTGGGTGCGTTCCAACGGCGGGGACGCGCACATAGGTATCAACACCGGCCTCGGTGGCGACGTGCTTGTATTCGATATCCAACTCAACCAACGTTTCGGAATGTTCCGTCACAAAGGCGATGGGCAAAATCACCAACGCATTGCCCTCAAGTCCGGCGCGTTTGATTTCATCTTCGGTAGACGGCCCAATCCATTCCAAACGCCCTACCCGGCTTTGATAACTGACCAACCAGTCGGTGAGTTCGATGCCTTGACTTTTGAGGGTCTGGACAATTTGCGCAGCGCCCAACTCAATTTGACGGGGATACGGATCACCGCGTTTTTCAACCAGCTTTTTCGGCAAACCATGGGCCGAAAAAAGAACCCGAACGGGTTTGCCACCGGCTTCGCTGAGTGCTTGTTCATAAGCTGCTTTCAACAAATCCGATTGTGCCGTTAACCAACCAGAATCATTTGGAAAACAACAAATGCGATTGCTGGAAACCTTTAAACCGATGGTCTGGGCAACTTGATCCCAGTCCGAAAATGAACTTTCCGTCGTGGTGGTCGAATATTGCGGATAAAGCGGTAATTGAATGATGTGATCGGGATTAAAGGCTTTCACCGTTTGCACCGCTTGCGGGCTCAACGGGTGCCAATAGCGCATACAGATAAAGCATTGGACTTTAACGCCTTTAAGGTGTCTGCCGAGCGCCTTTTCCAACGCCAGCGCTTGTTGGTTGGTCAATTCCAAAATCGGCGATTTACCACCGATGTGGTTGTAAATCTCTTGAGCCACCGGCGCCCGGCGTTTGGAAATGAATTTTGCCAACAGCCACCTGATCGGCAGCGGTGCGTCGATGATCGCTTTGTCCATAAAGAGATTGAACAGAAACGGTTCAACCGCCTCCAACCGATCTGGTCCACCCAGATTGTAGAGAACTATGGCCAAACGTTTCATGATCGTCCTCGATTAAATTTAAACTTCACCGCGCACCAAAGCACACAGACGCTCAACATGCTCCGGCGGGGTTTGGGGAACAATTCCGTGGCCCAGGTTGAATATAAAAGGTCCTTGGCCAAGAATTTCAAGGATACGTTTGATTTCCGTTTCCATTTGTTCGCCGCCGGCAACCAAAAGCAAATTGTCCAAAGTCCCTTGAAGTGTAGCGAGCGGCTGCAACACATCGCGCGCCCATTCCAACGGTACGGTATGATCCAAACCCACGCCATCAATTTTGGTTTCGCGAATATAGGCTTCATAAAGCGGCCCGGCACCACGGGGAAAACCAATGATCGGCACAGTGGGATGAACCGCTTTCACATTTTCGACAATGCGCACCATCGGCTCAATGGACCATTTGTAAAATTGCTGTTCCGACAACACCCCGGCCCAGCTGTCGAACAATTGCAAACATTCGGCGCCGCGGTTCACTTGTTCGATCAAATATTTGGAGGTACTTTCAACCAAGATATCGATCAAGCGCTGAAAAAACTTTGGATCGGAATAGGCAATGGAGCGAATTTCTTCATAATTTTTGCTGCCCTTGCCTTCAACCATATAAGTCGCAACCGTCCACGGTGCGCCGGCAAACCCGATCAACGCCGTGGTTTCGGGAATTTCTTTGGCCAATCGAGAAACCGTAGTGAACACCGGTTCAAGATGGCGCAACACATGGCTTTGATCCAAGGTTGATTCCAGCTGAGCCATATTTTTAATGGGTTCCAACTGAGGACCATGACCGGAAACAAATTCGACCTTTTGTCCCAAGGCATCCGGGATCACCAAAATGTCGGAAAAGAGAATTGCGGCATCCAAAGCGTAACGGCGCAACGGTTGCAAAGTCACTTCGACAGCCAAATCGGGTGAATAACAAAAGTGCAAAAAGTTTTTCGATTTTGCCCGCGTTTCCCGATATTCCGGCAAATATCGACCAGCTTGACGCATCAGCCAGAGTGGCGGAGGGGTCAGCGTTTCACCTTTGAGAGCCTGAAGAAAGCGTTTGGTCACGTTCATTCCATTCTGATTTCCGAAGAGTTATCCCGTTTTTTATCGCCCCTAACAAACAATATATTTTTATAAATAAAAAGGTGGTTGTTGTTGTTGTGCGGTGAATAGCGGGGATTTCTTTTTGTCCAAGCTTTGTTAGTGCGTTCATCCACAAGCCCAAGAAGGTTGTCCAAAAAACGAAGAGGACTTTGTATAAAAACAAATGAAGGCTTAAAAACGGCGGACTTGGTGCAAAAAAGAAAACCTGTGAAAAGTGGGGAACAGTGTTCACCAACGGGTTTAAGGATTGATGAATGTTTCGGACGTGGAGAAGGTTGTACACTGTGTGTCGAGAGGCTAAGAAGAGAGAGGTTATCCCGGTACTTTTGTGTGGATGAAATAACATGCGTATTTGTCCACATGTTATCCCGGCTGAAAAAGTTGCTCTTTAACGCGAAAAAATTGGGTTCAAAATGACCTCATTGGTTCTGCATAAAATTTCCGACAGTACGGGCGAAACACTCGATGTGGTGGCGCGGGCGTGTCTGGTGCAGTTTTCCGATGTAAAGGTTATTGAAAAACGCTGGTCCATGGTCCGCAATGGAGAACAGATCGATTGTATCTTGGCAGAAATTGAAAAAAATCCGGGCTTTATAATTTTCACCCTGGTTGATGACGGCCTGACGGAAAAATTGGTCTACGGCTGCAAAAAGCTCCAAGTGCCGTGTGTCGATTTGCTCAATCCGGTTTTGGGGCAGCTGGGCAACTACTTAGGTATCGCGCGCGGCCGTCGACCGGGCAGCCAGCATGTTTTGGACGCAGACTATTTTTCAAAAATTGCTGCGTTGCATTTTGTACTGGCCCACGACGATGGTCAGTCATTGCAAGATATTGACGATGCCGACGTGGTGTTGATGGGTGTTTCGCGCACCACCAAAACACCAACCTGCATTTATTTGGCGAACCGCAGCATCAAAGCGGCCAATGTGCCGATTGTGCCGGGCATGACGGTGTCCGATGAAATTTTAAAAGCCAAACGCCCGCTCATTGTGGGTCTGACCAAAGATCCGCGACGGCTGGTGCAAATTCGTCGCCAACGGTTGAAAATGCAAGGACACTTGGAACAATCCGATTACGTCGATCTGGACGCGGTGGCGCAAGAAATTCGCGAAGCCAAGCGTCTTTACGCGCAAAATGGCTGGCCGGTGATCGATGTGACGCGAAAATCGGTGGAAGAAACGGCGGCAACGATTTTGAATTTGTACAATGAGCGTCTTGAAGCGTCTTATTAAGCTGGAAAATCGTAGAGTTGGGTGATGAGCAACACGTTAAAATCTGTATCCGCCAAAGCGGCCCCTGCCCCCTTTTTGCGCGCAGGCGTGATGGGCTGGCCGGTGGATCATTCCCTGTCGCCGAAAGTGCATGGCTTTTGGCTGCAGCAGTATGACATTGAAGGCGAATACGTTCGTATTCCCGTTGCACCCCAGGACTTTGCCCAAAAAATAAAATCTCTAAAAGCAGACGGTTTTGTCGGGGTGAATGTGACCGTTCCCCACAAACAAGCGGCCTTGCGGGCGGTGGATGAAATTCATCCCCTGGCCCAGCGCATCGGCGCGGTGAACACGGTGGTTGTGCGCGAAGACGGCTCTCTTTTTGGCTTCAACACCGATGGCTTTGGTTTTTTGGAAAATTTAAAAGCGGGCTTTAACGCTTTTGATGCGGGCAATGGTCCCGCCGTTGTATTGGGCGCGGGCGGTGCGGCCAGGGCCGTTATCGCCGCTTTGTTGGACGCTGGAGCACCCGAAGTGCGGATTTTAAACCGCACCAAAGAACGGGCCGAAGATCTGGCCAAAGACTTACGCGGCCTTGGTTCGGGTTCAATTTTAGTGGGCGATTGGGAACGGCGCGGCGATTATTTGCAAGACGCCGTCTTGCTCACCAACACCACGACCTTGGGCATGCATGGACGGCGCTCTTTAGATCTGGATTTAACCGCCCTGCCCCAAAGCGCTCTGGTCAACGATATCGTTTATGTGCCTTTGCAAACGGATCTTTTGGCCCGCGCCCAGGACCGCGGCAATCCGACCGTTGACGGTTTGGGCATGCTTTTGCACCAGGCGCGGCCCGGTTTTGAAGCCTGGTTTGGGCGTTTGCCGGAGGTCACGGACGCCCTTCGGGCGCATGTTTTGAAGGGGGTGTAAACGTGTACATTCTCGGCCTCACAGGCTCCATCGGCATGGGCAAAACCTGGGGGACAAAGTGTTTCCGTCGTTTGGGCGTGGCGGTGCACGACGCGGATGCCTGCGTTCATCGCTTGATGGCTCCAAACGGCAAAGCCACAGCCCAGGTGGCAAAAGCGTTTCCCGGCGTGATGAATGATCAAGGCGCCATCGATCGCCAAAAGCTCGGCGCGTGGGTGCTAAACGACACACCTGCCCTTGATAAATTGCAAGCTATGCTTCATCCTTTGGTGCGCCAAAATCAGCGCAAGTTTTTGGCCCAGTGCCAACGGCGCGGCGCACCTTTGGTGGTGTTGGACATTCCCTTATTGTTCGAAACGCATGCGCGTTCGCGGGTCGATTCCGTGGTGGTGATGTCGGCGCCCGCCTCCGTCCAACGTCAACGGGTGTTGCGACGGCCGGGTATGTCGCCCGCTAAATTTGAAGCGATTTTGGCCCGCCAAGTGCCCGATGAGGTCAAGCGTCAATTGGCTGAACACTTGGTTTTCACCGGGGCAACGCGGGGTCAGTCCTTGCGTCAAATCGCGAAAATCGTCAAAGTGACAAAAACCAAAAAAGGCCATGCGTGGTCGCCCCATTGGTTGATGTCTTAAGGAATGAAACACCATGCGTGAGATTGCTCTGGATACGGAAACCACCGGCCTCAATCCCAAATCGGGTCATAAGGTGGTGGAAATCGGTTGTGTCGAGATGCTCAATCACATCGCCACCGGTGAAGTGTTTCACGTCTACATCAATCCTGAGCGTGATATGCCCGAAGAAGCTTTTCGCGTTCACGGTTTGTCGGAAGCGTTTTTAAAAGATCACCCTGTTTTTAAAAAGGTCGCCGATGATTTTTTGGCTTTTATTGGTGACGACCCGTTGGTTATTCACAACGCGGCGTTTGATATGGGATTTTTGAATTGGGAACTGGAACAGATCGGTAAGCCCGCGTTGGATATGGCGCGCACCATCGATACGGTACAGATGGCGCGCAAAAAATTCCCCGGTGCTCAGGCCAATTTGGACGCCTTGTGTCGTCGCTTTGGCATTGATAATTCAGACCGCGATTTGCACGGCGCATTGTTGGACGCCCGCTTGTTGGCCGATGTGTATTTGGAATTGATGGGTGGTCGCCAGACTGGTTTGGGTCTGGGTGTGGAACCAAAAGCTGAGACGCAGGACGAAATTAAAATCGAAAAACGCCAATTGCGCGAAGCCCGCACCTTTGCGCCGAGTGAAGATGAAATGACGGCTCATGCGCTGTTTATCGCGCAAATCGAAGGGGCTTTGTGGAAAGCCTAAACGTTTCGAAAGCAAACGAAAAACGCCCCCATTTTGGGGGCGTTTTAACCATAAAAACGCGGCTTTTGCTTTAGGCTTTTTTATTGTTTTCAGCGTCAACCATGGCGGCCACATCTTGATCAAGATTTTTCACTTGCTGCGCCATGTTGGCTTGATACATGGCGGCAAAATCGATGGGCTGCAACATCAACGGTACAAATCCGCCGTCGCGGGTGGCGTCAGCTAAAATGTTGCGGGCAAATGGGAACAAAATGCGAGGGCATTCCACCAACAGCATGCCGCCCAAATGTTCTTCCGGCACGTTGATAGCAAAAACGCCTGCGTATTTCAGCTCGACGATAAAGCCGACTTTCTCGCCCAACTTCAACTCGGCACGCATATCCAAGATCACTTCGTAATAGTTGGCCGCTTGAGGGCCTTCCAATTTTGCGGCTTGAACATCGACGTTGACGTTGATATCGGGCTGCTGATTTTGCAAATCCGCCAAAATACCGGGGGCATTGGGCGATTCAAAGGACAAATCTTTGACATACTGACCGTGGATGGCCAAAGCAGCTTGTTGCGTGCCCTGGGGGGCGCCCGCGGATGAAGGTGTATGGTCGGCGCCGTTGCCGGGAGTGTCGCTCATAAAAAGTGTCCTCTGATGTGAAGGCTTTATGTACAGAATTGTCCAAGGCGTTAAATTAGCCCGCAACCCTTAAGAAATAACGAAAGTCCTTCGTTATCATGCAATCGCAAGCAGAACAAGTCCACTGCCCGCTTAAGGTTTACGATGACTTATCGGATAAATGCGTAGGATCTTTTTGTTCGGTGACGTCTTCAAAATCAGCCTCGATAACGATTTCAGACGGAGCGTTTGTGCTTGTCCACGTGTCCTGTGATGAATTGCCCATCGTTTGCGCGTTCATCGTGCGCATGTGAACACGGCTGGCGATGAAGCGCCGTAAGATGGCACGAAAGGGAGGCGTAAACAGCAGAAAGCCAAGGGCATCGGTGAAAAAACCAGGCGTGAGCAACAAAAAACCAGCTGCCAAAACACAAAATCCATCGAACAGCGGGCCAATGGGTTGTTCGCCACGTTCCAAGCTGCTTTGCAACCGTGCCATAGTCTGAAGACCTTGCTGGCGTAACAGTGCGGTTCCGGCGATGGCGGTCAAAATCACCACCAACAAAGTTGGCCACAATCCGATGAAACCACCCACTTGGATAAACAAACCGATTTCGATCAAGGGAACGCAGATAAACGCAATCAGTATCAGAAAAACCATTTTTACCCTTATGTCTTGCCCTTGGTACACCATCAGCTTATCTAACGGTTAGCGTTCGCACGAAACTTGCGTATAGTCTTGAACGTAAAGTCATCGTGTGATGGATCGTTTTGGGTGCACGGTGGAGGTGGGGTCCGTTTTGAGATCTCGCAAGTCATCGGCGTGGATTTGGTATATCTTAAGACATAAAAGCGACGGATACAGGCATGCAATTTTTTGATATCGTACTTTTTGCTTTGATCGCAATTTTTTTGGTCCTGCGTCTGCGTGGCGTATTGGGCAGCCGCGACGGTCATGAAGGCGGTTACAACGATCGTTTTAAATCCGATCCCGCAAAAGGCGAAAAAGCACAAAACCAATCAGACAACGTGATTGATTTGCCCGGTGCCCGCACCGCCGATGTTGATATGCTTTCGGACTCTGCCTTTGAACAAAAGGTCAAACCGGAAGAACCTTTGCCGGAAGGCCCTGTGGGCGACGGCATTCGCGCTATTCGTGAATTTGATCCGCAGTTCAACCCCAAGGAATTTGTTGGCGGCGCGTCCATGGCGTTTGAAATGATTTTGAACGCCTATGCCGATGGCGACACCAAAATTTTGAAAAATCTGCTCAGCCCCGAAGTGTTTGCGGGCTTTGAGCAAGCGATCGCGAAGCGCAATGCAGAAGGCCAAACCTTGCAAGAAACCTTGGTCGGCATTTCCAAATGCGAAATCGTCGAGGCCTATATGGATGGTCGTGATGCCAACGTCACGGTCAAGATCGTCTCGGAACAAATCAGCGCCTTGATGGATAGCGATGGTTCGGTGATTGAAGGCGATCCGGCCAAAGTGGTTGATACGACGGATTTTTGGACCTTTGCGCGTTCCACCAAATCACGCAATCCCAATTGGACGCTGGTCGGTACCGGCACTTTGGATTAAGGCGTTTGGCGTGAAAACGCAGATGAGCGGCTTATCCAGAACGGTTCTTTTTGGTGTTGTGATGAGCGCTCTGCTCAGCGCGTGCGCACCCGTTTCAAAAGCACCCGTTACATCAGAACCGCCCGTTTCTCAAAAATCGTCCAAGGTTGAATTGTTAAGCACGACGTTTAGTGCCTTGCCCGGCTGGTCGTTCGATCAGCATGCCCAGGCCATAACGGCGTTTCAAAAATCGTGCGCCAAAATTCTCACCTTGCCGCTCACCCGTCGCATGGCTGCCAATGAGGCTGCGCCCGGCGGCACGGTGGCACAATGGCAAGGCCCCTGCACGGCGGTGAAAACACTTGAACCCGGCGATAATGCTGCGGCCAAACGTTTTTTTGAAACCTGGTTCATGCCCTATGAAGTGCGCGAAAACGCCCAGCCGTCAGGACTGTTTACGGGTTATTACGAGCCGCAACTGAACGGGTCGTGGACCAAGACTGGCCCCTATCAAACGCCGCTTTACGCGCGTCCCGCCGATTTGGTTAGCGCCAACCTTGGCGCGTTTGACGATGATTTGGGCGGCTCGACCATTTGGGGCCGGGTGGAAGACGGCAAGCTGCAACCCTATGCGGTTCGTCGCGATATTGAAACGGGACGGGTTAAGGGCCTGAAACCGTTGCTGTGGGTGGACTCTGCGGTGGATGCCTTTTTTCTCCATGTGCAAGGCTCCGGGCAAATTAAAATGCCCGATGGCTCAATGGCACGGGTCGGCTTTGCTGGTAAAAACGGTCGTCCTTATCAGTCCGTTGGCCGCATTTTGATCGACAGTGGCGAAATATCCGCCGACCGTTTGACCATGGCCTCAATTCGCGATTGGGTTGAAGCACGGCCCCAGGCGGGGCCTGAGTTGCTGCAAAAAAATCCCAGTTTCGTGTTTTTCCGCCTTCTTGAAGGCGACGGACCCATTGGTGCTCAAGGTGTGGCGCTAACGGCCGGACGCTCCTTGGCGGTGGATCGTCGCTATTTGCCCTTGGGCGCGCCGTTGTGGTTGAGCACTCATGAACCGCTTGATGCCAACAAACCTTTGCAGCGCCTTATGATCGCGCAAGACACCGGCGGGGCCATTAAAGGCGTTGTGCGCGGGGACATCTTTTTTGGTTCCGGCCCAGACGCCGCCAAGCACGCCGGCAATATGAAACGACCGGGACGGTATTACATATTGCTGCCACTTTCGGTGTTGCCCATTCAAACCCCGCAGTGATTTAAACCATTTTGTGAAAGCGCTTGAAAAGGTACGTTGAACGCCTCACAGTTAGGTTATGACGGAAAAAACCTCCCCACTCCGCGTCGGCCTCTTTGTTACGTGTCTGGTCGATTTGATGCGCCCATCGGTGGGCTTTGGTGCGTTGCATTTGTTGGCGCGCATCGGTCCCAGTTTGGATGTCTTGGTGCCCGATCAACAAACGTGCTGCGGACAACCGGCGTATAATTCCGGCGATCTGGTTTCGGCCCGCACTTTGGCGCAAAATGTCATTGAGACGTTTGAAGGCTTTGACCGGGTTGTGGTTCCGTCCGGTTCATGCGCGGGCATGATCGTCAAACACTATCCGAATTTATTTGCCATCGAGGATCCATGGCGGGCGCGTGCCGACAGTTTGGCTCAGCGCACCTGGGAGCTGACCTCGTTTTTGGCGGAGCATTTGGACCTAAATGACACTGGCGCGGCCTTTGCGGGCACCGCCACCTATCACGACAGTTGCGCAGGTCTGCGCGAATTGGGTGTCAAGCATCAGCCGCGCCGGTTGTTGGCAACGGTGGAGGGTTTGACCCTGAACGAATTGGCGGACAGTGAAAGCTGCTGTGGGTTTGGCGGTTTGTTTTCGTTGAAATACCCGGATGTTTCCGGCGCCATTGTTGATCAAAAAGCCCAAGCGGTGGAAAACACCAACAGTGATTTGCTGGTGGGCGGCGATTTGGGTTGCTTGATGAATGTGGCAGGCAAGTTGAAACGGCGCGGCTCCAAAATGCGGGTGTTTCACATCGCCGAAGTGCTGGCCAACTTGACCGATGCGTGCGGAATTGGTGAGGATCAGGACGCATGAGCAACCCCATTCCCCCTGGTCATGAGCCCCAGTGTCACGACTTTCAAGCGGGTGCCAAAAAGGCGCTGGACAACAAAGTTCTGCAAGCCCTGTTGGAACGCACCTTAAAATCGGGTTTTCAACAAAGACGACTGAATGCTAAAGCACGATTGCCCGAATACGACCAATTGCGCGATCAGGCGCGCGATCTGAAAAACCATGTGCTCGATAATCTAGATGTTTATTTGGAACGCTTTGAGGCACAACTCACCAAAGCGGGTGGGCACGTTCATTGGGCAAAAGATGCGGCCCATGCGCGTGAAATCATTTTGAAAATTTGCCAAGACGCCGGGGCTAAAACCGTGAGCAAGGGCAAGTCCATGATTGGCGAAGAAATTGCGCTGAACGATTTTTTGGACGCCAATGGCGTGGTGCCCATCGAAACCGACTTGGGCGAATACATCATTCAGCTGCGCCACGAACTGCCCAGTCACATCATTGCGCCCGCGTTTCATTTGTCCAAAGAGCAAGTCGGTGAAACCTTTAAAGAACACCACACCCATTTAGATCAGGATCGTGATTTGTCCGAACCCAGCGTGTTGCTGGGCGAAGCGCGTGCGGAATTGCGTGATAAGTTTTTGCGCGCCGATGTGGGCATCACCGGGGCGAATATTTTGATTGCCGAAACTGGTACCGCGATGATCGTCACCAACGAAGGCAATGGCGATTTAACACAAAGCTTGCCGCCCGTGCACATCGCGCTGACGTCCATTGAAAAGGTCGTGCCGACGCTGGAAGACGCGACCTTGATTTTGCGCTTGTTGGCACGCACCGCCACGGGACAAGAACAAACCGTCTACAACACCTTTTTCACCGGACCAAAGCGTCAAGGCGATCTGGATGGACCCGAAGCGTTCCATGTGGTGCTGTTGGACAACGGCCGAACGGACTTGTTGGGCTCTGAGTTTCGCGACGTATTGCGCTGTATTCGCTGCGGCGCGTGCATCAACCACTGTCCCGTGTATGCGGTGACCAGCGGTCATGCGTACGGCTGGGTGTATCCCGGACCCATCGGCGCGGTGTTGTCGCCACACTTTGTCGGTCTGGACGAAGCCCATCTGTTGCCCAGTGCGTCAACCTTGTGTGGGCGCTGCGAAGAGGTCTGCCCGGTGCACATTCCCCTGCCCGATTTGTTGCGCCATTGGCGCACCCGTGGGTTCGCGGCCAAAAAGGGCGGTAAAATGCAGCGTTTGGGCCTTGCCCTGTGGGCCCAGTTGGCTCGGCGTCCGGGGCTTTATCACGCCGTCATGGCACTGGGCGTCAATGGGTTGAAACTTATGGGTGGCAAACGCGGCGCATTTAAATCCCTTTTGGGCGCAGGTGGCTGGACCAAAACCCGTGACTTGCCGACCCCCCAAGGCGGAACGTTTCAGGCGCGCTATCGAAAGGGTGAACGATGAGCAAGGCCCGCACAGAAATTTTTGCGCGTCTGAAATCGGTTTTGGATCTTAAACAAGATCGGATCGTCCGCACGCAAAATGCGGAACAGCGCATTCGTGCGGCGACCCCGAATTTGATCCCGGCACGCGGTCGCGCTGAGGGTTTGACACGAGCTATTATATTTGAAGAAGAAGCCAAATTTGCCCAGGCCGAGGTACGTAAACTGGTGAACCTGAAAGCCGTACCAGACATCGTGCGCGACATTTGCCAAGAGGCTCAAACAACCGCTCTTAAAATTGCCCCGCATCCTGAATTGCAAGTTCTGGAGTGGCAGGGTCTGAACGTTGAATTTGGTCCGGGCGCGGGTTCGGACCTGGTCGGGCTGTCCAGGGCCTATGCGGGTGTGGCGGAAACCGGAACGCTGGTGATGGTGTCGGGTCCGGCGTCGCCCAGCACGTTGAACTTTTTGCCCGATGTCCATATTGTGGTGATCCACACCGAAGACATAGTCGCAAATTATGAACAGGTGTGGTCCAGACTGCGTCAAGATGCTGGAGGAGATACACCCGTTATGCCGCGCACGGTCAATTGGATTACGGGACCCTCGCGCACGGCGGACATTGAACAAACATTGTTGTTGGGCGCCCATGGCCCGCGTAAACTCATCATATTGCTGATCGATGCCAAAAACCCTTAAACCCCGTGCCGTCCAGCACAAATCGGCGAAAAAGAAAAAGGCCGAAACGCCGGAGGACGATTTAAAACTCTGGCAGGTGGTGGCCGAAACCGTCGAGCCGTTGAAGGGTCGCGATTTGCCGCCTGCCGATTATGATGCCGTTCCGCCGCCGCCGATGGTTGCGCCACGCTTGCCCGTAAAGCGTACCGAGCCGCCTCAATCCCCGTTGCCGGTTTTCGCCTTGCCGGAACTCACCCATGACCATCAACCGGGTTTGGACAAAGCCACCGCCAAGCGCATGCGCCGCGGGCAGGTTAAAATTTCCGGCCGCATCGATCTGCACGGCATGACCCAGGCTGACGCCCATCAGGCTTTGGACCGTTTTTTGGACGATGCGTGGATGGCGGGAAAACGCGAAGTTTTGGTGATTACGGGCAAAGGCACCCGCGCTGATGGGTCCATCGGGGTGTTGCGTCAACAGGTGCCGCGCTGGCTGGGGTCCTTTCCCAACCGCACCAAGGTGGTGGCGTTCACCTATGCATCTGCCAAAGACGGTGGCGAAGGGGCGTTGTATGTGCGCCTCAAAAAACGTTGAAAACGTTAAGTTAACCTCTTCGATTTATGCTCACGCCGACAGAGGGATAAGAGGCCATGACACCTTTCGGGCAAAAAATGCGCAGTTTGCGAGACGCCAAAGGGGTTACGCAAAAACAGATGGCCGACGCCCTGGGCGTTTCGGGGGCATATTTGTCGGCGCTGGAACACGGCAATCGGGGCCGCCCCGGTTCCGGCATGATCATGCAAATTTGTGATTATTTCGGTTTGATTTGGGATGACAGTGAAGAGCTGAAACGCTTGGCCCGCCTGTCTCATCCCCGCGTCACCGTCGATACGGCAGGCATGAGTCCCAGGGCCACGGAGCTGGCCAACGAATTGGCCGACTGTATAGGCAGCCTTGATGAGCAGACCTTGCAGTGGATTTTGGATGAAATTCGCGCCCATAAGGGCAGCGCCTTAACGGTTCGACATGTCCCGCATGCCCAATAATCGAGCAAAAAAGAGCAGACTTCATCGAAATGAAGGGATTTGTTCATTTTGTCTGGGTAATTTGGTAAGATGACAATACAGGTTCGGGAAGAGGCGGTGTTCGGGGGGACATCTGAGGATGTGGGAAACGTATTGATGATATCGGTGATTTTTTAATGGCAGCCCCCGCCAAATCCAAACCAAGCGGCCTGATCGGCAAAATAGCCGGATCTCTTTTTCGTTCTAAAGCCAAACCCACGGCGCAAAATCAGTCCTCGGCACCGGTTGCAAAAAAACCTCAAAAACCGGCCGCACCAAAAGAAAACTGGACCGCCAATCGTTTGAATGTGGTCGAAAGGCTGTGCAGTTCAGGTTACACCACGCCGGGTGGCGCGGCGCATGTCAAACGTTTGCTGCCGCTGCTGGGCCTGGATGAAAAGAAAAGTCTGTTGCTGCTGGGTGCGGGCATGGGCGGCATCTCGGAAACCATTGTTGAAGACACCGGGGTTTGGGTGACGGGCTATGAGCCGGACAAAGAACTCGCCAAAATCGGTATGGAGAGCATGAAGCGCTCAGGCCTGCAACGCAAAGCACCGATCAAATTTGATTCTATGGAAAACCTTCAACTCAAACCCAAATCGTATAATGCCATGATGGCGTTTGATTCGGTTCACAGTGTATCTGATAAAAAAGCTTTGTTTTCGGCCGTAGAGCAATCGTTGCGTTTGGACGGTGAAATGCTGTTTCTCAGCTACGTTTTACCGGACACCAATCCCCCCAGCGCAAAGGTGGAAATTTGGGCCAAAAACCAAGTCCTCACGCCCTACTTGTGGCCGGGCGAGGCTATGCTGGGCATGTTGAAGAGCTTAAATTTGGATGTTCGCCCGCCCGATGACGTGACGTTGGAATTTCGCCAATGTGTGCTTCAGGCCTGGCTGGGTTTGTTGTCCAAGCTGAAAAAGGCCGAATTGCTGGCCATCGCCATCGACTTGGTGGGCGAATGCGAACGCTGGGCAGACCTGATCACCGCCATCGATACCGGCGGTTTAAAGGTGATGAAGTACCACTGCATCAAACTGCCCGATCAACGCAAGTCGGTGAGCGAACTGATGGGCTAAAGGGCTAGAGAATAAACTTCCGCAAATCGGTGTTTTTCGCCAGCGCTGAGATGGTCTCGCGCACGAAGACCTCATCGATGGTGATGGTTTCGCCGTCGCGTTCGGACGCTGTAAAGCTGATGTCTTCCAACAGTTTTTCCATCACCGTGTGCAAACGTCGAGCACCGATGTTTTCGACCGACCCGTTGATTTCGGCGGCCAAGGTGGCCAGCTCTTCGATGGCGGCATCGGTAATTTGCAAAGTGACGTTTTCGACCGCCATAAGCGCCGTGTATTGGCGGATCAAGCTGGATTCCGGTTCTTTGAGGATGCGCACCAAGTCGTCACGGGTGAGCGCTTTCAGCTCGACGCGGATGGGCAAACGACCTTGCAGTTCGGGCAGCAAATCGCTGGGTTTGGCGACGTGAAAGGCGCCGCTGGCGATGAACAAAATATGGTCGGTTTTGACCGGACCGCGTTTGGTCGACACCGTGGTGCCCTCGATCAACGGCAGCAAATCGCGCTGCACCCCTTCACGTGACACGTCGCCGCCGGAGCGTTCCGACTTGGCGGCGATTTTATCCAACTCGTCTAAAAACACGATGCCGCCGGTTTCCACTTTTTCGATGGCTTCTTTGGTCAGCGCTTCTTCATCGACCAGTTTGTCGGCTTCTTCGGCGACCAAAATATCGTAGCTGGCCGCCACCGACATTTTTTTCGGTTTCAACGGTGCACCGAAGGCACCACCCAGCATATCGCCCAAATTGAGCATGCTGACTTGTGAACCGGGCATGCCGGGAATGTCGAATGCGGGCATGGAATTGGAGCCGGCGTCGCGCACCTGAATTTCGATTTCCTTGTCGTCAATCTGGCCTTCGCGAAGCATTTTGCGAAATTTTTGCCGCGTCGCATCGGATGCATTGTTGCCCACCAAGGCATCGAGCACGCGTTCTTCCGCGGCCTCTTCGGCCCTCACGCGGACTTTGGCTTTGTGGGTTTCGCGCACCATGTGCACGGCGCTTTCCACCAAGTCGCGGATGATCTGTTCAACGTCACGTCCGACGTAGCCCACTTCGGTGAATTTGGTGGCTTCGACCTTGATGAACGGGGCATCCGCCAACTTGGCCAGACGCCGGGCAATTTCCGTTTTGCCGACCCCGGTGGGTCCGATCATGAGGATGTTTTTGGGCACGATTTCTTCGCGCATGGCGTCGGTGATTTGCAGACGCCGCCAACGGTTGCGCAGCGCCACGGCCACGGCGCGCTTGGCGTCGTTTTGACCAACAATAAAACGATCCAGTTCAGAAACGATTTCGCGGGGCGTCAGGTTGCTCATGTGCTTTAAGTCTCTTTTATAAGGTCTCTATGGTGAAGTTGGTGTTGGTGAAGACACAAATATCGGCGGCGATTTCCATGGCCCGACGTGCGACTTGTTCGGCGCTGAGGTTGTCTTGTCCCGCCAGTCCACGGGCCGCCGCCAGCGCGTAATTGCCGCCCGAACCGATAGCGATGACGCCATCGTCGGGTTCCAAAACATCACCGGTTCCGGTCAAAACCAAAGACACGTCTTTGTCGGCGACCAGCATCATGGCTTCCAGCTTGCGCAGGTAGCGATCGGTGCGCCAATCTTTGGCCAGCTCCACACAGGCGCGGGTCAACTGGTTGGGATATTGCTCCAGTTTGGCTTCCAGACGCTCAAATAAAGTAAACGCATCCGCCGTGGCCCCGGCAAATCCGGCGATGACGCTACCGTCGCCGATGCGCCGCACTTTGCGCGCCGTGCCTTTGACGATGGTGTTGCCCAGGCTCACCTGACCGTCGCCGATCATCACCACGTCTCCGTCCTTGCGCACGTTCAAGATGGTTGTGCCGTGCCACGTGGGGGCACTGTTTTGGCGGTGGGTATCGCTCATGGTGGAATCCTGATCAAAATGGCAAAAGCAAGCCTCCCCGATGTAAGCCGCCTATCCGCTTCGGTCAAGGGCTGGGGCTGGGGCTGGGGCTGGGGTTGGGGCTGGGGCTGGTACATCAAAGCACCTTTGTTGCTGGTACTACCTCAACGATCCTGTTAAAAGAAAGCGTCTTTTTGAATGGAGGGCACGTTATGCGCACCGGCCGCGTTGAGCGCAACACCAACGAAACCCAAATCAGCGTCGAATTGAACCTCGACGGTGAAGGCGTTTATGACATTTCCACCGGCATCGGTTTTTTGGATCACATGCTGGAACAACTGTCGCGCCATGGGCTCATCGACCTGAAGGTGAAAGCCAAAGGCGATCTGCACATTGATTTTCACCACACCACCGAAGACGTTGGCATTGCCATCGGCGAAGCGTTTACCCAGGCCTTGGGGGACCGGCGCGGCATCACGCGTTATGGCTCGGCCCTGTCACCCATGGATGAAGCCCTCACGCGGGTGGCGCTGGATGCGTCTAACCGTCCCTACTTGGTGTGGAAGGTTGAATTTGTGCGCGACAAGCTGGGCGATATGGACACCGAATTGTTCAAAGAATGGTTTGGCGGTTTCGCTCAGGCCGCTGGTCTGACGCTGCACGTTGAAACCTTTTATGGTGAAAACAATCACCACATTATTGAAAGCTGTTTCAAGGGGCTGGCCCGAGCGTTGCGTCAAGCGGTTGAAATTGATCCGCGCAAAGCCGACCAAGTGCCGTCCACCAAGGGCGTTTTGGGCGGTTCGCTTTAACTTAAGGAGAGTGACAGGTGTATGGATCTGATAACCGCCCTAGTCCTCCCCAACATTTCCGATCAAAGATCGGATGTTGGGGGGATCGAAGCGGTCCTCTCAATCCCAACCAAGCCAGCTTGGGGGATTAAGGGATGACCGTCTATTCCATCCACGTTCGCGACACCGGACTGAAGCCTGACTTGGCCTTGGTCAAAGACGGGTTCTCCTGGCCTGCGGCAATATTTGGTTTTTTCTGGGCCTTGGTGCTGGGCGCGTGGGATGTGGCGCTGGTGCTGTTGGCGGTGCAGATTGTGGCGGGCTTGGCGTTGCCGATGTTGATTGGTGATGCCACGGCCCTATCCGTGGTGCAGTTGGGCGTCTCCGTACTGATCGGTTTGATCGCCAATGAATTGCGCCGCTGGTCGCTGGACAGGCGCGGTATGCATGAAGAAGCCATCGTTACCGCCCATGATAAAGAAGAGGCGGAACGGCGTTATCTGGACGCCAATCCGTACATGACCGCAAAACTGTTGAGAGACTAAGCCTGATGAAGGTCGCCATTATCGATTACGGTTCGGGAAACTTGCGCTCGGTGGCCAAGTCGTTTGAGCGCGCGGCGGACGAACAAGTTTTTGGTACAGAGGTTTTGGTCACCGGAAAACCGGAAGACCTTCTCAGCGCCGATCGTATTGTGCTGCCCGGCGTCGGCGCGTTTGCCGATTGCAAGGCCGGTCTGGAAGCGGTCGATGGTTTGCATGAGGCCTTGACCGAAGCGGTTGTGGACAAGGCCCGGCCGTTTATGGGCATTTGCGTCGGTATGCAGTTGATGAGCGACGTCGGCCACGAATTTGGCGACACGCCAGGACTGGGCTGGATTGCGGGCGACGTCACGGCGTTGCGCCCTTCTGACCCGGCGCTTAAAATTCCCCATATGGGGTGGAACGATTTTGACACGTTGGCATCGCACCCGGTGTTTGACGGTGTAAAAACCGGCGAGCACGCTTATTTTGTGCACAGTTATCATTTTACCCCCAAAAATCCGGCGCATGTTTTGGCGACCGTGCAATACGGCGGTGCGGTGACCGCGGCGGTGGGGCGCGACAATATGATCGGAACCCAATTTCATCCGGAAAAAAGTCAGGCTTTGGGCCTGCACATCATCGCAAATTTTTTGCGGTGGAAGCCTTAAATTTGAGAACCTAAAGAGACCTAAAATGATTTTTTTTCCTGCCATTGATTTGAAAGACGGCCAATGTGTGCGCTTGTTGCGCGGCGAAATGGACCAGGCCACCGTTTTTAACGACGATCCCGGCGCCCAGGCCTGCGCCTTTGTGAACCAAGGCTGTCAGTGGATCCATGTGGTGGATCTGAACGGCGCGTTCGAAGGCCGTCCCGTTAACGCCGATGCGGTTGACGCCATTTTGGATGACGTGCGCGTGCCTATTGAGTTGGGCGGCGGCATTCGTGACCTGGAAACCATTCGTTTTTGGTTGGACAAGGGCGTGCGCCGGGTGATTTTGGGCACCGTCGCGCTGCGCGATCCGGACTTGGTCATCGAAGCGTGCAAAAAATACCCCGGCCGCATTGCCGTGGGTGTGGACGCCAAAGACGGCATGGTCGCGGTCGAAGGCTGGGCCGAAGTGTCCGATATTTCCGCCATCGATCTGGCGAAAAAATTCGAAGATGTGGGCGTCGCCGCCATCATTTTCACCGACATTGCCAGAGACGGTTTGATGCAAGGCCCCAACACCGAAAGCACGTTGGAACTGGCCCGCGCCATTTCCACGCCGGTGATCGCGTCGGGTGGCGTTTCCTCCATGGAAGATTTAAAAGACTTAAAAGCCCGTGGCGGTGATATCTTGGAAGGCGTCATCAGTGGCCGGGCGGTTTACGACGGTCAGATCGATGTGCGCGAAGCGGTCGATCTTTTGAGAGCAAAAAGGCGCTAATATGCTGAAAGCCCGCATCATTCCGTGTTTGGACGTCGAAGGCGGACGTGTCGTCAAAGGCGTCAACTTCGTCGATTTGATCGATGCGGGCGACCCGGTTGAACAAGCCCGCGTGTATGATGCGGCGGGGGCCGATGAGCTGACCTTTTTGGACATTACCGCGTCCCATGAAAACCGCGATACGATCTTTGATGTGGTCAATCGCACGGCTGAGCAATGTTTCATGCCGCTGACCGTCGGTGGCGGCGTGCGCACCACCGAAGACATTCGCAAATTGCTGTTGGCGGGCGCGGACAAGGCCTCGATCAACACGGCGGCGGTGAACAATCCGGAATTCGTCAAGCAAGCGGCGGAAAAATTTGGCTCCCAGTGCATCGTTGTGGCGGTGGACGCCAAAACCGTTGCGCCGGGCAAGTTCGAAATTTTCACCCACGGCGGGCGCAACGCCACCGGCATCGATGCGGTCGAATGGGCCCAGCGCATGGCGGCCTATGGGGCCGGAGAAATTTTGCTGACCTCCATGGACCGGGACGGCACCAAACAAGGTTTTAACATTGCACTCACTCGGGCCATTGCCGACGCGGTGCACATTCCTGTCATCGCATCCGGCGGCGTGGGCACGCTGGAACATATGGTCGAAGGTGTGCGCGATGGACATGCGTCCGCCGTGTTGGCGGCTTCGATTTTTCACTTTGGTACCTTTACCATCGGCGAAACCAAACGCTACATGGCCGAACATGGCATAAACGTGCGCCTAGACGGCTTAAATGAGGAGACTGCCCTATGACCGATACGCCAGACAAAACAGACATCGACGCCCGTATACTCCATCGTTTGTTTGAAACCATTTCCAGCCGCAAAGGCGCCGACCCGGAAACGTCTTACACCGCCAAGCTGTTCAGCCGTGGCCGCACCGCCATTGCGCAAAAAGTGGGCGAAGAAGCGGTCGAAGTGAACATCGCCGCTTTGGCCGAAGGCCCAGACGCGTTGGCGGCGGAAAGTGCCGATCTGATTTATCACCTTTTGGTTTTGTGGGCGGACGGCGGCATCACACCTGAGCATGTGTGGGCGGAACTGGCCAAGCGCGAAGGCTTGTCCGGCATCGAAGAAAAACGCGCCCGCGGTGAACTGTAAACGCATTTAAGATGAGATCTGTGATGGCTTATGATCCTCAAAACATCTTCGCCAAAATTTTGCGCGGCGAAATTCCCTGCACCAAAGTTTTTGAAAACGAATGGGTGCTGGCGTTTCACGACATCGCCCCGCAAGCCCCGGTGCATGTGCTGGTGATCCCCAAGGGCGCGTATGTGTCCCAAGACGATTTTACCGCCAAGGCAACGGACGCGGAAATTGCCGGATTGTGGCGCGCGGTCGGGCAAATCGCTCGCGATCTGGAGGTGGCGGAGCCGGGTTATCGCACGGTGCAAAACACCGGAACCAACGGTGGTCAAGAAGTGCCCCATTTCCACGTACACATTTGCGGCGGACGACGCTTGGGCCGGATGATCCCGGAATAGGGTGATCCCCATAAAATTCACAAGACGAAGGGTGTGTCTTTAAACCCCATGGGACAAAAGCAATCGTTATGGCCGTTGCGCCCGGCTTGCTTTTCTTGACAAATTCAGATCATGAGCCAAGGTCTACGGTCAGGTTATACCTCTGCAGATAGCGCCGAATGTCTTCGTCATTTAATGAGCGACGCCCTTTGTCCCAAATTGAAATCAACGTGCGTCTCTTTTCTTCGGGCAATTTCAGCGAAAATATGGGCTTTTCAACAAGGTTTTTTTCCAATCCCGGGTAAACAATCTGCAGTGATTCATGCAGATCTGTTTTGTTTAAAACATAATTGAGAACCAAAACATTATCGGCGTACATGTCCACGCGTCCCGCCGCAATCATGGCCAAGATCCGCTCAATGACGTTTGCATCTCCTGCGATCATCTCGACAAAATCTTTATTCGCGGGCGCATCCAGATGGTTCTGGTAGGCCTTGCTCATGGAGCTGTAATCCCAACCTTCTCCTGTCGCAATGCGTCGGCCATAAACAGATTCAATGCCAGTATAGCGCCAGGTGTCATCTCGCCGGATAATGAAGGCCGTCGGATACGCAAACGTCGCCTGATCTGCATAAACATAATCCTCATCGACAAGGGGCGAAAATTCTTTTTCTGGAAGCATGTCGCATATGCCGTCGGCGACCATTTGCAGACCACGCGCGTAAGGGACTTGAAAAATCTCCAGCGTATAGCCTGCTTTTTCATAGATATCGCTCATCATATCAATGACAACGCCTCTACGATTTTGCGTTTCCGTCGTAAAAATCGTCATTGGTGGCCACGGATCTAAACAGACCTTCAGAGTTTCTGCAGAAACGGATTTTGGCAAAATCATCGCAGCCAAAAGCATGAGAAAAAGGGTCATCGTTTTCATAAGGATTATAACTCCACGCAATTGCGACCGTTTTCTTTTGCTTGATAAAGCTTGGCGTCCGCTTTTTGAAAAAGTTGTGATATTTGTTTATCTTCACGAGCCCGTACCACAAGTCCAATGCTGACCGTGTAATCAATCACAAGGCCATCACACTCAAAATGATTTTTGGCGACCGCCTGGCAAATTTTTGTCGCGAGCATGTGTCCGCCATCAAGCTCTGTATCGGGAAGACAAACCGCAAATTCTTCACCGCCAACACGGCCCAGGACATCTGTTTTTCTGAGCTGCGCTGCAACTGTTTTCGTGAATTGGCACAACACATGATCACCAACCACGTGTCCGTACTGGTCATTGATTAACTTGAAGTGATCTAAGTCCAGAATCAAAAAACACAGCGGTTGTTGTTGACGAACGGCAAGGTCAAGAAGTGTCTGGCTTTGCTGAAAAAAGCTTCTGCGATTGCGAATGCCCGTCAAGGAGTCCGTTTCGGAAAGTTCAGCCAATTTTTTATTCATGTCTAAGAGTTCTTCAGTACGAGACGCCACTTCCTTTTCGAGTAACTCCTGCCGCTCATGCTCAGCTTGGAGCATTGTTTTACGGTCACGCTCAAGCGTGTCCAGCATGACATTAAATCGATCTTGCAATTGATGAAGTTCGTTTTGATCGGCGACGCCCAGATCGATGCGCTTATCGCCGATATGTTCCAATTGAACCGTCGCTACTTGGGACATCAATTTTTCCAAAGGAGCCGCCAAAAAGCGACGAAACGCCATGAGAAACAAAGCCCACAGGATCGAAAGCTTCACAATCACCGTTACAGCAACCAGACTGAAACCAAACAAAACGCGATCAAAAATAACGTTTGAAGAGGAATACAGCCGGATTTTCCCCAAAGGAATGATCTGCCCGTTTAAAACCCGTTGGAGAGGTGTTTCGATATAAAAAAGAGAGAACGGCTTCACGTCGGAGACAAAACCGCGCAAAGACACGATGGTCTTTTCATGAGGGTCAATGACATCAATACCTTCCACAATCGGCATGCCGACCAATCCTTTGGACAAGGCATCGAGCTGCGGATAACTCAGTTGCCATAAATTGGTCTCAAAGGATTCATGCACCGTTTTTTCGAGTTCTTGCAACTCTGCCAAGATACTGGCCTGTGTACGGGCATAATCTGCAAAAAAATGCGCGGCTGTGACAACAAATGTGACCGACAAATAAATAACGAAGACAACTCTCATAAGTTTTAGAGAAAGCTTCTTTGGATGAAAAAATAATGCCAAATTTGTCACGTTAACCAATACAAAAGATGTTGAAAAAAACAAAAAATTATCCCAGCTCATACGGCTAAAGCGCAGGCTTTGCACGCTGGCTCCATTATGAATTTGGAGTGATTGCTCACGGTACAATAAGCTCTTAGTCATAATTTTGGAATTAATATAAGGAATACAATGAAATTTCCTGAGGTCAGCCCTTATTTTCAAGGCTACGTCTCAGTCGGGTGAATTGTGGAAATTCAAGCAGGAATTGATTTGTGGTGGTCACCTGAATATCACACGTCATGAATAGGATAATGCCCAAATAAAGGGAGTGCCTAAACTCCCGCCAATTGCCGTCCCGGCAACCGGCGGCGGTACGATAACGCTTCGGCCACGTGCAATTTGAGCACATCGGGGGCGCCGTCCAAATCGGCGATGGTGCGCGACACCCTTAAAATGCGGTGATAGCCCCTGGCGCTCAAGCGCATGCGCTCGGCGGCTTCAGCCAACAGGGCCTTAGCTGGCCCGTCCAACTGGGCGATTTGTTCCAAAACCTGACCGTCAGCCTCGGCGTTGGTGCGCGCCGTTGATTCCAGCGCGGCAAAGCGGGCGGTTTGGCGGTCGCGGGCTTCGATAACCCTGGCGCGGACATGGGCGGACGTCTCGGAGGGCGGCGGCAGGCTCAAGTCAGATGCGGGCACCATCGGCACGTCCACATGCAAATCGATGCGATCGAGCAGCGGACCCGATAAACGGTTTTGATAGTCTTCTGCGCACTTGGGCGCGCGCGAACACGCTTGACCCGGATCGTCCAGGTATCCGCACCGACACGGGTTCATGGCGGCGACCAATTGGAATCGTGCCGGATACGTAACGTGTGCGCTGGCGCGGGCGATCACGGCGCTGCCGGATTCGATGGGCTGGCGTAACGCTTCCAGCGCAGGGCGCTGAAACTCTGGCAATTCGTCCAAAAAAAGCACCCCCAAATGGGCCAACGACACTTCCCCGGGGCGCACCTGGATGCCCCCGCCCACCAACGCCGCTTGCGAGGCCGAGTGGTGCGGATCGCGAAAGGGACGGGTCCGCATCAGGCCGCCACCGGATAATGTTCCGGCCAGGGAATGGATCATCGAAACATCGAGCGCTTCGGCGGGCGTTAGGTCCGGCAACAGACCGGGAAGGCGTCTGGCGAGCAAAGATTTGCCCGATCCGGGCGGTCCGCTCATCAACACGTTGTGACCCCCGGCGGCGGCAATTTCCAAGGCGCGTTTGGCACTTTCTTGGCCCTTAACATCTACTAGGTCTAAAAATTGCGCGGTTTGAAAATCAGCCTCAGCCATTTGTGGCTGGGGCCGGGATAAAACTTGAATACCCTTGAAATGATTGACCAAATCAAGCAAGGAATGGGGGGCTAAGACCTCCAAATCACCGGCCCAAACGGCTTCCCCGCCCTGAGAAGCCGGACAAATGAGGCCGAGCCCCTGAGCGTTCGCCGAAATGGCCGCTGGCAGCACCCCCGACACCTTGGTCAGGGTTCCATCCAGCGCCAATTCGCCCAGCGCCAAAAAGGCGTCAATTCGATCCGCAGGCAAAACATCCATCGCGGTCAGCAGACCCAAAGCGATGGGCAGGTCAAAATGCGATCCTTCCTTCAAAGCATCGGCGGGTGACAGGTTTACGGTGATGCGTTTGGGGGGTAAAGCCAGACCCAAGGCCGATAAGGCGGCGCGAACCCGTTCACGCGCCTCGCTCACCGCCTTGTTGGGCAGGCCCACCACCGAAAAGGCCGGCAGGCCTGAGGCCATATGCACCTGAACATCGACGGGCAGAACCTCGATGCCCTGAAAGGCGATGGTGTTGATGCGTGCAACCATATACTGAAAACTCCAAGTCTTTACGACTATGTGAGTGTATGGGCAGTTTAGGGCAAGGCAAAGTCCTTAATGCGCGTAATATGCGTAAAATCAAAAAGAACTCGACGTATGCGGGGGCAATAGATAACCTTTCTCTGGGTGTGGTTTTATAAGGAGCAGAGAATCCGATGATATTCAGAGTCTGTCTTTATATGGTGTGTATGTGTTTTGCCCTCAGCACCTTCAATGTGGGCGACGTTCAGGCGGGAACGGTCGAAAAACAGGCCAAAATCAAAAAATTGCTCAGCGTGACAGATATGCGCTCCTTGCTTGACGATATGGTGCCCGTCATCGCCAATATGGTGGCCAAAAATCTGAAGAAAAAGGGCGTGCCCCTTTCGCCTGAAACCGTCAATGTGATTAAAAAATCAACCACTGTCGTGATGAAGACGAACGTAACGCCCTATATCGATCGGGTTGTGGGGATGTACAACGAGGCCTATTCGGAAGACGAAATTGATGAATTGCTGGCGTTTTATACCTCTCCGACGGGCCAGAAATCATTGCAATCCATGTCAAGAATTCAAAATGATGCAAAAAGCCTGGGTGTAAAGTGGGGCCGAACCTTAGCGCCGCAAATCGACACAGATGTGCTGGCGGCCTTGAAACCCGATCAAAATTTGCAGAACAATTGAATTGGGCGCTATCGATGTTGAGAAATAACCAAAACGGTTAAGAAAAAACGT
Source organism: Magnetovibrio blakemorei (assembly GCF_001746755.1). Classification (GTDB taxonomy): domain Bacteria; phylum Pseudomonadota; class Alphaproteobacteria; order Rhodospirillales; family Magnetovibrionaceae; genus Magnetovibrio; species Magnetovibrio blakemorei. Next base: position 25,222 of record NZ_MCGG01000071.1, on the reverse strand, counting down.
TTAAAGGGTTTTGGCCTTATAGGCACACACATCCGCCACCGAACAGATGGCGCAGTCGGGCTTGCGCGCTTTGCACACATAACGGCCGTGCAAAATCAGCCAATGATGGGCGTGCACCATGAAGTCCTTGGGCACGACCTTCAAAAGCTTCATTTCCACCTCTAAAACATTTTTGCCCGGCGCCAGTCCGGTGCGGTTGGAAACGCGAAAGATGTGCGTGTCCACCGCCATGGTGGGTTCACCCCAACACACATTCAGCACCACGTTGGCGGTTTTGCGGCCAACGCCCGGCAAGCGTTCCAATTGAGCGCGATCGCGGGGCACTTCACCGTCGAACTCTTCGATCAACATGCGGCTCATGGCCATGACGTTTTTGGCTTTGTTGTTGAAAAGTCCAATGGTTTTGATGTGGTCTTTGAGACCGCCCAAGCCCAGTTTGAGCATTTTTTCGGGCGTATCGGCGATTTTGAACAGCTTTTCGGTGGCCTTGTTGACGCCCACGTCGGTGGCCTGGGCAGACAGGGACACCGCCACCACCAAGGTGTACGGATTGGTCCACTTCAACTCCGACTTCGGTTCGGGGTTGGCGTCACGCAAGCGGGTGAAGAAGGTTTGGATGTCAGCTTTTTTCATAATCGTGAACTTAGAGCAAGAACCGGGTGGGTTCCAAGCCTTTGCCGCGTTATGGTGAAATTATGAGCCTTCAAAACGACCCAGATTATACGCGCATCGCCGCGGCCATTCGCTTTATTGCCGAAAATCGGTTGGAACAGCCCGATTTGCAGGATGTTGCTAGAGCTATCGGGCTCAGCCCTTATCATGCCCAGCGCGTGTTCACCCGCTGGGCCGGGGTCAGTCCCAAACGGTTTTTAAGTTATCTCACCCTGGCCCACGCCCGCGAACTGTTGGCCCGGGGCGAAAGCGTGATGGGCACGGCGTTGGATGTGGGCCTGTCAGGACCGTCCCGGTTGCACGACTTGTTTGTGACCTTTGAGGCCATGACGCCGGGCGAAAGTCAAAAGGGCGGGCGAGGTTTAGACATTTCGTATTGTGAAGTCGCGACACCGTTCGGTCCGGCGGTGCTTCTAAAAACGCTAAGGGGCGTTTGCGGCTTTGAATTTTTGGGGGAAGGCGATACCCCCAAAGCCATTGCCGAGGCGCGCTGGCCGGGAGGCACATTACAGGCTGTCGCACCCGACGAGCGGATGGTCGCACAGCTTTTCAACCGTCAACCGGGGTCCATTGCCCTGCACGTTCAGGGCACCCAATTTCAAATTCGGGTGTGGGAAGCGCTGTTGAAAATTGCCCCCGGATCCGCCACCACTTACAAACGCATCGCCGCCCAAGTGGGCAGTCCCAAGGGCGCGCGCGCGGTGGGGGGCGCGGTCGGTGCCAACCCGGTGGGGATATTGATTCCGTGTCACCGGGTGATCAAGGAAACCGGAATTGTCGAAGGCTATCGCTGGGGATCAGACCGCAAACGCGCTTTGCTGGCCTGGGAAAGCTGCGCTTAGTTATATTCTTTAGATCAAAACAAAGTACGGTCCCAAAGTATGGGCCACAATATTCAGTTAATGTTCAGCGAAGGGGTGCTATGTCAAAATGGCCCGCAACATGCAGACCTAAAGAGCAAGTGCCCGATGACTGAACACCAAACCGTTTCCCCGAACACCATCGGTGAACCGTACCCGCTGCAACGTCATTATTATGTGCGCGTGATCCCGGCGATTTTGATTTTTATGGTGGTGTTGAGCGGGCTGTTATGGATTGCCTTTGATCAGGTCACGCGCCACATCTATTTGGAACAGGCCCAAGCGCGTGCCGATTTGATCGTCGATTCGATCAAAGATTCCGCGCCCGACACCTGGCACACTTTTTTGAGCGGACATGCTACCGATGCCGATATCCACGAGCTGGGGATTATTTTTAAAGAAGAGATCGAACGCCAAAAGCTGCTCAGCTTGAAAGCGTACGACCTGCGCGGAACGGTGATTTACGACACCAACCCGGCGCTCATCGGCACCATCGAAACGTCACAGTCCTTGCGCGAAGTGATCGTTAGCAACCAGCCCGTTTTGTTCCGCAAGACCGCCAGAGACGGTACTTTAGCGTATGAAATCTATGCGCCGCACTTGGATGAAAATGGCAATTTACGGATTATTTTCGAGCTTTATGAAGAGGTCGGCTATTTAGACACCTTGTTGTTGGAAACCGCCGTTCCGGCCATCGTTGTGCCGCTGGTTTTGCAACTGATCTTGATCGGCGTGTTGGGGGTGCTGGTGCGCCGCGCCCAGCGTGACATCGATCAGCGCACCGACGCCATCGGTCAGTTGAGCCAGCGTTTGCAAACGTTTGTGTCCGCCAGCGCCATGAGTGCGGCGCGCAACGCGGGCAATCTCGACAACATTCCGTCTCGCAAAATTGAGTGCACCTTGTTTCATTCCGATGTGCGCGACTTCACCAGTTATGCCGAAGACAATGCCCCGGAACGGGTGGTGTATTTCCTCAACGACATCATGACCATTCAGGTGAAGATCGTCACCCATTTCGGCGGCGATGTGGACAAGATGATCGGTGATGCTTTGTTGGTGCGGTTTGAAGGCGAAAATGCCCAAAAGCGGGCCATTGATGCCGCCAAAGCCATTTTGGACGCGGCCAAGCGGGCTTCGTTAGCGCGCGGTTTGGGCATCGGTATTTTCACCGGACAAGTCATTTCCGGGGCCATCGGTCCCAAATCCAGGCGCGACTTCACCGTCATCGGCGATAGCGTCAATATGTCGGCCAGGTTGTGTTCGCAAGCCCAAGTGGGTGAGGTTGTGGTGGATACCGATACCGTTAAAGCTGCGGCGTCAAAGGGGTTCAGCGGCGTCGAAAACATTCAAGTGAAAGGTCGCGCGCAAGCCATCGGCGTGCAACGCTGGCATGTCAGCGCTTTGGACAAGAGTGATTCATCCGTTGAAGGGGGCGGATGATTGATGAAGCCTTATAAGGCCAGAACGTCTTTCATGGAATAGAGTCCCGGCGGTTGCGTGCATCCCCACAAGGCACCATGCACCGCGCCATTGGCGAACACTTCACGCGAAGATGCCTTGTGGGCGATTTCGACGCGTTCTCCGGGACCCGCATAAATGACCGTATGATCGCCGACCACGTCGCCGCCGCGCAAGGTGGCAAAGCCGATTTCGCCTTGGGGGCGGGCGCCGATGATGCCGTCTCGGGATTTGCACGCCACATCGTCCAGCACTTGGTTTCGCCCAGCCGCTGCGGCATGGCCCAGCGCCAACGCGGTGCCGGAAGGGGCATCAACTTTGTGATGATGGTGCATGTCCAAAATTTCAATGTCATAATTGGCGGGCAAAATGGCCGCTGCCTTTTCCACCAAGCCCAGCAATACGTTGACACCCATGGAAAAATTCGCCGCCTGAACAATGGCGGTTTTTGCACTGGCCGACGCGATGGCGCTTTGTTGCTCCGGGTTCAAGCCAGTGGTGCCGACCACCAAAGCGGTGCCGGTTTCGCCCGCCAAAACGGCGTGGGCGGCGGTGGCTGTGGGGACGGTAAAATCAATAACGGCGTCAGATATGTCAAACAACGCGCGCGGATCGGACGACAACACGACGCCCGCAGACGCCAAGCCCACCAGGTCGCCCAAATCGCGACCCATATCGGGATGTGCGGCGGCTTCCGTGCCACCCGCCAATTCGGCCCCGTCCGCCGCCAACACGGCCGCAATCAACATCCGCCCCATGCGCCCCGCCGCGCCGACAATTCCGATTTTCATGGTCTTAACCCGTGTTGTTGGACTGGTGTGTTCGGGGCTTAGTATGCGTCAGCTCTGCGACGGGCTCAATCCTTCAAATCTTCCCACAGGTCTTTGACCTTGGAGAAAAAGCCGCCCGATTGGGGGCTGTGTTTGTTTTCATCGCCGCCTTCCGAGCGGAACGCTTCCATCAGTTCTTTTTGCTTTTTGGTGAGGTGCATCGGGGTTTCGACGCTGAGTTCAACAAACATGTCGCCGCGTGAGCTGGAGCGCAGCACGCTCATGCCTTTGTTGCGCAAGCGAAACTGTTGGCCCGATTGGGTGCCAGACGGGATGTTGATGCGTGCGCGCGAACCATCCACCGCGGGAACTTCGACCGAACCGCCTAAGGCAGCCGTAGTCATGGGCACCGGCACGCGGATATAGATGTTGGCGCCTTCGCGTTGGAAGACGCGATGCGGTTTCAGCGACAAGAAGATATATAAATCGCCTGCCGGTGCGCCGCGCATGCCCGCTTCGCCTTCGCCCGACAACCGGATGCGGGTGCCTTCTTCGACGCCGGCGGGAATGTTGACGCTGAGGGTTTTTTCCTTGTGCACGCGCCCGGTGCCGGAACAATTGCGGCACGGATCTTTGATGACTTGACCCTGACCGTGACAACTGGGGCAGGTGCGCTCGACGGTGAAAAAGCCCTGTTGCGCGCGAATCCGGCCATGCCCGCCGCAGGTCGCACACGTGACCGGCGCGGAACCTTTGGTCGCGCCCGTGCCATTACAGGTGTCGCAGGCCACTGAACCGGGCACGCGAATTTCCGTCGATTTGCCTTTGAAGGCTTCTTCTAAGGTGATGTCCATGTTGAAGCGCAAATCCGAACCGCGACCCGATTGTTCGGGACCGCGCCCGCGTCCGCGGCCGCCACCACCACCGAACATTTCTTCGAAAATGTCGGCAAATCCGCCGCCAAACCCGGCATCGCCGCCACCAAAGCCGCCACCGCCAAAGCCGCCACCGGGGCCGCCTTGTTCAAACGCGGCATGGCCGAAGCGGTCATAAGCGGCGCGCTTTTCGTCGTCTTTGAGGACTTCGTAGGCTTCGTTTAAGTCTTTAAATTTTTGTTCGGCGGTTTTGTCGTCCGGATTGCGATCCGGATGATATTTCATGGCGAGCTTGCGGTACGCCTTTTTGATCTCATCGGCGTCTGCGCCTTTGGAAACCCCAAGCAGCTCGTAAAAATCCTGCTTCGCCATTGTTTCTTCCATTCGTGCCCGATAGGTCCCGGCTCAGGCCCATAAGGCCTAGAGAGATGCCATGCCCGAACGGTATTCGGGCATGGCACGGGGTCCTCAAAACTCACGTTTAAAACGTGGGTTACTTCTTGTCTTGGTCGGGATTGACTTCTTCAAAGTCGGCATCGACCACGTTTTCTTCACCGCTGGCCTCGCCACCCGATGCGTCACCACCCGGTGCCCCACCTTGATCTTCGGCCTGCTTGTCTTTGTACATGGCTTCGCCCAACTTCATGGCGGCCTGCATCAACGCGTCGGTTTTGGACTTTAAGGTTTCCGCGTCAGCATTGGCGTCTTCCAAGGCCGCTTTGGTGTCGGCAATCGCCGTTTCGATGGCGGTCTTGTCGTCGGGGGAAACCTTATCGCCGTATTCGGCAACGTTCTTTTCGGTGTCGTGAACCAGGCTTTCGGCGTGGTTCTTGGCGTCTACCAGTTCGCGACGCTTTTTGTCTTCTTCGGCGTGCGCTTCGGCGTCCTTGACCATTTTTTCGATGTCCGCGTCATCCAAACCGCCCGACGCCTGGATCGAAACCTGCTGTTCTTTGCCGGTCGCTTTGTCCTTGGCCGAAACGTTGACGATGCCGTTGGCGTCGATGTCGAAGGTCACTTCAACCTGAGGCATACCGCGTGGTGCGGGGGGGATGCCCACCAAGTCGAACTGGCCGAGGATTTTGTTGTCGGCCGCCATTTGACGTTCGCCCTGGAACACCCGAATGGTGACCGCGCTTTGATTGTCCTCGGCGGTGGAAAACACCTGGGATTTGCGAGTCGGGATGGTGGTGTTGCGATCGATCAATCGGGTGAACACGCCGCCCAACGTTTCAATGCCGAGGCTCAACGGCGTCACGTCCAACAACAACACGTCTTTGACTTCGCCTTTGAGCACGCCGCCTTGGATGGCGGCACCGATGGCGACGACTTCGTCGGGGTTCACACCCTTGTGCGGTTCGCGACCGAAGATTTCTTTGACCACTTCTTGAACCTTGGGCATGCGGGTCATGCCGCCGACCAAGATCACTTCGTCGATTTCAGACGCCTTCACGCCGGCGTCTTTCAACGCCGCTTGGCACGGACCGACGGTGCGTTTGATCAAATCGCTGACCAAAGCTTCCAGCTTCGCGCGGGTCAATTTGACGTTCAAGTGCTTCGGCCCGGAGGCATCGGCGGTGATGAACGGCAAGTTGACGTCGGTCTGGGTGGCGCTGGACAGTTCGATTTTGGCTTTTTCCGCGGCTTCTTTCAGACGCTGCAGGGCCAAACGGTCCTGGCGCAAATCGATGCCGTTTTCTTTTTTGAATTCTTCGGCCAGATACTCAACGATGGAATGGTCAAAATCTTCACCGCCCAAGAAGGTATCGCCATTGGTGGATTTGACTTCAAACACGCCGTCGCCGATTTCCAGCACGGAAATATCGAAGGTGCCGCCGCCCAAGTCATAAACGGCCACAATGCCGCCGCTCTTTTTGTCCAGCCCGTAAGCCAGCGCCGCTGCGGTGGGTTCGTTGATGATGCGCAGCACTTCCAGGCCGGCGATTTTACCCGCGTCCTTGGTGGCTTGGCGTTGGCTGTCGTTGAAGTACGCCGGGACCGTAATCACCGCCTGGGTGACCGGGCCGCCCAAATAGCTTTCAGCGGTTTCTTTCATTTTTTGCAGCAAGAACGCAGAAATCTGCGAGGGGCTGTACTTTTTGCCCTGGGCTTCGACCCATGCGTCACCGTTATCGCCTTCGACGATTTTATAAGGCACCAGGCCCATATCTTTTTTGGTGAGCGGATCGTTAAAGCGACGGCCAATCAAACGTTTGATGGCGAACAGGGTGTCTTCCGGATTGGTGACCGCTTGACGCTTGGCGGGTTGACCCACCAGACGTTCGCCACTGTTGGTGAACGCAATAATCGACGGCGTGGTGCGCGCGCCTTCTGCGTTTTCAATGACCTTGGGGTCCGAACCATCCATCAAGGCGAGGCACGAGTTGGTGGTGCCTAAATCAATGCCGATAACCTTACTCATAATTTTCTCTCCGTCTTAGGCGGACATCTGCGGCCTTGATTATCAAGCTCCGCATCTGTTCCCTCGGGTTTAGGGGGCGCGTGCTGTGTGCCGATGCCCCGATTTGCTCTTGTTTACAGTTTTATCACATGCCGACGTTAACGTTTAAACGAGACGTTAAATTGGCTTTGGCTCGTATATAAGCGCGTGTTTTTCGCCGCGCAACGCTTGAAATGCACAAAACCCATACATTTAATGGGGACGACTAGGTTTCCTGATCAATGTTCTGGCCGGGTTCTGGACCTTCGGCTTCATAAGCGTGCTCATTGCCATCAGATTGATTTTGTCCGGGTGCTTCAGACGCCGTTTCGGGAGACGGGCCGCCGGTGGACACCACCACCTGAGCCGGGCGCAGCAGACGATCTTGGATGGTAAAGCCGCCGCGCAAGGCTTGCAGAACGGTGTTGTTCGGCACGTCTTTGTTTTCCAGCTGTTGAACCGCTTCGTGGATGTTGTGATCAAACGGCTGACCCACGGTGGGCACCGGTTTGATGCCGTGGCTTTCAAAGATGCTCAGCAATTCTTTCATGGTCATGTCGATGCCGATGTACAAATTGTCGAGGTTTTTGTCCTCTTTGCGCGCATCTTCGCTCACCATCATCATCGCCATGCCCAGATTGTCGGCAACCCGGACAATGTCGCGGGCAAAGTTGACCACGGCGTATTTGCTGGCGTCGGCTTTTTCGCGGGCGGCGATGCGCCGGGTATTTTCGGCTTCGGCCATGGCGCGCAACAGCTTGTCTTTGAGCTCTTGCACTTCGCGGGCCAAATCTGGGCCATCGGTCTCGGCTTCGGGCTCGATGTCACCCTCGGCTTCAAACGCTTCCACTTCGGCTTCGCGCTCAGAATCGTTTTGGGCGTCGGCCTGAGCGTTGCGCAGATCTTGATCTGACGGCTCAGAGGTTTCGTCCGCTGAAACTTCGTTCTCAGTGTTCATCGTTCACCTTGATTAGAAAAAGGGGCAGGGATTGGGACCCGTGTTGGGAAGGTATTTAGCCTATTTTGCGGATCAATCAACCCGTAATCAGCCAATTAATCGTCCCACCAGCTTGGCGGTATAATCCACCATGGGAATGATCCGGGCATAATTCATGCGTGTCGGCCCAATAACGCCGATGGTGCCGATGATGCGTTCTTTGGTGTCGCGGTACGGTCCGACGATCAAAGAACAGCCCGACATGCCGAACAGATTGTTTTCGGCGCCGATGAAAATTTGCACACCGTTGGCGGTGTCCGTCGTTTCAATCAGACGCGCCATGCTTTCTTTGGTTTCCAGCGCCTCGAACAGGGCACGGATGCGCTCCAAGTCCGCCGCCGCGTCGCGGTCTTCCAACAAATTGGCCTGGCCGCGCACGATCAACGAGCTTTGCGAAGCCCCGCCCGCCCACACCGCCAAGCCCTCTTCCACGACCTTGGATGTCAAGGCATCCAGTTGCGCTTGGTGAGAGGTCAGCTCGGCCTTGATCTCGTCCAGGGCGTCGATCAAGGTCCGCCCGACCAGGCGCTTGGACAAATAATTGGTCGCTTCGACCAAGGCGCTGGGCAACACGGTCATGGGGATTTCGATGATGCGATTTTCCACCACGCCGTTTTCCGTGACCAGCACCACCAACGCGCGGCCCGGGCTCAACGCGACAAACTCAATATGCTTCAACGGCGCGTGACTTTTGGGGGCCACCACCAGTCCGGTCAAATGCGACAGGCCCGATAGCGCCTGGGTGGCGTTTTGCAAAATGCCCTCGACCGATTGGCCGGTGGCTTTGCATTCGCCTTCGATGGATTGCCGTTCTTCGCGGGTCAAGTTGCCGACTTCCAAAATCCCGTCGACAAATAATTTCAGGCCGATTTCGGTGGGCAAGCGTCCCGCAGACGTGTGCGGCGAAAACAACAACCCGGCGTCTTCCAAATCGGCCATGACGTTGCGGATGGTGGCCGCAGAAATATCCAAACCGGGCTGACGGCTGAGCGTGCGCGAGCCCACCGGGTCGCCGGTTTGCAAATAGGAGTCCACGATGCGACGAAAAACTTCGCGAGACCTGTCGTTGAGATCCGTGATCATATGGCGTGGGCGCTCTCTTCTCCTGTGTGCCTCGAAAGTAGTCCTGCCGCACATGGGCGTCAATCGTTCGGGGCGTCAATTGCGCGCTTTACGCAACGCGTTCAGGCGGGTAGCTTGACGCAGATTTTAAAGATTGAGGATAAACATATGAGACCCAGTGGCCGTGCGCTTGACCAGATGCGCCCCGTGAGCCTTGAAATCGGTTTTGCCAAACATGCCGAAGGATCGTGCCTGATCAAATTTGGCGACACCCATGTTTTGTGCGCAGCAACCCTGGAAGAACGCGTGCCGCCGTGGATTCGCGGTCAAGGCAAAGGCTGGGTGACGGCGGAATACGGCATGTTGCCGCGCGCCACCAACACCCGCATGCAGCGTGAAGCCGCACGTGGCAAGCAATCGGGCCGCACCCAGGAAATTCAGCGCCTGATCGGACGGTCGTTACGTGCCGTTACCGATTTGGAAGCCATGGGCGAAATGCAGATCACCGTCGATTGCGACGTCATTCAAGCCGATGGCGGCACCCGCACGGCCAGCATCACCGGCGCGTATGTGGCGCTGCATCTGGCCTTGCGCAGCGCGGTCGAGCGCGGTTTGCTGCCCAGCGTGCCGTTGATCGATCAAGTCGCGGCGGTCAGCTGTGGTTTGTACAAACAAAATGCCGTTCTCGATCTCGATTACCTGGAAGACAGCTCGGCGGAGGCCGACACCAACTTCGTGTTGACCGGGGCCAAAGGCATCGTTGAAATTCAAGGCACCGCAGAAGACAGTCCGTTTTCCGAAGATCAGTTTATGGAATTGATGGACTTGGCCAAAAAAGGCGTCGCCGAATTGGTCGAACTGCAACGCCAAATTCTCGAACTGGAGTAACGCCCCATGGCGCGCAAGTTTGCAGGCGGTGTTTTGGTCATCGCCAGTCACAACCCCGGCAAAGTGCGCGAGATCGGTGATCTGTTGGCTCCCTTTGGGGCCAGCGTCATTTCGGCGCACGATTTTGGCTTGTCTGAACCCATTGAAGACGGCGACACATTTATCGAAAACGCCGAAATCAAAGCTCTGGCCGCCGCCAAAGCCAGCGGTCACGTCGCCTTGGCGGACGATTCGGGATTGTGCGTGCACGCTCTGGGTGGTGAGCCGGGGGTTTATTCGGCGCGCTGGGCCGGGCCGGGCAAAGATTTTACCGTTGCCATGGAAAAAGTCGAAGAGGCGCTCTGTGCCGCGCTCGCAAAAGATCCGAGCCTTGATCGCTCCGCCCACTTCGCCTGTGCCCTCACCTTGGCGTGGCCGGATGGTCACGTGGAAAACTTTGAAGGCCAGGTTCTGGGCACCATGACCTGGCCGGCGCGCGGTGAAAAAGGTTTCGGTTACGATCCTACCTTTATTCCGCAAGGGTTTGAGACCACCTTTGCGGAAATGGACCCGGCCCAAAAACACGTTATGAGCCACCGCGCCAACGCCTTCAAAAAACTGGTCGCGGCGTGTTTTGAGACGGATTAAGCGCAAAACTTAGTCGTTTTGGCCTTCGTTCACCTGAGACCGCACACAGTCTGTGATTTCTGCGGCGCGGGCGGGGCCGGGGAGGTGGGCGGATGAGCTGCTTTCCACCTTTGAGATGTCGTCTTCGATGGCTTGCAAATCGCTGCCGCCCATCTGGTTGTTTTTCACCAATTGTTTGGCGGCAAGGCAATCGGCTTGTTGTTCGCGATCAGGACCGTAGTGGCCCAAGGTGTGGCCCAATTGGTGGTGCGCGCATTCATGGGCCAGCCAAAACCACCGGGTGGCGGGTTTAAACGCCGCCATCACTTGTGGATTGGCGATGATGAAGGGCCGTCCCTGGGCATCGCGAATGGCGATGGCAATGTTGAGCAAGGCGTTGTCCAATACTATCGGCACGTCTGCGCCGTTGGCTAAGGTGCACACAAAAACACCATCCTCAGCAACGCCAGATGTTTGCGTCAGGCTGGTCAGCAGCACACAGACACAGGCCGCTTTGACGAACCGTCTTAAAAATTTCATTGCGTTTAACCTTATCCGATCACAATTGGGGATTGACCCCTCTGGGCCGATGCCTGAACCTATGACGCTCAAATCTGGCTTTTGTGCCGAAATGTGCTGAAATGGACCGCCACCACCATGTCCGCTGATAAGTCCGCTGAAAAATCCTTGCTCGTCCCGCATGAGTCCTTGGCGCTCTATGTGCATTGGCCGTGGTGTTTGTCCAAATGCCCCTATTGCGACTTCAATTCGCGCGCCCTTGCCCCCGCAGACAGCGATCAAAAGGCCTATCGTGAGGCCATTTTGCGCGAACTGAATCATTACGCAGAACAAACGAAAGGCCGTCCACTGGGCAGCCTTTTTTTTGGCGGAGGTACCCCCAGTCTCATGTCGCCCGATACCGTTCAGGCCATTATTGAGGCCGCTCACGACCATTGGGACTTTCAAAACGGATGCGAAATCACCATTGAGGCCAACCCGACATCCATTGAAGCGGCTAAATTCAGAGCCTTTCGCGAGGCCGGCGTAAACCGCGTATCGGTGGGTGTGCAGGCCCTGAATGATACGGATTTACAAGCCCTTGGGCGCGAGCATTCGGTGGATGAAGCGCTCCGCGCCCTGGACATCGCCAGCGCGATTTTTGAACGTTTCACATTCGATCTTATCTATGCTCGCCCCGGTCAAGGTCAGGGCGATTGGGCTGATGAGCTGGAACGCGCTTTGGCTTTGGCGGGGGATCACCTGTCGTTGTATCAACTGACCATCGAGCCCGGAACGGCGTTTTTCCGCCAAAACGTTGAAGAAGTTGACCAAGACTTGGGCGCGGATCTCTATGAAATCACCCAGGAGCTGTGTGAAGAAGCCGGTTTACCGGCCTATGAAGTGTCCAACCATGCCCGCGTGGGCCAAGAAAGCCGTCACAACATGACCTATTGGCAAGGTGGCGATTACATTGGCATCGGTCCCGGCGCGCATGGTCGTCTGAGCACCTCCGGAACCACCCGCGCCACCCACCAAATGGCCGATCCGGCCAAATGGTCGGCCGCCGTTGCTCGCGACGGTCATGCTACCGCCAAAGTCCGGGAATTGAGGCCTCGGGAACGTCTGGAAGAATTGGTGCTGTCGGGCATGCGGCTGACGGACGGCATCGATGCCCGGCGTTTTGCCCGGCAATGTGGTCAAGAGCTCATCCAAGTGCTCAACACCGACGCCCTGTTTGACCTGCAAACCGCCCAATTGATCGACTTTGATGGACAGCGTCTGGCCGCCACGGCGGCGGGGCGTTTGATGCTCAACACCTTGATCACGCAGTTGTTGGACGAACCCCAAGCGCCATCAAAGCCTGACTAAACAAGCCTTAAAATCCGTTTTACGGGAAAGCTTTCGGTGCCGGATCGATGACGCGGGCGGTTTTGCCTTGCACTTGCAACACGGCTAGACCGCGTTCGGCGATGCCCGATGGGGAAAAGCGAAAGATACCGTCGCGACCCGCAAAACCACCGGCTTGGGCCAACATGTCTGGGCTGTAGGGCTGGGGCGTATTTTGGGCACCCAGCACCACTGCCAATGCGGTGGCATCATATGCCAGCGTTGCCAAGCGGTGTGGACGAATGCCGTAAGCGGCCAAATACTTGTCGGAAAAGATTTTGCGCACGGTGGGGTCGGGGGCGGCGTACCACCCGCCCACCAACGCCGGTTCCGCGCCCAGTCCGGCCGCATCCCATTGACCGGTGCCGAGGATTTTGACCTTTTTCGGATCGATATCGTAATAAGGCAACATGGCGGCCACCGCAATCAGGCGCTTGCCGCCGTCGGCCAACAACAAGGCATCAAACGGAACTTCGCCCAAGGTTTGCAGATTTTCCAGACGCTTCAGCGCCAACAGGGACACTTCATCGCCATGCGCTTCCAAGCTTGCGCGCTGCTGCAACAGCGCGGCGCGCCGTTCGTCGTAATGGGCAATGCGTTTGACCGGTTCGGAAAAATCGCTGAGTTGGGGGTCGTAAAACTCACTTTGCACGACAAAACCGCCCGCCGCCCAAACCGAGGCGTTGAGCGCCTTGGAAACCGCTTCGCCATTGGCGCCGCGCGGGGCCAGCAAAGCAAAGCGTTCGGCCCCTTTGGAGCGGGCGTATTCGACCACGCGCTTGACTTCATCGCTGGGGAAAAAGCCCATGGTGTAGACACCCGGCTCAGCAACGGTGCGATCGGACGAAAACGCCACCACCGGAACGCCGGCGGCGATGGCTTGGTCGGACACCGCGCGTACGGATGTGGACAACAACGGCCCGATGATCATCCGTGCGCCGTCGGCAATCGCCAGACGGGCCGCTTCGCGAGCCCCTTCGGGGGTGCCTTGCGTGTCGTGCACCAACACTTCAAAACCGGACCCGGCGAATTCAAACAGCGCCATTTGTGCGGCGTTCAGCATGGCCGAGCCGACCCGCTGGTTGGTGCCGCTCAAGGGCAACAAGATGGCCACGCGCAGACCCCGCGCCATGGGAATGATCGGGGGCTCGCCCGCACCCGCTGTTCCATCGGACTGTGAGGTGGCCTGAGGAATGCGGCCAATCAAATCATCCAGCGACGGCAACGAAGGCGGCTGCGGCAAGGGGGTGCGATCATAACCGCCTTGGGGCCCCACCCCGGCAGAGGCAACGTGAGAGTTGTGCGCTTGCGTTTGGCCCGAGGTAGACGGAGTCGGCTGAGGATTGGACAGCTGAGGCTTGCCGCCCATGGTGATGGGCTCACAACCGGCCACAACGGTGCTGAGCAGCACGACGACAACGCCAAATCGCAGCACGGACCCAACTGGTGAATTTTTTATGTTTAGATGAAACATCAACGGCCTGGAGCCTCCTCAAAAACCTGATACTCTTTATAGCCGTGAATGCATACGCGGGAAAAGCGTCAATATTTTGGTGAAGGCGATTAGGTTACGTTTCATGCGCAAACCGTTTGGTCAAAAAGCCCCTGCGAAAATCCGCGCTCAACGTCGTGGACGGTGGGCGGAGCATCTCACCGCGCTGGTGCTGCGCCTGAGCGGACATCGCATTTTGGCGCACAATTTTAAAACCCCGGTGGGCGAGATCGATTTGATTGCCCGGCGCGCCAACACGGTCAGTTTTATCGAAGTCAAGGCGCGCGCCACCAAAGCCCAAGCCGCCGAAGCCGTGAGCATCACCCAACGCCGTCGGGTGCAACGTGCGGCGCAACAGTTTTTGATGCACAATACGGCTTTGCAACGGTGCGACGTGCGCTTCGACGTGGCCTTGGTGACGGGCCCGCTGAGCGTCACCTTTGTGCGCGATGCCTGGCAGAGTGCCTAACGACATAAAGGGCAGAGTGCCTAACGACATAAAGGGCAGAGTGCCTAACGACATAAAGGTCAGAGTGACCAACGGGCCAAAAGACGCGGGAAGGTACAAATTTGTTAACCATCAAAGTCTACACTGAGGTTCAAATCAATTTGGTGGGAAAGCACTGGATATGGCACTAAATTCTCTCGTTTTGCGTGGCGCAGCGGCCGCAACACTTTTGGCAGTCGGTTTGGGCACCGCGTCCTGTGGCCCGGTCGGCGTTGTGATCGGTGCGGGCGCGGGCGCGGGGATCGCGGCGTACCAAGAACGCGGCATAGATGGCGTCGCCCGTGATGTCGCCCTGTCGAGCCGCATTTTGGGAGAATTTGCCCGAACCGATCATCACATTTTCACCAACATCAGCGTTGAAGTTTATGAAAGCCGGGCGCTGTTGACCGGGCAGGTGAAAACCGAACAAGAGCGCGCCGACGCTGTGCGTCTGGCGTGGAGCGTTGCGGGGGTGGAGGACGTCATCAACGAAATTCATGTCACCCAAGACGGCGGTATCCTCGACACCGCCCGCGACACCTGGATCACCACACAGCTGGAAGCCAAGTTGACCTTTGACGAACGCATCCTTGCTATAAATTACGTGATCGAAACGGTTGGTGGAACGGTCTACCTGCTGGGCATTGCCCAAGACGATGCGGAATTGCAACGGGTCAAAGACCATGCGCGCTCAATCGATTATGTACAACGCATTGTCAGCCATGTGCGGGTTAAGGACCAGTTGCCAAAAGCAGGATCATAAGGCCAGGATCATAAGTGATGGACTCTGTGAGCGCCCAAACGGCTTTGCGCCAACTCGGGTTTCAAAATGCCGATGAAATCGATTTGGCTGATGCCGCCCTGTGGCTGGCCAAATGGGCTGAACCGGGTTTGAACATTGAAGCCTATCGCCGTCATTTGACCGCCCTTGTTCACGATGTGCAAGCCTATGTGGCCCAAGACCAGCATGACGACGTCCTCGTTTTGGAAGCGGTACAACAAATTTTGGCGCGGCGTTACGGGTATGGCGGAACGTCGGACCCCGCCCATCATTCAGACGGGGCCAACTTGGCGCGCACCATTGACCAGCGCCGGGGCGGGTCCTTGGTGTTGGCCATATTGTACGGCCATCTGCTCTCCGCTTTGGGACGCCGGGTGCAGATTCTCGACTTTTTGCCGCGCACCCTTGTGGCCGTGCAGTCCGCCGGTGGGCGGGTGCTGGTGGACCCATTTGACGGTGGCAGCACGTTGGATGCGCGCGACTTGCGTGACTTGCTGAAAGACCATCAGGGCGCACAAGGCGAATTGACACCCAACGATTTGCCCGAATTGGACAGTCGCCAAGTGTTGCTGCGCTTGCAACGCACGCTGATGTCGGAGCATTTGCGCTATGGCCGACCCGAAGCCGCCGTTCTGGCGGTTGAAGGGGCATTGTTGGTGGCCCCCAACGAAGCGCGGTTGTGGCGGGAATTGGGCCTTATACACGCCCGCATGGACCATTTTGTCGATGCCATTAACGCCCTGGAACGATTTTTAGACTTGCCGGGCAACGACGCCCACCGCTATAGCGCTTCGCAGATGGTGCAGAACCTGCGCCATCTTGTGAAAAACGATTGACCCAACGCCACCCAGGAAAACACTTCATGAGCCTTAAAGTCGCCTTACAGATGGACCACATCGCCGACGTCAACATCGACGCCGATTCAACGTTTGCGATTGGCCTGGAGGCCGAGCGGCGCGGGCATGAGCTGTTTTTTTACCACCCCAACGATTTGATGGTCGAAGACGGCCGGGTCATGGCCTGGGCGCAGCGGCTGCAATTGCGCCGGGAACTGGGCAATCACTGCACCTTGGGCACCGCCGAATTGATGAACGTGTCGACCTTTGACGTGGTGTGGCTGCGCCAAGACCCGCCATTTGATATGGCCTACATCACCACCACCTATTTGCTCGACATGTTGCCTTCGACGACCTTGGTGGTGAACAACCCCACCGAAGTGCGCAACAATTCCGAAAAGCTCTACATCACGCGTTTTCCCGATCTGGTGCCGCCAACGTTGGTGTCGCGTAACGTTTTGGCCATCAAAGCGTTTCGCGAAAAGCACACAGATATCATCGTCAAGCCGCTCTACGGCAACGGCGGTGCGGGCGTGTTTCACGTGAAGCCCGGTGACGAAAATTTAAGCTCGCTGTTGGAAATGTTTTTTGCTGCCAACCGTGAACCGGTCATCGTGCAGGCCTATTTAAAAGACGTGCGCCAAGGCGACAAGCGGATCATTTTGGTCGACGGCAAACCCGTGGGGGCGATCAACCGGGTGCCGCAAGACGGGGAAGCGCGTTCCAATATGCACGCGGGCGGCACGCCGGAACCCAGCAAACTGACCGAGCGCGATCTTTATATTTGTCGCACCATCGGCGCCGATTTGTCGGCGCGCGGGCTTTTGTTTGCGGGCATCGACGTGATTGGCGAGTATCTCACCGAAATCAACGTCACCTCGCCCACCGGATTGCAAGAAATCCGCCGTTTTGACGGCATTGCCATTGAAGAAAAAATTTGGGACGCAATCGAAACGAAATTGAACGGTTAGTTTTTATTTCTGTCCCTGTGGAGTAAAGTCCACCGAACCACACTCGTTTCAGGACGTTCGATCATGACGACAACCTTTTTGCTCACCTCTCTTATCGTTGTCATTATGCCTGGAACCGGCGTCCTTTACACCTTGAGCCAAGGCATCAGCGGCGGCAAACGGGCGGCTTTGGCGGCAACGCTGGGCTGCACACTGGGCATTCTTCCACACATGATGGCGAGTATTTTTGGTCTAGCCGCTCTTCTCCACACCAGCGCCTTGGCTTTTCAGACGGTTAAGTTCGCGGGTGTTGCTTATTTGTTTTATTTGGCCTGGACGACTTTGCGCTGTGCACATGAACCTCTTGACGTTCAAAGCGGTGCGCAGAACAAAAATCCAGGCGGCTTTGGAAAAATTGCTTTACGGGGTTTGCTGATCAACATTTTAAACCCTAAACTTTCTGTCTTTTTCCTCGCCTTTTTGCCCCAGTTTGTTCCCGCGTCGGACAGCCAGCCCGCACTGAGTCTGTTGACGCTCAGTGCTGTGTTTATGGCGATCACCGCCTTGGTTTTTGCCCTTTATGGACTCTTGGCCGCGTTTGTGCGCGACCAGATACGCAACAGGCCCGGTGTCATCACAGGCCTGCGCCGCATATTTGCGGGTGCGTTTGGCGCGCTGGGTCTCCGCTTGGCTTTTGCAGAACCTTAAGGGCACCTTTCAATTGTCTTGATTGTTTTCATCGCTTTTCAATGCTGCCATCACGTCGGCGTCAATTTGCGGTGTCAGAGAACATCCCTCATTTGGTCCCCAATGCTTTTGCGATATTTTAAATCACCGGACGGCATTGCCATCGAAACAAAGCTGAGCGCTGAGCTGGGATCAGTCTTGCAACGCGCTGAGGCAGGTGTCGCGGTCGGTGTTGGTCCCTTGGGCATCGCGGGCGTCAAAGTGCAGCACGCGGGGTTTGACCTCTTTCTGCGTGTCGTCGTCGGCATATAAAAACACATTCAACACACAGACATCGTTTTTGTACTGCCAGATGTTGGCAGTACGTTCCGTGCGCACAAACGCAGGCTCACCCAATTGCGCCATCACCCACGAACCGCCTTGGCCCAACAATTGGGCGGTGGTGATTTTGGGCTTGGTCGGCTGCTCTTGTACCGTATTCGGGGTTGTTGCGGGGGCCAGTCTTTCGGACGGTTGGGCGCAGGCGCTGAGCGCAAAAGCGGTGGCGGCAATGAGAAATAAAGAGCGCATGAAAAGTCCGTTATGTTTTGGGGACGGTTAAGTCTTGGTCATTATGTCTTGGTGGGGGATGTGTCGTCCCCGGATAAATCCGGTTGAACGATAACATCACTTTTGGCGGCGCGCAGAGTTTTATTGGAACGCAGGGGTTTTTCCGCCACGTTGTCCTTGGAGCGCCACGCTTCAAACAAATGCACGGTGGCCGCCGTGGCGATGATCGGGGCCAACAGGTTTAAAATCGGAACCGTCAGCATAAAGGCAAATCCGACCCCGGCCATAAACAGCGGCACCCGCCAGCGGATGCGCATGGCTTGGGCGTCGTATAACGTCAAACGGCGCAGCGTCACCATTTCAAAATATTCCCGGCTGAGCAGATAACCGTTGAGCGCGTAATAGACAAACGGGAACAGCGGCGTCAGCAACAGCGGCAGACACAGCACGTTCAAGCCCACCGTGACGCCCAAAAACTTCAACGCCGGGCCGATGCCCTCGGCAAACGTGACGCCCGGTGCCGGGCTGCGGTCCGGATAATGACGCGCTTCCACCGCATCGACCACTTTGTCCAACATCAGCGAACCCACCGAGGTCACCACGGCGGGGAACAAAAACCACGTCAGCACCATCACGCCGGCCTGGGCGATGAAATCAAAAAACATCTCCAACGGGCCGATGGTGATGAAGGTGGTGAGTTTTAAAGTGAGATAAAGCGCCACATACAGGGCCACAAAAATGCCCAGGGACAACGCAATGGACGTCCACACCACGGACCGCGTCTTCGCATCGGACAACTGACCAAAAGCGCGATAATACGCCGTTAAAATGCGCCCCATGCGAACATCCCCTTTTTAGACCGGAAACAAACTCAAACAGAGATAGCCGCGAAACGGCTCTTTCGCAAGGGCTGGGGGTGGATGGAGCGGGAGATGGGGCGGGGAAAGCGCGTCACAACGCCGTTGAATAAAACATTAAAATATTGTAATATTATGCTATCAAAAGAATTTCCCGTAAGTGAAACAAGAGACCACTCAGATGGGCATAAGCTTCATCGACCTCACGCGCGATCCCAAACACAATTATTTATTAACCGAAGCTTTGCAGTCGCGCTACATTCTGGCGGCGCGTTATTTGCGCGGTTGTCGCCATGTTTTCGAAATCGGCAGTTTTCAAACCCCGATCACGGATTTTCTGACCGCGCCGGTGGAAAGCTGCACGGTCGTTGACCCTCTGCTCGAACCGTATGAAGCCGATCAGCTCAACGGTCACCCGTGTCAGGTGCGCCACATTCAAGGGTGGATTCAAGATGTTGAGTATGAACGGGAACACGGCACTTATGGGGTGGTGATGATGGGCCTGGTGCTTGACTTTCCGGGGGGAAATGCAGAGCAAGCCAAACATACCTTCGCCCGTATCATCCGTTTGATCGATAATGCACAAGTGACAGTTTTAGAATTCTGTACACATTACGAGCCATCCATCAACCAAGTGCGCTATCTTGTGAACAACACCCAAACGAGCATCGATTTTCAAGTGGATCTGGATTTCGAAAACGACGAGCACGCCCGCCAATTCAATCCCAACATGAGCAAAGGCTACATGCACCGCCGCCTTTTGGTCCTCAAACCTAAGCTGGCTGAGGCCTCATCGCGTTCCGGCCTAGCCCCGCCAATGTGCAGCACAAACCCCACCCCGTAGCCCGTCATTGCGCGCCCCTTGGCGCGCGGCAATCCATACGGTAGAAAAGCTTCATTTTTCAGGCCTTGCCCCGCCGATTTGCATCGTTATACTGCGGCCAAATTTAAAGCTCCCGGTTTCGGGGGCTTATTTCTGTTTGAGGAGACTTTGTGATGTCTGGTCTGGGCGCGTCCAAAAGCATGGATTCACGCTATGACGTGGTCGGTATCGGCAACGCCATCGTGGACGTTTTGAGCCATGAAGACGATGCCTTTTTGGCCCGCCACGCCATGACCAAGGGCACCATGGCGTTGATCGATGCCGCCGCCGCCGACAAGCTTTATGACGACATGGGTCCGGGCATTGAGTGTTCGGGCGGCTCTGCGGCCAACACCATCGCCGGGTTGGCGAGCTTGGGCGGGCGCGGCGCGTTCATCGGCAAGGTGCGCGACGACCAGTTGGGCAAAGTTTTCCATCACGACATCGAAGCCATCGGCGTGCACTTCCCCACCAAAGCGGCCACGGACGGCGCGTCCACGGCGCGGTGCTTGATCCATGTGACCCCCGATGCCGAGCGCACCATGAACACATTTTTGGGCGCGTGCACGGATTTGGGCCCCGACGATGTGGACGCGGATGTGGTGCGGGCGTCCTTGGTGACGTATTTGGAAGGCTATTTGTGGGACAAGGAAAACGCCAAGGCCGCGTTTGTCAAAGCCGCCGAGTTGGCCCATGACGCGGGACGCGAAGTGTCGCTGAGCCTGTCCGATCCGTTCTGTGTCGGTCGTCACCGCGAAAGCTTTTTGGAACTGGTGGAAAACCACGTCGATATCTTGTTCGCCAACGAAGACGAAATCTTGGCGCTTTACGAAGTGGAAAACTTTGACGACGCCCTGCAACACGTACGCGGCCACTGCACCATTGCGGCGTTGACCCGCGGCGCCAAAGGCTCGGTCATTGTCGCAGGCGAAGAAATTCACGTCGTCGATTGTGATCCGGTGGACCACGTCGCAGACACCACCGGGGCCGGCGACGCCTTTGCCGCAGGCTTTTTGTATGGCTACACCTTTAGTTTGGCGCAGGGTCTGGAAACCGACCTGGCCCACTGTGCGCGTTTGGGCTCCATCGCGGCGGCTGAAATCATCAGCCACTTCGGTGCGCGCCCCGAAACACCCTTGAACGAAGTCGTGGCCCAAAAGCTCGGCTAACCATTTGCATTGAACCCTGCCCGAACCCTCCAACCCGAGGGCGGAGCAAAAAAAGAGGTCGCCGGACAAACAGCCCGGCGAAAAAAGGACAAAAACATGAACCTTCGCAATATTGCGATCATCGCTCACGTCGATCACGGCAAAACCACCCTCGTCGACGTGCTGTTGAAACAATCGGGTACCTTCCGCGACAACGAAAAAGTCTCGGAGCGCGCCATGGATTCCGGCGAGCTGGAACGCGAACGCGGCATCACCATCACCGCCAAGCCGACCTCGGTCGAATGGAAAGGCACCCGCATCAACATCGTCGATACCCCGGGTCACGCGGACTTCGGCGGCGAAGTGGAACGCATTTTGTCCATGGTCGACGGTGTGTTGCTGTTGGTTGACGCCGCAGAAGGCGCCATGCCGCAGACCAAGTTCGTCACCGGCAAAGCCTTGAAGCTGGGCCTGAAGCCCATCGTCGTCGTCAACAAAGTCGACAAGCCCGAACAGCGCGCCTTTGAAGTCCAGGACGAAATCTTCGACTTGTTCTCCGCCATGGACGCTACCGAAGAGCAGCTGGATTTCCCGACCATTTTCGCCTCGGCCAAAAACGGCTGGGCGTCACTGGAGCCGGACGGCGAACAGCTCAACATGGACGTTATCTTCGACGCCATCCTGGAACACGTTCCCGCCCCCAAAGTGAACGACGAAGCGCCGTTCTCCATGCTCGTCACCACATTGGAAGCCGATAACTTCTTGGGCCGCATTCTCACCGGTCGTATCGAAACCGGTATCGCGCGCCCCAACATGACCATCAAAGTGTTGAACCGTGAAGGCGAATTGGTCGAAACGGGCCGCATTTCCAAGTTGTTGGGCTTCCGTGGCCTGGACCGTATTCCGGTCACCGAAGCGGGTTCCGGCGAGCTGGTCGCCATTGCCGGCTTGGTGAAAGCCACCGTCGCCGACACCTTGTGCGATGCTCAAGTGAACGAGCCGATTGATTCGCAGCCGGTCGACCCGCCCACCTTGTCCATGATGTTCGCCGTCAACGACAGCCCGCTGGCGGGCACCGAAGGCACCAAGGTGACGTCGCGTATGATCCGCGATCGTTTGTTCTCCGAAGCCGAAGGCAACGTGGCGCTGCGCATCACCGAATCCGAAAACAGCGATGCTTTCGATGTGGCCGGACGCGGTGAATTGCAGTTGGGCGTGTTGATCGAACAGATGCGCCGCGAAGGGTTTGAGCTGACCGTTTCGCGCCCGCGCGTGGTGATGAAAGAAATCGACGGCAAACGTCACGAACCGTTGGAAGAAGTCTCCGTCGACGTGGACGAAGAATATTCCGGCATCGTGGTCGAAGCACTGTCGCTGCGCAAAGGCCAAATGAAGGAAATGCGCCCATCCGGCGCGGGCAAAACCCGCTTGGTGTTCCATGTTCCGGCGCGCGGCATGATCGGGTATTTGGGTGAATTCCTCACCGAAACCCGCGGTACCGGCATCATGGCGCGTATTTTCCATTCCTACGTTCCTTACGTCGGCCCCCTGCCGGGCCGTCGCAACGGGGTGTTGATCTCCAACTGTGCGGGCGCAACCGTGCCCTATGCGTTGTTCAACCTGGAAGGCCGCGGCCCGCTGTTCTTGGGCGCGCAAGTGAAGGTCTACGAAGGCATGATCATCGGCGAACATTCCCGCCCCGGCGATCTGGAAGTGAACCCGTTGAAGGGCAAGCAGCTGACCAACGTGCGCTCATCGGGCACCGACGAAGCCGTGCGCCTGACCACGCCGCGTCGTTTGAGCTTGGAACAGATGATTTCTTACATCCAAGACGACGAACAGGTGGAAGTCACTCCCAAGAACGTGCGCATGCGCAAACGTTACCTGGACCCCAACAAACGCAAACGCGAATCCCGCCAAGCCGAAGAAAGCTGAACCAACCGCGTCTCACAACAAAAACCCGGAGCCTCAGGTTCCGGGTTTTTTGTGACTGAATTTACGCCCCCTATCCATCTTGACCGGGCTTGACCCGGTCATCCACTACTTTGTGCAAAGCGAACGCCGTTCGCCAAGCAAAAGCCACGCGGCTTCACCGCGTTTGAAGTGATGCGGGGGCAAAGCCCCCACACCCTGTAAACAGATCAATCAGCTTAATGCCGCTTCTCTTGTGGACGTTTGCGACACCGTTTTTTTGGTGTCTTCTTGAGGATGGGAAACCGAGAATGGTCAGGGAATTCCCAATGGTGGTCGGGGGGGATAGGTGGGAACATGATTTTGTTACTCCTTAAGCTGCTTGGGGATACGTTTGCAAATGCGGAACACATTGATCCCGCAATCCTTTGCGTACAAAACGCGTCCAGTTCTAAGAGTGATCTTCTTTGTGAAAAAAACTTCCTCCACAAAGTCGTCAAAGAGTTCGCCCTGTGCGGACATAGCTCTAACCTAGGGAACTTGTGATTGCCCTCAGTCTCAGAAGCAGCTACAAAAAGAGTGTCTATGTCGTTTTGATGCGCATCGGAGATGGGCTGTGTGCTAAAGGCGTCCCGGACCTTTTCGCAAAAAAATGGTAATCGAACGGCTCATGCGGTTTTCCGTGTGAGCCGTTCGTGTTTGTAATTTGATTCTGGTGTTGCCTTCCATCTTCTGCTGGTTCATCAAAGTGGGTTCCTTTCGTCTATTATGTCTGCTCCGCACTCAAACAAAACGCCGGAGTTTTTAACTCGGTAGCGCCCCCTACTTACGCGCTGTAACTGCCCTTTTTTTGCCAGATAATTCAATACATTAAGAATTGTTTTTGTATTACCAGCAGCACCGAAGCGTTCAAATTCATCTAGAATTTGCGCCGAATTCCAAACTTGATCGGGTTTGCTGAAAACAAGTGATACGACGTTATTGAAAATTTCACCCCTTCGATTGTCCTCTGTATTTGGGGATGGTACTTGTGTTTCAAGCATATCGACGTACTTAGCTGCTTGCCTGCTGGGGAGAAGGGTGACAAGGTTTTTAATTGCCGCTTCAAGTTCTTTGGCTCGACGCTCAAGTTCCACGAGGTGTTCTCGAGCGTGTTTTTCTTCCTCACTGATATGATGAAGATCATCAAGTGCAGTTTTGATAGCGGCTTCGTAAGAGGAAGCTCGATCAGTGTCGTTAGGTTTTAATTGTGTCGCCATGAGATCACCATACATTCAAAAATGTGGAGTCTGGAGTCTAACTTATTAGGGTCAGAACTCATTAACCTTTCAGTGATTCAATAGCTTGAAGCTCAAAAAGGAGATTTTCAGGCTATGAAGTGCAATTTCTGGCTCTCTGACGAACAATTTTCACTGATTGAACCGCATTTACCTTACCGTGCCGCCGGCAAGCGTCGCAAGGATGATCGGCGCATTATCAGTGGTATCATTCATGTTCTGCAATCCGGTTGCCGTTGGCAGGATTGTCCGCCGGAATACGGACCATCGACGACGGTTTACAACCGTTATAACCGCTGGTCGCAGAAAGGGATCTGGCAGTACATGTTTGCGGAACTGACGGCAGCCCTGTCGGGAACACCAGAACAAATCTCCATCGACGCCTCTCATGTCAAAGCCCACCGTTGCGCTGGCGGCGGAAAAGGGGGGCTTCTGCTCAGGCCATCGGTCGCACAAAAGGAGGTCGCAACACCAAGGTTCATGCCATAAGCGACGAGCAATGCCGCCCTCTGGCCTTTTACCTGACACCTGGTCACGTCCACGATATCAAGGGCGCTGTCATGCTCGGCGCATCACTGCCAAACACCCGATACCTGCTCGCCGATAAAGCCTATGACGCCGATCATTGGAGGGACTACCTGAAATCCCAACGTATCCTGCCGGTGATCCCAAACAAGTCCAACAGAAAGCAGCCGCACCCGTTCAACAAGGCCCGATACAAAGGACGCAACGTCATTGAGAGAATGTTTGGCCGTCTTAAGGACTTCCGTCGCATTGCCACGCGATACGACAAGAATGCTGAAAACTTTCTCGCTGCACTATGCCTCGCAGCACTCATTTGCTACTGGATTTGAATGAGTCTGGACCCTA
>NZ_MCGG01000070.1 GCF_001746755.1 Magnetovibrio blakemorei | reverse complement strand
CGGCTCATCCAATGGCAAGACCGCGGATTGAGAGCCAAGCGCGTTTAGGGGCCGGAACCCCTGCGCGGACAGGGATTCAATGCCCGTATTCAGGGCCTTGTCGAGATCCTTCAGAACCGTTGCATAATCAACCGCTTGCCCTGCGATCATTTGCTCCGCCGTTGCGACAATTTTGCCCAGGGTATCATCTAAGCCCTGATCGCGCCCTGAATACCTTCCCAAACGATGCAACAAATTCTGGGCCGTCCCCTTGAGCCGTTTGGCGAACGTGACGAGGGACTGGCTTTGAGAGGGGTCGGCGCTAGCTTTGCAAATTTGCCCCACCACCTGGTCAATCTCGATCACCTGGCTGGTGGTTTTCTGCATGTTGATCTCAATCGAAGAGTTGCCGATTATTTTCAGCAGCTGTGCCTCGGTAGGGTTGGCGGAGAACTTGTATTTGAGCGTATTGGGCACCCGGATCAGCGGCGCTTGCTCGGCCTCGGGCTGATTTTTGCCGCGACGGCTGGGGCCAACGTACTGGGCCGTGACCTCCCAGTCTTTACGATCTAATTTTAACACATTGATGATCTTTAAAATGTTGCTAACCACCACCGGGGTAACCATGACCGTATCCACGCCCGCGTTAACAATCCGTCGAATGACCTCGATATCTCGGGATTCAGAGATCATAAACACCGTCATAAAAGGGTTGCATCCGATTTCCTGGTGGCGGATGTTATAGACCATACTGGTCATATCCTTACCGTCTAAGTTGGTGTCGCAGACCAGCACATCCACTTGATATTGCAGAATATAACTGAGAATTTTGTTGCGCGTGCCGCTGACTAAAATGTTGCTGTAGCCATCATTTGCGAGTGCGGACGCCAGACTTCTACGCACGTCGACGTTGTTAAGCCCCAAAACGAACTGAATATTTGCACTCATGGACACTTAAACCCATTTTTTGACCGATTTGGCTCTCGCGGAACTGGTCCGCTGCGGATAGATTCATACTATGAATATCAGTATAG
Source organism: Magnetovibrio blakemorei (assembly GCF_001746755.1). Lineage (GTDB taxonomy): Bacteria > Pseudomonadota > Alphaproteobacteria > Rhodospirillales > Magnetovibrionaceae > Magnetovibrio > Magnetovibrio blakemorei. The sequence goes on along the minus strand of NZ_MCGG01000070.1, from coordinate 4,681 downwards.
AAGATGCTGAAGGCACGGGGAAATAAAAAGCGCTGAGATAACCGGAATGGGTGGGTAAAAAAGGCGAATATGTTTGTGGAGCGTAGGCTGTCGATGTGTTAAGTCTTAAACACTGACAAATACCGCGTAAGGCGGCCCTTTTTTTTGCCATTTTTTCAGTTGGGTTATAGAGGTTCATGGAAACGCTATCTTCCTGGTTATGGAACCCCTTTTTGGCGTTCATCTATCTCGAACTGGGCATTGTGTTCACCTTTGCGACGCAGGGCGCGGCGTTTAAGGGCATGATTGATGAAGTGCGCACGCTGTTCTTTCACCGCGGCGCCGAAACCGGGCTGGAACACGAACGCTCTGTCGCGCACCATCATGCTTTTTTTGCCGCCCTGGCCGCCAGCGTGGGCGTCGGCAACTTGGCTGGCGTTGGCACGGCCATCCATTTAGGCGGCCCCGGCGCACTGTTTTGGATGTGGATGTCCGCCCTTGCCGGGATGTCGTTTCGCATGACCTCCGCGTATTGGGCGGTCAAGTTGGCGCGCCGCGGCGATAACCCCGAACTGTTCGCCACCCCCATGCTGTACATCGTAACGTTGGTGAAAGGCCGCTGGAAGTGGCTGGCCACGGGCTTGGCGGGGGTGCTGATGGTCAAGGGCATGGTCACCGCGAACCTGATTCAATCGAATTCCGTGGCGCAGGCGATTTCCGGCGAAATCGGCATTTCCAACCTGACCACCGCCGTCCTTTTGGGCACCGCAGTCTCCTTAGTGGTGGTGGGCGGCTTCAAAACCATCCTCAAATTATCGACCACCCTCGCACCGTGGATGATTTTGGGCTACATGCTGGGCGGTTGGGCCATCTTGCTGTTTACCGAGGCCCACACCCTTGAAGCGCTGATGTCGGTGTTCAAATACGCTTTTCACCCCTATTCGGTCGCCGGCGGCGTGGCGGGCTATGCGGTGTTGGAAACGGTACAGTTCGGCGTCGCCCGGGGGGTGTTTTCTCACGGATCGGGGATCGGCATCACGCCGTTCTGGCAAGGCGCCAACCATGACCACCCCGCCCGCGGCGCCTACATGGCCGCCGCCGTGCCCGTGGCCGACACCTTGATCATTTGCACCACCACGGCCCTGGTCATCTTGACGGCCGGTCAATGGTTGGACACCACCGGGGCTTACCTGACGGTGTCTTCGTTCACCCATTTTCTGGGCACCGGCGGGCGCTACATGGTGACCGCGTGCTTGATTGTCTTTGCCTTTACCACAATCATCAATTGGGCGCATTTTTCCGAGCGCTGCTTCGTGTTTTTGGGCGGCGTCAATGTCAAACGCTTCCGCTTGGTTTTTGCCTCCATGACCTTTATCGGGCCGTTTTTGCCCTTGGCTCCGTTGTGGTCGCTTGGCGATATTATGGTGGGCAGCGCGTTGTTGCTTCATTTGCTGCCGTTGACCTATATCGTGCTCAAACACACCCGCGTCATGCGCAACGATTTGGCCTTGACGGCCACCAATGCGCTCGACGGCTAGCGGCGCAACGCCGCTCCCCTTTAATTGATATTAGCTCGCATTTTCATTTGCCGCGTGACTGTTCAAGGCTATATTGCTGCTTTGATATGACCGACAGGGAAAATGCACCATGCATAGCGAAAACCTTCATCAGTGGGGCCACCACCATCATTACCTAGACGATGAGGCCATGGATTCCGGCCAGCGCCGGGTGGTGTACGTGCTGGCGCTGACCGCCGTCACCATGGTGGTCGAAATTGTCGCCGGAACGGTGTTTCATTCCATGGCGTTGGTTGCCGATGGTTGGCACATGGCGAGCCATTCCGCGGCTATGGGCATTACGCTGTTCGCCTACTGGTTTGCCCGAACCCGCTCGGGGGATCGGCGCTTTTGTTTTGGCACCGGCAAGGTCAACGTCCTGGGCGGATATTCCAGCGCTCTGGTGTTGGCCGTGGTGGCCTTGATGATGGTGTGGGAATCCGTCGACCGGATCATCACGCCCCTGCCCATTTCCTTTGATCAGGCCGTGATCGTGGCCACAGTTGGGCTACTCGTCAATTTGCTCAGCGTGAAACTGCTCCATGGCGCCGAAGATAACCATGGGCATCATCATGCCCATGAGCATGAGCATGAGCATGAACATCACGACGCCCATCACACAGAAGAAGCCTACCTCTTGGGCGAAGACCACAACCTGCGCGCCGCCTATCTACACGTGATGGCCGATGTTTTGACCTCGGTCTTAGCCATCGTCGCGCTGCTGTCGGGGAAATGGATGGGCTGGACCTGGATGGACCCGATCATGGGCATCGTCGGCGCGCTGGTGATCGCCAAATGGTCCTACGGTTTGTTGCGCGATACCAGCGCCGTTTTGCTGGACGGTAGCATCTCCAAAGACATCGTTCAACACATCCAAGAAGACATCGAAGCCGATGCCGATAACCTGGTATCCGACATTCACGTATGGCGCGTTGGCGCCAATCATTTGGCAGCTGTTGTCTCGCTGGTAACCCATAGCCCCCAGGACCCTGGGCACTACAAGGCCCTGCTGTCAGGGCACAAAGAGCTCAGCCATGTGACCGTCGAAGTCAACCGCTGCCCCGGCGAGGCCTGTATATAAAACAAAAAAAGCCCAGGGCCTCACAGTCCTGGGCTTTTTTTATGGTCACGCAAATCGTTTGTCAGAGGCCTTTTTTACGCAGCTCTTTGGGGGGCACGTTTTCCTGTGCAGAACTACAGCCACTGCATCCGCCGCCGCCACATCCGGCACCCGTCTTGGAGAACTTAGCCATGCCCTTGCGCACGATATACAAAACGCAAAGGCCAAAGATAACAGCGAGGATGACGGCTTCAATCAACTGATTTTCCATTATGCAAACAACCCTCCAATGGTGATGATACCAAAGGCCAAAACCCACGCCAGCGACATGGAGAAGGCCACGGAGAACCCAGCCCACTGCCAGCTGCCCGCTTCCCGGCGGATCACGGCGATGGTCGCCAAGCACGGCACGTAAATTAGAATAAACACCATGAAGGCAAAAGCTACCAGTGGGTTCATGGTTCCGGCCAAGGCGTTGCGCAGGCTGTCTGATTCTTCGGTGGCATCTTCACCTTGGGCGTAAATGACGGCGTAACTGGCCACCACCACTTCCTTAGCGACCACCCCGGTCAAAATTGCGACGGTGTCTTTCCAGTTAAAGCCCAAGGGGGCAAACACCGGTGCGACGGTCAGCGCGGTGCGACCAAGGTAGCTTTTTTCCAAATGCTCGCGGTCTTGTTCGTGGTGCAGTTTTAAGATTGCGGCATCGTTGGCTTCACTTTGCACGGCGGCTTCAAGCGTGGCGATTTGCCCCGCATAGTCTTGGCTCCAATCAACGTCTTTGGGGAACGCCTGCAAGAACCACAACACGGTCGAGCCGATCAAAATCACCCCGGCCACTTTTTGCAAGAAGTCAGAGGCCTTTTCCCACATGTGAAAAAGCACGGCACGCAGAGACGGCATGCGGTAAGGCGGCAATTCCATGACAAACGGCTCAGCGCTACCGCGCACCACGAAGCGGCCCAAAAACACCGCCGCGCCAAAGGCAATGAGGATGCTCAACAGATACATCATAAAGACGATGGTGCCCGCCCACTCGGCGAAAAATGCCCCGGCAAACAAAATAAACACCGGCAACCGCGCCGTACACGCCATAAACGGATTGACCAAAATGGCGATCAACCGGGCGCGGTCACTTTCGATGGTGCGCGTCGCCATGATGGCCGGGACGTTGCAGCCAAAGCCCATCACCAACGGAATGAACGCTTTACCGTGCATACCAAAGGTGTGCATCACCCGGTCCAACAAAAACGCCGAGCGCGCCAAGTAGCCGCTTTCGCTAAAGAACGCGAGGAAGAAGAACAAAATTACAATGTTGGGGAGGAAGATAATGGTCCCCCCCACGCCGGCAATGATGCCATCAACCAACAAGTCTCGGATCATCCCTGCGGGGAGCATTGAACTGACGATGTCAGAAATCCAACCAACTCCGCTGTCAATCCAATCCATTGGGTATGCGCCGACGGTGAAGGTGGTTTCAAACATCAACCACATCAGACCCAAAAACAACGGCATGCCCAGACTCCGGTGGAGCAACACGGAATCCAGCAGGCGAGTAGTCTGCATCCGCTTCACCGGATCTACGGATTTTTTGCGCACCTCCAAAAGCAAGCCATGGATAAAGCCGTAGCGGGAATCGGCAAACATGATTTCCACATCTTCGCTATGCGTTCTGGCCAAATCAAACCGCTCACGGCGCACCATTTCAATCAACACGCCATGTTCGCCTTCACGGCTTAACATGTCGTCATCGCCTTCCAAAAGCTTGATGGCCAACCAGCGACTTTGCTGGGCTTCCAAGGCGCCGGGATGAAGATCGGCGATCAGCACTTGGACCCGATCAATCGCTTCTTCCAAGTGATAATCGTACGGAATGCGCATGGGCTTGTCTTGGCGTTCTTGTTCAGCGACGCGGATCACCGCGTCCAAAAGCTGTTCCATGCCTTGACCCGTTGTGGCCACGGTTTCGATAACCGGGCCGTCCAGCATTGAGCCCAGCTCTTCACAGTCAATGCTGTAGCCCTTTTTATGCATCTCATCGACCATGTTCAGGGCGTAAACGCGGGGACGGCCCATTTCGATCAAC
>NZ_MCGG01000069.1 GCF_001746755.1 Magnetovibrio blakemorei | reverse complement strand
AAGAGTTAGATTCATTTCAGAATTGATTTGAGGTAGGTTGGTGATAATTCTAGAAAACATCGATCATTTGGAGGAGATCACTATGAGATATGTGAAATCGATAATCGGTGTTCTGTTGCTTGCAGCCTTATCTGCTTGCCAGACAATGACAGGAACGACCACACCAGAAGCTGTGATGATACAAAAGATTTATTCAACACACTGCATATTGACAACTGGAGGCGGTGACAAAAATAAGATTTACGAGAATGATATATTTATTCATTCAATTCAGGATCGAAATAATGGTTGGAAAGCCGCAGATTTAAGTTCTCCTGATCCACGCGGCGGTGGAGTGCGCGATAATTTTTACTATAACACAAGCACTGGAGAGTTTGCATGTGGCTCGAATATGTTAAGAAACTATGTTGGAAAAGATGATCCCATTTCAAAAGGGGCTCTACACTACCCTATATCTCCAGCCATTTTGGCAATGGACAAAACACCAGCTATAGATAGATCGCCAACTATTTCACAATATTCAAAAGCTAATGCCCCCACCCCTGAAGAACCAATCAATGAGCCAACACCCGCTTTGTTAACTCCTCGCCCTGCTCCTATTAGCAACAATGTGGGAGAGGCTTTCCGTGACTGTACCAACTGCCCAGAAATGGTCATCATCCCTTCTGGCAGTTTCCAAATGGGCTCGAACAGCAGCATACCAGATGAAAAACCCGTGCATCGTCTGAATATCAATTATAGCTTTGCAGTTGGCAAATACGAGGTGACGCAAGCACAGTGGGGTTACTTAATGGGGGATAATCCTAGTAAATTTATTAAAACACCAAGTAATCCTGTTGAGAACATAACGTGGCTGGATGCTCTGGAGTATATCAAAAGGCTATCTGCTAAAACTGGGAGAAATTACCGTTTGCTGACGGAAGTTGAGTGGGAATATGTTGCTCGATCTGGGTCAACAACAAAATATAGCTGTGGTAACGCCCCTGACTGCCTTGCAAATATAGCGTGGAACTTGAATAACTCTAACAAACAAACACACCCGGTCGGTCAGAAAGACCCAAACTCATTTGGAGTTTACGATATGCTCGGAAATGTTTCGGAATGGGTCGAGGACTGTTACAGCAAAAACTATGCATATGACAGCCACGAGAGTGGGTATTATGTTATGGGAAAAGATCTATGTCCAAGGGTGCACAGAGGAGGTCATTGGGGAAAGGCTTCTAACTCCTTATCAGTATCCAAAAGAGAACGGTTTGCACAAGATGAGGCTGACTATATTCTTGGGTTCCGTATCGCGGTTACTCTTGAGAGATAAGCCCCATCTAATGGAAATCGGAACTAATACATCTAATCAAGTAGGTTTTTGAATATACACGATGACGCTTAGTCGTCCCGCTCCCTCTCTCGGTCGCGGTCTTTGTCCAGCTTTAACGGCTTGCCCGTAACCTTGCGCTTCCAAATATATTTGCGCGGCGAAAGCTCCGCCTTGGCCGGGTCACGTTTCCAAATGCTGGCC
>NZ_MCGG01000068.1 GCF_001746755.1 Magnetovibrio blakemorei | reverse complement strand
GCGATCTTCTTTCGCCATGTTCAGCACGGCAACGCCAAACATGACAGCGTGGTCTATGCCCTGGGCCACTCGGGGCTGCCCATCGTTATGACATCGCTGACAACTGCCGCAGGTCTGGCATCATTTGCCGGCGCAGAAGTTGCTCCCATTGCCGATCTGGGCGTCATCGCCTCTTTGGGTATTTTGCTGTCGTTGCTTTTGAACCTGACGCTATTGCCGGCCGCCCTCAGTCTCTTGCCGCTTAAGGCCAAATCCAGCACACGGGCGCATAAGCGTCATGACCGCATGGATGCGCTGCTGCGCACCATCGCCGATTTTTCCACGGCTCGGGCGTGGCCGGTCATCATCGTCAGTGGTGTGCTATTGCTGATTTCAATCGCGGGCATCACGCAGCTTCATTTTTCCCATCAACCCTTCAAATGGCTGCCGATGTCTGAACCTTCGCGCTTGGCCCTTGACCTGATTGACGAGCGTTTGAAAGGGGCCAGCTCCCTTGAAGTGATCGTCGACACCAAGCAGGTCAACGGCCTCTATGATCCAACAATCATGGCCGGATTGGACAAGCTGAGTGGTGTCATCGAAGCGCTCAAAACGGATTTTATTTCCGTTGGCAAGACCCTGTCGTTGGCTGACATTTTAAAAGAATCAAACCGCGCCTTGCATGCCAATGATGAGGCTTTTTACAGCATTCCGGATGACCGTGATTTGATCGCACAAGAACTGTTCTTGTTTGAAAATTCAGGCTCAGACGATATGGAAGATTTCGTCGACAGCCAATTTCAAATGGCCCGCTTCACCGCCAAAATGCCATGGGCCGATTCCGTTTATCTGCAAGACATCAACGACACCGTGACCGCAAAATTTAGGGAAGTGTTGGGCGATGACGTGGACATTACGGTCACCGGCATGAACGCTCTGTTGGGCCGCACCATGCAAGCGACCATCTATTCCATGGGCCAAAGTTACATCATTGCGGGAGGCGTGATCACGTTGATGATGATTGCTTTTCTCGGCAGCATCCGCCTTGGCTTGGTGAGCATGATCCCCAACTTGGCCCCCATCGTGATCACCTTGGGCATCATGGGCTGGGTGGGCGTGCCGCTGGATTTATTCACCATGCTGATCGGGTCCATCGCAATCGGTCTGGCGGTCGATGACACCATTCACTTCATGCACAATTATCGACGTATCCACCACGACACCGGCAGCGTGAATACCGCTGTACGCGAAACCTTGTTGGGGGCCGGACGCGCCATGTTGGTGACATCAATCGTATTGTCGACAGGCTTTTTCATCTACTTGCTGTCCACTTTACAAAACCTCATCAACTTCGGCTGGCTGACCGGCACGACCATCATCTTGGCGCTGCTGGCGGACATCTTCTTGGCACCCGCCCTGATGAAGGTTTTGGACAAAGCCCACATGATTCCCGACGACAAAGATTTTTAGGAACGGAGAGAGTTTGATGAAAACCGCAACAGTTCTTTTCAGCGCCTTGGTGTTTAGCTTTTATGCGTTTGATTCAGGGGCCGCTGACCTCACGGCCCGCGAAATCATGCAAAAAGTGGATGACCGCGACGATGGTGACAATCGCATTTCTGAAATGAAAATGGTACTGATCGATAAAAACGGGGACACCCGCACGCGCAAAATCAAAACCTTTGCCAAAGATCTGATCACCGACAAGGGCGAAGAAGACCGCCGCACCATCATGTTCTTTTTGGAACCTGCCGACGTCAAGGACACCGGCTTTCTGACTTATGATTTTGACGCGTATGACAAAGACGATGATCAATGGCTGTTCTTACCCGCGCTGAAAAAAACCAAACGCATTGCCAGCACCGATAAATCCGGCAGCTTCATGGGATCTGACTTCAACTATTCCGACATGACGCGCAAAAATCTCGATGCCTATGAGTATAAGATTCTCAAAGAAGACGAAGTGCGCGGTGCCAAAACTTGGGTGATCGAAGCCCAGCCCAAAACCCAAGAAGAGATCGATCAAAGCGGTTACAAAAAATCGGTTGTGTTCGTGCGCCAAGATAATTTTGTCGTCGTGCGTGCCGTGCACTGGACCGATATCGGCGATAAGCTCAAATACTTGGACGTGACCGGATTGGAATTGATGGACGGTGTGTGGACCACCACAGCCATGACCATGACCACCAAGAAAAACAAACTCACCGAACACAAAACCGAATTGACCTTTTACAACATTCTTTACAACCAGGGCTTGGACGACGCCATGTTCAATTTACGCCGCCTCGAAAAAGGTCTGTAAGTTTTGCAAAAGCCATTTTCTCATCTTCTTGTGCTGCTGTGCATGGCGCTCGCGTTGCCCGCAAACGCCTGGGCTCAAGATGTGCTTGACGATGTGCTTGATGGTTTTGACAAGGCCCCCAAAACTGTCCCGACGGACGACCCTTTGGAAGGTTTTGATGAACCGTCTTCGTCAACATCGGCGACGGAACATTCTGTCGCGTCGCCGTGGTCTGTGTCGGGCAGCATGTTATTTTCGGCGGCCTATGATTACACCCAAAATACACCAACGGCGGGCAGCTCCGACAAACGCGGACTGAGCCGCGCGCGTCCCAAAGCCAACCTTAAAATCAAAGGTAACCTGCCCGACCAATTTTCCCTTCCGGTGCGCGTGTTGGGCGAAGCGTCCGTCGCCCACGATTTTGTGTACGCCGTGCATGGCCGTGGGGATTATAACGCGACGGTTCTCAATTCCTTCGAGCGCGATATCAATCTTGGAGAACTCTACGCCAGCGCTCAATTGGGAAACGGGTTCGAAATCACCGCCGGGCGTCAAACCATCGTCTGGGGCACGTCTGAAAATCTGCGTGTGGTGGACGTCATCAATCCTTTGGATCGACGCGAACTGGGTATGGTCGATATCGAAGACGTCCGTCTGCCGTTGGCGATGGTGCGCGCCGATTATACCGCCGGACCGTGGAGCGCCAGCGCCTTGGTCATCCCCCACATCCGCTTTAACAAAACCGCACCGTCTTACAGCCCTTACGACACCGCCAATGGGGCAGCTCCACAAAACGATGTGCCTTCGGGTGGCCTCAACAATACTGAGTTGGCCGCCCGCCTCAAGGGCACCTTTTCGGGCTGGGACTTGTCCCTGCACGCGGCCAACCTCTATGACGACAACGGCCACAAAGAAACGGTGAACGGCGCCACCCGCATCCGCCATGAGCGGGTAAATATGGTGGGCATCTCGGGGGACATTGCGTTGGGAAACTGGTTGGTGAGGGGCGAAGCCGCCAGCTTTTCCGGCCTGCAAACCTTGGGCGTTCCGGGCCAGGATTTTACCCGCCACGATATCTTGGCCGGTGTCGACTACACGGGCCTATCTGACGCCTCCATGAGCTTCGAAGTCGTGAACCGCCACCTTGTTGATTGGAGCCCGGCGCTGATTGGGGAAGGTTTAAAGAGGAATTCGCAAGAATACGCGCTGCGCTATTCCGGCGACTATATGCACGACCGTGTCCACTTAACGGCGCTCACCACCCGCATTTCGCCACTCACCAAAGGCGGTGGATTTTCACGGGCCTCCATCGAATATGATGTGCAAGACGCGCTCAGCATCACGGGCGGCATAACGCTCTATCACGACGGCACCCGCGCACCCTTTAAGGGGCTCGGCGACAACGACCGCATATTCGTCGAAATCAAACAAAGCTTTTAGGCTTGTTGAGCGCCGCAAAATAATCGCCCAAGCCGCCCGGATGATCTTTTCCCCCGCGCAAAATATGCTATAAGCCACCCGTACACGCGGATTTCCGCCCCACACCGAAGCGCCCGTAGCTCAGCAGGATAGAGCACCAGATTCCTAACGGGGTTTGGCTCTATCTGAGATTTTTAAATTCCTTTTATTACAATCAATTACGCCCTCCTCTTAGGAGGGTGAACTGTGCCTAATTCTCGGAAAACACCCGAAAGTAAGCACAAATATTGCACATTGCATTTCGTCTAAAATGTCAGGAATCCATCATCGGACCGCTCCCCACCAAGGGGTTTTCATTGATCTGAGATCGGAAGATCGAATACGGGCTGGATATGGCTCAGGACCCAGATGATATCGACGTTTTACAAAAGATGACTCTGGGAGAACTAATCGAACGCTAAATCCCTAACGTCTGCTGTATCCACGGTTGCGGTAATTTTTTCACCCATCAAATGCCCTCCCTATTGTTGTAGGTAAACTGGAACACAGCGGGTAGGAAGTCTACCGTTTCCGCCGTGTTTCCAACCTTTTGATAAAATCCAACGATGGCCTCTAGACCGTCGTGCAGCCGTGGACCGACGCCGTTCTGGATGACTTCAACCCTAAAAGCGATGTTTTCACGAAAAAAACATGTTCAAAACGCCATATGGTTGTTACATTTCACCCAATTATTTGATGAGTATTATGATTCTATGAACAAACGGTGGATTTCAGGGGGGATGGCATTGCCATTATTGGCGGTGCCGCTTGCGGTATGGGCTGGTGATTTGTATTCACCGGACATGCCCTTCAACACGTTTGAATCGGCTCAACCGCAGTCCATTCCCTTGTCTCTCAGCCAAGACGGACGCCTGAGCATCAATGTGGCCCCCGAAAATGGCAGCAACCTCCAATTCAGCTTCCAGCATTCCGCTTTACAGCGAACCCAAACCAGCCCCCTTGCCCTAAACTTAGGGGCCGAGAACACAAGGGATGAAAATTCCGGTGAATGGGATAGTACGCTGAACGCCACCAATGCCGACCAGACCAACGAGTTTGGGCTGGAACTGGAACGCAATGCCCAAAATGGCACGTCCGGGGCCGTTACATTTAAGACCCTATTCGACGATACCCAAGGGGCCGGGGTTAAGCTGCGGGTTGGTGAAGACACGCGGGCTTTGTTCGGCCAATATCTTCGCACCACCCCTGATCAAGTGGATGAAAACGGATCAATTGCCCTCACACTGGGGTATCAGGAGTTTGATCGGAAGAACACGTTCAATGGTGAAGAAAAATCCGATACGCTGGACGCTTATTTTTCCGCATTGAAATACACCCATAAAAACGCTTCTCCCAACGCGGCTTGGTCGAGTGTGTATGGGGAGGCCTCGTACATTGATGTTAATGGCCCTGAGTTTCTGGTCAATGGCACACAAGCCGGATGGCCGGACATGAAAGAGTATCGGGGTGAGTTTGGTCTGGTGACGAGCCCAACACTGGGTCTCGAATTGACCCCATACATGGGTACGGAACGTACTCGCACCACATCAGTTGATGACATCATAACCACCCGCAATAAAGTTCTTGGCGGTTTTAGTGCGGGCTTGACGTGGGATCAACTTGGCGGATTTGACAACGACATCGGCACCACGAGTCTGGGCGGGGAACGCAATTCCAATAATGAATGGGATGCTAAAATATCGCACACTTACGAGAAATGGTCGCTGAGTGCCCGAAATTCACAAAGCCATGAGTGGGCGGTCTCTCTTGGCTATAACTTTAAATTTGAGGTTCCAAAACTCAAGCTGCCGAAAGCCGATACGGCACTGAGGATGGACGCCGTTCTGCGTGCTGCACCAGATGATCAAAGCCCAAATCATGACGTGGCTCAAAACAAGACACCAAACGTGAGTTTCTCGCGAATTCGCTTAAGCGATATGGACTTCCGCCGCAGTGAAACGGCCGTCAGCATGGTCGCCGACTTGGCAAGCACATCGGCCTCAGTCGCCTGTACAGACACAAGCGGGTCACCCAGCCAAGTATCTGAAAATCGTGCCAACTTGACCGGCCAGGGACAAACGACGACAGCGAGCATTACGTTTAGCGAGACGATTAAATCTGTCGATTATGTTAAGTTTTTGAACCTTATTAACGGTTCTACTGGTGGAACGATTAGCACATCACTATCCGGGGCAACCGTAAACCTGAATGTGACAACGCCAAATAATACCCCTGTTAAAATTAGAATCACGGTGAGTGATTGTGGTGGTAACCAGACGACGTATACGACGGCATTGTTTGTGCTTCTATAGGAATGGGGTGAGCAATTTTCTCTCCCGAATTCGACTTGTTTGGTCCATCATGAAACGTGAGACATATGAAAATGAACTCCAAAATTATATTACCCGCTCTTGTCCTTTTGTGCTCATTGGCCTTTGCTCAAATTGCGTTTGCAGCGAACGAAACCATCACGATGCCGCATGACCAGGATGTGTACTGGAATAAAGCCGTTGCATACACGGCCAAAAAAGGAGAGGTCCTAACAATCACAAACGTACAGCCGTGCCTGTCCGACAAAAGCAAAGAATGCTGGAAAGTCGAACACACAGAACACGGCCCCGGCATCATTCGTAAAGAATGGGTTGTAAAAGAGTAGCCCTTTCAAAATAGGAACTACGGTACAGCTTATTCATTTGAACGACGTTCGAGACGTGAGGGTGGGGGGCATAAATGGGGTATATATTTAGATTACCATTTTATCTGATCGGTATTTTTGTGTGGATTCCGCTTGGCATTCTCATATCCCTGTTGAACATTTTGACTCTTCCTATTTTCGGCATTGTCATGCTGGTCTTGCCGTCTGTTTTCCCAAACAAAGCAAAAGACATTTTGTCATTTGGGACGTTACGGCGAGGCGTGAACAACTTGAACGCGTTTATTCGAGGGTAGAGGGGGAAACCAATGTCATCCGATGAAATCACAAGATTGCATAGAAAAATAAAAGAGGCGAAGAAACAGATCAAAAATCTGCATTTGGAAGCGGACGACGGACACATCGGTTTTTTTACTTACGATACGTTTGATGTGAATTTCAACAACCAGTTCTTGGCAGAAAATCTGCCAAAAATGCAGGCGTCTCTAGAACATTTTGAAAAGCTTGGGCGTAAAGGCTTTCCAAAAGAGTGGAATTGTTATAATTGTCGTTGGTTATATTCTGCTGGCATCATTCTTAATACTTTTCTTGGTAGCAACCATAAAAGGCATGGACCTGGGTCTTCTGCAGCCTTTTTTACCGGCGGTCCGATGATGGATTCCTGACATTTTAGACGAAATGCAATGTGCAATATTTGTGCTTACTTTCGGGTGTTTTCCGAGAATTAGGCACAGTTCACCCTCCTAAGAGGAGGGCGTAATTGATTGTAATAAAAGGAATTTAAAAATCTCAGATAGAGCCAAACCCCGTTAGGAATCTGGTGCTCTATCCTGCTGAGCTACGGACGCACTAGGTGGCTTATATCATAATTTTTGCGGGGTAAAACAGCCTCTTCATCCTATTGGTTTAGTGAAGTTTTCTCGGTGGCGTTGTCGCATCGAGCGAAGGCAGCCCCAAGTGGGAAGGCGTAGCCTCAGATGGTTGAATTTGGGCATTCTCTGCGTTTGTGCCCATGAATGAGCCCATTTCGTGGATAGCACGGTGTAAATCAGCCGTTGCGAGGTGGGCGTATCGAGTGCTCATGTCCATGGTCGAATGCCCTAATATTCGGCTTAAACGGTAGAGGTCCATTCCGCTCTGGACAGCCCACGAGGCGAAGGTATGGCGGAGATCGTGAAAACGGAAGTTCTCGATCCCAGCCCGTCTGACCGCCCCTCTGAACCCTATCACGATACGGATATAGCGTTCCCCATCCTCTTTGTGAAAGACGTAATCACTGGTGGGGTGGCGGAGAATGGTCACAAGGGTGGTCACAGCGTTATCGCTTAACGGGATGACCCTTGGGCGGTTGGATTTAGTCTCCAGCAATAGGATTTCACGACGCTGAAGATCAACGCGAGACCACTTCAACGATAAGATTTCCCCAACCCGCATGCCCGTTTGAACCGCCAAGGTGATCATCGGCTTCATATAGTCGGACGCCGCATCTACGAGACGTTGGTATTCCCCTCTTGTCAAATAACGAATGCGGGGTGGGTTCTCTCGAATGGATCGTTTGTCATAGTTCTTCACCGGATTCACATCCAGCCAATCCCACACGACTGCACACGACAACATGGATGAAAAGACCGAGAGGTCACGGCGAATGGTCGGGCTGGTCGCTCCATCACGCCGCCGAGCCGAGATGAACTCGGTGATATTTCCTTTGCTGATCTTCTCTAGATCGAGATGGGCGAAGTGCGGACTTAGTTGACGGATATTACCCGCGTAGGATTTTCGGGTAGTGATTTTTAACGACGGCATGTGTTCGACCCTGTATTTGTCGATCATTTCCTGCACGATATGATAACGCCGACCCTCTCGAACCCATCGTTTGTACGTGTCCATCTCTCGCATCAGGAATTGAAGGGCTTCCGTCTTCTTCATCGTCCGGGCGGATTTGCGAACGGTCTTTCCCATCCATTGGAATCTAATCCAGTAATGCGGCCCTCGTTTATACACACTTGCCATACTGCAAACGCAGCTTCAGGCGAACGCTTATGTCAAATCGTTTGACCAAGGCAGGTTGGGATATTTGTGGTCACGGTGACCTCATGATGGATACGGGAGGAACCAGCCAATAGACGGATGGGCAACGAGACCACTTGGCTGCCTCCAAACATCATGATGATCGACGGATTCGTAAAAATTCACGCTAGGGTATCGGTTCCATTCAATTCTATTGAGCAGGATCGGGAGGCGGTCCCCCCACCGTTTTTGCAACCATTCACGCAGATCATTTTGAGCCTGTCCAAGGCGGTCACGCATGGCGGGGCTGAGTGACCGCCTACCAAGCTGTTGGTCATCATGATATGAATGGATTTCCCACCCACCATGAAGCCGTATGGCTCCGCCGATGAACCAATTGATTGCGAGAAAAGATGGTAAATCTACGGTTTTAAACCGTAACAATCCTGGTGTTTTTGTAATCTGACCCGCTACGGTATTTGCCCACGATTCTGGTGCCAGATTGCACAACGCATAGCCACACCAAAAAAATTGATCCGTCTCAATACTCATCCCAATCTTAAAAATATCATCGGCATCGACGACCTCGCCCCCAAGGTAAAATTCCTGCACAGATCGAGGGATGGTGGAGTTGATCCATTCGCTGAACCCCGTCATTGCTGCGGTGGCATTGGCGTTGACGATGAAAGCGTGGTCCCACGCCCAGCAGTGTTTAATTCCCGCTGGGATGGACGATTTAACGGGTTCGGGCAAAAGCCCCGGTTTGCCTTTTAATTGGAATAGCACGACCCAACGGCGAACCAGATCGGGGTCGTCGCTGTGCCAAGCGATTTCCACAATATCTCTGTGATCGATTATTGATCGATGGACCTGCAACAAGGCAAGGAACGGCTGCCCCTGCATGTGACCTTCAATCCGTGCGACGGTTTGAATGCATGGTGCAATCAATTTTTCACCACTGAACGTCATGGACAGCGTGAAAGGTCTCACTTCGATTTCCGTGACATCCCACTGCGATGAAAAAAATCGATGGATGGGGCGATCATCGTGGTCAAAACTATCGATGGTACGGTATAAAAGGTGTTCGAGTTCAGGGGTGCATCTCATGACTCGCACAGCCTATCCATCTCATCCTGCACACGTCCCATGATCGCTTCTAATACGTCTACACCAGCCTCAAATGCTTTGTGTTCATCATTGTTGCTGGTTTCCTCCATGGCTTGGATTGAGGCTAGGTAGGTGTCGTGTAACGCCCACGTGAGCCGATATAGGACATCTATGTTGGGGTGCCTGCCTCGGGCAATTGTGCTGCTGTACCATGATGGCTTTCGTCCACAAAATTCACTGAACTCGGATTGCGTATCAACGACACCTAGTTCGAATAATTCTTCATATATTTCTGTCAGTGTGATCACTTGTGTTCCTCCTCGTTACTGCATCAGCAGTATTTATCTCGGAGGGGTCATGGCGTGTCCGGTAGACGTACATAGCCAGCTTCACCATGGCTGTGGTGTATATGTGTTGTCGCCGTATTGATGCCTTGATGAATTCATCTGCTGTGGGGTCGCGAGTGGAACGTGTCGCTTCACTATTCCATGCGGGGACGGGTGGGTCCAAATCAAAAACTCCCCCTATCTCGAACATCTACCTATTAATATTAGTTGTTGCCGCTGGGGGGAGTTTTTCAATGAAGCCGCCTCTGGCGGCGTATCTGCCCACTCCGGTCGTGTAATTTGAATTGCTCAGAGGTGTTCATGAGCAAAGCGAATGACACCGATGGAGCGGGCGGACGCCGTAGGCGTTCTGCCCTCCCGATGTTGACTAATAGTGCGTCTATTACTAGATCGCACGCACCACTGCGGACCGAAGGACATCTGGGTTGGATTGGCAATATTCAGATGTCTGAGAGATATTACGGTGTCCCATCAGCACGGACACGGATTTGATGTCGATACCGCCAGTGATGAGTTTGGTGGCGAAGCTACGGCGACCACTATGACTGGATACCGATTCAGGTAAACCAGCACGACGAAAAATCCGCTTCATCATCTGTTGTAATGAGTTTGGGGTAAACGCACCGCCCTTTTGTGATCTAAACAACGGCGATGTCTGGGTGATCGCCACCGGGTCATGGTCACGCCGCCAATCGAGATATGTCCGCAACGCACGTTGTATTTTTGGATTGGAGAGGAAGACCTCGCGGTTTTGATTGGTCTTAGAGTTGGCACGTCGGATTTGGAAGTGATCACGAATGGCATTGTTCTGGTTTAGGACATCGCCGACGATGAGCGTGCTGATTTCGCCGACCCGAAGACCGAGACCAAAACTCATCATGATGATTGCGGTGTTTCTTTCGGCGTGTTGTTCCACCGAGATCACCCGGAGCAATCGGGTGAATTCCTGCTCGGATAGAACTTTTGCTTTTCCCTCACGCATATGACCCTCAAATGTTTAGAAAACAGACATTGGCGGGGTTTAGTAAATGTATTTGAAATCACCATGGAGGTGGTCCCCGCTTTACCCCGCACGAAAGCTGATAATGATTAGAAATCTTCCTTTCTAAACATTGTCGCTATTTGATTGTTTGGGACGACGACGGGAACTCTCTTGGGCCGCCTCAACCGCTTTAACCAATGGGTTGCTCTAAAGTTTAATTCCCAGTTTGATTTGCAAATCCAACGCAGCCCACTCATCTATTTTTCCGGCACGTTTGATGTAACGTGAAACGAGGGGCTGTGTTATGGGCTTCCCATTGATGCTCCTAAATCCTCTCTTGGTCAGGGTATAAGCAATTTTACTCTGGTCACGTTCCGAGTCCTCAAGTGCAACATTCTTTATGTCTGTCCAAATTTTCGAAGCAAACTCTACAGCCTCTTTGGTTGAATTAATATTTGTCAGAGAAAATGGGCTTTCCTTAGATATTTTTGACGTTATGCCATGAAGATAAGACTGCAACAGAAATTTTGTGGCAGTTGTTTTATCGACAATTGGGCCACCAAAAACATAACGGCTTTCGTCAAACTGAAAATCCATAATGTCATCAGTGTCAGGAAATAAAAGAACTGGGATGTTGTTCTCAACCAGCATTCTGGCAGCCTTAGGGTGAGCGATATCTTCCCACCCGGATGCAATCAAAATCCACGGGTCTGATGAATAGGGTGCCTTATCAATTTCGTTAAGCAGGTCGGACCTACTGCCACCCTTCTCCGTAATTTCGTGTCGAAACTCTCCACCAATGCGACGGAGGAACATTCTCATTTCTTTATGTCTCTGATCTGGAGTCTTTTTACCAGCTTTCTTGTCTAAACAATAAGTCACAAAACTTCCACGAACCCCCAAAACACCTACCCCCCCTAGATTGTTTACCCCTAAACAGGCGACCCCCCATATGTTTAGTAAGTCATTGAATTGACTGCATAAATGAAGGATGTACTCTGGAATCATGTTGCAAGCGGATGGTCCGCAAGTGACATATCGAGGTCCCCTAAGGAAACAGGATGGACTTCGATAGAACCCACATTAACCAGGAGTGCATCTTATGTCTAAGAAAACCGCGAATGTTAAATCCAAGCCCGAAAACAGTGCCAGCACAGTTTTCTTCAACCTTGTTAAAACAGCACAGACGGCTGTGATCACATTTGATCAGGGTGTTATGAAACGTCTCGCTGCAAATAACGCTGAACTTTATGAAGCCTTGGCGGCAATTTACGGCGTTTACGTCGCCGGGAAGACGTATCCCGATGATCATAATCAGTTCCTGATTGATCACAATGTGGTTCCGAGCAAGCGTGCAAAAACGGACGCTCACTCGACGGTGAAGGCATTTTACCCCGAGGGGAAACGTCACGACCTTCGTCAGCGTATAAACTACGACTCACAAGCCATGGCCGTTCTGGAGCATAACAAGGTCGTTCATGAAGACGCCGCTGATTGGCTTGCCACTCCGTTGCGGTCTGGTGAAGTGGGGCTGGCGAAGGTCAAGGTAATGTATGCCAAATTGCCAGAGGTCAAAAAACGTCGTGAAAAAGCTGCTGAGGCAGCCAAAAAGCGTGGCACCTCACATCAGCAGCGTGCGGTCGATGCGGTTACCGAATTTCTGAAAAAGGCAGAAAAATATGGTGCCGCCCGTGCAAACCCAGACCTTGCCTCCATGGCGGGACAACGTGTTTTGCTGATTGGTGTTATTGATGAGCAAGGACGGACTGAACTGCGTGTGCTGACCGACGATGAAAACAAAGTCAGCGATATCACCCTGACTGTGGTTGAGGGCGGCAAGCTCGCCTGGGCTGCGTAAGGGACATGCTGATGACGTTCATGCATGAACCCTTTGGCTACAATCCTCCGAAGTCCGAGCCAGTAATGGCTCGGATTTTCGAGGGGTGCGGCATCATGGGAGCCAAGGCACATATCGCCGATGGCTCCATTGATGTTGTCATTAACGATCCGCCCTTTGGGATCAAAGGTGACGTAATTGGTAGCGAATACCGCAATCAAGGAAAGACGCGTAACGTTATAGCGGGGTACGTTGAAATTCCCCGTGAACAATATCAAGATTTTGCATTTTCCACTGTTGCCGAAGTGGCTCGGGTACTCCGACCCGGCGGCTCCGCCTATTTCATTTTGTCATTTCAAACCATGCATCACTTCATCTGTGCGATTGAGGAGCATGGTCTTATCTTGCGTAATAATATCGTCTGGCAATATCCCGGCATCTGGCAGGACCACAAATACACCGTCGGTCATCATAATATTATCTACGTGATCAAGCCCCCATTGGCTGCCGTCTGGTTCGATCCTTACGCCCGCTATGGGGATAGTAAAAAATCATACGCCGACCGTATGGATGTTTGGACAGACATTCCCCAGAAAAAACACCACAACGGTGAAATTCGAAACATGAACTCCCTCCCTGATGGGCTGGTGGAAAAGATGCTCGCCTATAGCAGTCGCCCCGGAGACACGGTGTTAGACATGTTTCTAGGTGAATTCACCACTGCCAAGGTTGCACTCAAAATGGGACGAAGTGTCTTTGGCTTTGAAATCAATCCCCATGCCGTCAAAACTTTTGCTCCCACGTTGAAGGGTAACGTGGAAGTGACCCGGCTCAATCCCGCTATGTCAAATCGTTTGACTTGGCGAAGCAGTAAGAGCGAGGCATTTTGTGATGTATAATTGTATGAACGACTTTCAGCCATTCGGGTACACACCGCCAATGCGTTTGAAACGCAAGGTGACCCGCCAGTCAAAACGGGTTGAAGTTTTCACAGGTGACAACTCGGACGTTATGAGCCGGTTTCCTGAAAACCATTTTCATTCGGTTGTTAGCGATCCACCCTATGGGCTTTCTGAGAATGGGAAGAATTATTCATCCCAGACCATCGCCGACATGATCACCACATGGGCGAAAGGCGATGATTATGATTATTCGAACCGCCGGGGTTTTCTTGGCAAAGACTGGGATGGTGGCGTCCCCCAGCCCTCAACTTGGAAGCAAACTTTCCGCGTTCTGCGTCCGGGTGGTTTTGTGGTTGCCTTCGGACATCCGAAGACAGTTGATCTTTTGATCCTTTCTTTGCGGTTGGCGGGTTTTGAAATCAGAGATCAAATCATGTGGATTTACACCCAAGGTTTTCCTAAGGCGGTCGATGCTGGAAAACAAATCGACAAGCATCTCGGGACACTGCAAACCAGCGGAAAATACGTAAACCTTCAGCATGACATCCGTGGCGGACAGGCATTTAGCGAGGTCTCCAATATCGGAGGTCGTCGTATGGCACGGTCACTGGAAGGACAAGGCGGATATGGGAAAACAATGGTCCCAGCTTATGAACCCAATTCTCCCCACGCAGAAGAATGGCATGGTTGGAAATCCGCTCTAAAGCCTGCCCATGAGGTCATCGTGGTTGCCCGCAAGCCTCTTGAAGGCACAACAGCCCAAAACATCCTGCGTTGGGAAACCGGCGTCATGAATATCGATGCGTGTCGGGTGCCGTTGGCTGATGGTGAAAAGGTAAAAGGTTCTGGACATGGCGGCTCACTGGACACACGCAACATGGGGTGGGGGTTCAAACGAGTTGGTCGTGACCCCGACCTTGGACGTTTTCCCGCAAACGTTATTGGTGAATTCAACGATGACCTTCAGCGGTATTTTTATTGTCCGAAGCCGGGCAGAACCGAAAAAGATTTTGGTGTTTCTGATCCCAGCGGGAAATCCGCTAAAAACCCGCACTGCACGGTCAAGCCCGTGAGGCTGATGGAATATCTCGTGCGTCTTGTGACCAAGAAAGACGGACTGGTTCTCGACCCCTTCTGCGGCAGCGGCACCACAGGCATTGCGGCTCAGAATGAAGGGATGCAGTTCGTCGGAATTGAGCAGGATGTCAAGTATGCCGATGTCGCACGAAAACGAATTGGTGCATGGATAAATCATGTCCAGGCTGCCTAAACAACTACCCCATTTCAAAAAGGATAACTGAGCTATGAGTACAAGAGCATTCTGGTATTACGAAAAACATCCCGGCAAGCCCTTCGAGCTAAAAAGAGCGTGGGTCTATCGAGGAGATCAAAAACTCGAAGCAATAGTCGCCGTTATCCAGAAGGCACTGGGTGGCGATGTGGATGAAATCAGCGATCATTTTTTAGCCCCCTTCTGTATGGCACAATCAGAATTGGCTATTTTCATCAACAAGACTGCAAAAAGCCGTGGTCTTCCGGTGAATTTTACCCTGCCACTACCTGACGGCGATCTTGACGTACATGGACCAATTTTTATATGTCGGTTCCATGATGATACTTTAGGCTCTATCGCAATAAACTCCCCTAGACCTAGCCTTCAACACCCAATCTTGCAATTTATTGCTGCTGCGGATGATGATTTTGAGCCACCTCAATGGCAGTGATTTCAGCCGATACCATAACGATTTTTATCAAGTCGATGCATTTTCTTTCTATATGATGTTCAAAACACTGCTGTAGGAGCCGAGAACGTGTTTCAAAATCGTCGAGGCAACCACATCACCACCAACCCCACATAAAACCCGACTTAACCCCTTAGAGGCTGGAATTGGGAAGAATCAGCCACCACCGATATTGCTACCGTAATAGTCGCGTTCCCGCCACCTTCGCATTTAAGACGAACATGCTGAGGTAAGTCAGGATATTCCAGAATACGCTCAACCCGCCATTGGGTAGACGGATTGCCCATTCTGAGGAAGATGTCGTTCTCTTGGATGTTTATCATAATTTGTTGAATCCCGTTGACCAGTTAAGAAACTTAATGTACCAAAAACGTGCATTTGACAAGTTTATAAACACATACATGGAGTGTCATGGGGGACATCCGACAAAACCAGCAGGATTCATCAGGTTCACCTGAATTGAGGTGGGGGGTTGAACGACGCCTCGAATTCCTAGAATTCCGTCTTTTTTGGGAGGGGCGGTTTAATCGCAAGGACATTGTTGAATTTTTTGGAGTATCGAACCCGCAGGCATCCGCCGATATTCACCGCTATCAAGACCTTGCTCCAAACAATATCCGCTATGACGGTAGTCAGAAGTTCTTTGTCCGTGGGGATGATTTCAAGCCCATCTTGATAACCCCTGATGCAAACAGATATTTGGCTCAACTTCGCTCAATCTCGGATGGTGTTCTTGCACCCCGTGAGACGTGGGTTGCCAAAACCCCAGCATTTGATGCCGTT
Source organism: Magnetovibrio blakemorei (assembly GCF_001746755.1). Classification (GTDB taxonomy): domain Bacteria; phylum Pseudomonadota; class Alphaproteobacteria; order Rhodospirillales; family Magnetovibrionaceae; genus Magnetovibrio; species Magnetovibrio blakemorei. The sequence continues at coordinate 17,315 of NZ_MCGG01000068.1, read as the reverse complement.
CCCCTACCGAGACGAACCGTCGATCCAAAGCGACTTTTGTCCATCCTTGAAGCGATCCACACTGGTAGTGCCATCCAAGTACAGTACCAGAGCATGACACGCCCAGAGCCAACATGGCGGTGGATCACCCCCCATGCGTTGGGTTTTGATGGATTTCGCTGGCACGCACGGGCGTATTGCCATCTCGACAAAATCTTCAAAGATTTCCTTATTCCAAGAATCCTTGGGACAAGGAAAACCAAACCTCACGACATCGACGCAAGCAACGACCATGCTTGGCAGCAGACCATTACGTTTAAGATTGGACCAAACCCGAACCTCACCCCCACCCAACAGACAGTTGTGGAACTCGATTATGGTATGAAGAATGGGGTGCTTGAGATCGAAACACGACTGGCATTCTCGTACTACCTCAGAAAGCGACTTGGGCTGGATGTTGACCCATCCCTCCGTGATGCCAGTGACCAACACATCGTACTGCTTAACAGCGACGAGATTGATGTCTCCCAACAAAGCGTTCTAGAGGGGGATTCAAATGCTTAATAGTCGCTATAAAGCCGATATTGCGGGTGGTTCACTTAAAATCCCAGAAAGCCGTATTATCGCTGATCTACTTCTAAACAATGTTGATGCTCAAGGGTGGAAAGATGCCATTGAGGTTCAGAACGTTCTCCAAAAACGCAGCATTGGAACGGCGAAAAGGCAGGCATCTCTTGTTCGTGTGCGATTAGAAACCATGGATGCAGAGTTATGGGAGATGGTCCGAGATGGCTCCACCATCATCGCCACCCAATGTGTCTTCGCTTCGTCGATCAAACACAGCACCCTCATCGGAGATTTCCTCGATCTTGTTGTCCGCGAAGAATTCAGGATGTTTGGCACAAACTTATCCCGTCAGATGTGGGGCAAGTTCCTTGAAGGATGTCACGAACGTGATCCACACATGCCTGAATGGGCGGAATCGACCGCAAATAAACTTGGAGATTCCGTGTTCCGCATTCTTGATGAGGTCGGATACATCACCGATACTAAGACGATGACCTTGAACCATGTACGTATTGCTAATGAGGTGATGACGTACCTGCGAGAACATAACGAAGACTACGTCCTCAAATGCATTCAGGTGGCGATATGAACGATAATTTAACCGAACGCCTGAATGTGGTGCTGGAGAAGCTGATATCTGACGACCTGATAAATGGTCGTGGATTGGGGAACGAGATTGCCTTCTACATATTCGACTACCCACCCGAGGAAGAACTCCGCATTCGGGATCACATAGAATTCCTGCTCAAGCAGATACCCATGCATATGCCCGAACTACGGGTCATACATGTGGACCTATTTGATATGGTTTTGGATCACATGCGGTCCAGAAACCTACTGGAACCATCCTACAAGCTACAGCGAGACAAGGGTGATGAGGCTCTGGTGAAGGCACTGAAAGCCCCTCTGAAAGAGGATAAACTGGCTCAGGTGTTCAAGGAGGTCGCCCGACCTGATGACCATGATCTGGTCTTGGTCTCAGGTATTGGCGGTGTCTATCCAATGCTGCGATCCCACAGCCTTCTCAACAATCTTCATGCCGTTATGGGGTTAAAGCCCTTGGTGATGTTCTTTCCCGGTAGATACGACGGTCAGTCGCTCAGTCTGTTCGGGGAACTCTCAGATAACAACTACTACCGTGCTTTCAAGCTGGTACCGTAATTCAGGGGAAACATTATGCAGATCAGAAACCTTTTCCAGAAAGACCTCTTTCGCCCAATCAATGGCGTTGTGAAGGCTGATCAGCTTGATGGTGAATCGGTTTGGCAGGAGCTTGATGAGTATGTTGTCACCAAGGAACTCGACCAACACCTTCGTGGGTTCTTTTCCGCATATCTGAATGCCATTGATAATCCCAAAAGCTCGGAGATTACTGGCAAGGTTGGTGTATGGGTCTCAGGGTTCTTCGGGTCAGGTAAATCTCACTTCATCAAAATTCTCTCTTACCTTCTTGAAAACAGAGAAGTCGCGACGAACGGTTCTACGAAGAAAGCCGTTGAATTTTTTGATGGCAAAATCGTTGACGCATCTCTCTACGGGGACATGAAACGTGCCGTCCACAGCGATACGGATGTCATTCTGTTCAACATTGATAGTAAGGCTGACAGCACGAAGAACCGTGATGCCATTTTGTCTGTGTTCCTGAAGGTCTTCAATGATCTCCTTGGATATAGCGGTGATCACCCTGTCATCGCCGACATGGAGAGATACCTTGAGAGCAAAGGCAAGCTGGATACGTTTTATGCCGCATACAAAGAGGTAAGCGGTTCAAATTGGCTTGATGAGCGGGATGCTTACCATTTCAAACAAGACGAATTAACTGCGGCTTTATCTAAGTCGTTAGAACAGAGCATAGAAGCATCAACCAAGTGGCTTGAGAACGCAGAACAGAACTTCACCCTCAATATCGATAATTTCGTCAAATGGGTGAAGGAGTACCTGGAGAAGCAAGGACCAAAGCACCGTATTATCTTCTTGGTCGATGAAATTGGTCAGTATATAGGAGATGATACACATCTCATGCTCAGCCTTCAGACCATTACGGAACGGCTTGGAACCGAATGCGAGGGACGTGCTTGGGTGGTGGTAACCTCTCAAGAGGATATTGATGCAGTTATTGGTGAAGTCAAAGCATCCAAGGCTAATGATTTTTCAAAGATTCAAGGTCGGTTTAAAACCCGCCTTTCATTATCCAGTTCAAACACAGATGAAGTTATCCAAGCACGCTTGCTGGACAAAACACCCGACGCGAAAACCGCTCTTGCCAAGACGTATGGTGCGAAAGGTGACATCTTGAAGCATCAATTAAGCTTCTCCAACACGGGTATGACGTTCAAGAATTTTAAAGACGAAGAAGATTTCATCGCCAACTACCCATTTGCCCCGTACCAATTCCAATTGGTACAAAAAGTGTTTGAAACCATTCGCAAGGCAGGGGCAACGGGTCTCCACCTGAGCCGTGGTGAACGCTCAATGCTCGACGCATTTCAACTCGCGGGTAAGCAAATTGCAGATGGCAACGTTGGTAGCTTAGTCCCGTTTTACCTCTTCTACCCATCAATTGAGAGCTTCCTCGACACGGCGGTTAAACGGACCATTGATCAGGCAGGCGATAATACGAGCCTCCAAGAGTTCGATATCAACTTGTTACGTACACTCTTCCTGATCCGTTATGTGGACGAGATGAAGGGGAACATCGACAACCTCGTGACCCTTTGCGTTGATGAAATTGATGCTGACAGGTTGGCACTCAAAAAGAACATTGAGGAAAGCCTACAACGGCTTGAAAACCAAACTCTGATCAGCCACAACGGGGATAATTTCTTTTTCCTGACCAATGAAGAGCGTGACATTTCCCGTGAGATTAAGGGGATGAAGTGGAATGCCGGGGAAGATACGAAATTCCTTGGTGAGTTGATCTTTGATGATGTCCTCAAGGGGCAGAAGAAGCACCGCTTTGAAAAAAATAAGAAGGATTTCCCGTTCAACCGACTGTGCGATTCTCATGCCGTGGGCATTCAGAACCAAGGAGACCTGACGATTTCCGTGATCTCCCCCCTTGGCGATGAATATGAATATTTCAGCGAAGCAAAGTGCATCGGACAAAGTACCGCAGATGGGGGACAGGTCATTATCAAGCTCAAAGATGATTTGACGCTTGGTAAGGAAATTAGAACCTTCATCCAAACTCAGAAGTTTATTTCCCGAAAAAACGACGGGACCTTGCCCGCTACGACCCAACGTATCCTGCAAGAGCGTGCTTCAGAGAACCGTGATAGGCGTGTACGACTGACGGAACTCCTAGAAAAAATGCTTCTGGAGGCGGAATTCTTCTGTGCTGGACAAACCATCACCCCCAAAGGGGCAAATGGAGATGCTATCGCACGAGACGCACTTGATTATTTAATTGAGAATTCGTTTGGTAAACTCTCCTATCTGACGCACTTGGTCCCTGACCCCCAAAGGGAAATAAAAGCGACACTTGCAGCAAATGATATTTCCGCACAAACGCTGCAATTGCAGGGAGGAGAAGGAAATCCGAAGGCTGTAGATGAGGTTAGAAAGTTCATAAATCTCAGCACAGATCAACATCATGAAGTTGTTGTTGATGAACTGGTTAAAAAATATGCTCGCCGCCCTTATGGTTGGCCGGAAAATGAAACACTCCTTATTCTTGCCCGAATGATTGTGCTTGGGGAGGTCAGCCTTGTCACCGATAGTACGGTGATGCCGCTAGAGCGGATCGGCGATACATTGGTGTCACCAAGAAAGCTTCCCGGTGTAAAAATCATTCGACGACGTACCGTCGATAGCGGTCTTTTGCAGGCGGCGAGAAAACTTGGGCAAGATGTCTTCTCCAAAATGGGTCCAGATGGGGAAGATGAACTTTATACGTTCCTTCGTGAAAAACTCATGTCATGGCAGCATGACCTGAACGGCTATAAGCACCTTGCTGATGGAGGGGAATACCCCGGCAAGAATCATATCGATGATGCACTGATCCTCATCAACAAGTTGCTTTCTGAGCATGATAGCTACGATTTCATCGAACGGTTCAATAGCTCTAAGGCGGCTCTTCTCGATTTATCCGATAATTTTCATGATCTGCACCACTTCTACACCATTCAAAAGCCCACATGGGATGGTCTTCGTAGAGCTATTGGTGAATTTGAACCAAACAGGAAAGAGTTAGAGAAGGATGTTGCGGCGGCGGATGCGTTGAGGCAGATAGGAGAAATCCTCAAAGCCGCATCGCCGTATAAGCTGATCAGCAATGCTGAAAAACTCATTCAAACTGTACGGAATGTGAATGGTCAGGTTCTAGATAACCGTCGTCAGCATGCCATAGGTAAGATAGATGCACACATCGAAGCAGTTAAAGACAAAATTGAAGGATCAGGCGTGTCTGGTGATGTAAGCCACACGTGCCTGTCGCCATTGCAGAATGCTAAGAAGCAAATCGAAAACGAGACCAGTATTGCTCAAATCTTCATGACACAAAATGAAGCGTCGGACTTGATGTATGAGGCGTTTGAACGACTCGATGCCGAAATTGCAACGATAGAAGCAAAGAAGAAGGGGGATGACAAACCGATCCCCACTCCAGCTAAAATTAAAAAAGTCGTGAAGCCATCCCAAATGGTCAATCATTTCCTCGAAACTGAGGAAGAGGTGGATGAATTTGTTGAGAAGCTACGTCGGACACTCAAAGACGCCATTTCGAACAATCAACGCATTCAAATCCAATAATAAAATGACCACAGGGGACTGATATGAGCCGGAACCAACTTAAAAACTACGCACCAAAGGCACGGCGGGATTTTATTCGTGCGGTTTCCGACAGGGCGAAGAAGGTTGGTATCACTGGTGATGATCAGTTTGAGCCGATGAACGAGCAAGGTGACGTGGTTGTTATTGGTGGACAACCATTCCCCCGCAAGATTGCCACTCAGCGACGTTCATTAGAGAAGTTGATCAAACTTCATGGTTTCCAGCAATCCATGGAAGAGATCGCATATACGTGGTTCAACCGATTTGCGGCAATCAGGTTCATGGAACTCCATGGGTATCTGGATCATGGCTATCGTGTGCTGAGCCATCCAGATGGAATGTCAGACCCCGAAATCCTCGAACATGCACAGCATGTAGACCTGCCGGGGTTGAGCAAGGATACCGTGGTCGAGTTGAAACTCGATGGTACCAAAGATGAGCAGCTTTACCGCATGCTGCTTGTGGCACAGTGCAATGCACTGCATACGTCAATGCCATTCATGTTTGAACGCATTGATGATGAAACCGAACTGCTCCTACCAGATAACCTTCTTCATTCGGATTCCGTGATCCGCACCCTGGTGTCGGGGATTGATGAAGCCGATTGGCAAAAGATTGAAGTCATTGGGTGGCTTTACCAGTTCTACATCAGTGAGAAGAAAGATCAGGTCATTGGCAAGGTGGTGAAGTCCGAGGATATCCCTGCCGCAACCCAATTATTCACTCCCAATTGGATCGTGAAATACATGGTCCAAAACTCACTTGGGTATCAGTGGATGGCGACATATCCAAATTCTCCGCTGAAAGGGGAGATGGACTATTACATCGAACCCGCTGAGCAGACTGAAGAGGTTCAGAAACAACTTGCTGAAATCACGCCAAAGGAACTGAATCCCGAAGAACTAACCCTGCTCGATCCAGCGGCGGGGTCGGGTCACATCCTTGTCGAAGCCTATGATTTGTTCAAACAAATCTATCTGGAGCGTGGTTATCGCCTGAAGGATATTCCAAGGCTCATTCTTGAAAAGAATTTGTATGGATTGGACATCGATGACCGTGCGGCACAGATGGCGGGGTTTGCCCTGCTGATGAAAGCTCGTGCTGATGATCAGCGTATTCTTTCCAGTCCCGTTCACCTGAATGTCATGGCGATTCAATCCAGTGAAGGACTGGATGCGGCGGATATCGCCAAACACCTTTTGCCAAGCGGACGCTATGAACTGGTGGCAAGTGATGACCTTCTGCCGGACACGTTGGCACAGCCCACCTTGGCGGCTAATGCGTCCAGCGAAGTTAAAGCTGGAACCATCGAAAGTCTGATTAGTCTGTTTGAGGATGCCAAGACCTTCGGCTCGTTGATCACGGTGCCCGACAATATCAGGCAGGCGTTGCCAGCTTTGGAGCAATTATTGGATCAACCCTCCAGCGGTGACTTGTTGCAGCGGCAGATGCGGGAGCATTCCGTGGAGTTAGTTCGCTCGCTTGTCGAGCAAGCATTCGTGCTGGGGCGAAAATACGACTGTGTAGTGGCTAATCCACCGTATATGGGTGGGAAGGGGATGCCTTCTCGGCTTAAGGGTTTCCTTAAAACTTCCTTCCCAGAATATAGAGGTGATTTGTTTGCAGCCTTTATTTCGAGGTCAATAAATTTAGTTCGAGACCATGGGTTTGCTTCCCTAATCACAATGGAAAGCTGGCTATTTTTATCTAGCTTCGAGTCTGCGAGGAAAAAAATTCTGAGCAGCACTCATGTTAAATCCGGAATTCATTATGTATATGAAGGAAAGAAGCCTACGGCAATGGGGATAAATTTTGGGGTGGTAGCTTGCGTCTTTCAGCATCCATCGCTCCCAAATTTTTCCGCTTCATATTATAAACTGAGACATGCTGACCTCAATGAAGACGGTTCACCAAAAGCCCTCAGTCGACACAGTCCAAATTTCTTTAATCAGAAGGCAATATCGTTCACGACAATTCAGGGAAGCCCTATAGCCTATTGGATTAGCGAAGCATTCCGAAAAACTTTTACAAAGGGAACAAATGTTGGGGAAATAGCGTCCCCGAAACAGGGATTGGCTACGGCAGACAATGATCGATTTTTGCGATTGTGGTCTGAAGTTGATTTCAATGGGATTGGATTCTCCTTTGCCAATGCTGCCGAAGCCGAGGCGTCAAATCTAAAATGGTTTCCATATAATAAAGGAGGCGTCTGGCGAAAATGGTATGGAAACCAGGAATATATTGTTAATTGGAAAAATGACGGCAAGGAAATACGAACATTCACTGATTCTAATGGGAAAGTTCGTTCCAGACCGCAAAACACATCATACTATTTTAAAGAAGGCATAACATGGTCAGACATTACCAATGGGGGGTTCGCCGCAAGATACACACCCAAAGGTTTTTTGTTTGATATTAAGGGATCATCCGCATTTCCGGACAAAAAGTATGTGTTTGCAGTTTTGTCGCTCCTATCCAGCAAGTTGGTAACGTCATATATGGATGCAATAAATCCAACTATCACGTTCCAAGTTGGAGATGTGTCAAGAATCCCATTTGCACTAAGCGACGAAGAGGTCATTGCTACTAATTACGCCACTCCCCAACGGATTAAGATAGCTGAAAATGATTGGAATTCCTTTGAAACATCATGGGGTTTTCAAGCACTACCTACGCTTTCCGATGCCTTGAAAAAAACAACAATTGAGGCTTCCATTGCGGAATGGCAAGTCTTTTGCGACACAAACATCCTGGCGATGAAGGAATTGGAAGAGAAAAATAACCGCCTCTTCATCGAAGCCTATGGACTTCAAGACGAACTGACCCCCGATGTTCCTGAAGATCAAATCACCCTTGCCCGTGCTGACAGAGAAGATGATATCAAACGTCTCATTTCCTATGCCTTCGGCTGCATGATGGGGCGTTATAGCCTTGCCGAGGAAGGGTTGATTTACGCCAACAGTGGGAATGAAGGGTTCGACCCATCCCGCTATGGCAACTTCCCCGCCGATGACGACGGCATTATTCCCATCACCGATACCGAATGGTTTGACGATGACGTCACCGTGCGTTTTGAAGAATTCCTGAAGATTGCGTGGTCGCCGGAAACCCTGAAGGAAAACCTGAAATTCATCGGTGATAGTTTGGCGAATAACGGTGGCAACGATCCGCTAAAGACCATCCGGAACTATCTCAGCAAGGGCTTCTACAAGGATCATCTACAGACTTACAAAAAACGCCCGATCTACTGGCTGTTCTCGTCGGGTAAGCTTAAGGCGTTTGAATGTCTTGTGTATCTACATCGGTATAACGATGGAACCCTTGCTCGTATGCGGGTGGACTATGTGACACCGCTTCAGAACAAAATCACTGCTCGGATTGAACAACTTGATGGTGACATTATCTCTGCACCTTCAACGGCAGCACGTAAGAAATTGGAGAAGGAGCAGGACAAGCTCAGAAAACAAAAAGCAGAACTCAGCGAGTTTGACGATAAACTTCGCCATTACGCTGATCAACGTATCAACCTAGACCTCGATGATGGGGTGAAGGTCAACTACGGGAAATTCGGAGACCTCCTCGCAGAGGTTAAAGCTGTAATTGGAGACAAGTGATGGATGAACAACAAATCATCACTGGACTGACACGACTTTACGAGGAAGGCTCTCGTATTGTGTTTTGGAATGACCCACAGCGGGAGTTTGAGGACTCTCTACCTGAAATTTCTGACGTGACATTGTTGCGGTTAGATCAAATGGGTGCCTTGGAAGCCAAGGTGGTTATGGAACGGGAAAATCCGAAAGCTCGGTTCCTTGTATATTCCCCTACTCATCAACCCGATCCCGATCAAGACTGGCTCCTCGACATGCGGCTCTATAGCCGTACGTTCCGTGCTGACCGTGCATCCATCGTTTTGGATCAACTTGGACTGCAACAGCAGTCATTGTGTGATCATATCGCTCAACGAATGGCATTTCTTCGCAGTAAGGACCGTCTCAGCCGTACTGCTAAGTTGATTGCCCCTTACGACAATGCCGATGATATTGATCGAAAGATATTATCGGTCATCGTGAAGGCAGAGCAGCCTGAGTTTTTCAACATTACAAGGACATTACTCCACGCATTAGCTGAGGAGCATGGCGGTGATATTGATGAAAAACCGAGCATCTGGGATGATATCGACAAATATGGATTAGCCAACCCATTCTGGGAAATGGCGGATAGGACCTTCGGATATTCGGAAGAAACCCCATCTCTTCGCAATCTGCTCATTCGATTAATGCTGACTGATTTTGCCAGCAAGTTGAACGCAGATATCCCAACATCATTACAGAATTTGATGCTCCCGCAGAAGCATCAATCTAATGCCGTGGTTTGTATGGCTCAATGGCGGGACAGCAGCACCAAGAGCAATAGCTATGATGTCCTATCCGAAGCGGTTTCTGAGATTATTAAACTCGATGACCACATTGTGAATTATGAGATTGAGCAACTCATCGACGTTATGACATTCCTAGGGGTGGAAAAGCGTATCGCCAGTAGCCTTCGTGGGCGAGTGGAGGATAACCCCGATACTGTAAACGTCGAAAATATTAGAGAGATTGCACTGCGACGCCAAGATGGATATTGGGCATCGGGATCACAGCCCTCAAGTGAGGACATTCCACGATCTGCTCTGCATGCGGTCTACAATGCTGTTATGGCAGCGGCTGATCTCTTCTCCCTTGGCAACCTGTATAAAGCTGGACTGAACCACAGCACTGCCAAAGAGCTTTATGACGCCTATACTGGTAGCCTCTTCCGCTTTGACCAATTATATCGTCACTTTTGTGAATTCGCAGACTATGCGGAGGCTAAGCACTGGGATGTGCTGAAGAGCCTACGTGCCAAGGTCGAGGATTTTTACGGGAACTGGTACATCACGAATCTTGCACTGGCTTGGGGTAAGCACCTAGAACACAATGGTCCATCAGCCTTGCTGTCGGCGTGGAAGGTTGATGGCATTTCCAATCAACAACGCTTCTTCAAGCGTCATGTTCAACCTGTTCTCAATCAGGCTGATAGGCGGAAGGTCTTCGTCATCATAAGTGATGCATTCCGCTATGAAGCCGCTCAGGAACTGACCGATCATTTGAATGGCAAGTACCGCATGGAAGCAAAGCTGGAATCTCAGCTAGGCGTTTTGCCCTCATATACCACTTTGGGCATGGCGGCATTGCTCCCCCACAACACGCTTTCTTACAAAAATACCGATGCTGTGTTGGTAGACGGTCTCCCCACAGCATCATTGGATAACCGTGCTGCAATCCTTGGTGCCGTAGAGGGTATAGCTATCCGTGCCAATGATCTGATGGAAATGAAGAAGGAAGATGGTCGTGCTTTTGTCAAACAGTGGAATGTCATTTACATTTATCACAACGTCATCGATGCGGTTGGGGATTCAGCATCCACGGAAGACGGTACCTTCGACGCTGTTCGCAAAACGATCAACGAGCTTGGTGATCTTACACAAATGCTCGTCAATAGCCTGAGTGCGACACACGTGGTGGTCACGGCTGATCACGGGTTCTTATTTCAAGAGAGCAAACCTACACTGACCGACAAAAGTAGCCTCGGGGATAAACCCGCAAACGCCAAGGCGAAGAAACGATATCTCCTCGGACAATCATTGCCGAAAAAAGAAACGGTTTGGCACGGCAGCACAAAAATTACCGCTGGTGCAGAAGGTGATATGGAATTCTGGATACCAAAGGGTGCAAACAGGTTCCATTTTGTCAGTGGGTCTCGCTTCGTCCATGGTGGTGCCATGCCTCAGGAAATCGTAGTCCCCGTCATTGTAGTGCGACAGATCAAGGGTAAGGGCAAGGATAAGACGAAGATCAAATACGCCCCCATTAGTGTCCTGAACGGTCCCTACAAGATCACCACGAACCGTCACCGTTTTAAACTTATTCAGACTGAATCTGTGAGCAACCGGGTAAAACCTGTAACACTCCAAGTAGCGATTTATGATGGCGACGAACCCATAACCAATATCGAGGTAGTGAGCTTTGAAAGCACATCCAACGATATGGATGAACGAACCAAATGGGTTAGCCTTGCTCTCAAGGGGGGAGATTACAACAAATCGACCCCATACCAACTCGTCCTCCGCAATGCTGAGACTAAGATTGAAGAGTCTCGCATCGATGTAACCATTGATCTGGCGTTTACCAATGACTTCTGATGCACAAACCTCATCCATTGATCCGGGGCTAGACAGCCTTCTAAACCAACACTTTGCTGGACGTGTCGTTCGCAAAGACCTCACCAAGCTGGTCAAAGAAGGGGCAAACGTTCCCGTCTATGTTCTCGAATATCTCCTTGGAATGTACTGTGCGTCCGATGATGAAGCGATCATCCAAGAAGGTCTACAGACGGTCAAACAGATACTGGCTGAGAACTATGTACGTCCCGATGAAGCCGAAAAGGTGAAATCGAAGATCAAAGAGCGGGGCAGCTATAAAGTTATAGATAAGGTGACGGTAAAGCTGAACGAAAAGCGGGACCTATATGAAGCCACCTTGTCCAACCTCGGCACCAAAGGGGTTGAGGTTCCGACTGGCACGGTAAAGAGCTTTGAAAAGCTGCTCGCAGGTGGCATCTGGTCCATCGTCACTATTCAGTATTATTACGAAGAGGGGCAGAAGGGATCACCATTCCTCATTAGTGAGCTTAAACCGATCCAGATGCCGAACATGGACATGGATGACCTATTTGAGGGTCGTAAAGGATTTACTGAAGATCAATGGCTAGATGTCTTGACCCGTTCAACAGGCATGGAACCATCAACGCTAGATGAACGCACAAAGTGGCATCTATTGGCTCGCATGATCCCATTCGTGGAGAACAATTACAATGTATGTGAACTCGGACCTCGTGGGACTGGAAAAAGTCACATCTATAAGGAAATTAGCCCCAATAGCATTTTAATCTCAGGTGGACAGACGACAGTCGCCAACCTGTTCTACAATATCGGAAGCCGTACCGTAGGGTTGGTTGGCTTGTGGGATGTAGTGGCGTTTGATGAAGTCGCTGGGATTACCTTCAAGGATAAAGATGGCGTCCAGATCATGAAGGACTTCATGGCATCTGGTTCATTTGCTCGCGGGCGAGATTCCATTGCAGCCGATGCCAGTATGGTCTTTGTCGGCAACATCAATCAGTCCGTAGATACGCTCGTGAAAACAAGCCACCTGTTGGCTCCATTTCCTGAAGCAATGATCGATTCGGCATTTTTTGACCGTTTCCACGGGTACATTCCTGGCTGGGAAGTTCCGAAGATGCGTCCTGAATTCTTTACGAACCAGTACGGCTTGATCGTGGATTATCTGGCAGAGTTCATGCGGGAAATGCGTAAACGCAATTTCTCTGATGCCATTGACAAACATTTCAAGCTGGGGAACAACCTGAACCAGCGTGATACCATTGCGGTTCGTAAGACCGTATCTGGTCTGTTAAAACTTCTCTACCCTCATGGTGAATTTGATAAAGAGGCTGTGCGTCGTTGTCTGACCTATGCCTTGGAAACCCGTCGCCGAGTGAAGGAACAACTGAAGAAAATCGGTGGAATGGAGTTTTATGATGTTCACTTCTCCTATATCGACCAGGAGACGATGGATGAAACCTTCGTAACAGTTCCCGAGCAAGGTGGTGACAAATTGATTCCAGAGGGTCCTATGAACCCCGGGGTCCTCCACACGATTGCCACAGGCAGCAGTGGTCATCTTGGACTATACAGGATGGAAACGCAGACCACGGCGGGTTCAGGGAAATTGAATGTATCTGGGCTTGGCTCAAATAGTGCTGCGAAGGAAGCGGTTAAGGTCGCCTTTGATTATTTCAAAGCCAATGTTAGCCGTGTCAGTGCTGCTGCCAAGGCGGGAGATCATGATTTTCACCTGCACACGATTGAGCATCACAACACTGGTCCAGCCAAGGCGTTGACGCTGGCGAGCTTTGTTGCCCTCTGCTCGGGTGTTCTCCAGAAATCAGTACAGGGACAACTCGTCGTTCTTGGTGATATGAGCCTTGGAGGAAATATTGTTCCAGTCGTGAACTTAGCCGAATGCCTCCAGATGGCATTTGATTCTGGTGGAAAGCGTATCCTGCTCCCAATGGCATCAGTGGGGGATATTCAGACAGTACCCGGTGAACTATTTGCGAAGTTCCAAACGTCATTTTACTCGGACCCCGTGGATGCTGTGTTTAAGGCATTGGGGGCTGAGTAGGAAATATTAATCGCTACGTTGATTTATATGGAAAAAATAAATGGCTCGGATGAATTGGGATAAAATTCGGAAAGAAGCTCAAATGAAGCGTTATGGGCATGAGCCTGTTGCATGGTCAGCAGGTGAAGAATTGCCCTATACGGGAAAGCCCGTAGATGTAAAATCTAAGCCACATGAGAAGCAGAAACCCAAGAAGAAAGTAAAACGGGTATGCACCTTAACAGATCGGGTTTTTTTGTATCTTCATGATGTCGTTAGGTGTGACCTAATCGGAGTCGAAATCCCTCCAATCCCCAAGGAGATTGAAGTGCCTCTTGAATCGTTGATAGCTTCCAAGGGAGGTGTATTAGAATGGGCTAAGACCCACCCAAAGTATGAGAAAATCCGTAAAAGGAAAGAAAAAAAACTTCTAAAAAAACATGGTGAAGTTGCTCCCCATACACTCAATCAACACTACATCGAGGGAATTAAGGACGATCCCGTTACGGCTTATAACAACAAGATGCAAGAATATCGTTCTGAACAAGAGGTATGGCGGGAGAAAATACTAGATGCTGAGAAAACGATTGCTCTTGCGACTGACCATATTAACAGTCTTGATAAACGGATCGCAAAACTTGAGAAACTCGCCGATCCTGCGTTTACGTTACGAGAAAATTCTACTTATGAAGACATCTAATTTTCGGGGGTATTACCCATCTACCTGCTGTATCGCGGGTTTATGAAAATCACATTGTGAAGTGATTAGTGATGGGGCATGTGCTGCTTAATATCTGTAAGCAGCGAATCTAATGCATCTAGCCTATGAAGAGAAACTTTATGCTCTGACATTAAGTCAAGCACGGCTCTGTAGAAATTGTCAGGTTGTTTATCGAAGTCACCAACAACAACCAGACGTTTCTTAGCTTGCTCATTAGAAAAATGAGCCTCAAGCCATTTTCCCTCAATAGCTCTTTTTCCAGCCTCTTTAAGTGCGTCAGCAGGGGCGTCGTGATCCAAACGAACAGGGTCGATGAGATTATAAGAACCATTTTGGTAGCCAAATGGCACAGAAACATCAATGCCAAACTCTGGCAAGGAAACAGGCTCAGGCTCATCCAAGAAATCAAGGACACCTGCATCCTTGAAAATGTTCTTCAGTTTTGACCGAACCGAAGAACGACGGCTATTTGGTTTTTCAACACCAACCAATTCATAGAATAACTCTGAGAGGTCCTTATCAGGATCTAGAACTGACATTGGCAGAAGTTTGCTCATGCGAAGTTGGTTGGCTCGCATTGAAGCAAATCTTTCAATCAGGGACCTTTCTTGAAATTGAGAAAACTCTACTCGAACGCGTTCAGAGAAGGCATCTTTGAGCGTATTAAAGAAAGCATGATTTTGAGGACCATATAATTTTTCGACCCGACGAGGAGTTTCTGAGAACTTAACACCTACATACTGCTTATCTTGGCAGAAAAGGAAAATGCCAACGTTTACATACTCTAGACGTGCAGGTTCTGGGCAAAATTGGAGAATCGAATAGTATGCTTGCACTTTTTTCATCCTTTCTCTCCTCTATATGCCCAACTCACCCTGAGTAAGTAACTTCGCAGCAATAGTATCAGCTACAAAAATTGAACGTTTGTAAATTAAATCAACCCACTCGTTAACCAGACGGTCAGTGATGCCCCATTCTCGTGGAACGGTAGTGACTATCCGTTGAACCGTCTTCCTGTCAAGCTGACGAAGCTTGTTCAATGCAGAAACAATCGCCTCACGCTTAATATAAGGGGAAAATTCTGGAAATTCTCCATAAATCCTTTCATCACAAATTAGCTTGGGGTCTCCTAACTCCTCCCAGATATCACCCTCAACGAAACAATGGGTATGATCATAGGCTATCAATTTGAATTTATTGCGTTTTTGACACTCAAAAAGAATATTGTCACGGTTGGCGGGAATTGGGATGAAGCTGTCTTCCGGCGGATATCGATCTGCATTCATGATCCAAGTGTCGAAAATAACAAGTTTAGACACATTTTCAGGCAATATCATCTTACTGAGATACACATCGCCACCGTCCCATGTTCCGCCTTCAATATATTTGCTTATAAAAGCGAGTCCGGGTTCGACGTTACGTCCCTCCCCATGCAATGGCAGAATATCTTCTGCTGAGACCTGTATTAGGGAAAACTCAAGCGTATCAAGCCCAAACCAAGCAGCCAACTCACTGCCGACGAGTTCACATGCTAAAGACTGATTGCCCTGAGGGTTGCCCATTCCTTTCAGAAAACCGATCCCGTCGTCGGTAACAACCTGAACAACACGAGTACTGCTTGGAAACGTGTCGATAACCCGTTTTATTTCGGACGGTTTCCATGTTGCACCGCATCTTAGCATTATGGCGTTTTCCCAGGTCTCTTACTCTGATGAACTATAGCCTACTGTAAATAAATTGTTCCAAAAGTCTTCACAGATTTTGAAACAAGTATACCCTATTCTAATAGGGAGCTTCGAATTAGCCATGAGTGATCGAGTTGCAATATACGCCAGAGTGTCGGCTGACCAACAATCCGTCGCAGACCAAATACATGAACTTCGTGAAGTTGGTGACCAATTGGGATGGCGAATTACCAATATTTTCATCGATGAAGGAATGGCTGGTGCAAAGGGGCGTGATAAACGCCCCGCACATGGTCAACTGTTAAAGGCAATCGCACGCAATGAAATCGACTTGGTGGCTACGTGGACAATCAATCACCTCGCACACAGCCTTTACGATTTAATAAAATTCCTTGATAAGATTCGTGAGCAGGACATTCACCTCTATCTCCATCAACAAAATATGGATACGTCGTCCGCTACATATGTGATCTGATCATCCGTCATGGCTCTATTTATACACCGTATAACTTCACTGTGCTTCATCAATGATAAATAGTCTTATGAATTGGAAAAAGGAGACCATCATGAGACTTTTTGAACTGACGCACTTGCCTTTGCATGAGCGGATTTTTGAGTTTCTGAGATTACATAGAATTATACGTAATCGGGCTGACTATAGCAGGATATATCTAGGTCGCTCCCGCTCATATATGAACACGCTGGAATACAATGGACATTCCCCATCCAGAGAATCATGGGAGACCCTACGGGAAGGTCTTGATTCGTTGCACGGACAGGTCACGGCACCAAATATAAAAGAGGTCCTCCAAGACTTCACCACACAGGTTGAACGCAAATTGAACTTATTCGGTTCAGCATGAAATCATGATGCAATTTCTGTTATTTTTTCGCCGTAAGTATTGACGATATTTCATTCCCGGCTACCCTTTATGGTAACGAGAAAGGAATGAACATCATGCTCAATTTAAATTTTTCAAACACAGCACGCCCGACAGCGATTGAACTTCGCCAGCGTCCTTGCATGGATATTTTCGAAGAATCTGTGGAAACCCAACTTCAAGCGATTGTCGCAGAAAAGAAGGGTGATGGCTTTAAGGTGAAAAAAACACGCTACCGGGAGGAAGGTGGTCGTCGTGTGAAAAAAGACATTGAGGTGCGTGTCCGCCCATGGTGGTGGACCGAGGACACCGGCAAAGGCGTGATCTATAACCTCACAATGAAGTACGGCAGTCAGACCGTCGCCGTAAAGGACAAGCCGACCATCGTGGCAGGCAAGGACCTGAACGCTGTGGAGAAGGTCCTCAAAGCGATTCTCGAAGCAACAAAATCGCGTGACGCAGA
>NZ_MCGG01000067.1 GCF_001746755.1 Magnetovibrio blakemorei | reverse complement strand
TCCGACACCGTCGCCCAGGCCGCGCAAATGACTGGTGTCGATCCCGAGCGGATTTATGCCGATAGGGGCTATCGCGGCCATAATTACGAGGGCGAGGCCTCGGTCATGCTGTCCGGACACAAGCGCGGATTGAGCCCCCAAATGAAGCGTGAGTTGAAACGAAGATCGGCCATCGAGGCGACCATCGGGCATATGAAAACCGATGGCAGGCTTGATCGAAACTTCCTAAAAGGCCAAACTGGCGACGCCATCAACGCTCTGCTGGTTGCCGCAGGCCACAACATGCGCCTGATCCTCAACGCCCTGGCATTTTGGCTTGCCTGGATCATGAGCGTGACAGAAAAGACAGTCAAAATAGTAAAAACGGATACTTCCCGACTTATGATCCGATACCAAACATCAATGGCTTAGGCATTGTTCAGGGCGAACTATTTAAACGCCCAATATGAAATTGACGCATATGTGACAAAATGCCGATTTATTGAAGCCAACGGCTTGCTCCTTTTCAATGCGGGTGCTATCAGGACAACTCTTGAGGATGGGTGGCCGAGTGGTTGAAGGCACTGGTCTTGAAAACCAGCGAGGGTTAACGCCCTCCGTGGGTTCGAATCCCACCCCATCCGCCAGAATTCAAGAGCCAGCCCCCTATAAAGTCAGTCCTTTTGGGGCTGGCTTTTCTGTTTGTGTCTGTTTCTTTATGCTTTAGGCTCTGGTTGAGACGAGACGAGACGTGATGAGGTGAGGCAAAGGGGCACACATGAAATTCATATTCATTCTTTTCGTTTCGATGATTGTGCTGGGGTTTCAAGCGGATGCCCTTGCCCAGATATCGCCCTCAAAACCTTTGCCGCCCAATGCGGCAGCCGCAAAACCGCTCTATAAGCCTGAGACCGCATTTTCCACCACCGCCAGTGCATGGGCCCTCAAAGAAGGGACGAGCACCATTGCGGGGCAGGGGTTTCTCAAAGCGCAAGGGGGATTTATTCAAACGGCTGCCGGTGAAACCGTGACGCTGGTCCCCAAAAGTCCCTATACCGATGAAATTGTCTCCATTACCCGTAAAGACGGCTTTTTTGAGGAATACAGCGGTGTTCAAAAGGATCCTGAGTACGAGCCGTTTCGGCGCGTTATAACCGCCGATAAAAACGGCGCCTTTCGTTTTGAAGGGCTTCCTGCCGGAGAATGGTATATCGCCACCCGTGTCATTTGGTTTACCCGCGACCAACTTGGAAACGTCGCTTTAAACGGTGGACTTCTGTGGGGGGTGATCACGACGGTCGAGGGACAAGCCCTCGAAAACATAAAGCTCAACAGCACCGACGAGCTGCTCCGATATGGGCCCCAATAATCAGGTTAGAATATGAGGCAATAAAAAAGGGCGTTTCAGCGCAACCAGCTGAATGCCGATTTTACCGTTTGGGTGAACAATTTGGTGATGCGAAAGACGTCCTCAGTTGATTTTCGGAGGTTCTCTGCAAAATCTTTATCAACAGGAGCGTTTTTGATCTGTTGAGACAATTCCTGGCCACGGTTTAAGTTTACGATTTTTTCCCCACCCGCAGACAAAGACACCGTGTCATGAATGGCGTCATGCTGTGTCGCCTCAGGTGTTGATTTGACAGACGAATCCGACCGCGCAGAAGACTTAACCCCATAGCCATAACCGCTGGAGGCCTTCTCAAATGCGTCTCTAACACCGCTAAACTGTGTATCAACTATGGTCATAGACAAACTATAGCATACATTTGACAAAAAACCCGGATGCTTTTATCGCACCCAGGCTTTCGTAATGTATTTTAACGCCGACACACCTTATTTGAGATCTTTATAGATGGCTTTAAAAGCATCACGGTCAGCTTCGGATTCGAAATAAACCGCTACGGATTTTTGCTGCAGTGCTGTGGAAATCGCTTCAATTTCCACATCCCATTCACCTTTGCAATTGCTTTCCAACCAATCTTCAATGGTGCTTATAGAGGTCGACGTTTTAAATTTTAGTCCTGTGTGTAGGGCCATTGAATTTTCCCCTTCGAATGGAGATTAACGCGTTTACATTAAGCCGTTTTCCCACCCGATCAAGTGGGAAAATACAGAAAAACAGTGATTTGTCAGCCATCAAAACGGCTCAATTTAAAACCCCGTTGGTGGTTACGGGAACGACTTGGGCGCTCACGTCAAGAGGAATGCCGTCGCGGTCTAACAGAGCATAACCTTCAATCTCCCCTTGCAATATTTTTTCCCGCATATCCGTCAAAAAGGTTTGTGCTTGGGTCGGTGTGGGCAAACTGGCGTCTGAATTGCGCGCAATTCCGACCACAACCACATTCCAGGTCGGGTTTTGGGCATCCGCAGTCGCGCGCAAGGCGTCAAAGTTCATGCCATGGACGGCAGGTTGATGGGCATCGAACAGGATCTGAATCATGGTAGCCCCATCCTCCGTTTCGGCTTCTCCATCCGCGCTTTCCACGGCTTCCGCCCGCACGAAAACGTACAGCATGCGGTCTTTGGATCCCGACGTTACGCTTTGCTGAGCTAAATCTTCAAAATTATCGGCGTTTAAGGCAGTCATGGTGTGCACTCGAATGGTTGAGGGGGTAAGGATTTTTTTATATCCGACGCATTTAAGACGTGTCGACATTAATGTCCAGTGAACGCTTACAATTTGTTAAGAGCCGTTGACGTAACGTGTTGAGATTCAAAGTGGTTGCAAAAAATGCAATTGCAAAAACAATCCCGCCTTTCAGAAGAGAGGCCGCTCTTGGGACAGGATGTCACCATGTTTTGTACATATCTACGCAGGGGGGCTCGTGCCTGCGGATGGGCCTTGATTACGGCGCTGTGCGCCCAATATTCGATTGCTTCCGTCTTGGCTGCACCAGAAATGCTGGCTCAAGTCCAAATCATGACGCCTCCACTTGAAAAACTCAGATTGCATGTGTCGAGCGCATGCGGCGAAACGGGGGCTGTGTTTAATGTCACTAATCGCGGCGCACATTGGCCGCGCACGGGCATTTTGAAGCTCTACTATGCCGATGATCATACTTTGATCGGTCAACGTCGATTGCGTTTGGCGGACCAGCAAAAGATATCGTTTCTCGTCAAAAAGACGATTGCGGCTGGTCGTCCGGTGGCCGTATGGATCGAACCGCAATGGTACGAACGCGATTTCACATTCGATGCCGCTTTGACCTGTCACTAAACGTGTGGCCCATCACGGAATAAGCTCACCAAGATTTTCTAAACATCATTTTGTTTTTTCACTTATGGAAGTCTTCGGGAAAAAACGTTTAAAGTGAACTTCATGACTGGATCTGATTACACCGCAGCTGCCACCTTGCACACCGACGCCGCCGGCGAAGACGATGCAAAGGTCGATGATATCTTGAGTCCCGAAGGGGCCTTGGTTTCAGGCTATGGTGAAGCAGCGGTGCTGCTCAATTTAAAAACCGCTTCCCTGACCACCAACAGCCATGCCGAGCGCATCGAAGCGTTGTTCGAAGGCGACATCAACGATCAACTTGCAAGTCTGACCCAAAAGGCCGTCGATAACGGTTGCGTGGTGAGCGCCAATCTCACGTTGCCGACACCCGCAGGGCAGGTGGTTTTTCAAGTCAATCTCATCCCCAATGTCTTGGGGCATCAAGTGCTGTTCTTGTTTCATGACCAAACCTTGGACAGCAACTTACGTGATGCGCTGATTGAATCGCGTCAGCGGTTTAAGGATTTGGTGGAAATTTCCAGCGATTTTTCGTGGGAAGTCGGTGAAGACGGATGCTTTGTGTTTGTCTCACGCGCAGGCGCTCTGGGCTACGCTTCAGATGAACTGATTGGCCGCAGACCAGAAGAAATCATCATCAGCCCAGACGAATACGACCCCATACCGTTTTTATCCGATGACCGCATCGAAGATGTTGAGGTGTGGATGCACCGCGCGGATGGCGGCATGGCCTGTGTGGTCGTGTCCGCGATCCCCTTCAACGAAGAAGACGGCACCCGCGTGGGTGTGCGTGGTGTGTGCCGCGATGTGACGTCGGAGCGTGAACGCACCACGGCCTTGGCCCATGCCCACCAACGCGAACAGGTTTTGGGCTACATCGTCAACACCATTCGCGATGAAATCAACCCCACTGATATGCTGGCCGCCGCCGCCGCCGCCACGGCGCGGGCCATGGGGGCAAGCGGCTGCCGGGTTCTGCGCACCACGTTGGATGAAGGTGAAGATGCGCGCTTGCAGTTTGAAATAGCCGCCGAATTTGGCAGTGGTGGGCCGGGACAATTTGGCGACGACTTCTTGAAATTCTCGCATGACCATCCGTGGCTTCGCGAAGAAGAAATCGAAGGCTGGCGGGTCATTGGAGCACCGTGCCTTCACGGCGGAGAAATCAATGGCGTCATCTGCCTGTGGAAGCGGGCCGATTGGACGGACGATGACCGATTGTTGGTGAACGACATTTCCAACCAGTTGGGCATCGCCATCGAACAAATCGAAAATCATGAAAGTATCTTGCGTCTTTCGCGTACGGACGCCATGACCGGATTGCTCAACCGCCGGGCCTTTTATGACGAAGAATTGCCGCGCCGCTTTCATCGTATGGAACACGATCTCTCCACGGGGGCCTTGTTTTACATTGATATGGACAACTTCAAGATGGTCAACGATGTGCACGGCCACTTAAAAGGGGATGAGGCCATCATCACGCTGTGCAATTTGCTGCATGATTTTGTCCGCCCCGGTGACGTCATTTCACGTTTGGGAGGCGATGAGTTTGCCTTGTGGCTTGATGGTGTGGATGAACAAACCGCCGTGGTCAGATCACAGCACTTGTTGAAAATGTCTCAAAAACTGCAGGATTTATCCGGACATCCTGACTGCCCCTTGGGGATTTCCATCGGCATCGCCGTCTATCGCCCCGAGGCCAAGGAACCCCTGGAAAGTTTGCTGGCGCGCGCCGACGCCGCCATGTACGAGGTGAAACAAAATTCCAAGGGCGATTTCTGCCTTGCCGCCCCTTACGTTGCAAAGCCAAATCGGGAGCTCTAAAGATGTTTAAAGGGTTCATGAATAAGTTTCGCGGCAAACCCATCGCTTATGATGAGGCCCGCCGCCTGGCCAACGACAAGGACGTTAAGGTCCGTCTTAAGCTTGCCAAGCGCGAGGATTTGGTCCCGGAAATCCTGTATTTTCTCGCCGAAGATACATCCCCTGAAGTCCGCCGCGCGATTGCCAAGAACATCTCGACGCCGCGTCAGGCCGATCTGTTGTTGTCGCGTGACGATGACGATGGTGTACGCTTTAATTTGGCGGAAAAAATCGGCCAACTGATACCAGGGCTCAACGAAGCCGAATTGGACAAGGTTCACGAGCTGACCCACCATGTGTTGGATCTTTTGGCCAAGGATCAAGCCACCCGGGTGCGGCGCATTTTGTCGGAAACCCTCAAAGACATCGCCAATGCACCGCCTGAAGTGATCCGCAGGCTGGCCCGCGATGTTGAATTGGTGGTGTGCGCGCCGGTGCTGGAACATTCGCCGGTTTTATCCGACGAAGACCTGCTGGAAATCATCACCTCGACCCCGGTTTTGGGTGCACTCAGCATCATTTCAAAACGCAAAAACATCAGCGAAGACATCAGCGACGCGATCTATTTTTCCGAAGATATCGATGCCATCGGTGTCATGTTGGGCAACAAATCCGCACAAATTCGCGAAGACACTTTGGACCGTATCGTCGAAAGTGCCCGCGATATCGAACCGTGGCATAAGCCCTTGGTCGGAAGACCTAAATTATCGCGCAAAGCGGTGTTGCGGTTGGCTGAGTTTGTCGCCGACTCATTGCTCGACACCTTGGCGTTGCGCGCCGATTTGGGCGACAACGCCGCCGAAGCGGTGCGCGAAGAATTTGAACGCCGCATGGAAGCCGCCGAGGGCACCCGCACCCGCGAAGAAGGTGGCCCCCCAGAGGAACGCGCGAAAAAGCTCTTTAAACAAGGCCAGTTGGATGACAAAGTCATTCGCGAAGCCTGTCACAGCGGCGATGGCGTGTTTGTGAAAACCGCCATGGCGCTGAGATCCGGTATCAGCTTGAGCACCATCACCAAAATATTTGAACTCTCCAGCGTCAAAGGGGTTGTGGCTTTGTGTTGGAAAGCGGAATTGTCCATGCAAACAGCCGTTTTGGTGCAAAAACGCATCGCCAAAATCCCTCCGCGCGAAGTGCAGGGCAGCTCAGATGGGGAATACCCCTTCACCAAAGACGAAATGGAGTGGCAGTTGGAGTTTTTTCAGGACTCAGCTTGATCTGAGCTTTCTGACGCGGAATTTTCAACGTCTCTTTGAGCGTTCAGGGCCGCCCATTTTTCATCTGAACGCTTGCCGATCTTTTCCACCAATATGCCAAGACCGTACACGATCCCCCCGGGAACAAAAGCGACAATTGAAAGCATCGTTCCGGTTGGATCGGAGGCCACCTGTTCGGCTAACTTATCCCATCCATAGACCATGCCCATGGACAAGTGACTAAAGATCACCAAGGTCCCGCCAATGCCCAACAGTAACAACCCGAGAAATCTAACAACCTGTCCCATGCAACTGTGCTTTCAATAAAACGGAAGGGGAAGGCGGGATGGGGGCTGGTGAAAAATCAGATATTTGCCAAAATCGAGTCAAGGTCTTGGCCCGATGCGGCGACCCTACCTTTATAATCCATATCGCGGACCAAAATGTGGCTTTGTAACCAACTCAGCAAAAAATCGCGGATTTCATCTTCTAAGTCGGGCGAAGGATTGCGCATATAGCGGGTGCGCGCATCCATCAACTGCTCTTTCAACTCGCCATGGGTTTTGACGTGATCTTCAAACCCGGCGTAGCCACAGGCTTTCATAATGGCTTCTTCACGGGCGAAATGAAAATTGGTGTAATCCAACAGAACCATAAAGATACCATCGGTGACAAACACACCTTCGTCATTTTCCAGCGCTTCAATAAAATCATTGAGCGCTTGGATGAGAATTTTGTGGTCATCGTCGAGCGCAGAGCATCCGACACTCATGTCATCAGACCAGACAACCTTGCCGTCAATGGTGCCCGCAATTGTACTCGTCATAACCCACCTCTCGGGAAAAACGCTGAATGAATGTGGGCCGAAATCAAACGGAATGAACCAGAATCGATCAATAAATTTTGATGCCCTGCATGAATACAGCCATGATCCTTTGGCACATTCAACTTCTTTCATAAAATTGTCACCGTTCGCAGCTTTTGGCTTTACCTCAGTTTGGTGTTAAGACTGCTTCTATAGGCCGCAGAGCCTCATGACATGGAGACGCCTGGGCCATGCCCAAGACATTGATTATCGACGACGATCCTGAGTTTGAGAGCCACATTCGAGAGTATTTTGGCGGTGAGTCCGGTAACGCCGAGCATGCCTTCGTCTTTGCCAATGACAGCGCACATGCCTTGAGCCTTATGGCGGAACTCGACGATATCGACATTGCCGTGGTGTCGATCGACAGCAAAGACATCGGCGGACTTTCCATTTTCCAAAAAATGAAGGGCAAGCGCTTGCGTGTGCCGCGTATCGCGGTGACCAGTTCCCGCGACTTGCCCTCCATTCGCACCGCCATGAACCAAGGGGCCGTCGACTTTCTCACCAAGCCGGTGTCCATGGACGACTTGTTGGCGACTTTGGGCAAAGTTTTTGCAGATTGCGAAATTCGCCGCAAAGCTTGGCGCACCGAAGCGCAATTGTCCGCCATTCGCCGTGAAATGGATTTGGCAGGCAGCATCCAAAAACGCATTTTGCCCGATCAGTTCCCCAATTCCCAAGACCTGGAAGTCTTTGCCCAGACCACCCCGGCGCAGGAAATGGGCGGTGATTTTTACGACTTTTTTGATTTAGACGACGGCACCATCGCCATTGTTGTCGCCGACGTTTCAGGCAAGGGCGTTCCGGCGGCGTTTTATATGGCGGTTGTGCGGACTCTCTTTCGCGCCACCGCACCCGCCTTAAAAGGCCCGGCGGCGTGCCTGTCCGAAGTCAACCGGTTGCTGATTGGGCACAATATCCCCGGCATGTTCGTCACCGCGTTTTACGGAATTTTAAACCCGGAAACCTGGGAATTCAGCTTTGCCAATGGCGGTCACTTGCCACCCTATCTGGTGCGCGGCAACGGTGAAATCGTCGCTGTTGAAGACGGCGGCGGGGTGGTGTTGGGGTTTGAACACGGCGTCCCTTACCAGCAAGACAGCCTGAGCATCGAAAAGGGCGACGCGCTGTTTATTTACACCGACGGATTGACCGAAGCCTTCGATCTGGAGCGCAATCCATTCAGTGAAGAGCGTTTGATGGACTGCCTGTTGGAAAACCGGTCGCTGTCCGCCCATGCCCTGACCAACAACGTCTTTGCCTTTGTCAGCGGCCACACCGACGGCGCACCGCAATCGGACGACATCACCAGCTTCGTCATCAAACGATTTTAAGGTTGAGAAAACCTCATTGAAATGATTGGGAATACCGCCCACGTGTAACAAATCAACATTGTTTCGCACAGGAGGTCCCATGTTCAAAGCGCGCACCATCTTGTTTTTCAGTGTCCTTGTGGCAACGCTCACTCCGCACGAGAGCAAGGCCGCCACCGATTGGGTGTGTTCACAACTCCATGAAGCGGCCTTTTTGGACGAACCCGACGAAGTTCGAGAAGCTTTGGCGCACGGCATCGATATCAACTGCAAAGATGTATTGGGACAAACCGCCTTGGTGACAGCGGTGAACGGCGCGTCCATCGACTCCTTTGAAGTGCTGATCAAAGCGGGCGCGCGTGTAAATGTCCAAACAGAGTTTGGCCAGTCTTTGTTGCAGCACACCCAAAAGAAATTCCGTGCCGTTGACCAACACCGCGGGTTGGAGCAGTATCGCGACTTGTTTCAAACCATGATCGCGCGGCTGCAACTGGCCGGCGCCAACCCCTGAGGACCCCTTGGACATATCAACAGCCTCTTTAGACTCCGCCACGCTGATATTTTTATTGAAAAAGCTGTTGGTATTTGCCCTCAATCCCACCTCTTTGTTTATTGCCGGGCTGATCCTCAGCTTCATTTTGCTGCTGAACTCGAACTGGGTCGCCAAGGGTCGTAAATTACTCGGGTTGGTGCTGCTGTGTTATATCGGCATTGGCATGTTTCCGGTCGGGATATGGGCTCTTAACAAGCTGGAAGAGCGTTTCCCGATACAGACCGATCCGACCCATCTGAACGACGGCAGCCCCATCGCCGGTATTTTGGTGCTGGGTGGTTCGGTGAATACGATCATGACCCGTGAACGCAATCAGGTGCAAGTCGGCGGCAACATCGAGCGGCTGACCGAATTCATGCGCTTGGCACGCCTTCACCCCGAAGCCCAATTGGCTTATGTGGGCGGGCAGGGGCTTGTGTTTGACGTCAAACCAACGGAAGCCGAAGTATCAAAGCGGTTTTTGCAAGAGTTAGGGATGAATACCGAAGCGATGTGGTTTGAAGACGTTTCGCGCAACACCGAAGAAGGCGCACAGATCAGCTATGAACGTCTCCAACCGGGTGTCAAACCATGGGTTTTGATCACCTCGGCGCAGCATATGCCGCGCGCGGTCGGTCTCTTTCGCAAGGCGGGCTGGAACATATTGGCCTATCCCGTGGATTACAGAACGTTGCCTGGTGAGCAATCCGGACGCCCCATGTCGTGGCGCCCCAGCTGGCCGGGAAATCTTCATGCGGCCAATGATGCCCTTTATGAGTGGAGCGCATTGACCTTCGCGTGGCTGCGACAAAAAACCGACACGCTGTTTCCTGCGCCTCTTCAAAACCATACATTAGGTCCGGCAACAAATCCGGCGGCAGGCTCTTTTCCTCCCGCCAATCCAGTGGCACAAGTGACGCAGTAGAATTTTTTCCAAAGGGATGCACATGTCGAGGCTGATTTTTGCTTTTTTCGCCGCTGTCTTCATTTTAGCTGCGGTACCCGTTTATGCTGAAGACCAGCCCGCCGCAGAGCAGTCCTTTGCGGATTGGCTGGTGGAACTGCGCGCCGAAGCCCGGACCAAGGGCATCTCTGATAAGACCTTGGACGCCGCTTTAACCGGACTTGAACCGATTCCCCGGGTTGTCGAATTGGACCGTCGTCAGCCGGAGTTCACCTGGACGTTTCGCAAGTACATGGACAATCTGGTCAATGACAAGCGCATTGAAACCGGCAAGCTCAAACTGGCCGAAAACGCCAAGATGTTGACGGAAATCAGTGAAAAATATGGTGTTCAACCGCGCTTCTTGATCGCCTTTTGGGGCTTGGAAACGGATTTTGGACGCTTGGCGGAAGGCTATTTCCCGACCATCGCCGCTTTGGCCACGCTGGCCCACGATGGGCGGCGCAGCAAATTCTTTCGCCAGCAATTGTTCACCGCCCTCAAAATCATCGACCAAGGCCACATTTCGGCGGAACGCATGAAAGGCTCTTGGGCCGGTGCCATGGGGCATTTTCAGTTTATCCCCACCACCTTTGATGCCTACGCCACGGACTATGACGGCGACGGCAAAATCGATATCTGGGGCAATCAAGGCGATGCTTATGCATCCGCCGCCAATTTTCTCAGCAAAGCCGGGTGGAAGGGTGATGAAATCTGGGGCCGGGAAGTGAAATTGCCCAAGGGCTTTGATTTTAACCTGGCGGTTTTAAAGGTGCGCAAAACCTTGCCGCAGTGGCAGGCCTTGGGCGTGCGCCGTGTCGACGGTTCAGGCTTGCCGATTCCATCCACGGGGGCAGAGATGACCGCCAGCATCGTGGCCCCGGCAGGAGCGAAAGGGCCGGCATTTTTGGTTTACGGGAACTTCCGCACCATCATGGTGTGGAACCAGTCCATAAACTACGCTTTGGCCATTGGTCAGCTGGCGGATCGTCTGGTGGGTCTTCCGGCCTTTTCGACCCTTGGCCCCAATAGCGAACGCGGCATCAGTCACGCCGAAGGCATTGAGCTGCAAGAACGTCTGACCGCACTGGGCTTCGATACGGGGGGAACTGATGGTGTGATCGGCCCCAACAGCCGCGAAGCCGTGCGTAAGTTTCAAGATGCCAAAGGCTTAGAGCCGGATGGTTATCCATCGCTTGAACTTCTGGAAAGTGTGAGAAGCGGGCTGTAAGGGCCCAAAATCGCGCGGGTCCGTTTACTCTTTTGTAATCAC
The DNA here is from genome assembly GCF_001746755.1 of Magnetovibrio blakemorei. Classification (GTDB taxonomy): domain Bacteria; phylum Pseudomonadota; class Alphaproteobacteria; order Rhodospirillales; family Magnetovibrionaceae; genus Magnetovibrio; species Magnetovibrio blakemorei. The sequence goes on along the minus strand of NZ_MCGG01000067.1, from coordinate 68,353 downwards.
TGACATGCCAAAGTAATCCAACACGTTGCCGGATCATTTAAGCCCGACTTGAAAGTCTTTGCATGTCCTCACATCACATTCTTCGAAAAATTGGCCTCCTGGTGACGACCGCAGTGCTGTTAACGGCATGCGCGGAAACCCGATTTGTCATGCACACCGCAAAGCGATTGGGGGAAACCAATAAGTCTCAAGGCGATTATAAGGTCGGCAAGCCTTACAAAGTGAAAGGGGTTGAATACACCCCCGAAGAAGATATGGCCTATGACGAGACCGGGATTGCCTCTTGGTACGGCCCCAACTTTCACGGAAAATATACCGCAAACGGCGAAATTTATGACCAATGGGACGTTTCGGCGGCACACAAAACCCTACCGATGCCGTCCATTGTTCGCGTTACCAATCTAGAGAACGGTCGGTCTTTGGTCATCCGCATCAATGACCGTGGTCCCTATGTGGCAGGACGCATCATCGATCTATCGCGCCGCGCGGCGCAATTGTTGGGGGTCGAACAGACCGGAACCGCAAAAGTACGCGTGCAAATCATGCCCAACGAAAGCCGTGTTGCGGCCGAACGCGCCAAGGCCGGCGGCACTCAATTGGCCGCGAAGGACACACCCATCTCCGTTAAAGGGGTGAATTCAGAGCCCGTTGCCAGCCAAACGCTTTCTGATCCTTTGGAAGATCAACGCAACGCAAAAGCGCCAGGGCAACTGTATGTCGCGCCCCAATCGGCACCGGTCGTACAAGCGCAACTGGTCACGCATACGCAAATACTGGATGCCCCCGTCACCCAATCTGCCAGCAAAATTGCCCCGGTCGGGCAAATCAGTCGGGTGGCCGTATCGCCAACCCAGCTTTATGTTCAAGCCGGGGCATTTTCGGATGTCGGCAATGCGGAACGCGTGAAAAATCATTTGACCACCATTGGCAATGTCAGTGTGACGCCCATTTCCGTCAATGGTCGCGATTTGTTTCGCGTGCGTGTCGGCCCCTTGAGCAGCGTCGCCGACGCCGATGCTTTATTGATGGAAGTGGTTGATGCCGGATACGTCAACGCCCGCACGGTGGTGGAAAAGACGGCGCGCAACTGATTCTTTTGCACACGTTTTTTTTGCTTACGGGCATAATGTTGGCTTATTTCTTGATTATAGAAGCCTAGCCCTAACGTTCCAGGGCGCGTAAAGTTGCCCTGAAGTCATGCCGATTCCCCTTTATCACCAACTGTAAGACGGCCTTAATGCTTATTTCTCGCCATAAACACATCTCCGTTCTCGCTGCTGCCGCTTTCACCTTTGTATGCGCTGCATCATCCGTTCACGCCCTGGAAACCCCAGCAAGCCACGTCTATTTGGTCGATACCGAGACCAATACGGTGTTGCTGGACAAAAATGGCGACGAACTGATGGCACCCGCGTCCATGAGCAAGCTGATGACGCTGTACATGGTCTTTGAACGCCTAAAAGACGGACGGCTGTCGCTTGATGATAAGTTTTATGTGTCCGAAAACGCTTGGCGCAACGGCGGGGAAAGCACAGGCGGCTCAACGATGTTTTTGGAACCCGCCATGCGGGTGCGCGTCGAAGACCTGATCCGCGGCATCATCGTGCAGTCCGGCAACGATGCCTGCATTGTCATCGCCGAAGCCTTGTCGGGCAGCGAAGAGGCCTTTGCCGAAGAAATGAACGCCAAAGCCCGCGAGTTGGGCATGACCAACTCAACGTTCAAAAACTCAACAGGATGGCCCAACCCCGATCATCGGCTCTCCGCCCACGATTTGGCGCATTTGGCGAAGCTGACGGTGGAACACTTCCCGGAGTTTTATCATTATTATTCCGAGCACAGTTTTTTCTTCAACGGCATCAAGCAATCGAACCGTAATCCCTTGATTTACAAAGATATGGGGGCCGATGGCCTGAAAACGGGCCACACTGAAGAAAGCGGTTATGGCTTGACCGCGTCGGCCAAGCGCAAAGACCGCCGTTTGGTGCTGGTGGTCAACGGCTTGGCATCCAAAAAAATGCGCTCAACGGAATCTGAGCGCCTGTTGGAATGGGGGTTTCGTGAATTCGACAACTACGCGCTGTTTAAAGCTGGCGACGTGGTGACCGATGCCAAAGTGTGGTTGGGCGAAAAACCCAGCGTCGCGTTGGTTATTGAAAACGACCTGACGTTGACCCTGCCCAAGCGGGTGCGCCCCGATATGAAAGTCACAGCAACCTTCCAAGAGCCGCTTCCGGCACCGATCCTCAAAGGTCAACGTTTGGGCACGCTGAGCATCACCGCACCGGACGTTGCTCCGGTTGAAATTCCGCTGCTGGCCGCCGAAAGTGTTGAACAGTTGGGTCTGGTTGGTCGATTGGGCGCGGCGTTGGATTACATTTTGTGGGGTGGGTCCTATTAACAATGACCAAACCGGGGCGGTTCATCACGCTTGAGGGGGGGGAGGGGGCTGGAAAGTCGACCCAAATCAACCTTCTCAAAGACGCCTTGCAGCACGCAGGGCTCAACGTTCTCACCACCCGTGAGCCGGGCGGCTCACCTGGTGGGGAAGCCATCCGCACCTTATTGGTCCAAGGCGATACCAACCGCTGGGAACCGCTGACCGAAGCGCTGCTGAACTACGGCGCGCGCCATGAACACATTCAAAAAGTCATTGCTCCCGCATTGGCAGAGGGCACCTGGGTGTTGTGCGACCGTTTCGCCGATTCCACCATGGCCTATCAAGGTTATGGCCACGGCATGGACCGCGAAATCATTCGCCGTCTGCACCGCCTTGTGGTCGGCGATCTGCGTCCCGATCTGACCTTAATCCTGGATATGCCTGTCGAAACAGGCCTTGCCCGTGCGAAATCAAGGGGCGAGGGCGAAGACCGCTATGAACGCATGGGCACGGATTTTCACACCCGTTTGCGCGACGGCTTTTTGGAAATTGCCAAAAAAGACCCGCATCGCTGCGAAGTGATCGACGCCACCGGAGACGTGGGTGCCGTCGCCATGGCCATCCATGACGCGGTCGCCACCAAGTTGGGAGTGGCGTTTTGATGAGCTCCTCTTTCGCTCCTGAAGACGGCTTTGATCCAGACAACTGGCCGCCGCTGCCCATTGCCAACACCCAGCTGCAAGGCCATGAAGAGGTGGAGCAGGTGCTGTTGGACTCTTATAACTCCGGCCGCATGCACCACGCGTGGCTGTTCACCGGGCCCAAAGGCATCGGCAAAGCCACCTTGGCGCACCGCTTTGCCCGCTTTGTGCTGGCCAACGGCAAAAAAGAGGGGGGGAATCAAGACGGGCCGGGCCTGTTTGGCGACGCCTTGCCCAAAGCCGACCCAATCAGTTTAGAAGTCTCGTCTTCAAGCCCCGTATATCAGCGCATCGTCGCGGGCGGTCATGCCGATATGTTGGTGATTGAACGCCGCCTGAATGAAAAAACCGGCAAACTCAAATCGGTCATCGATGTGGACAGCGTACGCGAAGTGGGTGGGTTTATGCGCCTGACCCCGGCGGAAGGCGGGTTTCGCGTGGTGATCATCGACAGCGCCGACGAAATGAACGTCAACGCCGCCAACGCGGTGCTCAAAGTGCTCGAAGAACCGCCCAAAAATGCCCTGCTGATGCTGATCAGCCACAATCCGGGGCGTCTGCTGCCGACCATCCGGTCGCGCTGCCGGACCCTGAAATTGCGCCCGTTAAGTTCTGATCGCATCACCCAGTTGGTACAGACCTATGCGCCCGAAGTCTCCGGGCCGGATGCACAGCGCTTGGCGGCGCTGAGCGACGGCTCCATTGGCCGCGCTTTGGGCTTGGTGGAAGAGGGCGGTTTGGAGCTTTACGCTGAGCTGCTCAGCCTGCTTCACACCCTGCCGCGCCTGAACGTCAAGGATTTGCACCGTCTGGCCGACAAGGTCGCCCGCCCGGGTGCCGACGAAGCGTTTCTCACCGTCACCGGGTTGTTGCGCTGGTGGTTGGAGCGGATGATCTTGACCGCTGCGGGGAAATTACCGGCGACGTCCTCCATGGCCGATGACGAAGCCTTGTTCATGGCTGGACTTGCGTCTCAGGCAAGCCTTGATCGTTGGTTCTTAGTGTGGGAAAAGATCAATCACTTGGTGGCGCGCACCACCGGTTTGAACCTGGACAAAAAACAAGTGGTTCTGGACGCCTTTCTGGACCTTGAAAACACCGTTCGAACCGCGCGTTGAAATGATTAAGGCATTGAAGAGAAAGAGCTAAGCGATGGCCGGGGCTAAACGCTATTACGTGACGACGCCAATCTACTATGTAAACGATGTGCCGCACATCGGCCATGCGTACACCACGCTGGCGTGCGACGTGCTGGCGCGTTTCATGCGTTTGGACGGCTACGACGTCAAATTCCTCACCGGAACCGACGAGCACGGGCAGAAGGTTGAAAAATCCGCCAACGACAAAGGCGTCGATCCGCAAACCTTCACCGATCAAGTGTCGCAGCGGTTTCGCGATCTTTTGGGCACGATGAATTTCACCAACGACGATTTCATCCGCACCACCGAAGAACGCCATCGCCTGTCGGTTCAGGAATTGTGGAAGCGTCTGAAAGAGCGGGGCGAAATCTATTTGGACAAATATGCGGGCTGGTATTCGGTCCGCGATGAAGCCTTTTATGCCGAAAGCGAACTCACCAAAGGCAAAGACGGCGTCTTTACCGCGCCCACCGGCGCTCCTGTTGAATGGGTCGAAGAAGCCAGTTACTTCTTCAAGCTATCAGCGTGGGGCGATCGACTGCTCAAGTTCTATGACGAAAACCCCGATTTCATCTTGCCCAAAACCCGACGCAACGAAGTCACCAAATTTGTTGAAGGCGGGCTGTTGGACCTGTCGGTGTCGCGCACCACGTTCAAATGGGGCATTCCGGTTCCCGGCGACGAAGACCACATCATGTACGTGTGGCTGGATGCGTTGACCAACTACATCACCGCCGTCGGCTTTCCCGATGAAAACCATGGCGAATTCCAAACCTATTGGCCCGCCGACCTGCACATGGTGGGCAAGGATATTTTGCGCTTTCACGCGGTCTATTGGCCAGCATTTTTGATGGCCGCCGGGATCGAGCCGCCCAAGCGCGTGTTTGCCCATGGCTGGTGGACCAACGAAGGTCAGAAAATCTCCAAATCCACCGGAAACGTCATTGATCCCATCGAATTGGTGGACCGTTACGGCCTGGACCCGGTGCGCTATTTCTTGATGCGCGAAGTGCCCTTTGGCAATGATGGCGACTTTTCTCACGCGGCCATGGTGTCGCGCATGAACGGTGAACTGGCCAACGATTTGGGCAATCTGGCCCAGCGGGTGCTGTCGATGGTCAACAAAAACTGTGGCGGCGCGGTGCCTCAACATGGCGAATTCACCGAAGACGACTTACAAATGCTGGGCGCCGCGCGCACGACATTGGACCAAGCCCGCGAACGCATGGACGTGCAGGCCTTTAACGGCGCGCTGGAAGACATCTGGGTGGTGGTTCGTGCATGCAACGGCTATGTGGACCGCCAAGCACCTTGGAAGCTCAAAAAAGAAGATCCTCCACGCATGGAAACGGTGCTCTATGTGCTGGCCGAATGCATTCGCCATTTGGGTTTGATTTTGCAGCCGTTTATGCCCCAATCCATGGCCAAGATGCTCGACCTGTTGGCGATTTCGCCGGAGCACCGCAGTTTTGACTTCATGGGCGAAGGCCATGCCTTGGTGCCGGGCACCCAGTTGCCGCCCCCCGCAGGCGTGTTCCCGCGTTTTGTTGATCCGGAAGAGGAGGGGAAGTAACCCCAATCGCCCATGCTTGTCGACAGCCACTGTCACCTCGACTACCCCGAATTCGCCGATTTGGCGGACGTGGTGCGCCGTGCGGAGGCGGCAGGGGTCGGCGCCATGTTGACCATCGGCACGGAACTCAGCCGTTTTCCCGCTGTTTTGGCGGTGGCTGAGGCGCAACCCAACATTTACTGCACCGTTGGCGTTCATCCCCATGAAGCGGGCAAGGGCGAGATGGTCCAGCTGGATGAGCTGTTGCGCTTGGCCGATCACCCCAAAGTCGTCGGCTTTGGCGAAACCGGGCTGGATTACTTTTACGAACGCAGCCCCCGCGCCCAGCAACAAAAAAGCTTTCGCATCCACATCGAAGCGGCGCGGCGTCTGCAATTGCCGCTCATCGTACACACTCGCGACGCCGATGACGACACCATGGCTATCTTAAAAGATGAAATGAAGCAGGGAGCTTTTCCCGGGCTTATTCATTGCTTTAGCGCCTCTGCTGAATTCGCCACAGAGGCAGTTGAGCTGGGCTTTTATATTTCCATTTCGGGCATCGTCACGTTTAACAAGGCGCAAAACGTGCGTGACGCCATCAAAGATGTGCCGCTGGAACGCTTTTTGGTCGAAACCGACGCCCCCTATCTGGCTCCAATACCGTTTCGCGGCAAACCCAACGAGCCCGCCTACACCCGCTACACGGCGGCGAAACTGGCGGAAATCAAGGGTGTCTCAGAAGATGAGATTGAAACCGTAACCACCGATAACTTCTATCGTTTGTTCACCAAAGCCCCTCGACCTGCGGAGGGATTCTGAGCCCATGCGCATCACGGTTCTCGGCAGCGGTTCCAGCACCGGCACCCCCAGCGTCGAAGCCGGATGGGGCAAATGTGACCCGAAAAACCCAAAAAATCGCCGCACCCGGCCGTCTATTTTGGTTGAGGACCAAATTGAGGGGGTATCAAAATCCGTCCTTGTCGACACCTCACCGGATTTGCGCGAACAACTTTTACGCCATGAAATCAAGCACCTCGACGGTGTTGTTTACACACATGCGCATGCCGATCACCTGCATGGCATTGATGATTTACGCGGCATCAACCGTCTTATGAACGCGCCGATTGAGGCGTTTGCCGACGCCGGAACCATAGCCTCGATCCAACGCCGCTTTGGCTACGTGCTGGAACCGTTGTCTCCAGAAGCCACGATGTTTTACAAAACCACGCTCAACATGCATGCCTTTCACCACGGCGAAGCGTTTAACGCAGGCGGCTTGGAGGTGACGGCGATTGAACAAGACCATGCCTATATGACTACGTTTGGGCTACGCTTTGGCGACTTTGCCTACACAACGGACCTGATTTCCATGCACGAAGACGGTTTTGAGCTGCTCAAGGGCATCAAAGTATGGATGCTGGGCACCTTTGCCGCCACACTGCATCCCACCCACTTGGACGTCGAGACGGCACTCGCGTGGTGCGAAAGGGTAAAGCCGGAACGCGCGTACTTCACCCACTTAGGCTTCGGCCTCGATTTCGAAACCCTGCAAGCCAAACTGCCCAAAAACATCTTCGTCGCCTACGACGGCCTGACCATAGAGGTCTGAGCTGCGGGGCAGGCTGACGCTAAGAAGCCAAGCCTCAAAGCCGCAATCCAAGCACGCTCCCAAAACGCCAACACACCATATACGTACGACTTCATGTATATTTAAACATAATCCACATAACATATTGATATAAAATATATAACGTAATTTTCCATAATATACACTGTTTCCCGTGCCCATGTTAGGCTGTGCCCGATTTGTTCTAGGGCAATCGGGGCGGCGTGCGCGGTGCTCGGATTGGTCAAAATATACAGGCCAAAGATGGCGGCGGCGACGGCACCTATCTTTTTAGCCATGCGAATATATGCATTTTGCGCTTCGCCACGGGTGCGCCAAATATTCAGGTGCATTAGTGCGGCGTCGGCGTCGGTTTCTAAGATGTGAGCAAGTTTTACCATATTTTCGTCTGTTGGAAAGCGCACGCCGTTCATCCACATAGACAAACTTTGAGGGGTTATGCCCAGCGCAACGGCTACGTCAGAGCGGCTTTTATAGTCGCCGGGCCACGTCACTAGGCACGCCTCTATGTAGTCGCCAATAGAAGGAAAGTCTTTGATTTTCCCAGCTATTTCGACGGTAAGGCCATGCTCAAAAGACGATATGTAGCGGGTGGTGTTTTGGCGGGTGCGGGCCATGTGCTGTTCTCCTTTTTTGCAGTTCAAATCTAATCTTTAAGTTAACGGTTGACAATCGCTAGATGTATGCTTCATCTTTCAGCTAACAACTGAATGGTGTGCCACCCCCAAGGGAAGGGGTTAACGAAAGGTTAACGGCACAAGATGAGGTGTAAAAAGTTTTAGCCCCGCGCTGTGTTTCTGGCTGTTTCACAACGGGGTGTTTTGGAAACGGGTTGCCATGGCTTCCCTTTCTAAAATGGGGAGAGGCCTGAAAAACCTCTCCCCCCTCTTTCAAACCCGTTTTTAAAACGGCAAAAAACAGCCCCTGCGCGGAGCGCGTAGGAAACGAAAACAGCTAACAGAATTGGAAAAACAGCTATGGCTATTGAATGTGGATATGTGTTGCGCCGTGATGTTGAAGGCAAGCCCACCGTGTACGCGGGGGAAATCGACTTCGGAAACATTATTGGCGATTTCTATTTGATCCCGGTTGCTGAAAAGCGCGATCCGGTCAAGTCGCCCGATTACGAAATGAAGATGAAAAGCCGTTCCGGTCAATATGGCGTGGTTGGTCAATGTTGGGTCAAAAAGCTCAAGGCGGGCGGCTCGTTTTTCTCCATCACCGTCGACCATCCTCACATGACCGACAAGCCGATTTATTTGGCGGCGTTTCCCGATGATGAGCAACCCAAAGACACGCCCAAGGGCAAACCCGCGAATTTCACGTTGCGCTGGTCACGTCCGAAGGCCGGGAACGGCGGGCAAGACTTCGGCGGTGCGCCGTCGCCTTCGTCCGTTGATAACGATAGCATCCCCTACTAAGGCGCGTTGAATGTCTTTTGTTCGCACTCCTCAAACTTCCGTCCGTTCTCGCAAGGGAACGGGCGGCTTTTTGTTGGATGCGGACACGGGAAAAATGCGCGATCCGATAACCGTCAAACAATGGATGGTTCTTTGGACGTATCAGGGGCAGGACTTCGCTCTCAAGGGTACGTTTGATTTTATTGCCGATTTGGCGACGGTTTTTCGTGAGCGTGAGCATGAATATTTCTGGCTCAAGGTTCGGGAATTTCCGCAATCGGCTTACTGGAAAAATCCGCCTTTGGGTGTGTTTTGCAAAGTCGAGCTTTTGCCCTGCACAAAGCATTTCCCGGCAACGCTTTACATGCGGGCGTCGAATACGGCGCGGGCGTTTGACAGCAAGAATTTTTGGCGTTTCTGGGATGATTTTTATGACCAGGATGGCATGGGCGGATTGCCTGACAATTTTGAAATGAGGAGGCTTAGGTCATGACTAGGCAAGAGGAAAAATACAACACGGCAAAGCACTATGCCAAATGCATCGCGTTGCTGGTTTCTGAAATCGGTGCGGAGCGGGCGGAACAGTGCAAGAGCGCTGAGGCCAATGACGTACATCGCTCCGTATCGGAAGCCATGGCGCGGCTTGATGAGGCGATGATGTGGGCGGGGCGGATCGTCAAGTGATGGTGCGCCATATCACCCCGTTATTGGATCGTGATTTTGACGTGGTTTCAGGCGGTGGCAATTCGCCTCTGCGCTGTGGGCGGTGTCGGTTCCGCGTTGGCGGATGGTGTGAGCGTCACGATTTTGCGGCGGATGATGGCGGCTATTGTGTTGAGTTTGACAAGTTGGAGTTGGTGGCATGAGCGGAATTAAAGTTGCGGCGATTATCACGTTAAAAAGGGTGGAAAAGGGGCATTGGTATTTCGCCTTTGAAGTTGCCGGAAACATCATGTTTTCGGGTTCCTCAACGTCAAAAAAGAAGGCGTTGGCCGCGTTGCTTCGTATGGGCCGCCCTGATTATTTGCCAGCTTCGGGCACGGTGTTTTTGAGTGCGGAAGTGATGGCAAGTTACATGGAATGCTTGGCTTGGGAGTTTGACCAATGAGCAATGACAGAGATCATGATCTTGAGTTGAGCGTTAAGGTTTCGGTTCGCAATGGCATAACTTCGGGTGAGCTTTTACTGAGCAGAACGGCGTGTCCTAAGCCTGTTTGCAAAAAGATTTCATACAACGGTGAAACGGCGCTGGTTAAGCGTTCAATTGGTGCGCTTGTTGAAGAGTTGGCGAAGCAATTGAAAGATGATCGTTTTTATTGACGGAACTAAGCGGGGGTCTATGTAGCACCCCCCTCTAGGATTACAGACTAATGGAACAATCGGAATATCGAGTCCTGAGAAAAGGGATTGATAGCCTAGACGTGGCGTTTATGGGGTGTTTGCCTTCAAGTGTTCGCGCTCTCATGCGCGATGCGAAGGCAAAAGCCACGTCGGAAGGAAAGCCTGAATATGTGGTTATTGAAGGCGTGCACGGTCATATTGGTAAAACGGGCGCTTCTGGTGGGTATGCTTTTTGCTTTGATACAGGTCCGGACGGTGAAATCTGGACTATTAAGGATAATCCGGACCCTAGGGAGTGGAATATTCGTGTTTCCGTCGCAAACGCTCAATTAGCCGTCAACGGATATCACGAAACCAAGGCGGCGCTGTATGGGCGGCTAGAGGCCTTTGGGGCCAAGGTGATAGACGAAAGTATATCGCGGGTGGATTTTGCCGTTGATTTCGTTGCTGAGGGCTTCACGTTGGACGTGGGGCTCGTCTCTTGCCATTCACACAGTCAAATGCTGGTACGCGGTGATGATCAAGAGGGCATCCCCTTGGGCGGCTCTGAATTCGTCGTTTCATACGCAAACAGAATGAGCAATAGCGTCACCATCGGCAAGATGCCGGGGCGGCAAACCATCATCTATGACAAGCGGCGGGAAGTGGCGCGCAAGGTATCTTCGCATTGGTATGCGCTTTGGGGCTTTGAAAAGGACGATTGCCCACCCATTTGGCGTGTCGAAATGCGCGCCGGGAAGATCCATTTGAAAGAATGGAAAATCACCACGTTTGAAGATTTGGAAGTGAAATTCGCGGCGCTGTTCGGTTCCGCGTGTCAAGCCGTGCGGATGATGAAGCGCCAACCTGAACCGGGCGAAAATGTAACACGCGTTCCAGATCATGCGCTTTGGGCCATTTTGCGTGAAGAGGTCAACACGGCTCTTGTTCCGTATATGGCGAAGGCGGATAGAAAGCGTGTTGTCGAGGGGCGGCGTGAAGATATTCAAGATATGTACCGCAACGGCGTGATGGGATGGTGCGTGAGCTATGCCGTCGCCATGGGCAACACTCCTGAGGAGGCGGCGCACGAATTCGCGCAAGTTATCGCGGATGAATTTAGCGCCTTTGCAAGCCGTGATCCGGTCCAGTTCAAGCGCAAATATTTTGCGGCGGATAAGCGGCTATTTTTCATAGACGAACAGAGAGAGGGAGTACCGTTTTAATGGCGACGGGACCATACGGCACGGTCCCTTGTCCGGAATGTTACATGCACGGCAAGACGGTGCGTGTTGAAGTTTTTCGGCAAGGTGAAACAAAAGGACACGGGCGGTTCTATGTAAATCACAAAGAAAAAACGTGTCTGCAACATCATCGGTTCAATCCGGACGTATCGCACGAAAGCGATTTGCCGATGTTCGAGCCTATACGCAATGAGACGGTGCCAGTTCCGGAAATTCCGGAACAAAAAGCGCCTCAAGTTCCGTATACGGAAACCAAGGCGGAAACGCGTAACGCAAACGAAGGGGCAAGCGATGTTCGGAATGAACAAAAAGGCGGAAGTGGAAACGGATGGTCCCTTAGCTGGTGAAGCTGAGGACGTGCCGCAAAGTCCGTTATTTGGGGCACGGGTGGTTGATGGTGAAGTCGTTTTTGAGGGTGGCGAGGCGGCGAATGAAAACGACGAGCCTCAGGGCCGAATTACAACGGATGATGTCAAGCGCTTCTATACGGAAGATAAGTTTCATAACCATGTCGTCAAAACGTGCGCGTGGATCGGGCGCAAGCGGGGCTATAAGTCTCTTCAAATTGACGCGGGCGATGAAGAATTCAGGGCTTCCGTGGAAGTGGTCTATCGGCGTCTCGCTGATAGTGCGATTGCTCCTCTTTTGGAACGTCTGGGGTCTCAGGCTCTTGAGGATGCGATTATTTTGTTCATCGGTTTTGGTCCGGTGGTCAAGGGCGTACTTAACGAGAAAATGGAAAAGCGAAAAGCGCGGGTTTCTGCGACTGTTGCGGAAACCTCAAGCGAAGGGGATGAGCATGTCGGGAACTAGAAGCGGGTTGCGTATGGCCGTATATGGAAAATCCCAAAGCGGCAAAACGACATATGTCAAGAATATGGTTAGGGGTATGGATCGCGTTATCGTGTTTGATCCGGAAGAGCAATTTGACGATTTGAAAGGGTTTTATCGTGCCGTTGATCTGGCCGATTTTCTCCGCGTCTTGGAAGATTGTTGGGACGGCAATTTCCGTTTGATCTATGTCCCTCAGGAAATGCATGAAGAGGCCGAATTGCATCAGGTCTCGCGGATCGTTCAGGCGCTCCAAGAGCCGTATAAGCTGGGCGAAAACGAACGCAAGGTGATGTTTGTTGTCGATGAAGCTCAGGACAGTTTTGGATTGCACGTTAAGCCAAAACATTCCGGCTTTGGCCGCATTATGTCCAAGGGCGGCAAGCGTGGGATTGACGTTGTGTACTTGGCCCAACGTCCCGCGGAAGTGTCGCCAAGGGCACGCGGAAACCTTGACCGGGTGGCATCGTTTGCCCTGTCATTTTCCAACGATATCGAGGCGGCGGAACGGGCCATGCAAGTGCAGGGCGCGGGGCAAATGATCCAAGAGCTTGAGCGCTTCCATCACGTCTACAGGGATGAAAACGGCGAATTGCGGATCATCCCCCCTACCTAGCTCCGTATACGTATACGGAGCGATGAAACTCCCAAAAAAAGGGAATTGGATAAACCTCAGGTTCACGCGGGCGGCGTGACTGGGGTTTTTCTTTTTTTGGGGTTTGTTGGAATGAAAAAGGTGACGGATTTGTTAAAGGCTTCCGTTCCGGTGATGATCGGGGTGGGTCTGCTGGTGTTGTTGGTCAAGTGGGGAAATGAAAACGATATCCCCGTGTTGTCCGAAATCTACGACGTAATTTCTTAAGGGGGGGGGCGGTCCAATGCGTGACGTTACCCGTGAATTGCAGTCGTTCAACGCTGTCGGCGTCGGTCAAGTTGCTAACTTGTCCTTACCTGCCGATGGTTCAACGTATCGCTACCTGATTTTGGAATTGAAGCACACCGCGTCTACGCTGTGCGCCGTTGCCGATTTCGGGACGCATATCGACAATATCAAGCTCAAGGTCAATGGTGAGCCTATGATTGATATTTCCGGTGCGGAACTGGTGATGCTCAATCAATATTACGGCTTCCCCATGGTTGCCGGTTATTTCGTGATCCCCTTCATTCGGCCTGAATTCATGGACCCGATTGAAGAGCAGCGTTTTGCGCTGGGCACAAAGGGCCTGTTGAACGTGACCCTTGAAGTCAAGATCGCGGCGGCTTCCGTAGCTCCTGAATTGCGGGCTTTCGCGAATTTGCAATGGGGCGCGGGTGGTTTGGTGTCTCGTCCTCCGGGTCAGATTTTGCGCGTGCGTTCCACGTCTTATGGCAACGTGTCGGCGGCTGGTCGTGTTGAAATTCACGACTTGCCTATTCGTGGTCCGGAAACCGGTCGCGGCGTTAAGGCGCTGCATATCAGTTCGGCGGCAATTGACAGCTTTGAAGTGCTGCTCAATGACACGAAAATCCGTGAAGTGACAACGGGCTTGTCGGATTTGATCGCGGATATCGAAAGCTTCCAAACCGTAAGCCGTACCCCTCAGGCGGGCTATACGCACCTTGATTTTTCGGGCAATCGCTACAGCGGTATTGTCCCGACACAGGGCGCAAATGGTTTCCGCTTGAAATTGGACTTTAACGCGGCTGCGGCGGCGTACACGGTTCTCCATGAGGAGGTGTTGGGGCAACCCGACTAATCTTCATCGGCTGGCACGTTGTGGGGCAGGGCGTGCCAGCCTCTCAATTTTTAAGGGGTATATGTGATGGGTTGGTTATTTGGAACTGGCACTTCGACTTCGGGGGGTGGCTCCGGTTCTGCGACTTGGGGAACGGGGTCTCTAAACGGCATTTTGGATATCTTCACCGATTGGGGTTCCAAAATTGCCGATTTGGATATTTACAAGCGGTCTATGGCGGCGGGCTTGGTGCCTACGTCTGGGCAAGCCACGTTTGGCAGTGGTGCGGGTGGCGCGCAAAGTATGGGCGATAGTTTTGCCTCTACCGATTATCAGAAAATCGGCATGTGGATCGCGGCGGCGGGTTTGATCATTGCCGTTATCGCTTTGATGAAGGGGCGTTGATCTATGGACCCGTTTACGGAGGCGCTTGGGGGCGGAACATCATTGCAGGGTGGCGATGCCGCCCCCTCTGATGCGTTTTCGGACAGTGCCGCCACAATGAGCGCAAACGCCACGTTTGGCGATGTGATCACGGGCGGTTCGGGTATCGGCTCAATGGGGGTCGTGGTTGTTGTGGCTTTGGCATTGGTGGCTTTCGCATGGTTGAGCAGACGCAAAACGTAAATTTGAAATCCGTAGCTTGGAATGAACAGGCCGCGATTTTGTTGCAGGGTGCGGCGGGTGTTGATCCCACTTACACGCTGGACGATTTGCGCCGGGAAGTTATCGAGGGGCACGCGACGTTGTATCTCGTTTCTTTGGGGGCGGATGCGTTGGGCTATGTGGTGTTGTGGGTTGATGATTTTGGGCGCACCCGTGAATTGGTGATCCAAGCGGGCGAGGCGTTCCGCAATCATAAATCAGCGGCACGGCTCACGCTTCCGGCCTTGGAGAATTTCGCCCGGTCCCGTGGTTGCGCGTCCATGCGTACCCACGTTGCGGGCGGATCGCGGTTTATCGGCTCTTTGCGGGACGCTGGTTTTCGCAAGACGGAAGTGGTGTTTAAAAAGGGCGTTGTCTAATGGCGCACCCGGCAGATATCCGGTTTCGGGAACGGTTCGGGCGCTATGGGGTGGCGGTGCATGGCGGCTCTTCGTCGTCGCAATCGTCAAGCTCAAGTTCAACGAGTTCGGATCAATATGACCAGCGCGCAACGGTAGGCGGTGACGGTTTGGCGGTGTCGGGTTCGGGTGATGTGTCTTTTACGGATTACGGCGCGATTGCCGGGGCGAAAGATGTTCTTGAGGCGGGCTTGGAGGGTGCGGCGAAGGCTGTCGAAAATGTGACCGATGCCTTTTCCCAAGCGTTCACGGAAAACAACAAGATTTTGGCCGAAAAGGTTGAGAGCGATCAAAAAGAAATTGGAATGTTGGCTTTGAAGGCTTTGATTTTGGTCGGTGCGTCGGTGGTGGCTTTGGGCATTTTGTTTAAGAGGTAAAAAGATGAGTGGTGAACCTTATAAAATCGAGCCTTATACGCTTGCCAATGGCGCGGGAATTACGCTGAATTTCGAGGGGCATTTTTTCCGCATTCTCGATTGCACGGGCGCAACGGAGCTTGATGTCGGTGTTGACGGCTACAGTCCGTATTTGGTGCCTGTTGGCGTCGGTATTCCGGTGCCTAAGGGCTTCAGTTCGATTCGCGTTGTAAACAATTCGGGCGGTGCCGTCACGTTCAACATTGGTGTCGGTGAGGGCGCGATTGACGATGGTCGTTTTCAGGCGTCGGGGACGATTTCAATATCGGGTACGGTGGATCTTGGCTTGGCGTCAAGTTATTCAACGGCGGCTGTGGTCGTAGGGGTTGCCGCTGGTCTTGTTGTTGCTGCCAATGCGGCGCGCAAGTCTGTAACCATCCAAAATTTAGGCGCGCAACCCATTTATTTGGGCGGTGCGGGTGTGACGGTGGCCGATGGTCTAGAGGTTGCGGCCAATGGCGGCGCGTTCACCTTGTCGGGTGTTTCGGCGGCGGTTTATGCGATAAGCGGCACGGCGGGGCAAGACGTGCGTGTTTTAGAAGAGGGTTAAGTCATGACCGGATTTAGCTCAAGCGGTGGCGGATCAATCAAATTAATTAATCGTCAAGTTGTGGCGGGTGTTTCCTCTGTCGATTTTACAGATGGAATTATTGATACTGCTTACAAAAACTTTATTTTTGAGGGGCATGACATTGTTACGAGTTCTGACAATGTGTCTTTGCTTTTCAAGCTATCTAGTGATGGAGGGGCAACTTTTTTATCCTCTCATTTTTACAAGACAAGAAGTGATAGGGAGGATGGGGCGGGGGGTGCTGATGGAGGAGCGGCAAGCGCGGGTCAAATTCTCATGAATATTGTAGGTGAGGGTTTAGGAACAACTGCGGGAAACTCTGGGGAATTTACCTTAGAGTTAAAAAACCCTTCAAATCCTGTGTATTTTAAAAGCTGTCATTGGTCTGGCACGCATTGGCGTGCTGCTCATATGGTTCGCAATCAAGGATCGGGTGGAGTTGGCACAGGTGCGGAGATTAACGCCGTAAGTTTTCTTTTAACGGCTGGTTTGGTGTCTGGTGAATTTTCTATTTACGGGGTGCTGTGATGCAAAAAAGCGTTAATGGCAAATTGGTTGATTTGAGCGCGGCGGAGATTGCTGTTCGTCAAGCTGAGGAAGTGGCTTGGGCGGCGGGGCAAGCCCGGCGTGATGCTGAGGCGGCTATCTTGGCCTTAGAGGCGTCAATCAGTGATAGGCGACAACGTGAGGCGGTTTTAGGTGACGCGGTGGCGCTTGCCTTCATTCAGGACGTGGAGGCGCAAATTGCCGCCTTGCGTCCGTTGGTGGTGTGATGCGATGGCTATTTTTAACCTTTGGAGTTGGGCTATTTGCCCTGTGGCGGTGGCGGATGAATGAGGCTCAGTTGGTGTTAGCCAGGACGGCTTATGGTGAGGCGCGGGGCGAAGGCTACGCGGGAATGCAAGCCGTTGCCAACGTGGTGATGCGGCGCGCAACCTTGGGCGGCTGGTGGGGCGATAGCGTCATTTCCGTATGCATGAAAAAAGCACAATTTACCGCATGGAACCAAAACGACCCCAACGCGGCGTTGATCCGCACCAAAGAGCCGAATAAGGGCGATGCGCTTTTTGATCTGGCTTATGAAATCGCGGGCTTGGCGATTGCGGGCGATCTGCCCGATGTGACGGGCGGGGCAACCCATTATTACAATCCGCGCATTGTCACGCCCACATGGATCAGCGCTTTTAATGAAACGGCGGTCGTTGGCCAGCATCGTTTCGGGGTGGCTTAGATGGTCAATATTTTGTTGTGGGCTTTGTCGGGTGTGGTGGCGTGGGAATGGTTCAACAATCGCGCTGAGGATGGCGAAACAACGCCCGAATTGATTTCGGCGCAAGTGAAGTGGATTTTGTTTGCGGGCGTGGCGGCGTGGTTGGGTTGGCGCTGGTTAAAGAAAAGGGGCGCGTGATGGAATTGTTTAACGCTGTTCGCGAGGTGTTGGGCATGGGTGGCGATGCCGCGACGGTGTTGCTTGCCTTCGCCTTGTGGAAGTTTGATCGTCGTCTGTTGCGTCTGGAAATCAAGGCGGGCAAGGAAATCTAATGGGTTTTTTTGGTAAAATCTTCGGCACGGAAGCGGCTTTGCAGGGCGTTGTGTCCGGTGTGACCCGTGGCCTAGATGCGTTGGTGTATACCGACGAAGAAAAGGCCGGGGATGCGGCAAAGGATCGCTCTGAGGCGCGCAAGATGGTGGTTGAGTGGATGGCTTCAACCCAAGGGCAAAGTTTGGCGCGGCGCTTGTTGGCGCTGATTATTACGGCGGTTTGGTTGCTGCAATATTTGACCAGCATGGCGCTTGATTTGGTGGCGATTTGGGAGGTCAACCCGGTCAATTTGCAGTTGGCTTCTAGCGTCATTGGGGAGCGCGCCGGGGCGATGAATGGCGCGATGATGTTAATTCTAGGGTTTTACTTTGCGGCTCCGCACATGGGCGACATTGCCAAGGCGGCGCTTTTGAAATTTGGGGGCAAATCATGAGCAAGATTTTAAGCCGTCGTGAGCAGGTTTTTGCGGCGCGTAAGGGTGGCGGTGCGACGGGTGAAAATCCCTATCGCAACGGCAAGAGCGGCCTTTTGGTGAAGGGCTGGAAATATGTTGACGGCGTTCCCGTCAAGGTCAAGGGGTGAGGTTATGGCTGTACGGCGTAAAAAATCAAAGTCGCGGGTGGGCTTGAAAAAGGGCACGTCCAAACTCAAAAAGGGTTATCGCTACGCCAAGGGCGGGCGTGTGGTGAAGGCGAAGGGTTAAGATCATGTCGACTTGGACGGACTATGTTCCCGACTGGCTCAAAACCACGGCTTTTGACGCAAGTCAATGGGACTGGTCTGTTCCGGCGTGGTTTTCGTCTGGTTCTGAAAATGGCGCGGAAATCATTGACCAGTCATGGATTGATGAAATCGAAAGCGCATGGGCGCGGGAAGATGCAATCAAAAAATACACTCCATGGGTGGTGGGGTTGGTCATGGTCTTTTTGCTGTGGCGCGCATTTTTGCGATAATGCGGGCGATGTGCGTTTCTGAGACGTTGAAATGCGTGGCAAGCTGGGGGTTGGTCCAGCCTGTCGCGCATTTTTGCATGATCGCTCGATCACGTTTTTGCCGGGTGATATCGGCGGCTTCCAAGTTGGCCCATTTTTCCAGCACGTCGCGAGGGATGCCTGTTTCCTGTTCGGTTTGCAAGATGGCGCGGTGACGATCAAGCCCTTGCCACATGCGCGCCCTGAGCACGGCGCGGGCGTCTTTGAGCTTGTCGCGGTGGCGGTTGACGTTGGCGTTGTCGAGGACTCTTTTCGCGTCATTTTCGGCTTGAAAGCGCAAAGTATGAGCGAGCTTTTCAAGGTAGTTTGCCATGCCGATTTTGTCGGGTGGGGGTAACGCAACCATGAAAGTTTCCAGTGCCATAGGGGAGAAATGGGCATTGTATGACCAATGCCGTCAACCTACGGGCTTACGTAGGTGTGGGGGCGAAGATCACTAGATGGTGTGTGAAAGCGCGCCAAGCCTTTGAAATGAAAATCTTAAGCCGATTTTCCATAATATACATTATGCGATTAACGGGAATATTCGTATGTGACTGCGCGCTACGATTACGTGGCCCCCCCCCATTCTTCCAAGCTTCTGTGAAAACTACCGAATGCATTCCTCAACACAGTGATTTCAAATTGGAGCGGCAGCGGTTAAATTGTCGCCATCACCCAATTGATTCTCAAACACCCCCTTTAAAGAAAGTACCTGCCATGACTGCGTGCCCGTGTAATTCCGGTAAAGATTTTGATGAGTGTTGTGGGCCGATCTTGGCTGACCCCAGCACGGCTCTGACCGCGGAGGCTTTGATGCGCTCGCGTTATACGGCGCACGTCAAAGATGATTTTGATCACGTTGCCAACACCCACGCCAAGTCTGCGCAGAGCAGCTACAACAAAGCCGCCGCCAAGGCGCAATCGGTGGACACCGAATGGGTTGGTCTGGAAATCACCGAAACCACCGGTGGCGGCGCGGACGACGAGGTGGGCACCGTGACCTTTACGGCGCGCTTTAACGAAGCCGGACAATTGCATGCGCACCGAGAACGCGCCGATTTTATCCGCGAAAACGGCCGCTGGGTCTACTTGGACGGCAAAATCAATCCCAACTTGGAGCCGCGCCGGGTCGACAAGGTCGGGCGCAATGATCCCTGCCCCTGTGGTTCCGGCAAAAAGTTCAAAAAGTGTTGTGGCGCCTGATATTGCCGTTGATGGCCTAGACTGAATGAGGGGACGCCGTGGATCGGCATTTTAACTGTATCGGTTGTGGCAAATGCTGTCAGGGGTGGTTGCCGCTGGGCCTGGACGACGCCATCCGCCACGCCGATCTGTTGCCGCTATTTTTGCTGTTCACGCCCGTGCGTCCCGGCGGTAAGTCGTTTGAGATCACCGCCAAATATGGCCTTTTGACCAAAACGTCTAAAAAGAAGCCGATCGCTGTGCGGATCACCGCCCTGTCCTACCTGCCGCTGCATACGCCCTGCCCGGCGTTGCTGCCCGATGGCCTGTGCGCGGTTCACGAAACCAAGCCGCAACGGTGCCGCACCATGCCACTGTCGGGCAGCCGCGCCGAAGACGATCAAACCGATCTGTTGATTCCCAAGGCCGGATGGGAGTGTGACATCTCAACCGAAGCCCCGGTCGTTTACGCCGATAAAGTCATTACGGAGCGGACCCAATTCATCGCGGAACGTCGCCAGTTAGAGGCTGATGCCGCCATTTTGCGCCCATTTGGCGAATTCATGATGGCAGGCCTGCCCGCCTTGCGCCAAGACATCGATAAAATGGCGCTGCGCCCCCAAGGCGGTCATGTGGTGGTGAGCTTCTTCCCCCTTCTGACACGCTTAGGGACCGTTGATGTGGTGGATTTTGCCGCAAAACAATCGATAGTGTTGCAGAAATTCGTGGACTTCACCTGCGATAAACCAGAGTTTTCCAGCGAACACGGGCGCTATCAGGCGGCTTTAGACGAATATGGCAAGGTTTTGAAAGTTTAAGGCGAAATGTCTTGTGTCTGCCAAGGCCTCTCGGGATAATCGACGCATGAGCAAATCTACCCCCCTCCCCAAAAACGACTTAGACGGTCTTCTGGACCTGATGGCGCGGTTGCGCTCGCCCGATGGCGGGTGCCCGTGGGATTTGGAGCAGACCTTCGCCACCATTGCACCCCACACCATCGAAGAAGCCTATGAAGTCGCCGATGCCATCGAACACGGCGACATGGACCATTTGAAGGACGAACTGGGCGATTTGCTGTTCCAGGTGGTGTTTTACGCCCAGATGGCCAAGGAACAAGGCGCGTTCGACTTTCACGCCATCGCCGCTACGATTACCGAAAAGATGATCCGTCGCCACCCCCATGTGTTCGGCACCCAAGTGGGCATCGATGACGCCCAGGCCCAAGTGGACAATTGGGAAGCGCTGAAGGCTGATGAGCGCAAAACCAAGGCAAAAGGCGCAAATGTCGATCAGCCCACCGGAGCTCTGGCCGATGTCAGCCGAGGCTTCCCGGCCTTGATGCGCGCCCACAAGCTGCAAAAACGCGCCGCACGAGTGGGCTTTGACTGGCCCGGCGTGGCCCCCGTGTTCGACAAATTTCGCGAAGAAGTGGCCGAGCTTGAAGCTGAAATCACAACCCATGATGAACGCGCCATCGAACACGAAATTGGCGATTTGCTGTTTACCTGCGTCAACTTGGCGCGCAAGTTGGGTGTGGATTCCGAAGTGGCGCTGGGGCGCGCCAATGGCCGCTTCGAAAACCGTTTTGGTTATATTGAACAGAGCCTGTGGGCCCAAGGTCAAACCGTCGAAGGCACCGCCTTGGATGAACTGGACCGCCTGTGGGACGAAGCGAAGACCGCCCAAAACGCAGATAGCCAAAACGCAGACAAAGGACCAAAAGACCAATGAAACTCAAATCCGTTCTGGTTAAGTTTTTAGGCTTAGGGCTAATGGGCGCGCTGTTGGCGTCGTGTTATCTGCCGGCGCGGTTCGATGCGGAAATCGAGCTCGACAAGGCTGGTTATTATTCCGTGAAGTTCGACGGCTACTTGGCCGATTTGACGCTCTATCAGGGCCTCAAAGATGGCAAGATTTCACCCGCGGAAGAAAAAGAAAAAATCGCCGTGATCGAGCGCGATTTCAAACGCGACACCGCCACCAAAGAATTCCAGTACTACAAACAAGGCCATTTCAAGCTGAAATGGGAAATCGCGGGCGATCTCTTAAAAAACAAAACCATGACCTTCATTCGTCGCAACGAATTGATTTTACAGCTAAAATACGTTGAAAATTCTGGCTACATTGTGCTCGAAGGCAAATCCATTTCGGCAGACAACCGCCAGCGGCTTTGGGATATGGGCCTGAACATGCAAGGTCAAATCCGCGTTAAAACTGACCTGCCCGTCAAAAGCGACAACGCCACGTCAAAAAAGAAAGACCCCAAAGATCCGCGCTTCATGTGGCTGGTGTGGGACGTCAAAGACATCAAAAGCCCCCGTCCCCGCGCGGTGTTCATCATCGAATAACTGCTCATACTGAACTGCAAAAAATACGGGCGGAAGACCTTCGCGTCTGCCGCCCGCTTTTTTATGATGGAGGTTGAGGTTCTAAGCTGACCGAACGTCGTTGAGGAACGTATCCACGGTGGCGCGGAGCATTTCGGATTGCTTGGACAATTCTTTGGATGCCGCCAAAACTTCACCCGCTGCATGGCCGGTTTCGCTGGCCCCGTGGGTGACTTTGACAGTGTTGGTCGTCACCTCCTTGGTGCCAATCGCCGCTTGTTCAACGTTGCGGGCAATTTCCGAAGTGGCCGCGCCCTGCTCTTCAACCGCCGCAGCAATGGTTGATGATATCTCATTGATTTGGTTCATAATACCGCCAATGGACCCAATGGCGTGAACCGCATCTTGTGTGGCGCTTTGGATGCCGCTGATGTGGCTGGAAATTTCTTCCGTTGCTTTGGCCGTTTGGTTGGCGAGGTTCTTCACTTCGGAGGCCACCACCGCAAAGCCCTTGCCCGCTTCGCCCGCGCGGGCCGCTTCGATGGTTGCGTTCAGGGCCAGCAGGTTGGTCTGATCCGCGATGTCGGTGATTAAGGCCACCACGGCACCAATCTTGTTGGCGGCCTCGGCCAATCCTTGGACTTTGGTGTTGGCCCCCTGGACTTCGGACACGGCCGTTCCCGCAATTTGCGAGGACTGCGACACTTGACGTGAAATTTCCGAAATCGATGCCGACAGTTCTTCCGCCGCACTGGCCACAGTTTGCACATTGGCGGACGCTTGTTCGGACGCACTGGCGACGCTGGTTGACAGTCTCATGGTTTGCTCTGCCGTGCCGCTCATGGACTGAGACGACGATTGAAGCTCCGTCGCCGCAGAAGAGACGGTTTGGATCATAGCCGCCGCATCTTGATCAAATTTTTGCGTCAACGCGGCAATGCGTTCGGCCCGCTGTTTCTGGGCACGTTCAACTTCTTTGTGTTGCTCATCAAGGGCTTCTGCACGGATCATTTCTTGTTTGAAGATGTTGACGGCTTGGGCCATGCCACCGACTTCGTCACCACGCTCAAGCCCTGGAATGTCGTGGCTCTTATTCCCACCTGATAGTTCCCGCATGGTCACAGACAAAGCATTCACGGGACCGGATATGCCCCGACCTATGGCAATGGCAAACGCCACCACCAAGCTCAACACAACCGCAAACACAACCGCAAAAACCATCGCCTGATTGTAAAATGCCGTATTCACATCATCGATATACACACCCGTACCCACAACCCATTCCCACGGGGTGAATCCGCCAACGTATGAAATTTTGGGTTGAGGCTTATCAAAGCCCGGCTTGGCCCACATGTATGGCACAAATCCAGCACCCTTGTTGCGCACCGTATCGGCAAACGCTGTGAACAAGGCAAATCCGTTGGGATCTTTGATGTCCGACAGGTCTTTCCCGTTGAGGGCGGGTTTTAACGGGTGCATGACCATAATAACATCAAGATCATTGATCCAAACGTAGTTGCCATCGTCATAACGCAAGTCAGCGACTGCCAACTTCGCTTTTTCTTGTGCTTCGGCCTTTGTGAGTTGCCCGCTATGGGACATCGCCTCAAAATGAGCAATGACAGACAGGGTGGTTTCGACAATACTTTTGGTTTTCTGCTGGCGACTGTCCATCATTTCACTGCGCAGCGCGTACAGGCTGATGGAAAAAATCACCATCATACCCACTGCGACCAAAGCGACAATCAACATCAACTTTTTATTTATGGGGAGGTTTTGCAAGAACATAACACGCACCTATTCTGGCCTGACGACACCCGTCGGACATAAGGCACCTGTTTAACAGTACAAAATTGCCATTGGAATGACTGTTTTTTGCAATACAGCATCGCTCTCAGTGCAATGCAAAATATGGATTTTTGCGTAACGTTACCAAACGGAGAGCACTTAGTCTTCGCGGCGCAAGCGTTTGATGAGGCTCGAGGTATCCCAGCGTTTGCCAGCCCCACCGTCCATGGCCTGAACGTCTTTGTAAAACTGGTCGACCAAGGCCGTTACCGGCATTTGCGCGCCGTTTTGTTCGGCTTCCGCCAGAACGATGCCCAAATCTTTGCGCATCCAATCGACGGCGAAGCCGAAATCGAATTTATTATCGACCATGGTGGTGCCGCGGTTTTCCATCTGCCACGACTGCGCCGCGCCTTTGGAAATCACGTCGAGCACCAGTTTGCTGTCCAGCCCGGCGCGTTCGGAAAAGTTGAGCGCTTCCGACAAGCCCTGCAACATCCCCGCGATGCACACCTGGTTGACCATTTTGGTGAGCTGGCCGCTGCCGCTGGGTCCCATCAAGGTGACGGCGCGGGCAAACGTGTCAATGGCGGGCTGAGCCTTTTGAAAGGCGGCTGCATCGCCACCACACATCACCGTGAGAGCGCCATTTTTAGCCCCCGCTTCGCCGCCCGAAACCGGCGCATCGATAAAATGAAACCCGTGCTCATTGCCCAGGGCATACAATTCGCGGGCAACAATTGCGGATGCGGTGGTGTTGTCGACGAAAATGGCCCCGGCCTTCATGCCGGAAAACGCGCCATTTTCACCCAACACGACAGCGCGCAAATCATTGTCGTTGCCCACACAGGCAAACACGATGTCGGCATCGTGGGCGGCTTTGGCGGGGGTGTCGGCGCTTGTTCCGCCAAACTCGGCTACCCAGGCAACCGCTTTTTGCGCCGTGCGGTTATAGACCGTGGTTTCGTAACCTGCTTTTTGCAGATAGCCCGCCATGTGATAACCCATGACGCCAAGACCCAGAAATGCCGTTTTCATTTTAAATGCTCCGTTTTCAAACGTTTGACAGAACCTTACCCAGCGCATCGAAGGTATGTTCATTGGGGGCAAGTAACAACTGATCCCCTTGGCCATAACGGCCCGAAATGTAAAGGCTTTTGTCCTTGCGAAGCCGGGCATAGCCTGCGGCTTCTTCAATCATCAAGGTGCCGGCAGCGTGATCCCACGGCATCAAGGCCCCACCGTAGTGGGCAAAATGGATCTTGCCCACCAGTAAATCCAAGTATTCCCGCCCGCAGCAGTGATAGCGCACCAGATGCAGGGGCAGTCCTGGTTCTCCGGCTTCTTTCAGCGCTTTGATTTTTTTGCGTGTGCCATCGCCCAACGACCCGGTCATGTGTTCTAAGTCGTCAGGCGGCGTGATGGTGAGGCGTTGGCCACCGATATACACACCGCGGCCCCTTTGGACCTGCGCGCACACCCCCGCAACGGGATCGAGAATCCAGCCCATTTGCGTCTGCCCGTTTTCAATCAACGCGCAGATCATCGCAAAACAGGGCTTGTTGGCGGCGAAGTTCCCGGTTCCATCGAGAGGATCAATGACCCATACGGGTTGGCCGGAACTGAGGCGTTGAAGGAGGTCTGGGTTGTGAAAGCATTCTTCTTCGCCGACCGTGGTGCTTTCGGGCAAGAGTTTGCTTAAACCTTCGATCAGACGGTTTTCAGCTTCCAAATCGGCTTTTGTGACGATGTCGCCGGGGCCGCGTTTGGCTTGGATGTCGGTGCGTTCAAGACGCCCAAAACGCGACAGAACTTCTTGTTCCGCCACGTCCCGCATGAGATTTTCAACGTCTTGCAACAAAGTGTTCATGGGCACCATATTTCGACATCATGAGCCGATGTACAAGCCATGAATCACATATACCAGCTTTTAAGGCCCTGTTTTTTAGGGCGAATAGGTATCGCGGTCGCGCTTAAAGCCGGCCTTCAAGGCATCCAGGTATAAAAACGTCGCCGCGTCTCGTTCGCCCTTTTGCCGCATCGCGCGCACGATGTAGGCGCAAAAGGCAACGGCTTCCGCCTTGCCGTGCAGTCCAAAGACTTCCGAAATTTCCTTAAGACCGTCATGGGTGATTTTACGCGCCATGACATTCAGCTGTGATTTAACGAAGCGATTTTTTTCGCGCCATTTGCGCTGTGCTTCCGTGGTGGCCATTGCTCTTCCCTTCCGCCCATTCTGGGAACCGCTCGACGCAACACACGACCCAGAACACGCTTCCAGACACGCACGATACACCTGCGGCATTCAACTTAAGTCGTCCATTATCTACTAGTAGCCACCCACTTGTCAACAGTTAAATCAAACAAAAACAGATATTTCTCAGACATCGACTCGCAAAGGGTCAGGTTGCAGCGCCCTGAGCGCGCAACCGTGTGGAATTATATTTGGGAAAGGCGTTTGGAAGCGGGAAAACCCCTTAGCGCTTCATTTGTTCAAAGCGTCGCGCATTGCTGGGTTCGAACCGCACCGTTAAATGCACGCCGTCATCGGCGTCGGTGCGCTCAAGAACTTCGCCGTTGGTATACATCCAAGACATCAGTTTGCCTTCCGTGGGCGATAGGCACACGGTGATGGTTTCATGAGAACTTGAAAGCCGTTCTTCGATGAGGGCCAAGAACGTCTCAAGCCCCTCCCCGCTCACCGCCGACATCAACACCACCGGTGGATCGGCGCGTTTGGCGATGTTGGACTGCAGTTCATAGTCGTCTGGGCTGAGAACGTCGCATTTGTTGCGCACTTCAATCATCGCGCTGCCGACCCGTTCATCATCCACGCCAAGGCCCTTGAGAACGCTTTCCACATCGGCTTTTTGCGCTTCACTGTCGGGATGGGAAATATCGCGCACATGGACGATGATTTCCGCTTCCAACACCTCTTCCAAGGTGGCATGAAACGCTTCGACCAGTTCATGGGGCAAGTTGGAAATGAAACCCACCGTGTCGGACAGGATAATGTTGGTCCCTGACGGCAACTCAAGGCCCCGCATGGTCGGGTCCAAGGTGGCAAACAACTGGTCTTTGACGAACACGTCGGAATGGGTCAAGCGATTGAACAAAGTCGATTTGCCCGCGTTGGTGTAGCCCACCAGCGCGACAATGGGATATGGCACCTTGCGGCGCGCTTCTCTGTGCAATTCGCGAGTGCGTTTGACCTCCACCAGCTGTTTTTTGAGCTTGGTGATGCGCTGATCAATCAACCGTCTGTCGACTTCGATCTGGCTTTCACCCGGTCCCCCCATAAACCCGGCGCCGCCGCGTTGGCGTTCCAAGTGGGTCCAAGACCGAACCAGCCGAGAGCGTTGATACGATTGGTGTGCCAGTTCAACTTGCAAACGCCCTTCCTTGGTGCGCGCGCGTTCGCCGAAAATTTCCAAGATGATGCCGGTGCGGTCCAGCACTTTGGCTTCCCAGGCGCGTTCCAAGTTACGCTGCTGCACAGGGCTAAGCTGCGCATCGATCACCACCACACCGACGTCACGGCTCTTGATGATGGCGTCTAAGCGCTCAACGGTCCCCTTACCGAAATATGATCCCGGCTTGAGATCGGTGACGGAGACGATTTGCGTCTCAACGATGTCCAGCTCAATGGCTTCGGACAAGCCAACGATTTCATCCAGGCGCGCTTCGGGGCCGCGCACAGAGGCCCCGCCTTCTTTGCGCGAAGTCTTTTTCAGATGGGGGTGGATGACCAGGCAGCGTTCACCGCGCGCAAAACCGTCGACGTCATGCAAAATGCCGTCGCTTGGGCGTGAGTCTTCGCGCAGAGAACGCTCCTCCCCTCCAGGGCGTTGCGGATGCTCTTCCTCGCCGACTTTGCCGATATCCCGATTGGGCTCAGAGTTTTCCTCTTCACCTAAATCGACGGGACCATCGTCAGACGTATCAGATGACAAAGTATGTCATTCCTCTACGTCGTCTGCCGTTTCCGGCTCGAACAGCTGGATGGGCTGTGACGGCATAATGGTCGAGATCGCGTGCTTGTAAACAAGCTGGGTGTGCCCATCGCGGCGCAACAGCACCGAGAAGTTATCAAACCACGTCGCGATGCCCTGAAGCTTAACGCCGTTCACCAAAAAGACGGTGATGGGTGTTTTTTGTTTGCGAATGTGATTGAGAAACACGTCTTGAACGTTTTGTGATTTTTCCGAAGCCATGGTTGCTTCCTTACTTACAACATTATCAGCCAAGACCCGCCGGAAACGGAATCAGAGCCATTATTTTTTTTCCATGTAGGCCAAATATGCGGAGAAGAAGCGAGAGGATTGTTTCCCCTTTTTATCGCCCCACTATGAAGGCCCCCCCAGATGGAACCCTGACATTACAGGTTCTTGACGAAATTGGAAAGCCCTTGTGGTGCATCGAAATATAATGCGGGCAAGGCCCCTTCAAACTCACCCGGCAGAGGCGCTTCTGGGCGAATCAATACGGGTGTACACCCTGAATTGAGCGCGCATTCCAGATCGACCCTGGCATCGCCGACAAACCAAACGTCGGCTCCCGGCGCGACTTGGCTGCCGTCCAAAGCCATAAAAACCGGATCGGCAGCAGGTTTGTCGCGGGGCGCATCCATGGCCCCAATGATCTGGCCAAAATGCCGGTCCCAGCCCAGCTGTTGCGCCTCGGCGCGCAAAAGATTGCCGGTCTTGTTGCTGACGACCCCCAGATAGATGCCTCGAGCGTCCAGTTGAGCAAGCATTTCTGCGGCCCCCAATAAGGGCGTTAGACGCTCAAGATGGATGGATTCAAAATGAGCGTAAAAGGCCTTGCCCGCCGCTTCCCACTGATCGCCGAAAATTTCGGGAAAGCTGTCGCGCATGGATTTCGCCACCCGCGTTTTGGTTTCCTCAAAGGTCCATTCGGGCACATCAAATTGGCGAAACGTTGTGTTCAGGGCATCTTGAATGACCACCCAACTGTCGACCAAGGTGTTGTCCCAGTCAAAGATGATGGCCTTGGGATGGGCAAAGGCCGGGGCATTCATAATGGAGAGCCTTGTTGCAAATAGGCCCCATACCATTCAATAAGCTGCTGACAAAACGGTCCACACGCGCCTTCGCCTATCGGTATGTCGTCAATCTGAACCACCGGGCGCACCATCAAGGTCGACGACGTGGTGAAGGCTTCACGTGCCGCTTTGGCCTCAGTCACGCTGAACGCCCGCTCGACCACCTTCAAGCCGTTTTGCGCGGCCAGTTTCAAGATCGTTTGGCGGGTGATGCCCCCCAAAATCGCCGTGTCGGCGTGACGCGTGATCAGCAATCCGTCTGCACTGACGATCCAAGCGTTCGAACCCGATCCTTCGGTGACGTGATCCGTTTCATCCACCAGCCACGCTTCCCCTGCCCCTTGAAGGTGCGCAGCGGTTTTGCTCATCACCCCGGCCGCCAGTTGTACGGTTTTGATATCGCAGCGTTTCCAGCGCAGATCTGGCGTGGTGATCACTTTGATGCCTTGAAGTGCGGCTTGGATGTTAAACGGTTTGAGACGTTTGGCGGTCATCACGACGGTCGGTTCAATGCCAACCGGCGCGGTGAAGTCGCGTTTGGCAACTCCCCGGGTGATTTGCAGATAAAGCCCGCCATAGGTGATCTTATTGAGGCGCAAAAGATGACGCATGACCACTTTCAGGGCCGCACGACTCATGGGTTCGGGAATAGCCAGCTCGGCCAAAGACCGCTCCATGCGATCTAAATGGCCCTCTTCGTCGATGAGGGTTCCACCTTGAACGGCAAACACTTCATAGATGGCGTCGCCAAATTGAAAACCCCGATCTTCGATGTGCACAAAGGCATTGCCATGCAGGACATAACGCCCATTAACGTAAGACGTTGCCATTTAGAAATACTCAAGCTGGACGGAGAACATTTTTTCAACCTGGGAAATGATATCGCTTGCGGCAAACACCACCACCCGGTCCTTGGCGCGAATGACCGTATTGCCGCGCGGGCTGATGACCACATCGTCGCGCACCACGGCACCAATCACCATACCTGCCGGCAGGTCAGCTTCTTTCAGCGGTTTGCCGACCATCGGCGATGTTTCCAACGCTTCGGCTTCAATCAATTCGCCAAAACCTTCGCCCAGCGTGTGGACCGAATGAATACGCCCCCGGCGCACATGCTGGATGATCGTCGAAACGGTGATGTTGCGCGGGTCAACCACCACATCAATACCCAACGACCCGATCAAGGTTTCGTATTCGCCCTTGTTGATCAATGTGATGGCGCGCTTGGCCCCTTCGCGCTTGGCCAACAGTGACGACAAAATGTTAATCTCGTCATCGTTGGTCACCGCGATCACGGTTTCCGTCATCGCCACGTTGGCTTCTTCCATAATTTGTTTGTCCAGCGCATCGCCTTGAATAACCATGGTCTTTTTCAAGCGACTGGCACACAGACTGGCCCGTTCCGGGCTCCATTCGATAAGCCTGACGTTGTAATGGTTGTCGGAGGCTTCCAACTCTTCGGCCAAAAACAAACCGATATTGCCGCCACCAAAGATGACCAAACGGCGGGCTTCTTGCTCATCATGGCCAAATGCCGCCATGGCGCGGTCTTGTTTTTCCGCATCGACGACAAAATACACGCTGTCGCCCGGCATCATCTGGCTGTCGGCATCGGGCAGGACAAATTCGCCGTCTCGAACCAAACCGATGACGGTGATGGACAGGTCCGGAAACAGCTGGGTGATTTGACGCAAAGGCGTGTTGAGCAAAGGACAAGCTGCTCCACAGCGCACCCCCAACAGCTTGACCTTATGATCGACCAAGGGGATCATTTCAAACGCACCTGGAACCGTCAAACGGCGTTGAATGGCGCGCGCGACCTCAATTTCCGGGGAAATGATCACATCAATGGGCATGTGTTCGCGGGAAAACAAATTGGCCCACATGGGTTGCAAATAAGCCTGAGCGCGGATGCGCGCGATCTTGGTCGGCACGCCAAACAACGAATGCGCCACCTGACACGCCACCATATTGGCTTCGTCGGCGGCGGTCACGGCGATGATCATATCCGCGTCCGCGGTTCCGGCCCGTTCCAAAATATCGGGACGCGAAGCGTGACCGATCACCCCTTGTACATCCAAGGTGTCGGAAATCCGCCGCACCAGTTCCGGTGACTGATCAATCACGGTGACGTCATTGTTTTCACGCGATAAATGCTGTGCAATGTGGAACCCCACCTGCCCAGCGCCGCAGACGACAACTTTCATGCCAAGAACCTTTCGACTCGTTTAAGCCATTGATCAGCGTTCCGCTGAACGCTCACCGTTCGCTCATTCAACTTTCTTCGCCCCATCCTCACCGCCAAGCCCTAAGGACTTCAGTTTTCGATGCAGGGCAGACCGTTCCATACCGACAAATTCGGCCGTGCGCGAGATATTACCGTCAAATCGGGTGATTTGGGCGTGCAAATAATCGCGTTCAAAGGTTTCACGGGCTTGTTTCAGCGCCAAGCCCATCACTTCACTACCGCCATTCACCCCCGCAGCGGCCAGAGAACCGGACAGCACTTCGCTGGGTAAGCTTTCTGCCCGGATCGGATCGTTGGTGCCGCCCGGTGCCATAATCAGCAACCGTTCGATGATGTTTTTCAATTCCCGCACATTGCCCGGCCAGTCATGGGCCTGCAACGCGGCGATGGCGTCTTCGGACAGCACGC
Organism: Magnetovibrio blakemorei; assembly: GCF_001746755.1. Classification (GTDB taxonomy): domain Bacteria; phylum Pseudomonadota; class Alphaproteobacteria; order Rhodospirillales; family Magnetovibrionaceae; genus Magnetovibrio; species Magnetovibrio blakemorei. The sequence continues at coordinate 36,855 of NZ_MCGG01000067.1, read as the reverse complement.
GGCGCGGCTGCCCCGAACGACGCGACGCCTGGCCGATAAAGTGCGCGGCCAGCATCGGAATGTCTTCGCGGCGCGCCTTCAGCGGCGGCACCTGTATGGGCACAACGGACAAGCGATAATACAAATCTTCGCGAAAGTGTCCGGCGCTGATTTCGTCTTGAATGGAACGCGTCGCGCTGGCGACAACCCGCACGTCGACCTCGACTTTGGTGGTGCCGCCGACCCGCTCGAAAATTTGTTCTTGCAGCACGCGAACAATCTTCCCCTGGGTTTCCAAGGGCATATCGGTCACTTCATCGAGAAACAGCGTGCCCATGTGCGCGGCTTCAAAATAGCCCACCTTGCGCCCGCCTTCATTGTCTTCCGCCGGCGTTTCGGTGCCGAACAGTTCAATTTCCAGACGTCCCGGTTCCATGGTGGCGCAGTTGACCACCACAAACGGCGCCGCCGCACGCGCGGATCGGTCATGTAGCATACGCGCCACAACCTCTTTGCCGCATCCGCTGGGTCCCGAAATCAGCACCCGCGAATTGGCCGGAGCCACCCGTTCGATGGCTTGACGCACATGGGAAATGGCCGAAGACGTGCCGACCAAGGTGTCGTCGGCATCGGTGCGCAGCCGCAATTCTTCGTTTTCACGTCGCAAACGGGCCGCTTCGATGGCGCGGCGCACCACCATGATCATGCGATCCGATTTAAACGGCTTTTCGATGAAGTCATAGGCGCCGTCTTTCAACGCTTTCACGGCGGTTTCGATGGTGCCGTGACCGCTCATCATCACCACCGGCAGATTGGGGTGGCGTTTTTTTACAGCCGCCAGGATTTGCAGGCCGTCCATTTGACTGCCTTGCAGCCAAATGTCGAGCAAGATCAGGCTGGGGCGGCGCGTTTCGATCATCTCGAACGCTTGCGCATCGGAACCGGCTTCGCGCGGTTTGAAGCCTTCATCTTCCAAAATTCCAGCGACCAAAGAGCGGATATCCGCTTCATCGTCAACAATGAGAATGTCCTGGCCCATGATGCCCCTACTCGCCAGCTTGCGCGACAGTGTCGTCGGCTTGTTTGGTGTCAACGCCCTGTGTGTTTTGAGGGTCGTTAGCGTTTAGCGTATCTTGTGGCGGCAGCGTCAAGATGACCCGCGCCCCGCCTTCTGGTCTGTTTTCAAGTATCAGATCACCGCCATGATCTTCCATGATTTTCTTCACAATCGCGAGCCCCAAACCCGTGCCCTTGGCGCGCGTGGTCACGTAAGGTTCCGTCAAGCGCACCAAATCCGTCTCGGGAAGCCCGGTTCCGTTGTCTTCCACGACAATGGTCGTACGAAATCCTTGCAGGGTGTTTTGTTGCGACAAAACAAACTTTATGGCTCCGGGTTGGGCCTGCTCGCCCTCATTTTCCATGCGTTCGCTCACCGACTCGGAAGCGTTTTTCAAGACATTGGTCAAAACCCGAGATATTTGCTGCGCATCACACTCGATCTTGACGTCGTGTTCAGGCAGTTCGTCTTCCAGCTGTATGCTTTGAGAGCGGTTCCGTTCCAAAAACAGAGTTTGGCGGCACAGCTCCGACAGATTTTCCGGCTTCAGCACGGCCTGAGGCATGCGCGAAAAGGATGAAAACTCATCAACCATACGGCCCAAATCTTCAACTTGGCGAATGATGGTGTCGGTGCAGGTTACAAACGTTTCCGGATCGTCGACAATTTGCTTCAAGTATTTGCGTTTCAGGCGTTCCGCCGCCAACTGGATGGGGGTCAGCGGATTTTTGATTTCATGAGCGATGCGCCGCGCCACCCCGGACCAAGCGGCTTTGCGTTGTGCCGATTGCAGTTCCGTAATGTCGTCAAAGGTCAAAACATAGCCAAACACAGCGCCTTCCAACTGCTCGGCGGCGACCGAAACGATCAAGGCGCGGGCGTGGCCGTCGCGGGTGATGGTCACTTCCGATTGCGCAATGCGTTCGGGGTGATCCATGGCAAGCGCCACAACTTCAGCCATTTCCGGAGCCACCTGAGCCAGGTGCAAGCCACAGGCCTCTTGCAAATCCGTGCCCAACAACATACTGGCTGTGCGATTGGGCAGGTTGATGCGGCCATCCGTATCCAAACCGACAACCCCCGCAGACACCCCCGACAACACCGTTTCGGTAAACCGACGGCGTTCATCCAAGGTTCGGTTCATCTGCATCAAGCCCTCTTGCTGCGCCTCAAGCTGACTGGTCATGGCGTTGAAGGCCAATGACAAGGAACCGATTTCACCAATGGTGTCGTCAATCGGCACACGGTGTTCCAGATCCCCCGATGAAACCCGGTCTGCGGCCTCAATCAAATTGGAAATGGGTCGCGCCATTTGGTTGGCCAAGGTCATTCCGATCCACACCGCTGCCAACAACAACAGCAGAGAAACCAGGGCAAAAATGGCGACAAAGCTGACCTGGATTTTACCGCTGCTTTCTTCCAGACGCAGATAGGTCTGTGACGCCGTGCGCACGCTTTCCATATTGCTCAGCACCTTGGCGTCGACAAAGCGCCCCACCAGCAAATAAGCGCTGATATAACGTTCCAATCGCACCAGGGCGCGGACTTGGTCGGCGTTGGGCGCTGTGAGGATCACCAATTCGCCCCGATCCGCGCGTTCCAGCGCCCCTGGCGGCATGCGGCCGATTTCCAACGATAAAATGGAATATTCTGATCGCGCCATGATTTGCCCGCTGCCATCCAAAACAGTGGCTTCGGTCAAGTTGCGCTCGATTGCATGTTTGGATAACGCCCGTTCCAACAAACGGGAATTGGCCGAAAGGACCGCCTGATCGCGGTTCAGGTCATTGGCCATGGCCAACACGTCAGCGCGAATATTTTGAATGTGTTCGTCAAAATACGCACTGGCCACGGCTTGCGAAGCATCAACGGCGGTGCGCACCCGTTCGCTGAACCACGCGTTGAAGCCGAAATTCAAAAACAGCGCGGCGAAGATCGTCACCAAAATGGCCGGCGTCACCGCCAGCAGGGAAAACATCACCACCAAACGCACATGCAACGCGGCACCCGCCATGCCTTCCCGACGCTGCACCCACATCCGCACCAATCGATGCGCAATCACCAGTGCCAACAGCAAGAAAATAACCAAATCCGCGGCCAACAGGATCTGAAGTGTGACGGGATCAGGGGTGCCGGTGCCGCTCGACGTGCCCGTCAACAGTCCAAACGTCGCAATGCCCAAGCCGATGGCGCAACTCGCCAGCACAAACGCCAAACGACGGCTGACCAACACGCGCGAGAGCTTGTCGCGCCAACTTTTGTCGGCAGGGTAGGATTGAGTTGAAGGTGGCTTGTTCATAAAAGCTCTTTCAACACCTGAGCGTCAATTCATCAACATTATTTTGTCACGCCCCGCACAACGGGAATATCCAAATCACGAATTTTTTTGCGCAACGTATTGCGATTTAAGCCCAAAACATCTGCGGCACGAACCTGGTTGCCACGTGTCGCATCCAACGTCAACTGCAACAACGGACGCTCCACCTCGCGCAGAATGCGATCATAAAGCCCCGGAGATGGCAGACTGTCGCCGTGAGCATCAAAATAGGCTTTCACGTGGCGCTCAACCGACTGCGACAAACCACCTTCGTCGTGGTCGGGCGTGCTGGGAGGCGCTTCCGCCAATTCCAGGTCGATGGTCTCTAAGCTCACCTCTTCTTCCGCACACAGCGCGGCCAAGCGTTTGACCATGTTTTCCAGTTCGCGCACGTTGCCGGGCCAGGTGTGGCGCTTTAAGCGCTCCATCGCTTTGGGGGCGATGGTTTTCCACGGCAACCCTTCCGACGCCGCTTGGGCGAGAAAATGGCGGATCAACTCAGGCACGTCCTCAACGCGTTCGCGCAAGGCCGGCAAGCGAACCGGGGCAACGTTCAAGCGGAAATACAGATCTTCGCGGAAAATACCTTGGCGAATGAGCTGTTTTAAATCGCGGTGGGTGGCGGCAATGATGCGCACGTTGGTTTTGATCGGTGTGCGCCCGCCGACCGTCGTGTATTCGCCTTCTTGCAGCACCCGCAACAGCCGCGTTTGCGCTTCCAATGGCATATCGCCGATTTCATCCAAGAACAACGTCCCGCCTTGGGCCTGTTCAAAGCGTCCGACGCTGCGGTTGGTGGCCCCCGTAAACGCGCCTTTTTCATGACCGAACAGCTCTGATTCGATCAAATCGCGCGGGATTGCCGCCATGTTGACGGCCACAAACGGTTTGTTGCGCCGGGCGCCATACTCATGCAAAGCACGTGCGACCAGCTCTTTACCGGTACCGGACTCGCCGCTGATGATCACCGACAAGTCCGTGCGCATCAAACGCGCAATCGAGCGATAGATCGCCTGCATCGCCACGGATCGACCGATCAACGGCAAGCCTTCTTCGTCATCGGGATGCTGGGTCATCGGCTTGGCGGGCTTACTGGCCTCAAGCCCTCTGCGAACAACAGACACCACCTCATTGATATCAAAAGGTTTTGGCAGGTATTCAAAAGCGCCGCGTTCGGCGGCCTTGACGGCTGTAAGGATGGTGGTTTGCGCGCTCATGACGATGATGCGCAAGTTGGGCCGCAGCTTCAAAATACGCGGCACCAGATCGAGACCATTTTCGTCCGGCATAACCACATCGGTGATGACCAAATCGCCGTCGCCCGCCGACACCCAGTTCCACAGCGTCGAAGCATTCGACGTGGTGCGCACCCGATAGCCAGCCCGGGTCAGGGCTTGTTCCAGCACCGTGCGGATGGAGGCATCGTCGTCGGCGATCAAAATGGTGGAGCCAGCACTCATGCGTCAAAGTTTCCTTGATTTGTAGGGGCACCGACGGGCTCGTTCAACTCTTCCGCAGGCAATGGTTCTTTAGACATGGGCAAAAGCAGGCGAAATTCCGTGCGACCGGGCCTGCTTTTAAAATCAATGACGCCACCGTTGTCGCCGACAATTTTAGCCACCAAAGCCAACCCCAATCCGGTACCTTTGGGCTTGGTGGTGACAAACGGGTCAAACAGATGATCATGCATTTCGGGTGTAATGCCGGGACCGTTGTCTTCGATGGTCACCGACATGGGCAGATGCACACGGCTCATGGAGCCCGGCATGGCAAACCGCACGCCGTGTTGGTAGGACGTTTTCATGCGCACTTCGCCGCCCTCTTCAGGCACCGCTTCACAGGCATTTTTAATCAGATTCAAAAACACCTGGATCAATTGATCGCGATTTCCCGATACCGGCGGCAGCGACGGATCGTATTCGGCCATAAAACGCACATGCTTGCCAAAACCGTTTTCGGCGATGCGCCGAACCCGGTCGAGCACCTGATGAATGTTCACCGGACCGCTTTTGATGGGGGCGCTTTCGGACAAGACTTCCATGCGCTCCACCAAAACCTTGATGCGATCGACTTCGTCCTGGATCAGCTGGGTGAGTTCTTGATCGGCTTCAGAAGCGTTCGTTTCCAACAACTGTGCGGCACCGCGAATGCCGGATAACGGGTTTTTGACTTCATGAGCCATCATGGCCGACATCGCCGCAATCGAACGGGTGGCTTCTCTGTGGGTCAAACGATGGTCGATTTGATCAGCGATGGCGCGTTCTTGAAAAGACAACACCACCGCACCCGTGACTTCGATCATCGGTGCAGCTTGAACATTGACCAAACGCAAACCGGTTTTGGGGGTATCCAAGGTCAAACCGTGTTCGGTGATGGCGCTCATACCGCCGCGCACCTGCCCGATCAATTCAAAAACGGGACTGTCGCTGGGCAGCAAATCGGTGATGGTGGCGTGTGACAGGCTTGAACGACTGCGGGCGAACAATTGCTCGGCGGCGGCGTTGGCGTACAGCAAATTGTCATCGCCAGCGATCACCAAAACGGCGCTTCCCAGGGCGTTGAGGATCGCGCCCGGCTCAAAACACGCATTGTTGGTGGAGCGCGTCGGCAGAAACTGAAAAACGCGTTTTCCCATTTACGCAGCCTTGCTTTTGGTGTTGGAAGCTTGCGCGTCCGGCGTAATGCCCAGCTCAATCAACGGTTCGAAAAAAGCGCGAATAAAGTCGGGAACACCCAACGGATCATTACACGTAAACACCTCAGAACGAAACTCAGCAGACCCCGGCAAGCCTTTGGAATACCACGCAATATGCTTGCGCATATTGCGCATCCCCAGCTCTTTACCATAGTGCGACAGCATGGTGTCGTAATGGCGCAAGATGATGTTCATTTGATCTTCCAAACTGGGGTCGGGCATCCTTTCGCCGGTTTTAAGGAAGTGCTCGATTTGCGACGGGAACCACGGCCGTCCATAGGTGCCGCGGCCAATCATCACGCCGTCGGCATGGGAGCTTTGAAACATCACTTCGGCATCATCAAACGTGTTGATGTCGCCATTGCCCGTCACGGGAATGGAGACACTGTCTTTGACTTCACCGATAAAGTCCCAATCGGCGTGCCCGCGATACATTTGACAGCGGGTTCGGCCATGAACCACCAACGACTGAATGCCGCATTCTTGGGCGATGCGCGCCAAATTCGGGGCGTTACGGTTGGCGTCGTCCCAGCCCGTGCGCATTTTCAAGGTGACCGGCAGACTGACCGCTTTCACGGCGGCTTCCATAATGCGTCCCGCCAGCAGTTCGTCCTTCATCAGGGCCGAACCGGAATAATGGTTCACCACCTTTTTCGCCGGACAGCCCATGTTGAGGTCGATAATCGCCGCGCCGCGGTCTTCGTTCAGTTTGGCCGCCTCGGCCACATCTTCAGGATTGGTGCCCGCCAACTGGACCGCCATAGGGAACTCGTCGGCGCACCCCGTAGACATGCGGAGCGTCTTTTTATTGGCGTAAATCATGGCCTTGGATGCAATCATCTCCGACACCACCAAGCCCACGCCAAAGGATTTGACCAGGCGTCGATAGGGCATGTCGGTGACGCCCGCCATGGGTGCCAGCATGACATTGCTGCTCAGTTCAACGGGGCCTATGGAATAGCGCATGGGTTAAAAGTCCGAGAAATAGGAAAGCTGCCCATTTATTGTGCAAATCCAGGCAAATAGCAAGGCATAGAATGCCTCCTGCCCTAAATACAGGCGACGCCTAAAAAATATGAAAAAAATGGGGGAAGAAGCGATTAAGCCAAGAACACGTCGGTGACGACCTTGACCCCCAAATAACCCAGTGTCAGCAACAGGTAAGCCAACAACACCAAACGCGCCGCGCGCCGCCCGCGCATGCCGGTTTTATGATGGGCATACAACAGAGCGCCAATAACGACAAACGTCAGCACGCTCAACACCGTCTTGTGATTAAACGTCAACAACCGTCCGACCGCCTGATATTCGGCCGCCATGCCGGTGACGAGGCCTAAGGCCAAAATCCCTTCCCCCCATCCCAACAGGCGCACGGTGAGAAATTCACAATCGGCCACGGACGGCAATTTGTGCGTCAGCGTGGTCGGGCGCTTGGTTTTCAATGCCCGTTCTTGCAAAAATGCCGCCAAGGCCGCCACCGCTGCGATGGTCACCAGCCCATAAGTCACCACCGACACGGTGATGTGCAAGATCAGCCAGGCATCGGCAGCTCCGGTGTCGAACATGCGGGTGGGCGCTTGCAAGCCCAAGATTCCGATCCCCATCATATAAGGGGCGATCAGCGGCGTCAGACGCCAAACCTCTTTGACTGACCAAGACAGCATGGCAAACACGGCCATGGTCACCGCAACGGTCAGCCACAGTGCCACCCCAAGGCTTTCTTGCCACATGCCCGACGTGAGCGCCAAAGCCCACGTCCCGGTGCCCAAAACAGCCAAAACGATGGCCGTCCAATGGGCAAAATCAGGCTGTGCGTCCTTGCGGTGCACCACCAAGGCGGCGGGCAACAGGGAAAAAATGGCGATCAGGTTATACATCAAGCTTTGAGACATGGTCGCATTGTTTGCCTCAATGGCGTTCAGATGCAAGCGAAATGGTTTGGAAATAAACACCTAAGTGTTAGTTTACGCACAATATCGGCGTTCGGGTGAACGCCAAAGAGTTCAGCTTGAGGTTTCAACACCATGATCAAAACGGTAGCCCTGGTGGTTGCGGCGGGACGCGGACAGCGCTTTGGCGGAGATTTACCCAAGCAATACGCGCCCCTGGCCGGACACACGGTGTTGTACCACACGGTTTCACGCCTGTTGGCGCACCCTGCCATCGATGCGGTTAAGTGTGTCATTCATAGCGATGACATAGACCTTTATGGACAAGCCGTAGAGGGTCTGGACCTGCTTGATCCTGTATTCGGCGGTGCAACCCGACAAGATTCGGTGCGCTTGGGCCTGCAAAGCCTGACGGAACAAAATCCTGAGCTGGTGTTGATCCACGATGCCGCCCGCCCCTTTGTCGGTACCGCGTTGATCGACGGCGTGATCCACGCACTCGCCTCGCATAAAGGTGCCCTGCCCGCCGTCGCCGTCGCCGACACGTTAAAACGCGGCCAAGATGGTGAAATTGTCGAAACGGTGGCCCGGCACGGTCTTTATCGCGCCCAAACCCCACAAGGCTTTCACTTTAAAGACATTTTAGCTGCACACAATGAATTCAGTCGTGTTCAAAACGCCCCTGAGATCACCGATGACGCCCAGTTGTTTGAACTGGCAGAGCTCCGCGTCGTTCTGACCCCGGGCGATGAAGATAATTTTAAAATCACCACCCAAGAGGACATGATGCGCGCCCATAACCAATTGTCTGCACATGAGGCTGCCGTTTATGAGTTTCGCACCGGTCAAGGCTTTGACGTTCACCGTTTTGGCCCCGGAACAGCGGTGACGTTGTGCGGCGTCGGGGTGGCCCACAGCCAAGGCTTGGAAGGCCATTCAGATGCCGATGTGGCGCTCCACGCCCTCACCGATGCGCTGTTGGGGGCTATCGGTGCCGGCGATATTGGACAGCACTTTCCGCCGACGGAGGCAAAATGGAAAGGCGCCGCTTCGCACCTTTTTGTCGCCCATGCTCGCGACCTCATTCACGAACGCGGGGGGGAGATCGTCAATGTCGACATCACGTTGATTTGTGAAGCCCCTAAAATCGGCCCTCATCGCGAAGCAATGGTTGCCAAGATTGCGGACATCTTGAACCTTGCGCCGGATCGCGTATCGGTCAAAGCCACCACCACCGAAGGCCTTGGGTTTACCGGGCGACGTGAAGGGATCGGTGCGCAAGCTCTGGCCACCGTACGCACTCTGCGGTAACTAAATTACCCAAATGTCTAGCTGGTGTAAGTTCATGATTTGAATTACTATAATTCATCGGAAATACCAATGAACACCACAGAGTGGTCTGTATTTTTGTGTTTTTTTGGTAAGGCAAAAAACAAATCAACGAGTTGGATACATAATGGAAAAATTTTCCTTTGATAAGGTCGATATTTTACTCATCGAACCGGATCGAACTGTCCGTATGGCTATTCGCAACATCCTTGTTGATAATGGCTTTAGAAATGTAACCATTGGCTCTGGCATTGCTGATATTGAAACCAAGCTGCGCATCGGCACGCCCGACTTGTTGATTTCCGAGATCAAACTCGAAGATGGCAATTTAAACGCTTTTGTTTATGGCTTGCGCCACCATGCCGTCGGCAGCAACCCCTTTTTACCGATTATCGCCACCATGTGGTCGCCCACCACCGAAGATGTGCGCGCCATCATTCAGGCGGGTGCCGACGACATCATCACAAAACCCTTGTCTGCAGGGCAAATTTTGCAACGCATCAAAGGGTTGGTCAATGCGCGCAAACCCTTTGTGGTCACCAGCCGCTATATTGGACCCGATCGTCGCAAACCCGGCGAGGATCATGACCGCGGCGAAAAGATCCACCCCATTCAAGTTCCCAACACGTTGCGCGCCAAGGCCATTGGCGACAAATCCATGAGTGTGGAGCAAATCCAACGTGAAATTGACGTCTGCATCAAAAAAGTCAATTTGGAAAAACTCGAACGTCACGCCACCCAACTCACGTGGTTGGTTGAGCGCATTTTGCCTGCCCTTGAGCGCGGTGCACCGACCGAAGACACCACCAAAATGTTACAGCGCCTGAACTATGTCAGCGAAGACTCGTCTCGGCGCATGGTTGGCACGCCCTACGCCCATGTGGGTGATTTGATCCACTCTTTGACCAACGTGACCCAGCGCATCCTTGAAGCTGGAAACGCCCCGTTGCCCAAAGATATCGATTTGCTCAAACCCCTGACACAAGCCATTGAGCGGGGCTTTGGTACGCACAATAGCAAAGACACCGAAACCGCCCGCGAAATTACCAAAACCATCAAGATGTAGATTTTAGGTTACGAAGTCTCGTGAACAATCCACCTTAAAAAGTCCGGGTTGCCGTCTTGTATGTCCAGGGCCACGATGCACGGACAGTCATAACTGTGTAAGTCTTGAATGCGTCGGGTGAGTTGGGGCACCAGGCTCTTTTGGGTTTTGAAAACAACCACCGCCTCCGCGTCTTCGACAATGCCCCCTTCCCACCAATAAACCGACTGCACCCCGTCCATCACGTTGGCACACGCCACAAGGCGTTCTTTGACAAGGGTTCTGGCCAGGTCCAAGGCTGCTTCACGATTTGGCGCCGTTACATAAATCCATTGCAATGCTTCCAGTTGCGTCGCGCGTTGACTATTTTCCGTTTTCATAAGTTATCCCCAGCTTGCCCCAAATTGTCATTATTGTGAAACACCCAACTTTTAACGTACCATAGGGCACCGATTGATCAATCAGCCCTATCTTAAGGAGCCTGCGCCCATGCAAGCGCACAGCGAAACCGCCAAAGTGACAAGAAAAGACACGAAGTCGAAAGACAAAGGCATGGGGGCACCTTCAACGGCACAACGGGCCTGGCTTAGCCGCGGGCTCAACCAAGCGGGTGGCAAATTGCCCCTGTTCGATTCCCAAGGCCAACAAGTCTGTGAACGCACGGTGCACAGCTGCATCGAAAAAGGCTGGGCGGAACCTTGGTTTTCTAACCCCTTAAAACCCGATTGGATTGTCTGCAAGCTGACCGATGCGGGTCGCGCTGCATTAACGTAATTGCGGTACGGCATAAAACGCCCCCGCAGAGCCATTCTGCAGGGGCGTTTTTTTGTGTCTATGCCCGTCCCCAATCCAGGGGTGATGTGAGGGGGGAGGAGGATTGAACCGGAAACGGGCACCTTATCTGTTCACATGAGGCGTTGCGTCCAAGAATCCAATCACCATTTCTTGAACACCCCATTTAACTTCGCGTGCAGTTTTATCGTTGCTTTTACAAAACAAAGTTTCGATCAAAGACGAAGCGAAGGGTCAAATGCGCCGACTGAAGGCCACACGCCCCATACAATGGGGGCCCAAAAAAACCCTTTCAATCGACCATTTCGACATCGACATAACCTTGTTCGATGGCATAGCGCAAAGCTTCAAAAGCTTTTTTCGTTTCTTCGTAGGATTCTCTGTGGGACCGAAGTTGGTTCACTTCGCCTTGATCCAACGGCTCCCCTTTGTCCGTGGCTGCTGCCCGAAACGCGGCTTCAAGATAGCGAGTCCGTGCCCGCGCGATGGCAACGGCGAAGGCCAACACGGTATCTTTGTTCAAAGCCGGAATTCGTTTGTGGATGATTTCACGGTTGGCAATGCGAATGCCTTGCTCAATATCATTGAGAAACCGTTTTTGGTTCATCATTTTTTTGTAATCGTCAGTGTGTTCTTCACTCATGGACGCGCTTCCCTGAACCGCTGTATCGAGGAGATGGATACTTCATCATAATTGAGACTTCTAAACGAAATCATAATGCGTTTTGTTCACCATATATATGCATTCGGGCGAATTTTTCCAAATTGAGAATGCGGCTGTGATCACCGTCACAGCGTCACGAGTGCAATCGCGTCAGTATAAGATTGTGGATTGGCTCACTGTGAGCCTTTCCCTTCCCTCAAGAGCACAAACTCAGCCGACTGCGTGAAAACGCAGTCGGTTTTTTTTGCTTATTGAAAATCGCTGTGAACGCAATATGTACATGCGCAAAAATCAATTATATTACATAAATTGTATATGACAGAAGACGGCTTCAGCTGGATCGTCTCGTTTTTGAACGGCCTAAAGGATTAAGTCCCTGCAATTTGCGAATTCCATTGATGTGTCCGGCCACCCTTCTCTTGAAGTGGGTGCGCGTCAGAGCATTTACGTCATCGACGGCGAAGCGGAGCGGGTCAACAAAATCCGTAAGGCGCTGGGGGCGTTGTACGTCTTGTCCCCCTTCACAAACGGGCGCGCCGCTCTTGACGCCATGCGCAAAAACAATCCGGACGTGGTTTTGGTTGATGAGCACACCCTGCGCACCCAAGGCGGTGGCGTTCACCGCACCAAGTGCACCGACAACAGCCTCAAGCACATCCCGTTTATCATCATGTCGGACACGCAAAGCGGGCCCTTTATCGCCGGTGATGGCAGCGGGGCTGCGGATCACTTTCTCAAACGCCCCATTCGTATCGAACAGTTGGTCAATCGCATTGACGCCTGTGTCGGCCAACGGGTGGAACAGTCCTGGAAAGCCCTGCCCAAACCCATCGGAACCGCCCTGCACGACACATTGATTCAATTTGACGATATTGCCAAAGCCGTCGCCAACAACACGCCACTGGACCGCAAGGCCGTTTCTGCCAGTTGCAATCCCTTGGTCGCGTGTGTCCAAGACGACCAGCACAAACTCATTTTAAAAGGGCTCCGCGACCACAGCAATTACACTTACGTGCATTCCATGCGCGTGGCCGTGTTTATGGCGGTCTTCGCCAAAGCCTATAACGTCAGCACAGACGAAATGAACCAATTGGCGATTGGCGGATTTTTACACGATGTCGGCAAAATGGCGCTGTCACAGCAGTTGGTCAACAAAACCGGCGATTTGGATAAAAACGAATTTTCGGCTTTGCGCGAACATGCCCAGTTTTCGCAAGACATCGTGCAGAGCATTGACGGCATTCATGACGCCGTTCGGGTGATTGTCGAACAACACCACGAACGTCTGGATGGTTCGGGCTACCCCAATCAATTGCAAGGCGCACAAATCAACGAATTGGGGCGCATGTCGGCGATTGCCGATACGTTCGCCACGCTGACGGACATCCGTCCGTTAAAACGCGCCTTTGCCCCCAATGTCGCGTTCGCCATCATGGAGCAGCAACCTTTTGCCTTGGACCAGCGCTTGGTGAAACTGTTCCGCGCCGCCATTGAAGACTAAGAGCAGAAACAAATAAAGAGCTGAACCCTAAGGCTCAGCTCTTTATTTTGGTCGGAGCGACAGGATTTGAACCTGCGACCCCTTGACCCCCAGTCAAGTGCGCTACCAGGCTGCGCTACGCTCCGACAATCTGATTTAGATAATCTCTCAAGATCTTAAGAGAGGACCAGAATCGGCGCGAATATACGCGCTGGTCCGGCATGTTGCAACGGCTCAAGCGTCAAGAAACCGATTTTTTCAAATGATCGCGAATATCTTCCAATTCGCGCACCAAAACAGCCAATCCGGCAAGGTCGAAAGACGGCTGAAGGGAGGGCTCAGCGCGGTTATTTTCGATATGGGCTTGATCAGCGGGGGCCGCCTCGACGGAGGCCACGGGTGCCGGGGTTGTGTCTGAAGCGCTCAGGTTATTCAATCCACCGCTGCTGAGCAGCTTCTGCACCCCTTTGATGGTGTACCCGTCAAAATGCAGCAAAGCCTTGATGGCGCGCAACAGTTCAACGTCTTCGGGGCGATAATAGCGCCGCCCCCCGCCCCGCTTCATGGGCGAAATTTGTTTGAATTTGGTTTCCCAAAACCGCAACACATGCTGAGGCAAATCAAGTTCATCCGCAACCTCACTGATGGTGCGAAAGGCCTGGGTAGATTTTTGCGTCCGCTCTGACTTAGGGGATTGGTCCACTGTTTTTTTTACCCGTGAAAAATTAAACTCGTGTCTTTGATACACAAGTCATGCAGGCCGACACCCATCGTCCCGACAAACATGGTCCGGACTGGTGTCGCCCGTTTTTCAAAAAACTACGGCACACGCTTCGCGTTGATCCGTGCCTTCATGACTTGAGACGGGCGAAACACCAAAACCTTGCGCGGAAGAATGGGCACTTCCTCACCGGTTTTGGGATTACGACCGATGCGCTGCCCCTTTTGACGGACAGAAAAACTGCCAAAGGATGAAATCTTCACGGTTTCATCGGACGACAGAGCATCAGACATCATCGACAACACGGTTTCCAACAGGTCCGCAGACTCGTTGCGAGACAGGCCAACCTCTTGGTAAACGGCTTCGCTGAGCTGCGCCCGTGTGATGGTACGGTTCGTCATCCAAACACCCCTTTTCAATATTTAAGACCAAAGGGTATAACGGCGAACAAAAGCCGTCAATATCAAAGGGATGGAAGAAACGATTGAAATTCAGGTCGGGCCACCCTAGAGCACCTAAAATGGTGCAGCGCAAACAGAGCACGAGCGAAGGCAAAGGGCGCCGTTTTACCAGCGTACCAGCGCAGCACCCCAGGTCAAACCACCGCCCATGGCTTCCATCAACACCAATTGACCTTTCTGAATGCGCCCGTCGCGCACCGCTTCATCCAACGCCAAGGGCACGGATGCCGCCGATGTGTTGGCGTGACGTTCGACCGTGATGACGACTTGGTCTTCGCGGAGTCCCAATTTGCGCGCGGTCCCATCCAGAATGCGTTTGTTGGCCTGATGGGGCACCAACCAATCGATATCGGATTGGGTATAACCATTGGCGCTCAACGCTTCGACCACTACGGAAGCCAAGTTTGTGACGGCATGACGAAACACTTCACGGCCCAGCATCCGCAAATGACCGACCTGTTTGTTGGTACCGGGGCCACCATCGACATATAAAAGATCGCGCAGCTTGCCATCGGAATGCAAATGCGTGGACAAAATGCCGACCGGCTCGCCCGCGCCGACTTCCTCGGCTTGCACCACCACCGCGCCCGCGCCGTCACCGAACAAAACGCAGGTGCCGCGATCGCTCCAATCGAGAATACGGCTCATGACCTCTGCGCCAATGACCAAAACGGTCTTTGCCTGGCCAGCACGAATAAAGTTATCGGCCACCGCCAAGGCATAGACGAAACCGGAACAAACCGCCTGAATGTCAAACGCCGCCCCGCCTTCCATGCCCAACATGGCTTGGACCTTGGTCGCCGTTGACGGAAAGGTGTTGTCCGGCGTGGTCGTCGCAACAATCACAAGATCGAGGTCTTTGGCGCTGATTCCGGCGGCTTCCAAGGCGTTTTCCGCCGCTTGAAAGGCCAGAACCGACGTGGTTTCACCTTCTCGTGCAATGCGTCGTTCCCGAATGCCGGTGCGATCGACGATCCAGTCATCACTGGTGTCAATGGTTTCGGCCAACTGTTCGTTGGTGACCACCTGATCGGGCAAGTGAGAACCTGTACCGATAATACGGGAGCAATAAGACATCAATCTTCCGGAGTTGTGAGGGACATGGAGTGGTGTTCGGAACTGAACCGAGCATAGTCTTCCTTGATGCCCTCATTCAACTGATCTGTGACCAATTCGTGCGCAGCCTTAATGGCATAGCAAAAACCCAAGCCATCCGTCCCGCCGTGGCTCTTGATACAGATGCCACCCAGTCCCAAAAACATGGCCCCGTTGTAGCGACGCGGGTCGAATCGGTTGCGAAAAGAATCAATGGCGGGCTTGGCGATGAAGGCGCCGATCTTGCCCAGGGTCGATTTCATCAGTTCTTGCTTCAAGGCCCCGGCGAACAATTTGGCCGTGCCTTCGACGGTTTTCAGGGCGACGTTACCGGTAAACCCATCGGTGACGATCACGTCAACCGTCCCCTTGCCGATGTCGTCGCCTTCGACGAAACCGTAAAAATCGATGGGCAATTTTGTTTCGCTGAGGATCGCTGCGGCCTGTTTGACCGAGTCGTTGCCTTTTAAGACCTCGGTCCCGACGTTGAGGATACCGATGGACGGCTTGTCGATGTGCAAGACGTTGCGGGCGTACACTTCGCCCATAACCGCGAATTGCACCAAATTTTCGGCGTCACATTGAATGTTTGCGCCCAAATCGAGCATCACGCTTTCGCCCTTCATATTGGGCAGTAGTGATGCGATGGCCGGACGATCAATGCCCGGAAGCGTTTTCAGCACGAATTTGGCCATCGCCATCAACGCACCGGTATTGCCCGCCGACACCACCCCATCCGCTTCGTGGGTGCCAACGGCATCAATGGCTTTGCGCATAGACGATTTTCGCCCGGAGCGCAAAGCGACACCGGGCTTTTCTTCGCTGCTGACGACGTCGTCGCAGTGGCGCAAGTCTATTCTCGCCGACAACCGTTTATGCTTTTCCAGCAACGGAACAAGCTGTTCCGAACGCCCGAAAACAATAAACCTGACATTGGGCAAATCGCGAAGAGCCAGATCCATACCCTCAACGACCATATTCGGCGCGTTGTCACCGCCCATGGCGTCTATCGAGAGGGTAATGGTTTGCGGCACGATGCGCTTCGTCCTCTTAGCCGGTTGGCTTCCGTCCCAAATAAATTAGGCGGCGTCTTCGGACGAAACGACTTCGCGGCTGTTGTATTGACCGCAAGCTTCGCACACATGGTGCGGGCGCTTCAATTCCCCACAAGACGGGCATTCTTCATAGGCGTTGCTCTTCAAAGCATCATGCGAGCGGCGCATGTTGCGTTTAGAGGTCGAAATTTTATGCTTAGGAACAGCCATTTCACAATCCTTAAAAATACAAACACTCCATCGGAGTGTCCTCAGCACGATCATCTCAACACGACGCTGAGGGGTGCTTACTTAACGAATAAAAGACGCCGGGGCAAGCATTTCCCGGCGTTCACGTAGAGGATTTCGGTGCAACCTTCAACTGAGCGAGAACTTCAAACGGGTTCTTCTTCTCAGTGATCGGCTCGTTTTCAGTCCACGACCCCGACGAATAACCATCGAACGTAGCGCCTTTTACGCGGGGAAAGGGGTCCAATTCAAGTGCCAAATGCTCTATGACCGCCTCGGCGATGTCGATTTTTCCATCAACAAGCTCTTCGGGGGGGTCAAAATCGTCAACCAAACCAACGATTTCTTCCTCTTCCGAGGCCTCTGACAGCATTCCATTTTCTGTGTAAGTCACTTTAAAATCAGAAGAAATATCACTTACGATGGGTTCCAACGTGACGCCGCAGGTCTGGGTCACACGCGCCTGAAACGATGCTTTCACCAAAACATCGCCGCTGGTCATCAATTGCACGGAAACATGCGCCGATACATTTTCCACCTCATCGACTTTGAGGCGTCTGGTCAGGGCGCGAAGTTCATCGGCATTGGCTTTGATGTCTTGGCTGTAGAGCTGCGCGCCCAATTTATCGACCCGCACAATGCGCGACCATTCGGGGACAATGACGTTTTGGTCCTGGGGGGATATTTTAGACATGTTCGCCCTCCTCATCTGCTCGAATCTCGGGTGTCGAAAAAACAAAACGACCGCTGAGAATTTCATCGTCCGTTGCGCCGTCCAGCTCCAACGACAAATCAATGGCCCGCAACGCCAGCGCATGAGCCCCTGAGGTGTCTTCCTGGGCACGATAGACATTGCGCACCAAAGCGTCTGTCAGACGCTTCAGACGCTCATCCTCATCCACCGGGGCCAAAGCGTCGGCATAAGCCTTGACCCGCCCCAAATGCGCACCCGCCATCGGTTTGATGCGATGCTTCATGCCTTCATCGGAAACGCCCAATTCCCGCAAGTTGACGTCCATATCGGCAAACATCACGTCAAACAGCTCTTGCGCCAGACTTTGTATCCGCAGAACGTGTTTGGGGTTCGCCATGCCAATGCGCCGATTGAGCAGAGCCGTGACCAGCGAAATCATGTCGAAACGACCGTCCACCGTGTCCGGCACGCCCATTTGGGTAAAATGGTCTTCCCGTCTGGCGGTGGCGACGGCGGTGGCGTACAGTCGCTCAGCCGCAGGATCAGCACGGTTAAACCCAAGTATTTTCAGCAGAGCCTTCATCGTGTATTCGGCTTTTTTCTATTTCAATGAATTTCGGCGTATACTGAGCCAACAATAAGGCCCCTTCATGACACCCCATACATTGACTCCTGGGTCAGGGGGTGCGATTTTCTGGGCTTAAATCAACTCAGGTCCGCAGCGCTTGTGCTTGCACCCAAAACGCATCTTGTGCGCGCCTAAGCAGCAGACCTTAACTTTTGGGCAGAATGTAGGGCAATGAACACAAATAAAAAAGCCCCCGTTGTAAGACTTTCTATCAACAAGGCGCGTTCGCCTTTGCGCTTGGCCATGTTGGGCACAGTTCTGATCGTTTTGGGCCTGTCGACCGCGTGCGCACCGCGCGTCAATATGCATGGCAACGCCGTGCAACTGGAAGAGATTGCCGCCATTGAGCCCGGCGTATACACCCGCGATCGTGTTCTCGACACGCTGGGCTCACCGTCGAGCACTGACCCGTACGACGATTCGGCATGGTATTACATTTCCGAACGCACCGAAACGACCGCCTTCTTCGCCCCTGAAGTCATTGAACGTCAAGTGGTGGCGATTATCTTCGACGAGCACGGTGTCGTAAAGTCTGTTGATGTTTACGACAAAAACAGCGCCGAGTATGTCAATCCGGTGGAGCGCAAAACCCCCACAGCTGGCAACTCATTGGGTGTGATCGAACAGATGCTGTCCAACCTGGGGCGCTTTAACAAGAAATAAGCCCGCTTCATAATGACCTAAAAAAAAACCCCGAAGGCTGAACCTTCGGGGTTTTTTTGATGGTGAGATCGAACCTTAACCAGCCAAGACGGCCAGCAGCAAGATCGCCACGATGTTGATGATTTTAATCATCGGGTTGATGGCGGGTCCTGCGGTATCCTTGTAAGGATCACCCACCGTATCACCGGTGATGGCGGCATGGTGGGCATCAGAGCCCTTGCCGCCATAGTTGCCGTCTTCAATATATTTTTTCGCGTTGTCCCAAGCACCGCCACCCGACGTCATCGAAATGGCGACGAAGATACCGGTGACAATGGTGCCCATGAGCATCGCGCCCAAGGCGGAGAATGCCGAGGCTTGATCGGCAATGCCCAACACGACGAAGTACATGACCACGGGTGCCAAAACCGGCAGCACCGAAGGAACGATCATTTCTTTGATCGCGGTCTTGGTCAGCATGTCCACACAACGGGCATAGTCAGGCTTTTGCGTGCCTTCCATAATGCCGGGCATTTCCTTGAACTGACGCCGCACTTCGACGACCACCTGGCCACCCGCGCGACCAACCGCCATCATGCCCATGGAACCGAACAAGAACGGCAACATGCCGCCGATGAACAGGCCCACCACCACAAACGGGTTTTGGATGCTGAAGTTGACCGATTGATAGACATCGGGGAAATAGTGCACCAAGTCTTCGGTGTACGCGGCGAACAAAACCAATGCCGCCAAGCCAGCCGATCCAATGGCATAGCCTTTGGTGACAGCCTTGGTGGTGTTGCCGACGGCATCCAGGGTGTCGGTGATTTTACGCACGTCGGAAGGCAGATCCGCCATTTCGGCGATGCCGCCCGCGTTATCGGTCACAGGACCAAATGCGTCCAACGCCACCACAATCCCGGCCAACGCCAGCATGGTGGTTGCTGCAATCGCCAAGCCATAGAGACCGGCAATCATGTAGCTGGCGACGATGCCACCGCAAATGACCAAAACCGGCATGGCTGTCGATTCCATCGACACGGCCAAACCCTGGATCACGTTGGTACCGTGTCCCGTGGTCGAAGCAAACGCCACCGACTTCACCGGACGGTGATCGGTGCCGGTATAGTATTCCGTGATCCACACGATCAGACCCGTAACCACCAAACCGGTCAACGAGGCTTCATAAAGCTGCATGACGGAAATGACTTTGCCGCTGCTCATGGTGAACACGGCGTCAAAGCCGCCCATCATCACCTGCATCAAGCCCGCAATCAAAATGGCGGAAATGACGGCCGAAGCGATAAAGCCCTTATACAAAGCGCCCATCACCGATTGACTTGAACCCAACTTGACGAAGAACGTCGCGATGACCGATGCGATGATGCACGCACCACCAACCGCCAACGGGAACAACATCATCAGGTCTTTATCTGCACCGGCGAAGAACATCGCGCCCAACAACATGGTCGCGACCACGGTCACGGCGTAGGTTTCAAACAAATCCGCTGCCATGCCCGCACAGTCGCCAACGTTGTCGCCAACGTTGTCGGCAATAACGCCAGGGTTGCGGGGATCGTCTTCGGGAATACCAGCTTCGATCTTACCCACCAAATCGGCGCCAACGTCGGCACCCTTGGTAAAGATACCACCGCCCAAACGGGCAAAGATGGAAATCAAAGAAGCGCCAAAGCCCAAAGCCACCAGGGCTTCAAGGATGTGACGCATCCCTTCGGCCGAAGCCGGATCAAACATTTCGCGCAGCACGATGTAGTAACCGGCAACGCCCAAAAGCGCCAGACCGACAACCAACATACCGGTGACAGCGCCGGACTTAAAGGCGATATCCAAACCACCGGCCAGACCTTCGCGGCGCGAAGCTTCTGCCGTGCGGACGTTGGCGCGAACGGAAACGTTCATGCCAATGTAGCCCGCAAGACCGGACAAAACCGCACCGATCACGTAGCCAATGGCCACCGGAATGCCAAGCCGCCAGCCCAGCAAAACACCAATCACGACGCCAACAATGGCAATGGTTCTATACTGACGATTCAAATAAGCCGCCGCACCCTCTTGGATCGCAGCGGCAATTTCTTGCATTTTCTCATTGCCGGCAGGCTTTGCCAGAACCGACCGAATTGCGTATACGCCATACAGCACAGCCAATAGGCCGCAGGCGAGCACTAAATAATATGTCATCGACATTTACGAATTCTCCCACTGGGTTTCCCAGATTTTCCCTGTCTTTTGAGCGTAAGGTGCATTTTTCACAAAACCCAGCCCTACCCCGGACAGCAGGTTGCCAGAACAAACGAATATTAGCAACCTACGGGGTATATTATTCTTTTCTTATGAATGAATTGGTTCGTAACTTGCTCGGAACAGTTCCAAAGACCAGCTCCGGCGCAAGGCCGCAATAATCTGAAAATGCTATAAAAATGAAATGATTATTGGTCGTTGGTGCTGGTCATCGCTTGGATCAAAGCATCGCTCACGACCCCTTTGCCCAACATCCGATCTGAAATCATCAAAATGCGATATTTGACCAACGTGACATCCAGGGTTTTGTTGTTGCGCAAGGTTCTCGGAATATAAAACGAAAAGTCCTTGATCAATGCATCCCCCAGACGACGTTTGGCTTGGGCGATGGTGCGTTCATTGTCAACGTTCAAGGCTTCCAGCTTGTAGTTGATCATGAGCGTGCCTGCGACGGAATTGTCTTGAAAGATCGGAATCTGGATCTGATCCATTTCGATGTAGCGCGGGCGCGATTCAAATAAAGTTTTTGTTTTTGCTTTTTTGGCTTCTTCGGCCTGTTGCGCCGCCAATTCTTCCGCCGTTATTTCAAACGGCCCCATGGACATATATTTCAACAAGCTCACCGTGCCGCCCGCCAACATCAACATAACGGCAAATGCGATAACCAATTTTTTCATATTTTCAAGTCTCTGGTCATATTGTGTTTGTTGTCAGTCCCTTAGAATCGTAGAGTATAACCCTGCACAGGGCATTGAAAAGGCATAATCCTAAAGATGTTGATAGCCCCCCTTAAAGGTGTTGATACCCCCCGGGCCCAAGTTCTAAATCCGCGCCATGGGCATCGAGAACCCGAACGCGCAGTCCAGCAAGGCCGTCGCCACCTGAGTCGGCGGCTTCGATGTGACCGATGACGCTGAGGGGCAATTGCATCGATTCAGCCAGCTCTTCCAGCGCGCCCAGCGCCGATGAGGGGGCGGTGAACACCAATTCATAGTCATCACCGCCCGTAAGCACATCCTTCAACCGCTCAGCAGACGTCTCGACGACGGCATTGGCGGCATCTGAGAGCAAAACTTGTTCCGCTTCGACAATGGCGGCAACGCCGGAGGCCGAGCAAATGTGGTTTAAGTCAGCGACCAAGCCATCCGACACGTCCACACACGCTGTGGCGAGGCCAAGATCGGCTAAGACTTGGGCAAAATCCCAGCGCGGCTCTGGGCGCGCATAGCGCCCGGCCAAATGGGCGGCATGTTGGGGGCTTAAACCTTCTAATTCCCCGCGCAACATGGCCAACCCCAAAGCCCCATCCCCAATGGTTCCGGTGGCAAACACCAAGTCGCCGACATGAGCCCCGGACCGTTTCAAGGCTTGCCCCGTTTTGACAAATCCAAGGGCCGTCAGGGTGAACGCCAGCGGCCCTGGTGTGGATACGGTGTCGCCACCCAAAAGCTGCGCCCCCGAAGGGGCCAACGCGGCCTTCAGACCCGCTGCAAACGCTTCGATCCATGACTCGGAGGTATCCGGGGTGAATTGTGCGGCCAAAAACACAGCCTTTGGCATGGCCCCCATGGCCGCCAAATCCGACAGGTTCACACCTACCAGCTTATACGCCACGTCTTCGGCGCTGAGGCTGGGCAAGAAGTGTACCCCCTCAACAATGGCATCGGTGGTGACCACCAATTGATGGGTGGGAGGCACGCTCAGAACCGCAGCATCATCAGCCAAGCCCAAAGCTTCATCCACGTCCTTAACCAAAGGACGAAAGTATTTGGATATAATATCGAATTCTCGGGCCGTATTGTGATCAGCCATTGGCCGTCTCCGTCCCCAACGGTGGTGAATTAAGTCAATTTTCCATCGCGCAGCACGTGGGCCAGCTTGTCCAGAACACCGTTCACCATTTTCGGTTCGCCTTCACTGAAAAAGGCGTTGGCGACATCCATGTATTCATTGATAACGACCTTGGCCGGAATCTCGGTGCGGGTCATCAACTCAAAAATTCCACAGCGCAAAATGGCGCGCAACAGCACTTCTAGGCGCTCAACCGTCCATTTGTCACCAAGCGCGCCTTGCAGACACTCGTCGATTTCGCCTTGGCGAGCGACGACGCCGCGCACCAATTCGATGAGAAAGGATTTGTCGGGGTCGTTGAATTCGGCTTCGCCCACTTCATCGCCGTCCTCATCTTCGATGGGAACGGTCCAGCGCTTTTCGATAAAGGTCCGCAACACCGGATCGATGGCCCCTTCAACCATATCAAGCTCGTACAAAGACTGCACCGCCGCCATGCGGGCGGCAGAACGGCCTTTGGCGTCAAATTTTAGGGGTTTTGAAGGCGCGCCGTCCGTGTCGGCCATCAAATTCGACCCTGCATCAGGCTGTCGCGCACACCGATCATGCGCAAGCACGCTTCGGCAGCATCGCCGCCTTTGTTTTTTTGATCAACGCCTGCGCGCACCAGAGCCTGGGCTTCGTTTTCGACCGTCAAAATGCCATTGCCGATGGCCACGCCTTCCAAGGTCAGGTTCATCAAAGCACGGCAGCTTTCACCCGCAACGTAATCATAATGGCTGGTTTCGCCGCGAATGACGCAACCCAGCGCGATGTAGCCGCTGTAGTGGCGGGACGCGATGGGATGATTTTCTTGGGCCAGCTCACTGAAAGCAATGACACCGGGAATTTCAAATGCGCCGGGAACGGTGATGTGATCAAAACTCACGCCAGCCTCTTCCAACTTGGCGACGGCCCCCGCCACCAACTGCTCGGTGATGTGGTGGTAAAACGGGGCCTCGATAATGAGAACTTGAGTAACCATCAAAAAAATTCCTTTTGTCTGCTCAAAGGAGACGTCATTCAGGGATCGGCTTTTGCCCGGCAACCGTGAGACCGTAACCCTCAAGACCAATTATGGTGTGCTGGGTATTGGACAGCAAGATCATTTCCTTAACGCCCAGGTCCAGCAAGATCTGTGCGCCGACGCCATAATTGCGCAATTCCGCACTGACGCCACCGGCATCGCCGGGTTCTGATTCAGAGACCACCAATTTGCGCTCAGATAAGGCATTGAGACGGGGGTTGCGGATCACCACAACGGCGCCCCGGCCCTCCTCGGCAATGGTTTTCAGAGACCGCTGCAAAATCCCCGCTTTACCCGCCCCATTGTCGCCCAGCGCATCGGTGAGGATGTCCATGGCATGCATACGCACCAAAACCGGCCCCCCGGTCGTGACATCGCCGCAGCTCAGCGACAGATGTTCGGTACCGTCCAAGCCGCTGCGATAGATGCTCAGCTCAAACTCACCGCCATACAGCGAGGTAAAGGGCTGGGTGAGGACTTTTTCCACCACGTGGTCGTTTTTCAAACGATAGGCAATCAGATCGGCAATGCTGGCGATCTTCAATTTGTGCTTTTCGGCGTACGGGATCAAATCATCCAAGCGCGCCATGGTGCCGTCGTCGTTCATGATTTCACAAATCACGCCCGACGGATTGAGCCCCGCCAAGCGCGAGATATCGACCGCCGCTTCGGTGTGGCCTGCGCGCACCAAAACGCCGCCGTCGCGCGCTTCCAAAGGAAACACGTGGCCGGGCGTGGTGATGTCTTCCTTGCCCCGGTTGCCGCCGATGGCGACCGCCACGGTGTGGGCGCGATCCGATGCCGAAATGCCTGTGGTGACCCCTTCACGGGCCTCAATCGACACCGTGAACGCCGTCGAATGCCGCGACACGTTAGACTGAGACATGTGCGGCAGGTCCAGATACTCAACGCGTTCGCGCGTCAACGTCAGGCAAATCAGGCCGCGCCCGTGGGTGGCCATGAAGTTGATCGCTTCCGGGGTCGCCATCTGCGCCGGAATCACCAAATCGCCTTCGTTTTCGCGCCCCTCGTCATCCACCAGAATGAACATGCGGCCATTGCGCGCGTCTTCGATGATGTCTTCAATAGGGGAAAGTTTATTTGTATATGGCACGTTTGAGATCCTACCCGCGTTATTTTTAAGTGTTATTCTTGTCCCAGAAGTCGCGCAACATACCGCGCCAGCATATCGATTTCCAGGTTCACCTTATCGCCAACGCCAAGAGCACCAATGGTGGTCACCTCTTGGGTGTGGGGAATGACGTTAATACCGAACGTCGCACCGTCCACTTCGTTCACCGTCAACGACACACCATCAATGGTGATGGAGCCTTTGGGGGCCAAATATTTGGCCAATGTGTCGGGGGCTTGAAAGCTAAACCGCACGCTGTCGCCATCAGCGACGCGCGCCGTCACTTCGCCCACGCCGTCCACATGACCCGACACCATATGACCGCCCAACTCATCGCCCAAGCGCATGGCGCGTTCCAAATTCATGGCTGTACCGACATGCCATGACCCGAGCGTGGTTTTGGACAGGCTTTCGCCGGACACTTCGATGGCGTACCACGTGTCGCCCTTGTCCACCACCGTCATGCACGCCCCGGCGTGGGCTATGGACCCGCCGATAGCGATGTCGTTGACATCAAAGTGGGTGCTGATTTCAAAGCGACGCCCTTCGCTTGTGCCCGATGTGGTGCCAGCGCCGGTTTTGGTCACGGCACGTACGGTGCCCATGTCGGTGACGATGCCTGTGAACACGGCTTAGGTTCCCAATTCATAAAGTTCCAAGTGATCCGGCCCTGCGTTTAGCACAGCACGTGGGACCAATGCCAGTTTTTCCACATCAAAATCGTTAAATGCGGGCACACCTTGGTTTCCCAAGACCCGCTCAGCCCGGAACCACGCGATATCATCCACCAAACCGGCCTGCAAAAAGGCCCCCGCAAGCCCCGGTCCGGTTTCAATCAATACCCGGTTGAGACCGCGTTCGGCCAATTCCCCAGCCACCCAGGTCAAATCCAAACGATCCGAAAGCGCGTTGGGGGCTTGGATGACGACCACTCCTTGGTCTTGCAACGCCATTCTGCGGGCCGGATTGGCGTCAGCGGAACACACCACCCACAACGGGGCCTGATCAAGCGTTTGCAGCAGTTTGGCATGGGCCGGAATGTCCAGCCGGGTGTCCAAAAGCACCCGCACCGGGCTTTGCTCTTCCAGGCCTTTCAAACGACAGGTGTAGGTGGGATCGTCATCCAACACCGTGCCGATGCCAAACAGCACCGCATCATGGTTGGCGCGCAGCAAATGACCGCGATTCCGCGCTTGCGGCGACGTGATCCACTTGGCGTCGCCAACGGCACCCCGGGGCGGAATACGCCCGTCCCGACTGGTGGCCAATTTCAAGGTAAACTGCGGGCGGTCTTCGGATATGCGTTTGAAAAAGCCTAAATTGGTGCGGTAAGCCTCCGCGCGCAGAACGTTGTTTAAGACTTCGATGCCCGCATTTTTGAGGATTTCCAGCCCCTTGCCCGCCACCCGCGCGTCCGGATCGCCGACGGCACTCACCACCCGGGCGACTTTGGCCGCCACCAGCGCCTCGGCGCACGGCGGCGTTTTGCCATAGTGGGCACAAGGCTCCAAGGTGACGTAGGCTGTGGCGCCTTGGGCGACGTCTCCGGCCTCGGCCAACGCCACCGCTTCGGCATGCGGACGACCGCCCGGCTGGGTCCAGCCGCGACCAACGACTTTTCCGTCTTTGACCAAAATGCAGCCCACCGCAGGATTGGGGGCGGTGTTGCCCAGCCCCCGACGCGCCAAGCTCAACGCGGCGCGCATATGGTCTTCATCGCGGAGCTTAATCGCGCTCACCTAAGTTCCCAATAAACTCATTGAAGTCTTTGATTTCATGAAAATCTTTATAAACAGAAGCAAAGCGCACATAGGCTACCTTGTCCACTTCCATCAGCCGTTCCATGATCAATTCGCCGATGGCCTTGGACGGAATTTCTGTTTCCCCAGAGGTTTCCAGGCGGCGCTGGATGCCGTTGACGATGCGTTCAATCTGGTCTTCGGTGGTGGGCCGCTTGCGCAGGGCAATTTCCATGGACCGTTTGACCTTTTCACGATCAAACGCAACTTTCTGACCGTCCGTTTTGACCACGGTGAGTTCGCGCAAATGAACCCTCTCGAAGGTCGTGAAACGCGATCCACACGCCGGGCAGTAGCGCCGACGACGGATGGTGGCGTTGTCCTCACTGGGACGAGAGTCTTTCACCTGGGTGTCGCTGTGACTGCAAAACGGACAACGCATGGTCCTGCCTTTCTTTGTTCTAGCTTACGACCAGATTAGCCATAAATGGGGAAACGTGTGCACAAGGCCAGGACTTTGGCGCGAACGGCGGCTTCAACTGCGCCGTTGCCGTCTTCACCATTTACAGCCAGTCCATCCAACACTTCACACGCCATTTCGCCAATGTGTTTGAACTCTGCCACACCAAAACCACGGGTGGTGCCAGCCGGGGTGCCAAAGCGCACGCCAGAGGTCACCATGGGCTTTTCGGTATCAAACGGAATGCCGTTTTTGTTGCACGTGATGCCCGCACGGTCCAATGCATGTTCCGCAGCGTTGCCCTTCACGCCTTTGGGACGCAAGTCGACCAACATCAGGTGGGTGTCGGTGCCGCCGGTGGAAATGGCGTAGCCGCCGTTGACCATGGTCTGAGCCAGAACCTGGGCGTTTTCAACCACCCGCTTGCCGTAGCTTTTAAAGCTTGGGCGCAGAACTTCGCCAAAGGCCACCGCCTTGGCCGCGATGACGTGCATCAGCGGGCCACCCTGGAGACCGGGGAAGATGGCCGAGTTGATCTTTTTCGCGATCGCTTCGTCGTTGGTCAAGATCATGCCACCACGCGGACCGCGCAGCGTTTTGTGGGTGGTGGTGGTGGTGATGTCCGCGATGCTCACCGGGCTGGGGTGCACGCCTGCGGCGACCAAACCGGCGAAGTGCGCCATGTCGACCATCAAATAGGCCCCCACTTCGTCGGCAATGGCCCGGAACCGGGCAAAATCGATGTGACGGGGATAGGCAGAACCACCCGCGATGATCAGTTTCGGTTTGTGTTCACGGGCCAAGGTTTCAACTTCGTCGAAATTGATCCGCAGATCGCTTTCGTTGACGCCGTATTGAACCGCGTTGAACCACTTGCCTGATTGCGCCGGGGGCGCACCGTGGGTCAAGTGACCGCCTGCCGCCAAGCTCATGCCCAAAATGGTGTCACCGGGCTGCAACAGGGCCATAAACACGCCTCCGTTGGCTTGGGCGCCGGAATGGGGCTGAACGTTGGCAAAGGCGCAACCGAAAATCTCTTTGGCGCGGTCTATGGCCAGTTGTTCAGACACGTCCACATATTCACAACCGCCATAATAGCGCCGTCCGGGATAGCCTTCGGCGTATTTGTTGGTCAAAACGCTGCCTTGCGCTTCCAAAACCGCCTTGGAAACGATGTTTTCCGACGCGATCAGTTCAACCTGATTTTGCTGGCGACCCAATTCGTCATCAATAGAGGCTTTCAGTACCGGATCGGTTTCGCTGAGCGATTTGGAAAAAAACTGAGCAAGTTCATCGTTGGGATAGCTGGTCATGAGTGCAGCACTTTGTCCTAGAGGCTAAAAAAGAGAAACGACTATTTTGGATTGCCGAGCAACCCGACACGGCGCACATGACGTTCACCGCCATCGAAATCCGTGTTGAGGAACGTATCAACGCATTCTTCTGCCAAATCGGGGCCGATCATCCGCCCGCCCAAACACAACACGTTGGCGTTGTTGTGTTCCCGCGCCAGACGCGCACAGGTGACGTCGGTGACCAGGGCGGCGCGGATTTCGGGAAAACGGTTGGCGGCGATGGAAATGCCAATGCCGCTGCCACACATCAAAATGCCCTTAGCCGCCTTGCCGTCTTTGATGGCGTGGGCCATGGCGTAGCCGTATTCGGGATAATCCACAGAATCGGTGCTGGGAACACCAAGATCCAAGACCTTCAGGCCTTTACCTTGCAGATAAGCGACCAAATGCTGTTTCAAGGCAAAAGCGCCGTGGTCGCAAGCGATTGCGATGGTGTCATTCGACATGAGTGTCTCGTCCATATCCAGATTTCAACGGTACCCTGGGGAAGGTCCAAGCGAGCGCTTAGTTACCATATATCGTCCCCCTCTGCCAAGCGGGCACAAGTGCTCGGGCCGGTAAAAGGCCGAGGTCGAGGCAAGTTTTTTAGGCAGGAACTGCTTAGTGGCTGCTTTTTTTGGCCATATCTCGGGCCGTATCGCGGAAATCAACCACCTCAGCACCGTTCATGATGCGAAAGTTGTGCGCCCGGTCCGGCGTCTCGAACACATCGTAAAACAGCTCTTGATCGATTTCATTGTTCGCCTTGAAGGTCAAAACCTTGGGCTTGATGTCATATATTTCAGAGCGGTTGATGAATTCCCTGGCCGCGATGATGATTTCGTCGCCCGGTTGGCAGGTGCGCGCAGCGGAACCGTTGAGCACACAGCAGCGTGATCCCGCGTCGCCCAAAATCACATAGGTTTGAATCCGCGCGCCGGAATTTTTGTTCCAGATATCGACGAATTCCATGGGTAAAATGCCGACCCGTTCACACAGTTCCGGGTCCAAGGTGATGGACCCTTGATAGTTCAGGTTGGCATCGGTGACCCGAATACCGTGGAGTTTGGCGCGCACAATCTCGATCATGAGGTCAGGTCTTCACTGTTTAAAGGATGCATGACTATAAGCTTAGCGGCTGGAAAAGGCAAAGTGGCTGTGCAGTGCAGCATAAAAGATCGTTTATGATGACGGTGCGGCGGCCTTTACGCCGTTGCGTCGGCCACCACCACCTGGTTCCGGCCACTTTCCTTGGCGGTGTAAAGCGCCTTATCGGCCCGCTCGATCAAGTCGGCCTCACTCATCACATCATCGGGAACCAAGCACACCAAGCCGATGCTGAGGGTCACGCGATCAGAGGTTTCACTGCCTTTATGACGTTCATTGAGCGCAAACACAGCGGTACGGATGGATTCAGCGACGCGCAACGCCCCCGCGGCATCAATGCCCGGCAAAATAACCGCGAACTCTTCACCGCCATAGCGTGCCGCCAAATCGCTTGGCCGCTTGACCTCGGCGGCAATCGCCTTCGCCACAAGTTTCAGGCATCGATCACCCTTTTGATGGCCGTAGAGGTCATTATAAAGCTTAAAGTGGTCAATATCGCCCAACAACAACGCCAACGGAGCCCGTTCACGTTTGGCATGCAGCAAATCGGCTTCCAAGGCCATATCGAACGAACGGCGGTTGGCTATGCCCGTCAAACCGTCCTTGTGGGCCAAGCTTTGCAAGGCATTTTCCGCCTGCTTTTGCTCCGTCATATCGCGCAGCGTTTCGACCACGGCGATCAACTCACCCGTATCATTGTAAATAGGCCCGGAATTGATGGCGAGATAGAGGCGTTTGGCGGCTTTGGGCATCACACACCAATTTTCCGCCCGTAATCCCTGATGGGAATCCCCCGGTGCAGAATAAGACGTGTACAACCCCTCCATCTCATCGGCACGGCCATGAACCAAAATATCGGCCAAACAAGCCCGGGGTTTGTCGTAAAACGCGCACCAATGATTTTTTGTGTGTAACACCTCTTCGGCGCTGACCCCCGTTAGACGTTCGCAGGCTTTGTTCCAAATGATCACGTCGCCATTGGAATTCAGGACGAACGTCGGCACGACCAAATGTTCCATCAACCTCACGGCAAACAAATGGTCATCTTGAATGTCTGGCAGCGTTGCCATGACTCCAACCATTATTGTGTCCTCCCGACACGCAAACCTACCCCCCAGCAGATTCGTACCTACCCAAATATCACAGATAGGGTACTGATGAATAGCGCTAACACCAAAACGACACCTAATAAGAAGATTTTATGACCTTAAGTCACGGTCTTTTTGCGCCTGCACGGCCTTTTTGTTCATGACGTACAGTAATTTTCGCATGGCCAAGCGCTTGATGATGGTTTGGCTGTGGCGCGGATCGGCAATCATCACCACTTCGGTGCCAGACTTGGGGTCGATGGCAGTGACGCGCATGATGTTGCCGTGGCGTTGAAATTCAAACAACACCTCACCCAACACCGTCTCTTGAGAGCCACCAAAGCGTTTCATTGCCATAACCAATCAATACGCCCTATTTGGGCTTGTGAAAAGATTTCTGTTGGCAATTTGGGCCGTGCCGATATGGTATGTGCAAATTGACATGATGGGGGCACCCAAGCATTCTTTGCCCCTTGGCCATCACAATGGCAAGACAACACAATGAAGGGGATTCTTTTGAGCAATTTTCTGGCCGGTCTCGGTGAATTTCCCCATGTGCGGATGCGGCGCAACCGCGCGCAGAGTTGGTCTCGTCGGATGGTGTGCGAAAACACCCTCACCACCAACGATTTAATCTGGCCCCTGTTTATCATTGACGGCCAAGGGCAACGGGAATCGGTGACGTCCATGCCGGGTGTCGAACGCCTGTCCATCGATCTCATCGTCAAGGCTGCCGGCGAAGCCAAAGCCTTAGGGATTCCGGCCATTGCGGTGTTTCCCAGCACCGACCCGGCCTTAAAAACCCCCGATGCCAAAGAAGGCCTTAATGCCAACAATTTGGTGTGTCGCGCGGTGCGCGCCATCAAAGAGGCTCACGGCGACGATTTGGGCGTGATTTGCGACGTCGCCTTGGACCCCTACAATTCGGACGGTCATGACGGACTGGTTCACGACGGGAAAATTTTGAACGACGAAACGCTGGAACTGCTGTGTCAACAAGCCGTTGTCCAGGCGCGTGCCGGGTGCGATATCGTCGCGCCCTCAGATATGATGGACGGTCGCATCAAAGCTATTCGCCAAGCCCTTGATGCAGAAGGTTTTCAACGGGTTCAGATCCTGTCCTATGCGGCCAAATATGCGTCCAGCTTTTATGGCCCCTTTCGCGATGCGGTGGGCTCTGGCGGAGTATTAAAGGGCGACAAAAAGACCTATCAGATGGACCCGGCCAATTCAGACGAAGCTTTGCGCGAAGTGGCCCTCGACGTCTCAGAGGGCGCCGACATGTTGATGGTCAAACCGGGTATGCCCTATCTCGATATTTTGCGGCGCATCAAAGACACCTTCGCCATGCCGACATTCGCCTATCAGGTCAGCGGCGAATACGCCATGATCCAGGCTGCGGCGGGGAACGGCTGGTTGAATGGCGAGGCCGCGATGATGGAAAGCCTGATGGCGTTTAAACGCGCCGGAGCCGACGGCGTGCTCACCTATTATGCGCCCTTGGCGGCAAGGCTTTTGAACGAAGGCTAAAAATTCAGCCCCCACGCACAAACGGCGCTTCTGATGAAGCGCCGTTTTGCATTTAGACATCAAGTCCGCGGGATTAAAAAATCCGCGATTTAAATTCCAGCAAGCGTTCAACATCCAAGACCACCATCAAGGAGCCTTCCAAACGGTACACACCGCTGGCGAATTCACGCCACAAGGGGTCCAACGTGCTGGGATTGCCTTCATAACTTTGCTTGTTGATGCTGATGACATCGCCGACGCTGTCCACCAACAAGGTGTAAAGTTCGTTTTGATGCTCGACGGTGACGCCCATCATGTGTTGGCGCATTTTGCGTTTTACAGCTTCTACGGCATCGTGCGACATGCCCTCATCGCCTTCATTGTCGGCGTCGTGGTCTGCATGGGGAATGGCGGCGTGAACCTCACGGCGTTCCAAACCCAAACGCACCCGCACGTCAACAACGGTGACAATGCGTCCACGCAAGTTGATCGAACCGCGGACTTCTGGCGGCGCCAAGGGAACCGATGCGATGTTTTCCGGCACCAAAATGTCTTGCACGATCAGGACTGGAATACCAAAAAGCTGGCCCGCGATATTGAACGTAACAAATTCAGACAAGTCCGCTCCACCGATCACATCAAGTTCAGCCGTGCTGGTTGCCACGAGTTCTTGGCCCGCCATTGAATCATTACTCCCTTTGGGTATCCCGCAATTGGGGGAACACATAAACTTTATAACCAATATGAAGCTGTTACAGCCTCAAACGCACTCTAAATTCATCATTTCGAGAGCACTATTTAAGCAGTGTAACCGATTGCTCCAGCAGCGGCAATCACCGTTGACCATCAAAAGTATGGTTTACAAAACCACACTTTGTGGCAGTTGTTTGATGCCTCAGGTGCTGTACACTCCGCATCGCACACACGCCCCACGCCGAGAAGACTGGTCACTCACCATGAACGTTACGTTTGCCGACATCCAAGCCGCCCATGCTTTGATCAAAGACCGTGTGCTGCGCACGCCCTGCTTCCCGGCCGCCCGACTGTCGGAACTCACCGGGGCGAATGTCGTGCTGAAGCTTGAAAACCTTCAACACACCGGTGCCTTTAAGGTTCGCGGCGCCTTGGTGAAACTTTTGTCCTTAACGGCCGAGGAGCGTACTGCTGGCGTCATCGCCGCGTCGGCAGGCAACCATGCACAAGGGGTCGGTTATTTCGCCCGCCAACTGGACATTCCCGCCACCATCGTGATGCCCAAAAACACCCCCTTCACCAAAATTGCCCGCACCGAGGCCCTTGGCGCCAAGGTGGTTTTGCATGGCGAAGGCTTTATCCAGGCCCGCGATTACGCCCTGGAGCTGTCGGCCCGCGATGGTTACATTTTTGTCCACCCCTATGACGACCCCCTGGTGATTGCCGGACAAGGTTGCATTGGCTTGGAAATGATGGAAGACCAGCCGCAACTCGATTGCATCATTGCGGCCATCGGGGGTGGCGGCTTGATTTCCGGCATCGCCATTGCCGCCAAACATATAAAGCCGTCCGTGGAGGTTTTTGGCGTTCAAGCCGACACGTTCCCATCCATGTATGACGCGTACCACAATCTCACGACAGATGCTTTGTACGGCCAAACCATCGCCGACGGCATCGCGGTCAAGACCCCGGCGGCCAACACCCAGGCCATCATTGAAAAGATGGTTGATGACGTCTTTTTGGTCAGTGAACTTGAGATCGAAAAGGCGCTTCAGGCGTACCTGGAACTCAAACGCATCGTCGTCGAGGGGGCGGGCGCAGCGCCTTTGGCGGCTTTGATTCACAACAAAAACCGCTTCAAAGACCGCAATGTCGGTTTGGTTGTGTCGGGCGGCAATATTGATTCACGCATGCTGTCCACCATTCTCATGCGTGGGCTGGCTCGCGAAGGTCGCTTGGTCAGCTTGCGCATTAAAATTATGGATATGCCCGGCGTGCTGTCGGAAGTCTCTAAAGTGATCGGCAACTCCGGGGCAAACATCATCGAAGTGCACCATCAACGGCTCTTTTCCGATATTCCGCTCAAGCAAACCGAAATGGACGTCGCCGTTGAGACGCTGGACCGAAAGCATGTTGAAGATCTGGTGAAGGTGTTGTGCAAGGCCGGGTTTGAGACCCGCGTGCTGAGCGCCACCTCGGAATAACGCCCCGAGTTTCTTCGATCAGTCCTCGAACTCATCCCAATCGCGGCGACCGCGCAACTTGGCTTGGGCACGCTGCTCGTACAAGGCTTTGCGCTGTTCGGCATGGGACAATTTGTCCATATGCGACGCAACGGACGACTTTCTTTTGCGCGCTTTGGCAATATGCTGTTCCGCGCGAAGATGAAGGTGATCCATGCCCTTGGTATGGCCTCCCCAAACGGTCATGATAAAGTCTCTGCCTGTTGTTGTTTAGGTTAACTCTTAGCCAAGCATATCACAAAAGGTGTGTCAAAAATATTTCCTGAAATCGACGCCAAGACACCTATTGCACTTCAAAGTTTTGAGCTTTGCGCGTGAAAAACAAACACGTCTCACGCCCATCATTCACTTGGACCTGCCCATCATAGGGAATATCGGGGGCCCAAAACGAATTGCTGATCAAGATTGCCCCCGGTTTGAGGTCGCGCGCGGCCTGGTTCAACAAACGCGTCATGGGGGCCGGGGACAAAAACGCATAGACGAAGTCAAAGGTGCTCAAATCCACGTCCCAAAGACTTTTATACTCAATCTTGACGTTGGGCCGACTCCATAACCTGATGCGGCTGAGCACATAGGGCCCCGGTGCATTTTCAACGCCGACAAAGTCCCAATCCGGATGGGCGCGTGACAAATACGCCAGCATCCCCCCCACCCCACAGCCCAAGTCGACAAAACGACGTTTTTGCCCGTGCGGGGCGCCTTCCACTTCGGCTTCTTCGCTAAGCAGATGCGAAAGCGCCACCCAGGTGGTTCGATTGGTCAAATACAAAGGCACCCGTTCGGTGGAAACGTTGCTGTAGACCAAGAACAAAAGCAAAAAGGCCACCAGATAGAGCCATGAGGGCATGTTGACAAACAAACTGCCCCACGCCAACACGGGCAAGACCAATTGCGCCACCAGCCACCACCCTTTGAGCCCAAAGGATCGGCTGAACACAGCAGCGCTCAGGCTTTGGGCGACAATGAAACCCCACAGCGGCGGGCGCAAACCCGGCCATAGGGCATCAACGCCTAAACCGATTGCCAGAATGAAGATGAAAGCGACCAGTTGGGCCGCCAAAACGCGGGGCAAGGGGCCGAAAGCATGCGGAAAAAGGGCATAAATCGAACGACGGGAAGAGCGCCTACCGTCTTCGTTCTTGCCCCCCTCAATCACATTAGACCTCGCCGTTCAACTTCCGATAAGCGCCGCGATAATAAATCAACGGTCCGACGTCCACATTGGTCTCCAGATGCGTCACACGGCCGATGAGGATGACATGATCGCCACCGGGATATTGTGTTTCCACTTCGCATTCGACCACAGAGGCGGCATTGGGGACGATGGGGGTCGTGCTTTGCCCATCTTTGAGCATACCTTCGCCCGCCAGACCTTGCCCCGGTAGTGCAAAGTGGTTGGAAATGCCCAGCTGCGTTTCACCCAACATCGAGATGCTGAACTTTCCGGCATTGATAATCGCTTGTGCACGGGGCGATTCTTCGCCGAGACACACCAAAACCAGCGGCGGATCCAACGAAACGGACGAAAACGAATTCACCGTCATGCCAATCGCTTCACCATAAGCATTGCGCGCGCACACCACACACACACCAGTCGCAAAAGTGCCCATGGCATCCCGAAAATCACGCTGACTAAAGGGGTTAAGGTTTGTTTTCAAAATAGGGGAAGTCACGATGGTTCTGTTGCTCCGGTGCGCGATTGAAATGGGAAAGAAAGTTGGCAACCTTCACAAATATGGTGCCTCTACTTAATGTAGGGAATGATTTTCGTAATCAAAAAGCATAATTGCCTTTCGTGAAACAATCATTAAGGTACATTGGCGTGGTTTATGGGCATTGATGTGCGTTGTCCACAAGAACCACAACAATTGCGCAGCTAATAGATTACTAATCCCACCAATTTCCGAAATTAGCTTGATCTTATGTACCCCCAGACGATAACCTCTGCTCGGCGCGCAGACAAACCAATAGATCCCTTGAGGCATGTCAATTAAATGAAGTTTATAATCGGATTTGTGGTTGTTATCGCCAGCGTGATTGGTGGCTACGTGTTGGCCGAAGGCCACCTGGAAGTGCTGTGGCAACCCCTTGAATTCCTGATCATCTTTGGCGCAGGCATTGGGGCGTTCATCATTTCGAACCCCGGCTCGGTCATCAAAGGCGTGTTGGGCAAGCTGGGGACCTTGATCAAAGGCGCCAAGTACAATCAAGCCAGTTATCTGGAACTGCTTAGCGTTCAATACGTGCTTTTTAAGCTGGCCAAGAGCAAGGGTGATTTGGCGCTGGAAGGGCATATCGAAAATCCGCACGAAAGTTCGATATTCAACCAATATCCTGGATTTGCCAGCGATCATCATGCGTTGGAATTCATGTGCGATTATTT
>NZ_MCGG01000066.1 GCF_001746755.1 Magnetovibrio blakemorei | reverse complement strand
ATCGCCGCCCTGACGACACGGATCGCGGCCAGAACGGCCAAGATCAAGATGCTGTCGGCGGAACGCGGCGTGGCGCGGCGGCTGCAAACGATGCCCGGGGTCGGTCCGCTGACGGCGCTGGCCATTGAAGCTTTTGCCCCGCCGATGGAGAATTTCCGCTGTGGACGCGACTTCGCCGCCTGGCTCGGTCTCGTTCCGCGCCAGTTTTCATCGGGCGGTAAGGAACGCCTCGGACGCATTTCCAAGGCGGGGCAGGCAGATATCCGTCGGCTCCTGATTATCGGGGCGATGTCGCGCCTGAATTGGCTGGGCCGTAAATCGATCCCGGAAGGATCGTGGTTGGCGCGAATGGTGGCGCGAAAGCCGAGGATGCTCGTGGCGATCGCTTTGGCCAACAAGATGGCGCGGACCATCTGGGCCATGCTAACAAAGAATGAGGATTACCGGGAGCCGACGCAGGCTGTGACGGCATAAACAACATGTCGCACAACCTGCTCGGCACCGGGTAAAGGAGGTGTGAGAAGGCGACGACCCGAATGGGCAAAATGATCGAACCGATCTGGATCAGGAAAACCAGCTTAGAGTCGTGAGCGTGAAAGCTCGGGAATCAGATTTGGACCTGCTCCGCAGATCACCATACCGGCCAGCGGCTTTCTGGAAACGTCGCAAGCAAAGGCCTCACAGAAGACCGCACTCGATCACACGCACTTCGGAGCAGAAACTTCTTGCATCACGGGCGGCAACCACAGAGGACTCTCAGGTCTTGGCTCCTGTCTTCATATCCGTCCCATTCGCCTATACTTGTTGTTTCAATGTAAAGCTTTAAAGGAACCGCATTATGAGCAAAACAGGCGCAAAAAAAAGTTTTTCAAAAACTAACGTCGTGGCAGACATTTCCGATACCTTTTCTAATC
This sequence comes from Magnetovibrio blakemorei, assembly GCF_001746755.1. Classification (GTDB taxonomy): domain Bacteria; phylum Pseudomonadota; class Alphaproteobacteria; order Rhodospirillales; family Magnetovibrionaceae; genus Magnetovibrio; species Magnetovibrio blakemorei. Next base: position 1,349 of record NZ_MCGG01000066.1, on the reverse strand, counting down.
TCTCCAATGCCCAAGGATTCACCAGCAAAGCCATTGGCACCAAGAGTGTCGGGGCCGGAATAAATGCCGGCACGGGAGTTGGTGCCGGCACCGGAATTGGCGCTGGAGCAGGCATGGGATCTGGCATGGGTTGGGGTGCGGCGCATCATGCCGCCATTGCGGCGGGCGGCGGAGCGGGTGGTGGTTTTGTTGCCGGCAAAGCAGGCGGATTAAAGCTGGGCCTGGGGCTTGGCGGCTTGGGCGGCCCTATCTTCCTTGCCGCCTTGGTCGGCGCGGGCAGTTATGCTCTGTACAAGATGCTGCAAAAGCCCAAAGCGCTTAAGCCCAAGGCGCGATCGGCGAAACCGTAACGGTGAAAAGCGAGCATTGATGATGGCTAAGCTCAACTTACACGCCGAAGACATCGCGCGTCTGAAGAAAAATGCCACTGCTCTGTCCTTGGTTATCGGCGCGATTATGCTGTCCATGAAGGTCGGCGCATGGCTCGCCACCGGGTCCGTCAGCGTCTTAAGCGCGTTGATGGATTCGATCCTCGATAACGTCATGGGGGTGGTAAATTTTCTGGCGGTGCGTCGCGCCCTGCAACCTGCCGATCCCGCCCACAGGTTCGGCTTCAGCAAGTTCGAGCCGCTGGCGTCCTTGGCCCAGTCGGCTTTTATCATCGGCGCGGCGATTATGATCGCGTTTGAGGCGGTCGACCGCTTCCTCCATCCCCATTCCATAGAACATGCTGACTGGGGCATAGCCTCCATGGTCGGCGTTATCGTGTTGATGGTGGGGCTGGTGGCCTATCAGCAAAAGGTGATCCGGCTGACCGGGTCGTTGGTGGTGAAAGCAGATTCCCTGCACTACAAAGCCGACGTGATGATGCATGTGGGCATCGTTGTGTCGTTGCTGATTGCCAGCGCAGGCGGGGTAGCCTGGATCGATTCCGTCATCGCCTTGATCATCGCCGCCTATTTGTCGTGGAACGCCAAGGAAATCCTTGGCGAAGCGATCAGCATTTTGCTGGACCACGAGTTGTCTGACGAGGTGCGCCACCAAATTCGCAACATCGCCCTGTCCCACCCGTGCATTCACGATGTCCACGATCTGCGCACGCGATCCGCGGGGGATCAAATCTTTATCCAGCTCCATGTGGAAATGGATCCAGACCTGTCCCTCAAGGATGCCCACCGCTTCGCCGAGGAAGCGATCGACAAGATTTTAGAAGTATTTCCCAACGCTGAAGTCCAGGTTCACCAAGAACCCTTGGGCATGCCGCGGCATCGGTCCTGGTGCCGCAAGGCCGGTCTTCACCCCAGCCCTGGCGAATTTGGCGAAGCGCAACCAAATGAAACCGAACTGAC
>NZ_MCGG01000065.1 GCF_001746755.1 Magnetovibrio blakemorei | reverse complement strand
TTTACTGCTTGTTTCACACCACGCTGTATCTCCAGCTTGTTGTAATCATCAGCATAAAAATGGGTGTTGGCGGAGGTTTTTTTGGAATGTGTCTTTTTTGACATTATCCAACATACGCGCTGATTGATGTCCGCCCAGTTAACAAATATAAGCTCAGGTGTGTGGCTTTCTACGTTCAACATGCATGTCCATCGGGGAACCAAAAAGTGTGGTTCTTTCGGAGTAAAATCCGCCAATAGCATTTGTTTGTCGTCAGCCCGATTTTTATTGATGGCTGGAATTATACAATTCATCTCATCTGTCACCAGTTGCGGTGATTGTGTCGTCGCATACCAATTATCCAGGCTCATAAAATTCAAATAAAATATCGTTTCCCAGTTTATATCGACAGTTATTGAATAGCCCTTGTGAACGGGTGAGTTGCGTTTGGGGGTTGGGTTATACCAAAGTTTGTAATTTTGCTTCATGTTCATTTTCTCCTTCTAATCTTGAAACAAAAAGGGGTAACGCGGAATGCGCTACCCCTGATTTGATTAGCTGGAAGGCAATGAAACGAGCCTTGTTGGCATTTGTATTTATGCTTTGAAGCGCGGATTGAACAATAAATCTAAACATTTTTTTCGCGTGTAGCGTCGAGTGTTCTTGTCGAGTGTCGTCCCGTGTCGTCACGTGTTGCGTCGTGTGTTGTCGCGTGTTCCGTAAGGAAGCCCAAAAGGGCAGTGTCATGTGTTTTTGTCGTGTGTGAAGCCAAAAAGCTAAGTCTCCACGCAGACAGAGATGTCGCCTTGAATAACACGACATTGGGCTGAAGCCCGTTTCAACACGCGACTGAACACATGACGAAACACCTGACATAAAATATTTTAACCAATCACTATTCATTTCCATATCCAGTTAATCCATGTAAGCCAACACGCGACAACCAACACATGACTTCAAAATGTTACGTCGACTGACGGCGCTTTCTTACATTTGTATTTAACCAAGAAGGGCGGAATGAAGGCCATTTATTTTCAAAAAATGTGCACTTTTTTGATAAATATTGAGCAGGGTGGTAATTTGGCCACCCTTGAACACCCAAGGAAACAACAACATGAAGGAACTTAATGAAATTTATAAATTTCTTATCGAACACCAGCTAACGACTTCGCAAGAACACTTTTCAAAACACTGGCTGCATAAGTCGCCGCGATATTACGCCACCATCAAATGCAGCAATCGGGATGCCAGCGTTGAAGCGCTAAGCACATTGATGATAAAGCTATATGGGCTTGAAGATGAACTTCGCCAAAGCCAATCCACGGATGCCGCTTTGCTTTGGTATACCGCTACACAATTCGCAGATAAGCTTCGCCAATACATCGCGCATACATCGCTTGAGCGTACGCCGCATAAGCGCGACGTTGGCTTAGATGCTGCCCAGATCAAAACCGGGCGGAACCTCGGCCAGCGCTTGCTCCAAATGACGTTTGGCTAAGGCCAGTCGGCATTTCATGATACCTGCATAATATTCATCATTTTTGAGTTCGTCGGGAAGCGGGAAGTCATCCAGCATTTCCATGTAGTCTATTTTGTAAGGTTTCATTTTTGGCCTCCGCTAACGGTTTAGTTTATTTATAAAACGGTGACGAAACCGGGGAGACCGCGTTGATACCTACATAACCCAGGGGCTTTAAAACGTTCTATGGGGTTTTGCAGGGGAATACTTCACTAAGAGCATAACTCAACGTTATGCCTGGAAATTTGCGTAAATCCTCTGGATGGCTTTCCATATATTTCTTCCACACCATAAACAACAGGCCGTTCTCTACGTCGACCGGCGGGCATCCAATTACTATTTCACCGAACTTATCTCCTTCGGATTTCAAATTATTTGCAACTCCTACGGATAACATAACACCTTCACGGAACCCCGATATGAAAGCAAGACAATATGAAATTTCGTCTTTACATAATTGCATCATTCTATCAGTCGTGCGTTCAATTGCATTCGCGGGTGCTGAAATCCCTGTAGCTAAAACAAGCCCTAAAAGTAATTTTTTCATATCCCTGTGGCCTCCTGTGACAGTTATAGAACAACGTTACACCCAGGAACTGTACCTACATAACCCAAAATCCTGTTTGGTTCGCAGATAAGCTTCGCCAATCCATCGCGCAATCATCGCTTGAGCGTATGCCGCACAAGCGCACGGCGCGTATTGATGAACAACCGAGCAAGTATGCTGAATTGCTCGACACAATACGCAAGCACACACTTGGCCGCGCTGCATAATTTTTGATTTTTTGGGGGAGACCGCCTTTGAAATCGGGGTGACAGTGCCAACAGATTTAACAACTGTTGGAGACACACCATGTCCATTATCAAGACTTTGAACTTTACTGATATCGAAGCGCCGAAGAGTAACCGCAACGCCATTAGCACCGTTGACCGCGCACGCGGTAAGTTTCTCGCGGCCATCAATACGCAAATCGACGCGGTGGGCGCATTTATCAGCGGCGAAACCAGCTACACCGTCAGCAAGAAGAGCTACGCGACAAACGACGATGGCCAGCGCCAACGTGTGAACCGGGATGTTGAAGTCCGTCCGATTTGGTTTGAGCAAGACGGCCAGTTTTTCATCGCTTTGCGCTACGCTAACAAACCGCTGGTGTTGGCCAAGAACAAGCCATCCATCGCCGCAGGCAATACGCTCGAAACTGTTCGCGATGTGCTGGTGCAAATCCGCGATGCGGTGCAAGCCGGTGAACTCGACAAGCTGCTTGAACAATCCGCGACGGAAGCCCGTCAGCGCCTGTCCAAGAAGTAATCACTCAATGGTTAGCAGAATGGGGGCTTCGGCCCCCATTTTCATGGTGGTAACAATGTGCCGTAATCATAAAATTTCTCAACTTAACGACCAGCTTCGTAAACATGGCCTTGGCGGGCGGGTGTTTATAACCCAAGGCATACAGTCATTGGACGAATGGTACCGCGAAGCCGTTATCAATGCTGTGCGCGAGTTTAATGCATTTACGCCGAACAACGATCCATATGGCGAGCATGACATGGGCAACGTTGTTGTCGCGGGCGCAAAGGCTATGTGGAAGATTGATTATTACGATCCGTCGATGACTGTCGGCAGTGAAGAGCCCGCCGATTGCGCAAAGACTGTCCGTGTGCTGACGATTATGCTGGCTGAAGAATATTGATAGCTGTGCTGTATGAGAGCACAGCTGTTATAGAATTAAGTTTTCGAATTAACTGCCTTATTATCTTGGGCGTTTTTCAGGTACGCACACTACATTCAAGCCGACATTGACCATACTCACACGAGTATAATAATCCCCTGTTGGTTTGTAGTTGCTGTTTTTACCAATGAAATAATCTATTTCGTCCTCGGAAAGAAACTCTTCCACATATCCTGTAGCGCATGTGCAGTACGCCCTATTTTCGCCTACTTTAATGAGATTTTTCATGCAGTATCTATCAAAACCGCCTGAAAAAATGCTGCCTAATAATCCTGCGCCTAGGTAAAGCGCTAAAATCACACCTATTGAAATAGCAAAGTCTTTGCCTTTTTTCATAGTCGTGTTTCCTTCGGTCTGCTGCTCATAGCTTATCCTGTTTCTTTCTGTTACAGACTATGATTACTCCAGGTGTGCGGAAATGCAATTCTTAACAGAACCTCTCGCTTTGCGCGTATGTTCCTAAAATTAAGCGTACACAGCGCCAACCTTCTCAGCCCGCTCGGTAGTTAAGTGCTGCCCTAGAAGTCTCCATACCTTCTTGGTAAGGGGGTGCCAATGACAAGATACAAGTGAGGCTTCTCCGTCTTTGAACAGATTCTCCATGGGATTTCCATATCTGATGATCAAGTAGCTGATAAACTTTGGTCATGGACTATGCGTATGGGGAAAGCGATAATAATGTATAGAGTGTAAAATGGATTTAATCGTGAGCCAGTAGGTTAAGCCTGGGGGATGAAATGAATGTTGAAGTAGCCCATAAGTATTGTAGGAAACACCGCAATTCGCTTGAAGTTAGTCAAAAGTGCGGCTGTTTTCATTGCCTAAAAATATTTGATCCCAAAGAAATTGTAATTTGGCTTAATGAAGGGACTGGAACGGCAATGTGCCCATATTGTGGGATCGATGCAATATTAGGTGACAAAGATGTTGGGCTATTGACGCCAGAGTTTTTGCAGAAGATGCACGACTTTTGGTTTGGCGGTTAGGATATTGGTGCATTGAGGATAGGAACTGAGCTTAATGCCAAAAGTCTATAGTTTGGCTTCCAGTATTTACGCTCAGTGCAAAGATGTGTGTATGTGGAGCGTACGTACGTTGCAGAAAACATCAATATATGAACAGTCTGTGTGATGGCGATAATGTTGGCTGAAGAATATTGATTGTTCGTTGTGTCGCCGCACAAACTCGATTTAACGCTTATACCGCGACGATACGCTCAGCCCGCTCGGTAGTTAGCGGAAATCGCTCCATCGCGCTTGTGCGAGCTTTATAGCGGATTGTAAGCGTGTTTTGTTTTTGTTGGAAGTCGGCTAATGCTCAGATTTACCGTGCGTTTTTGGCTTGTATCTTGCGTTTTGGGTTTGTGCGCTACCGTGCGTTTTACCGTACGTCACTAAATTACTGTGATTATAAGCATTATAACTTATTGAAAAGTAATAATAAATATAATATTTTCAATGTGGCTCAATGGATTGCTAATCCGCCGTACGGGGTAAACCCGTACCGAGGGTTCGAATCCCTCCCTGTCCGCCAGATTAGAAAGCCTCGGTCCTCGTGACCGGGGCTTTTTTCTTGTTCTTTTCGCACAAAGCAGGGGCCTGGATAATGGGCTTGAAAAAACAGCACCAAAACTAACAGAACAAATCTTTGACGGCGGCATTGTCCACGGAATCGATAACCCTGGACGATGGCTTCAGGAATCCTTGGATGAAACCTTA
>NZ_MCGG01000064.1 GCF_001746755.1 Magnetovibrio blakemorei | reverse complement strand
GTAACAGGGGCAAAACCCCGGGCATTCAGGCAGAACAGTTCTGACGGATAAGGTTCTGCAGTGGCGGAATATTGGGTGCGTCCGGTACGCTGAGGCGGCAGCCGAGATAGTCCCAGAAGCGGATGCCGAGTTTGTTGCAAGTTTTCATCAGGCCGAGGAAGGCGTCGCGGCAGTCGCGTCCCTTGTTCGAGCGCGTCCCTTGTTCGAGCGCGTCCCGCCTGAGATTTTCCGCCGCATGACCTGGCATCGGATGTCGTTTTCCGATCCGTTGGTGTTGAGCGGAACTTCGGCTCGCTCCAGGACCACCAAGAGTTCCTCCTTGTTGGCGTGGAGGCGGGACAGCAGTCGGTCCAGGGTGGCGAAGCCGGTCCGTGTGGTGAAGATGTTGTCGAAGCGTCTTCGCAGATCTCGTCGTCGCCGGGGCTCCGGGTTCTCCCGGTATGATTTAAGATCGGCGTAGAACCACCAGATCCGATTTCGCATCCGCTCCTTGGCGCGGCGTTGGCTTTGGGAGAAGGCGTGCAACTTGTGGATCAGCCTTTCCGCGTGAACCCAGCATAACGCATGATAAGCAACGTTGAACTGACCCGCATCGTCACTGAGAATGACCGTATCACCCAGCAGGTTGTGTTCAACGGCAGAGCCCCACAACGCACCTTCCGTGGCGACCCGCACTGGGTCCGGGTGGACCCGAACATTGGTGATTCCCAATCTTTCCAGGTGCGCCTTCCAGGCGCTTTCATCGGCGAAACGGCGCGAAATGCTCTCTTCAAGGAGGGCGATGAGTGGACCGGAAAGCTTGCGCTTGCGCATATAAGCCAGAGCCGCCCCGTTGACCACGTAATCCCCATGACCGGCCCGTAAAAGCTCGAGGAAGTTCACGCTGCTCTTGGCAAAGGTCGTGCCGAACCAGGAAAAATGATCGTTGCCGATCTGCGTGCACACCCCGTTGCGCGCCGCGTGCCGAGCGCCGGTATCATCGACGCTCACCCAGGCCGCCGTCTCTAGGCCCGAACGCAAAACGTCACTGGCCTCCTCGACGAAGCCCTCGCGGCCCTCGGTCAAAAGACGCTGGACCTGGCGCTTGGAGATATCCACGCCTAAATCCCGCAGCAGCGCCATCATCCGCCCAAGTACTGGGCCAGCACAAAACGGTGCAGGGCGGCACCAAAATGACCCGAGTTCCCCGCCGGCAACTCAGCCACCACCGCCCGACCGTCCGGCGTCAGCCAGCGTTCCCGGCGGTAAAGAACGGTGTGCGGACGGCAGATCAAATCCTAAACCAGATAATCCTCATAGCCCTTGAACCGCGACCCCTCGGGAACCTCGGCCGCGACGATGCATTTCTCGTTGACGGGAAGCCGCGGCTTCTTCTTGCCGCGCCGCGCCTGCTTGCGGCCAGCTTTCGCCTTGCTCCGCGCTTTCGCCGTCTTGTCCATGCCCGACGGCTTGATGTCAGGGCGACCTTTCAGGCCCTTCAGACGGGCGATCTCTTCGCGCAGGGCGACGTTATCTTGTTTCAGCCCGGCGTTCTCCTCCAATAACTGTAAAACCAACGCCTTGAGGTCGTCAGGGCAAAAACCATCTATATCTCGTGGTGATCCGGCCATGAACAGATCGAATCACAAATTCGACGCTTTGGGAATCCTCTAATTTATATCGCCGCCCGGGGTTTTGCCCCTGTTACTTGTTCAGGACGAACTTGATAGGATTTTGGAGGAAGCTTGGGATTTGGAACAAGCTGCTTAGGACATTTGAGGGGATGTGAAAATGTCCCCTCAATATTTTTTACGACATCTAGTGGAACTTAAAAGGACGCACCGGGTGTGCGCTTAGAATTGATCCGTAACTTTAGAGTTGACGATGGCCGAAATGTTAAAATATTACGAGGTAAAATAATTGCTTGTTCACCCGTCTTTGGGTTGCGGCCCATGCGTTTCTTTTTCGCACGAACGGAAAAACAGCCAAAAGAAGATATTTTCACGTAATCACCACTGACCAATGACTGATGGGACATCGCGATAAGCCATTATGGGTTGCCCGAATAAAACCACCCCGGCAAAAATCTCATGGGCGATTGCAACGCTCGCTCTTCGCTCTGGGGCTCAATGCATTCAGAAAAGCCATGGTCAAATTGTCTGAACTGGAAACCCACGGCTATGTGGTGGCTCTATTCAAGCCAAATATACCGCGAAAAGCATTGATAGGATTGGTTTTATGAAAAGAGTCGGGTACTGTGGGCTTAAGCATTGTTCAGGACGAACTAACTACCGAGCGGGCTGAGTAAGTCGGCGCTGTGTGCGCGGACAGCCCACTCAAATGGCCGAACAAAATCCGCATTGACAGATTTCTGAGAATGCTGTGATAGTGGCGCGGCCCAATTTTGGCTGAAACGGGAAGAGGCTTCTAAAGTGGCAACGACGGATCTAAAACCGGCCAGTGGGCGGCGGGACATTATTTTGGGCATCATGGCGTATTTGGGCACGCTGTGTTTTATTCCCCTGATGGTCACCGATCGCGATGCTTTTGTGTTGTTTCACGCCCGACAAGGCGTGGTGTTGTGGGGATGGACCGTGGTGGCCGGATTTTCCCTTTTTATTCCCGGCATCGGCGGCCCGATTTTTGTTTTTTCCCTGATTGGCGTGGTGGGGTTCTCGGTGGCGGGGATTGTTTCCGTGGTGCTGCGCAAAACCTGGAAACTGCCCATCATCTACAAGTTGTCCATCGCCATTTAAACCCACTTGAAAGCTAAGTGTCCGATCCGAAAGTAGTTGAGTGATTTCAGTCATTTGTGATTCTCTCGTTTGTGTCAAAGCAAATGAGGGAGGCACAAGATGTGGACTGAAATCACCCGACCTGATTATGGGCGCACTGGGCGCCGATATGCAAGCGATGCAACAGATGAAGAATGGAGCCACATTGCGCCGCTGTTGCCCTCGGCGAAGCCCGGAGGGCGTCCGCGCACGACGGATCTTCGAGATGTATTTGATGCCATTTTGTACATGGCGTCCACGGGTGTATGCGGCGGAGCAATACTGGTCCACTGAGGCGGCCGCATAATGTGGCTGCGGGCGGAGTAAAATCCCGCCACTTTTGTGCCTTTGACCCTATTGGGGTTGGAAGGCGGAAGGATGTACTCAGTGGATCTTTACCGACGGGTCAGGCTTGCCTGCCATCATGATCACTTGAGCCGCCGGGAAGCTGCGCGGCTTTTTGGTGTTGACCGCAAGACGATTTCCAAGATTCTGGCTCACGCGGAACCACCGGGCTATCAGCGTAGTGGCCCGCCGAAGCGCCCGAAGCTGGACCCTTTTACAGGGATCATCGACCACATTTTGGACGATGACCGCACCGCTCACCGCAAGCAGCGCCATACAGCCAAGCGGATATTTGAGCGTCTTCGCGATGAACACGGTTTCACCGGCGGACAGACCATCGTCAAGGATTACGTCCGGGAACAGACCCGTCGCCGACGAGAGATGTTCGTGCCGCTGAGCCATGAACCGGGTCAGGCCCAGGCAGATTTTGGCGAGGCGGATGTGATCATCGCCGGGGTGACGCACCGCTCACACTTTTTTGTCATGGACTTTCCGCACAGTGATGCGTGCTTTGTCGTCGCCTATCCGGCGGCGACCACGGAAGCCTGGCTGGACGGTCACAACAAAGCCTTTGCGTTCTTCAATGGCGTGCCCGAATCAATCCTCTACGATAACGACAAGTGTTTGGTGGCGCGCATATTGCCAGATCGCACCCGGCAGCGGACGCGAGCGTTCAGCGGGCTCCAGTCCCACTACCTTTTCAAGGACCGCTATGGTCGCCCCGGCAAGGGCAATGACAAGGGCAACGTGGAAGGGATGGTCGGCTACATCCGGCGGAACTTTATGGTGCCCATCCCACGATTTGAGAGCTGGGAGGCCTTCAATGCTGACCTGGAAGCGCGATGCCTAAAGCGCCAAGATGAAGTTCTGCGCGGGCATCGCGAGAGCATCCGTGAACGGTTCGTGCGTGATAGCGAAGTGCTGAGCAACTTGCAACCAGTTCCGTTTGATGCCTGTGATCGGCAAGCGACACGGGTCAACTCCCAGTCTCTGGTGCGTTATCAAACCAACGATTATTCCGTTCCCGTCGCCTACGGCCACCGGGAGGTCTGGGTGCGGGGCTATGTCCATGAGGTCGTCATTGGTTGCGCCAGTGACGAGATCGCCCGCCACCCCCGTTCCTATGACAAACAAGACCTGATCTTCAATCCGATCCATTATCTTCCCTTGTTGGAGAAGAAGGTTGGCGCTCTGGATCAGGCGGCACCGCTGGTCGGTTGGGATCTTCCCGAAGAGTTTGCGACCCTGCACCGTCTGTTGGAGGCTCGCATGGGGAAGTCGGGAAAGCGCGAGTACGTACAGGTCCTGAGGCTTTTGGAGACCTTCGATATTGAGGTCCTTCATAACGCTATAAAGGATGCCCTGCGTATGGGTGCCATCGGTTACGACGCCGTCAAACATCTGGTGCTGTGCCGTATCGAGCGACGTCCACCCAGGCTCGACTTAAACGTTTATCCCTTCCTGCCCGGCCCAGGTGACAACGACATCGGTGACCAGTTACATGAGTCTGCTGCAAAAAGCCGGGAAAGTAGACAGACCTAACGGGGATGCCGTGAGGTCAGCGCCATGACCGAAGCACCACAGATCTTGCTGGCTCACCATCTCAAGGTTGCTCAGGCTGCCCACCTTCCTGCGAGAATACGACAAGTTGGCCCGCCAGTGCGCCGCCGAGGGTGTCGACCATGTGCGTTATCTCATCCGCCTCACCGAACTGGAATTGATCGACCGCGAACGCCGTATGGTCGAGCGGCGCATCAAGCAGGCCAAGTTCCCCGCCGTCAAAAGCCTCGACAGCTTTAATTACAAGACTCTCCCATCCCTCAACAAGATGCTGGTTG
>NZ_MCGG01000063.1 GCF_001746755.1 Magnetovibrio blakemorei | reverse complement strand
AATCGAAAACCAGCTAACGACTTCGCAGGAAGACTTTTCAAGCCAGTGGCTTCATAAGAGCCCTAGGTATTATGCCACTATCAAATCCAGCCGCCGGAACGCCAGCATTGAAGCTTTAAGCACGTTGATGGTGAAGCTATATGGGCTTGGTGATGAGCTGCACGCAAACAAGCACGGCGACAAGGCGGTGCTTTGGTATTCTCATGGGGCATCGTTCAAAACGCACGCTGAAGGCCTACGGGCAAGCTCAGCAGGCACGTGGGCGTAGAAATATTATTGTTGCCGTCAAAGGCAGTCACGAGGTGAGAACATGCGAGGCAACGCATCTTGCGATCAAAAAGCAGATTAAAGATGATCCGCACAAGCTTTAGTGATGAATCTCCACTGAAATGCGAGTAGGCAATCACAAAGCACTTTTGATGTTGAGCCAATACCGCGTGTGCTTGCGTTCTCCTGTGCGTGTTAGGGCGTCGTTTTGCACGAGGTCGGCAAGGTCTCTTGTGGCGGTGGCGCGCGATGTGCCGGTGAGGGCGATGTACTTTTCGGCGCTCATGCCGCCTTTAAATCCATCGGGGCCTTCGCGGAACATGCGCTCTAGAACTTTGGTCTGACGATCATTCAGATGGCCGCGCAACCGATCGTACAGGCGCGTTTTTGCGATCAGGAAGTCGATGAGTTCCTGCGTTGCCTTTTGCGCATCAAGTACGGTTTCGGCAAAGTAGATTAGCCATGCTGTGATATCGAGACTTCGATTATTTTGCTCCAGCATCTGGTAGTACGTTTTCCGTCCAGCTTGAATGGTCTGCGACATGGCAAGCAAGGTGGGATGTCCCAGCCCTTGGGACAAAGCCTTTTCCGAGAGTGCGCGTCCAACCCGACCATTGCCGTCTTCAAACGGATGAATGCTGACAAAATACAAATGTGCGACACCGGCGCGGGCCAAGGGTGTGAGCGATTGAGGACCTTTAGGTGCGGTGGCGTTGTACCAATCAATGAAACGGCTCATCTCTGCCGTCATGCTCTGTGACGGCGGGGCTTCGAAGTGAACTTTGGGATTGTGGGCATAGCCTGACACCACCTGCATGGCCTCTTCATGGGTGCGATAGCGGCCGATATCGTGCAAGTCCCGTCGTCCGCTGGTTAGCATTTTGTGCCACGTATAGAGTTGCTTATGGTCCAATGCTCGATCAAAAGACCGATATAGATCAACCATCATATCGGCGATGCCGCGTTCGGCGGGAGCAATGCGTCGCGCATCCGTGTCCAAGCCGAAATTGCGCCGTACCGAGGATTGAACGGAATCTCGGTCTAAAATATCTCCCTCGATTTCTGAGGTCTTGACCGCTTCGGTGCTGATGAGTTCAACGGTTAAGCTGGAATTTTCGTCCTCGCTCATGTGTTTCAGGCAGCCCGAAACCACCCCAGCTTGATGCAGGAAGCTCTGTTCAAGCTTCTCAAGCGCTGCGGCATCCCAGCGAAAATGCGGCCAGTCTTTATCTCGCCAGTTCCAAGTCATGAGTGATAACGGCCCTTTCTATAACTCACAATAACGCATTTATATGAGTTATAAAAGCATTGATATCACTCAGTTGAAAAGTATCAATATGGCATAGGCGCGAGGCTTCTCAGGTTAAAATAACATCAGCCACTTTTGCCGCGGCAGCATGCCTCGAATCATCTGAGTGGTGCGCATAGCGTTCTGTCGTGCGGTAGTCCGTATGACCGAGGAGGGCGCCGATCTCGGTGAGTCCGAGACCCTGTGATAAGCCGATGGAGGCGAAGGAATGGCGAATGTCATGAAAACGGATCGTGCCCTTGCGGAAGACTTGATCTTTTCGGGCCTCCGTAAGAACGCTTTGCCACGTTTTCCATGGTTGTCCTGCGCCCATGGCCGTTGACCGCTTTTTTCCGTGGAAAACATAACGGCGTTCCTTGTCCTGAACTCGGGACTGGATGACCTCGATTGCCGCAGCGGGTAACACGATGATTTTAGCCCCTGAACCGCGTTTGATCTGTTTGCCGGTCTTATGCTCGTGGCGTTGTAGGGTGATGGTACCTCGGATCAGGTCCACATGATGGGGTTTTAACAATCGAAGCTCGTCTTTGCGTGCGCCAGTCAGCAGGGCCATGCGGATAAGGGCGAGCGCTTCACTGCGGACATCATCCGTACATTTTGCTTCAAGATCTCCCAGAACCCGCCAAACGATTTTGACGTCGCCCACCTCCATGGCGTTTTCCACTAGATTGGGGGAAGGGACCTTTAGTCGTTTTGTCGGGTTCGGTAACTCGGGGTTTCGGAAGAATGTCCCCCAGTCTTCAGTTTCGGATGCCCATTTGATGACGGCCGCGCAGACATCGCGAAGACGTCGTGCTGTGGTCGGGTGCTGGCCTTTGACGGCATCGATCATTTTTTGCATGTCTGACGTTTGAATGGCGTCCGCCTTGATGTCCCCAAGGTGTGGTTTGATGTAGAGGCGAATCCAACGCGTATAGTTGTCGCGTGTACTGGCCGCGAAATCGTCTCGGCGTTTCATCATGAGATCGGCGAGCTCGCCGAAGGTCCTCTCGGCCTCTGGGGAAATGCCAGCTTCGATTTCAAGGGCCGCAGCAGCCATTTCCGCTTTTAGAACGCGTTTGCTTTGGGCCGGGTCTTCACCATCAGCCACGCGCCCAGCAAGCTTGGTGGCGATGGTGCGGGCGTCCTCTAACGTCATGCCGTCAGCATCGCCGATGGTCATGCGGCGCTGTTTGCCCTGCCATGGCCTGTAGAAGTAGACATAGCGCCGAGATCCTCCAGGGCGCACCCTGAGACCGAAACCATTTACGTCGGTATCCCATAGAAAGTATTCGCGATCATAGGAAAGTGCCCCTTTGACCATGGATTTGGTCAGGTGGACTTTGGTGCTCATACTCATCCCGGCATCCTCACATCAAGGTGTGTGATCATAGTATATTCTGGGAAGCAATTGGGAAGCAAATTATACGCGGTTGTTGAAAATGGCTCTGAGAGGATCTGAGAGCCATTAAGGGTGTTATTATCATAAAAACTATAATTTTCAGACAATTATGATGGTAAAAATCTAGGTGAATGGGAATAGGTAAAAAGCTAAAATCTGAAAAATTGGTGATGAGCGCTGGTTTGAGTCCAGGTTCCCCAGCCACAATAAAGCCCGAGAACATAACAGTTCTTGGGCTTTTGTCTTGGAGCTGGGAAGCATATTGTTTTTGTTGTTTGTTTCAGTTGGGGCGTGACGCCCCCTTGAAAGACGTCCTGATACACGTAGGCGGTTTCTCAGCCATACCCGGAACCTGCTCGATTCACTGTGCAGCGATTGGTTTGAGCCTCAACCTAGATCGCGTGCCCAAGGCGATCTACGCGGGTGCTGCCGGTCAATTTGATATGATGAAAAAGTGAAAAAGCAGAACGTGCTGTTATTGCAACGGTGCCGATTTTTATCTCAAGCTCCCGGTTTCCAGCGTTTCAGCAAAAGCGAATTGCTCACCACCGACACGCTGCTCAGCGCCATTGCAGTCCCCGCCATGGCCGGGCTGAGCCAGCCCCCCGCGGCCAACGGCAAGGCGATGACGTTGTAGAAAAAGGCCCAAAATAAGTTCTGGCGAATTTTTATGACGGTCGCATGCGACACGCCAAGGGCCCCCGCCACCAGTTGGGGCGCGCCCCGCATTAAGGTTATCGACGCCGTGTGCATCGCCACGTCGGTGCCGCCGCCCATGGCAATGCCGACGTTCGCCTGGGCCAATGCCGGCGCATCGTTGACGCCATCTCCGACCATGGCGACGATGCGGCCTTGTTTCTGCAAACGCTCCACTTCGCGGGCTTTTCCGTCGGGCAGAACTTCGGCAACCACATCCGTCAGGCCGAGCCTTTTGGCGATGGCCATGGCGGTGCGGTGGTTGTCGCCGGTCAACATCACCGTCTTCAAGCCCATCTCCCTGAGGGTCGAGACGGCCTCGCGCGCGTCGGCTTTTTCGACATCTCCCACGGCAATAAAGCCCAACAAATTTTTCCCCTGGGCAACCCACATCACGGTGTTGCCATCAGCCTCCAGGGCCTGTGCATCCTCTTCCAGGGGGGCGGTGTTGATGTTGTGGTCGACCATATAGGGGCGGTTGCCAATGCGAACCCAACTGCGCGCCACTTTGGCTTCAACGCCTTTGCCCGGCACGGCCTTGAATTCTTGTATGGCTGAAAGCGCAATGGCGTCGGTCTCGGCGCGGGCCAGCACCGCGCGGGCCAACGGATGTTCGCTGCCGTGCTGGACACTGGCGGCGGCTTTCAGAATCTTTGCCACGCTGCCGTGTTGGGTGTGAATATCCACCACACGTGGTTTGCCTTCGGTCAAGGTGCCGGTTTTGTCGAACACCACGGTGTCGGCTTTATGGGCAAGTTCCAGGGCTTCGGCATCCTTGATCAAGATGCCGTGCCGCGCGGCGACGCCGGTACCAACCATGATGGCGGTCGGTGTGGCCAACCCCAGTGCACAGGGGCAAGCAATCACCAACACGGTCACCGCGTTTATAAGGCCAACTTCCCAGCCCGCCCCCGCCAGCCACCAGGCCGCCCATGTCACCAGGGCAATCAACACCACGATTGGAACGAAGACGGCGGCTATTTTGTCGACCAAGCGCTGTACCGGAGCTTTGGACGCCTGGGCGTTTTGAATCAGCTGAATGATTCCCGCCAGTGTGCTTTGCTGGCCAACGCGCGTGGCCTTGATCCGGATCATCCCCCCCGCATTGATGGCACCGCCGGTGACCATGTCGCCCGCGGTTTTGTGCACCGGGAGGCTTTCCCCGGTGAGCAGGCTTTCATCCATGTAGGTGTCGCCGTCCAGCACCTCACCATCCACGGGGACGCGTTCACCGGGGCGGATAATCACCGTGTCTCCGCTGGATACGGAGCTTGCGGGAACTTCGACTTCCTTGCCATCCGCGCTCACCACACGGGCGGTTTCGGGACGCAGTTTCATCAAGGCGCGGATCGCCCCGGTGGTGCCGCGCTTGGCCCGGCTTTCCAAAAATCGGCCAAAGAGGATCAGGGTGATCACCGTGGCCGAACCTTCGAAGTACAAGTTGTCGTTGGTCCCATGCAGGACCGCTCGCCAGGCGCTCAGCCCCCAGGCCGCCGAAGTGCCGAGAACCACCAGCAGGTCCATATTGCCACTGCCCGCGCGCAGAGCCTTCCATGCCGGAGCATAAAAGCGGAAGCCGGCGCTGAATTGCACGGCGCTCGCCAGAACCAGTTGAGCGATAGGGCCCATCATCCAGTGCACGCCCAACCAGCCGAGAAACATCTGCGCCCACAATGGTGCGGTCAAAGCGGCGGAGAACAGCATGTTGGTCAAGTCGCCTTCCAACTTGATCGAGGCCCTGTGATCGTCCTCGGTCCCAAACGCTTCGACGTTTTCAATCACGGCGGCTTTGAAACCAGTCTTCTCGATGGCGCGCACAATGTCAGCGGCACGGGCGCTGCTGACCGTCACCTGAGCGCGTTCATCGGCCAGGTTAACGAAGGCGTCCGTGACTCCGCCAACCTGCTTCACGGCCTTTTCCACCCGCGCCACACAAGATGCACAGGTCATGCCCTCGACGCTGAGTTCGATGAGGCGTTCGGGAACCGAAAAACCCGTTTTTTCAATGGTACGCTTGATGTCCTCGGCACTGATGTTGGCAGCATCAAAACGCACGTCTGCAGTCTCCGCAGCCAAATTAACCACGGCGCTTTCGACACCTTCCAACTTGATCAATTGACGCTCAATGCGCGCCGAACAGGATGCACAAGTCATGCCTTCGATCGGCAACGTGATCTGTGAAGCGATTGCGCCATTGGCTGGCACCGCAGAGGGGCGTTTATCCTGCATGCTTAAAACCTTACACTATAGTGGAGGCTTATTCATAAGCCTTTCCGTCACTGGAAGGTCAAGTCTTGGTTATGGTGATCACACTGACCATCTTCTCAGGCGGAAAATGTCCAGGCTCTATAGATTGGACGCGACCGCTATGTTTTCATTTCATCGCGAATGTCAAACTTTGGGCCTTGGATAAATGACCATGGGTCTTCATCCAGCATACGTGTAACAAGAGACTTAATGTCGCGACAGCGCATGGCTTCGACAAAACCTTTTCCAAGGTCTGCAGGCTTCAGCAGGTTTTCTGCACGAGAACGGCTTCTGAATTCTTTTAAATCAGGCTTCGTGTTTTCCTTGTATATACGCACAAAGTAATACCACGTGAGCCGTTCCCATTTTCCATGGCTCAGGACGTACCCTTCAAATGGTTTATCATAACGATATGAAACCTCTAATTCTCGCTCGACGTAATGGAGAAATGTTAAGTACTCAATCGTTAGCCCTATATTCGCGATGACAGCATTTTTGGTCCACATACGGTCATAGACGCAATCTGGACCAAAGCTTGTCTTCGGTAAGTCACGGAGAAGCTCTTCTGCTAATGGGCCTTGGGCGGCAACTGAAAACATCGGCTCCAATGAGCGCACAACCCCAGGATTGGTGCGGAAAAATTCTGTAAAGGGACCGATATCAGAAGGTGTTGTCGCCGGGTCAAATTTTTTATCTTTGGTAAAACTGTATGTATAGGTCGGAACCATAAACGTTCCGGTGGAGCCAATGGCTGCGCGAATGCCTTTAAGCAATTGATGACAACATTCTTCGGTGTTCCTGCAGTTTTGGGGCAAGCCTAAGGAACCAAGAGAGATGTGAGAGAACAAGACATCGCCTTCAACAACGCCAGCCTGACGGAGTGCCCATGTCACATCGTCGGCATTATAGGTTCTGTTGCGGATACTCATTGCCGGGATCGCCTTCTTCCGTCACGTATGATTTTTGCATCTTATTTTGATCGGAAATTTCAAAACGCCACCATTGGCCTGTTTTGTCATCTGACTGAAAACCCAACTGGGGGTATAAATTTTTGAATACCGAGTTGCGCTCAGTCGGCACAAATTCTCCGATAATGCACTCAACACCAAGCGTGGGTGCGAGCTTTAAAACCTGATTGAACATAAAGTGTTCAAGCGTGCGTGAAAAAACGCGACAACTCGACAACCAGTCATCTATGCGCAATGTTTTGCCTTCTTTGATCATAAGAAGAGACGTTACGACACCATGATTGGCGTAGCGATCTTTTAAGGAAGCAACGAGCCAGTATGCATTCTCATCATTGGCAACCGCACCCAGCCCGTGTTGGTGTTGAAATAACGCAAAAGCCGTTTCGTGATCGCCGCCAAACTGGCCAGAAAATTCGCCGAAGGCACGGCCAAGGCAATCATGGAGGCCTTTCGCCGCTTGGACCCTAAACTGCGCAAGTCTATTACGTTCGATAATGAATCCACATTCGCGCGCCACGCCATGTTGGGCGAAGCTCTGAAAATGGCGACATGGTTCTGTGATGCCTATTCATCTTGGCAGAAAGGCGCGGTGGAAAATATGAACGGACGGCTCCGACGTGATTTGCCGAGAAAACGGGACTTGAGAAACGTCTCTGACGAAGAGTTACAGGACATCTTGCTGACCCACAACCTCACGCCACGAAAGTGCCTTGGTTTTAAAACACCGACTCAAGCCATCATGAAGGAACTCGGGATCGATGTAGAAATATCGTTCAAATCAAACTTTGCACTTGGCGTATGAATCCACCTTATTTTTTTAACGGCATTTTGAAAAAATTTGAATGTCTTCTTTGGGTCGACTTTGTTGAAAAACTCTTGCTTGAGATTATCGCTGTACCCTGATTCATTCCATTAGAATTGGTCAGGGAGATATGGTGATGATGGGCGAGCGACTTACGGGACAAGAGGCGTTGTTTTACGGTTTCAGCCTTGAGCAACACGTCCCCGACGATCATCTTCTGCGCTCTATCGACCGTTTTGTTGCTCTGTCTGATGTGCGCGAACATTTACGCGATTACTACAGTTCCACTGGCCGTCCGTCCGTTGATCCTGAACTGATGATCCGTATGCTGATCGTCGGCTATTGCTTCGGTATTCGTTCGGAGTGTCGTCTATGTGAAGAGGTCCATCTGAACCTGGCTTATCGCTGGTTCTGCCGTCTTGGCCTGGAAGGCGAGGTTCCCAACCATTCAACGTTTTCGAAGAACCGCCATGGCCGTTTCCGTGACAGCGATGTGCTGCGCCATGTTTTTGAAGAGACGGTTCGCCGTTGTCTGGAAGAGGGATTTATCGGTGGTGAAGGGTTCGCTGTTGATGCCAGCCTGATCAAAGCGGATGCCAATCGCCAGCGCGGCGTTCCCGGAACGGAAGGGCACGCCTCACTGTCGCCGTCGCGGGCTGTGCGCGAATACATTGAGGTCCTTGATGATGCTGCTTTCGGTAGTGCAACCAAGGTTACACCGAAGTTCCTGTCTCCGGCTGACCCTGCAGCCCGCTGGACAGCTGCTTATGGAGGGCAAGCCTTTTTCGCCTATTCGACCAAACCTCATTGATCTGGATCATGCGGTTATCGTGGATGTGGAAGCCTCGATGGCAATCCGGCAGGCTGAAGTCGAGGCAACCAAGACGATGATCGAACGTACGGCGCAAACCTTCGGCCTGGAACCCGCGCGCCTCGCCGCCGACACGGCGTATGGTTCTGCCGAGACATCGTCCTGACTGGTGCACGAGCAGGGCATCGAGCCACACATTCCGGTGTTTGACAAATCAGCGCGCTGAGACGGTACGTTATCCCGTGACAACTTCCATTATGATCACGATACCGACGCCTATGTCTGCACCGAAGGCAAAACCCTGAACACCAAGGGCACGTTGGTGAACGAAGGAGCGACCCTGTTGTACCGCGCCAGCAAGCATGATTGTGATCCCTGCCCGATGAAACCGCGCTGTTGTCCAAATGGGCCATCACGCAAAGTGCCGCGTTCTATCTATGAAGGTGCTCGCGATCTGGCCTGGGACATTGCCAAGACTGAGGCCTATGTCGTCTCACGCAGGCAACGCAAGAAAGTTGAGATGCTGTTTGCCCACCTCAAGCGCATTCTCAGGCTGGATCGTCTCAGATTGCGCGGCCCCGCAGGCGCGCGAGACAAATTTCTTCTCGCAGCCACCGCCCAAAACCTCAGAAAACTCGCAAATCTGATCCCCATGGTACAGCCCGAACCGGCAAGCTGATCGGGCGACTGTGCAATCACTGTGAAAACAGATCAAAAAGTAAATTGACGCGCCGGGACTGGCGGGTTTTTCAACACAATCGGGCGTAAGCGGACATCAGTGTTTGTTTGGTTTCATGGCCATATTCAAGGTTAGTCTAACCAAGACGTGGTTGGTCCGACACAAGAATGTATCACAACGCTTCACCACATCCGCCATGGCCAGTTTCGCGACGCGGCGCTGATGCCCGGCGGTGTAGGGGGCTCTGCACAACAAATGTGCCCAAAACAGTCTGATCGACCATCAGCGGCAGGGCGATGATTGACGCATCGACGAAGAAGGTTCGTGAAGCGTCTCACAGTCTTTCATGATATGAACGCCGATTCATAGCGTTTTCATTGATGCAACTCGCTTCAGCCCGCAGCGGCTTTGGCCTTTTTGCGCCAGTCGTGCAGCAGGGGTTCGGTGTAGCCGCTGGGTTGCGCGCGGCCTTTGAAAATCAGGTCTTGAGCGGCTTGAAAAGCGATTGAGGTTTCAAAGTTTGGCGCCATGTTTTTATAGAGCTGATCATTGGCATTTTGTTTGTCGACCACTTCGGCCATGCGCTTCAGCGTGCTGGTCACTTGATCTTTGGTGCAGATGCCGTGGTGCAGCCAGTTGGCCAGATGTTGGCTGGAAATGCGCAACGTGGCGCGGTCTTCCATGAGGCCGATGTTGTGGATGTCTGGCACTTTTGAACACCCCACGCCTTGATCGATCCACCGCACCACATAGCCCAAGATGCCCTGGGTGTTGTTGTCCAGTTCATCTTGAATTTCTTGCGGGGACAGGTTGCGCCCCCCCAGCAGCGGAATGGTGAGAATGTCGCTGAGTTGGGCGCGCGGGCGGTTGGCGATTTCATCTTGGCGCTCAGTCACATCGGTGTAGTGGTAGTGCATGGCATGCAGCGTCGCCGCAGTGGGTGACGGCACCCAGGCCGTGTTGGCCCCAGCTTGGGGGTGGACCTGCTTGGTTTCGACCATGCGTGCCATTTCGTCGGGCATGGCCCACATGCCTTTGCCGATTTGCGCCTTGCCGCGGAATCCGGTTTGCAGGCCAATGTCGACGTTCCAGTTTTCGTAGGCCTGAATCCACGGCTGTGCTTTCATGGCGTCCTTGGGCACCATGGGGCCAGCTTCCATGGAGGTATGAATTTCATCGCCGGTGCGGTCCAAGAAACCGGTGTTGATGAACATCACCCGTGTTTTGGCGGCACGGATGCAGGCTTTTAAATTGACCGTGGTGCGGCGTTCTTCATCCATGATGCCCATTTTGATGGTAGCGGTGGGTAGGCCTAGGATGGTTTCGACGCGCGCGAACAGGTCATTGGCGAAGGCGACCTCTTCGGGGCCGTGCATCTTGGGTTTGACGATGTAGATGCTGCCCGTGCGGCTGTTTCTGAGCGGGCCTAACCCTTTTAAGTCGTGGAGCGCGCAGGCGCTGGTGAACAGTGCGTCGAGAAAGCCTTCCGGAACTTCGTTGCCGTGTTGATCGAGCACCGCATCGCTGGTCATCAGATGCCCAACGTTGCGCACCAGAAGCAGACTGCGTCCGTGCAAGGTCAGTTCTGTGCCATCCGGAGCGCTGTAGCTTCGA
Source organism: Magnetovibrio blakemorei (assembly GCF_001746755.1). Taxonomy (GTDB): domain Bacteria; phylum Pseudomonadota; class Alphaproteobacteria; order Rhodospirillales; family Magnetovibrionaceae; genus Magnetovibrio; species Magnetovibrio blakemorei. Next base: position 3,020 of record NZ_MCGG01000063.1, on the reverse strand, counting down.
TCTGCGTTGAGACTGCGCACAATGGTCTTGCCGCCTTTGGTGAAGGTTTCTTGTAAATCGCCCCTCATCAAGCCCAGCCAGTTGCGATACGCGCCGACTTTATCTTCGGCATCGACGGCGGCGACGGAATCTTCACAGTCTTGAATGGTCGAAAGCGCCGATTCCAAGACCACATCGCTCACGTGTGCAGAGTGGAGTTGGCCGACCGGATGGGCGGCATTGACCCGCACTTCAATGTGCAGGCCGTTGTTGACGAGCAAAATCGTCAAAACGTCATTCTTGCGGCTGAACCCTTTGAATTGAGTTGGGTCGGCAAGTGGAGGGGTCGTGCCATCGGTGAGTGTGATGGAGAGGGTGGCGCGCCCTCCGTCTTCTGTCACATCGTATGACGTCACATCCGTATGGCGGCCTTGGGCCAGCGGAACGGCGTCGTCGAGGAACTTATCGGCAAAGTCGAATACGGCGCGGGAGCGCTCAGGGTTTAAGGCAGCCCCTATTTTAAGATAACCCTCATTGGCGATGGCATTGGTGCCGTAGAGGGCATCAAAGAGGCTCCCCCACCGCGCATTTGCGGCGTTCAGGGCAAAGCGCGCGTTGGTCACCGGCACCACCAATTGCGGTCCCGCGATGGTGGCGATTTCTTCATCCGCATTGTGGGTTTCGATTTGGAAATCTTCGCCTTCGGGCAACAGGTAGCCGATGGTGTGGAGGTATTGTTGGTAAGCCCCCCCATCGAAAGGCTGGCCCTTACGCTCAATGTGCCATTGGTCGATTTGCGTTTGCAGATGCTCTCGTTTCGCCAGCAGCGCTGCGTTGCGGGGACCCAAGTCCTTGATCAAGGCATCAAAGCCATCCCAAAATGTGTCGGCCGAAATGCCAGTGCCGGGGAGGACTTCGGTGTTCGCGAACGTATAAAGGGCGGGGGCGATCCGCAGGTCACCGTGAGTAATCCGATCCGTCATCGTTTTGGCCTTTTGATCTGACGTTGGGGAGGTCCCCGCTTTATGCCTTTAAGGACAGTCGGGCGGGCAAGTCGGACATTTGAATGCGCCGACCCCTTAATTATGGTGCTCTTGCCCTTGGGCGCAAACGTCATCAATTGAAAACGGAACACTTTTCCACAATGTGGAAGTGATCGTGTGAAAATACATGGCCGGATCGTTTTTGTTGGCGGTATGATCGAAAGGTTCCACATTAAGGAAACCGGCGTGCAAGCGTCAAAATCTGTCGAAACGACACCCAAAACGACACAAGCGATTATAGCGATCTTGAGGATATCTACCATGACCGACACACCTGTCATTCTCGTCACACGCAAATTACCGGATGCTGTCGAAGCGCGCCTGCGCCGCGATTATCAGCCGATTCTCAATCCAGATGATCGGCTCTATACAGCGGATGAAATCATTGCGATGTCCGCCAAGGCAGACGCTATTTTGCCCTGTCACACGGAAAAATTCACGGCTGATGTGATTGCTAGATTGCCCGACAATGTGCGCGCCATCGCTAATTTTTCGGTGGGCTACGATCATGTTGACCTTGACGCCGCAAAGGCCAAGGGACTGATCGTCACCAATACCCCGGACGTGCTCAGTGATGCGACGGCGGAAATTGCCATTTTGTTGATGCTGGGTGCCGCCCGGCGCGCCAGTGAAGGCGAACGGATGGTGCGTGCGCGCGAATGGAAGGACTGGTCGCCCACCTTCATGATCGGCTCACAAGTGACGGGCAAACGTTTTGGTGTGATCGGCATGGGCCGTGTTGGTCAAGTTGCCGCGAAGCGCGCCCGGGGCTTTGACATGGAGGTGCATTATTATAACCGCACGCGCCTCAGCGCGGATCTGGAATGTGGCGCCATCTACCATGAAACGGTCGAAGAACTTTTGCCCCATTGCGACGTCTTGTCCATCCATTGCCCGGCGACTCCACAAACCACGGGATTGCTCAACAATGAACGGATTGCCCTGTTGCCGGATGGGGCGATAGTGGTGAACACGGGTCGGGGCGGAGTCGTGAATGACGATGCCCTGGTTGAAGCCCTGAAGTCAGGCAAGGTTTATGCGGCTGGCTTGGATGTTTTCAATGGCGAACCAGAAAATATTCATCCCGCGTATCTAAAGCTAGAAAATGTCTTTTTGCTTCCCCATTTAGGAAGTGCAACCCGCGAAACGCGCGATGACATGGGGTTTCGCGCGTTGGATAATTTGGACGCGATCTTTGCCGGTCGTGAACCCACGGACCGGATTGCATAATTGAACGTGATTTTTTTGCAAGTATATGATAGTATGCGAAAAATAGTGTGGTTTTCACATCATGGAAAGCCAAACCGTTTGCGTTGACGCTCTACCGTCATCACTTTACCGTCAACGCAGTGAATGCCGTCCAACCGGGCGGGAATAATAGAGCCTCCCCTTACTCTCACAAATATTGGGTTAGTATGTGTAACGGAGGCCTTCAAAGGGAGGTTGCTTGGTTTTCTCACAACGATATACGCAAGTCTGATTCAGGTGTGCTGTATGAATGTACGGGTTTTGCCTTGGATTTGGTTTTGCGGTGAGAAGATTGTTGGCGGCCAGGATCGTCAATTAAACCGGGATATTTCAAGGGAGACCTCAGGATGACTAAGTCGATTGAAACGAACCAGGACAAAGCGCTGTCACGGCGTAAGTTCTTAAAGGGAACGGGTGTTGCGGCAACGGGTGCTGCGGCATCGGTTCTTGCTGCACCGCATCTCGCCAAGGCGGCGACCGTGATTAAGATGCAGGCTGCCTGGGGTGGCGGCATTTTCCTCGAATTTGCACAAGATTACGTTGATCGCGTCAATAAGATGGCAGGCGGCTCGATGAAGATCGAACTGTTGGGCGTCGATGCCGTTGTGAAGACGGCTGAAATGCAGACTGCTGTTCACAAAGGCGTTTTGGATGCTGCACACTTTGTGGCTGCGTACTGGTATTCCAAGAGCCCGGTTGCGTCTTTGTTCGGTACCGGTCCGTGCTTTGGCTGGTCAGCAAACGAATTGA
>NZ_MCGG01000062.1 GCF_001746755.1 Magnetovibrio blakemorei | reverse complement strand
TCATTGGTCAGTGGTGATTACGTGAAAATATCTTCTTTTGGCTGTTTTTCCGTTCGTGCGAAAAAGAAACGCATGGGCCGCAACCCAAAGACGGGTGAACAAGCAATTATTTTACCTCGTAATATTTTAACATTTCGGCCATCGTCAACTCTAAAGTTACGGATCAATTCTAAGCGCACACCCGGTGCGTCCTTTTAAGTTCCACTGGATGTCGTAAAAAATATTGAGGGGACATTTTCACATCCCCTCAAATCTCCTAAGCAGCTTGTTCCACATCCCAAGCTTCCTCGAAAATCCTATCAAGTTCGTCCTGAACAATGCTTAAGCCATTGATATTTGGAACCTGTTCGCGGTCTGCAAAGTATCTGTTTGTACCATTTTGCGGGTCTTTTCTGCAGCGTTCATGATCCAGGCAAGGCAAGGCGTTGAGGATCTGACGCATGTTGTGGCCTGCGGCGGCCAGTAGGGCGTTGATGGCGTCGCCAGCTTGGCCTTTGAGGAAGTTCCAGTCAAGTCGCCCATCGGTTTTCATATGACCGATGGTGGCTTCAATGGCTGACCATTGATACTTCGCTTGGAGCCAACTGATGGATCATTTAATGATTCTTTTGGGTGTAGTCCATATGTATTACATCGCAACCATAAAAGCGTGTTATCCTTTTTCAATGTAACTTGGCGTAGAAAGTGGATGCCCCTAAAATATGCCACATAAAATTTTAATCGTTGAAGATAATGAACTGAACATGAAGCTGTGCCATGATTTGCTTCAAGCAAGTGGCTATGATGTCGCGCAATCCATGAATGGGACGGATGTAATGCAGTTGGCGAAGGAACATCGCCCCGATTTAATTATCATGGATATCCAACTTCCCGAAGTAAATGGCTTGGAACTTACCAAGATGTTGAAGGCGGATGATGACTCAAGCATATCCCCGTTATCGCTTGCACGGCATTTGCCATGAAGGGCGATGAAGATAGAATGATGGCTGCCGGATGTGATGATTACATAAGCAAGCCTATTTCTGTGCCATCGTTTTTGGCTACCATCGCCAAGCACCTTGGATTAAGTGAACCAGAACCTTCCGCCGCTTGATTCCTTATTTGTTAGTGTGTTGAGAGTTTTCTAGGGGGAAATATCTATGGATGCATTCGGAAATTGCAAATCATGAAATTTATGGGTTTTATTAAAATACTGGTTTCCAAGCCAGCGAGATAACTGCCCCAAATTTTCATTTTGGTTTTTTGTAAGTTTGTTTTTCATCACGCTGCCCCCCTAAAACCATTTAGGTTTACTGCTTGTTTCACACCACGCTGTATCTCCAGCTTGTTGTAATCATCAGCATAAAAATGGGTGTTGGCGGAGGTTTTTTTGGAATGTGTCTTTTTTGACATTATCCAACATACGCGCTGATTGATGTCCGCCCAGTTAACAAATATAAGCTCAGGTGTGTGGCTTTCTACGTTCAACATGCATGTCCATCGGGGAACCAAAAAGTGTGGTTCTTTCGGAGTAAAATCCGCCAATAGCATTTGTTTGTCGTCAGCCCGATTTTTATTGATGGCTGGAATTATACAATTCATCTCATCTGTCACCAGTTGCGGTGATTGTGTCGTCGCATACCAATTATCCAGGCTCATAAAATTCAAATAAAATATCGTTTCCCAGTTTATATCGACAGTTATTGAATAGCCCTTGTGAACGGGTGAGTTGCGTTTGGGGGTTGGGTTATACCAAAGTTTGTAATTTTGCTTCATGTTCATTTTCTCCTTCTAATCTTGAAACAAAAAGGGGTAACGCGGAATGCGCTACCCCTGATTTGATTAGCTGGAAGGCAATGAAACGAGCCTTGTTGGCATTTGTATTTATGCTTTGAAGCGCGGATTGAACAATAAATCTAAACATTTTTTTCGCGTGTAGCGTCTTGTGTTCACGTCGAGTGTCGTCCTGTGTTGTCACGTGTTGTCTCGTGTTCCGTAAGGAAGCCCAAAAGGGCAAGGTCACGTGTTTTTGTCTCGTGTGAAGCCAAATAAGCACGTCTTCTCGTAGACACAGCTGTAGCTTTGAATAACACGACATTGGGCTCAAGCCCGCTGTAACACATGACGAAACACCTGACATAAAATGTTTTAAGCAAATACTTTTCATTTCCAATTCCAACTAATCAAATACGCCAAACACTAGACACCAACACTAGACTTCAAATGTTCACGTCGACTGAACGGCGTATGTATTTATTTATAAAATCCATCCACGAACCGGCCATTTAATTTTTAAAAAATGTGAATTTTTTCGATAAATATTGATCAGGGTGGTAATTTGGCCACCCTTGAAACCCCAAGGAAAACAGATAGATGAAGGAACTGAACACAATTTATAAATTTCTTATCGAACACCAGCTAACGACTTCTCAAGAAGACTTTTCAAAACACTGGCTGCACAAGTCGCCGCGCTATTACGCCACCATCAAATCCAGCAAGCGCAACGCCAGCGTTGAAGCACTAAGCACGTTGATGGTGAAGCTATATGGACTTGGTGATGAGCTGCACGCAAACAAGCACGGCGACAAGGCAGTGCTTTGTACACCGCTACACAGTTCGCGGATAAGCTTCGAGAAACAATCTCACAAACATCGCTACAGCGTGAACCGCACAAACGTACTGTTGTTATCGACGATCATCCGAGCGCACTTAAAATGTTGTTGGATACGCTTACAAAGCGGGCGTTAGCGCGGACAGCATGATTGATTTTTATCCTTACACGTTAGGATAATTTTTTGAATAAACCGGGGAGACTGCGTTGAAAATCGGGGTGACAGTGCCAACAGATTTAACAACTGTTGGAGACACACCATGTCCATTATCAAAACCCTTGAATTCTCGAATGTTGAAGCGCCGAAGAACACACGCCATGTGAGCACGTTGGAACGCGCCAAGTCCAAATTTTTGGATAGTATCAACACCCAAGTCAGCGCAGTGGAAGCCGCAATTGCTGGCGAAACCTTCACCATCACCAAAAAGCACTACGTTACGGATGAAGATGGCACCCGGCGTCATGTGACGAAGGAAGTCGAACCTCGCCCGATTTGGTTTGAACTGGATGGCGCTTTCTATGTTGCTCCCAAATACGCCAACAAGCCGCTTGTGCTCGGTTCCAACAAATCCAAACCCTCCATCGCGGCGGGCAAAAGCTTGAATGATGTCCTGGTTACGCTGAACACCATCAAGCAAGCGGTGGAAGCTGGCGAGTTGGACAAAATCCTCGAAGCCCAAGCCATCGCTGCACGTCAGCGCATGTCCAAAAAATAATGGATAACGGTTTAGCGATGGAAAGGGGGCTTCGGCCCCCTTCTTTCATGGAGGTGACAATGTGCCGCAATCATAAAATTTCTCAGCTTAACGACCAGCTTCGTAAACATGGCCTTGGCGGTAAGGTTTTTATCACCCAAGGCATACAGTCATTGGATGAATGGCGCCGCGAAGCCGTTATCAATGCTGTGCGCGAGTTTAATGCATTTACGCCGAACAACGATCCATATGGCGAGCATGACATGGGCAACGTTGTTGTCGCGGGCGCAAAGGCTATGTGGAAGATTGATTATTACGATCCGTCGATGACTGTCGGCAGTGAAGAGCCCGCCGATTGCGCAAAGACTGTCCGTGTGCTGACGATTATGCTGGCTGAAGAATATTGATAGCTGTGCTGTATGAGAGCACAGCTGTTATAGAATTAAGTTTTCGAATTAACTGCCTTATTATCTTGGGCGTTTTTCAGGTACGCACACTACATTCAAGCCGACATTGACCATACTCACACGAGTATAATAATCCCCTGTTGGTTTGTAGTTGCTGTTTTTACCAATGAAATAATCTATTTCGTCCTCGGAAAGAAACTCTTCCACATATCCTGTAGCGCATGTGCAGTACGCCCTATTTTCGCCTACTTTAATGAGATTTTTCATGCAGTATCTATCAAAACCGCCTGAAAAAATGCTGCCTAATAATCCTGCGCCTAGGTAAAGCGCTAAAATCACACCTATTGAAATAGCAAAGTCTTTGCCTTTTTTCATAGTCGTGTTTCCTTCGGTCTGCTGCTCATAGCTTATCCTGTTTCTTTCTGTTACAGACTATGATTACTCCAGGTGTGCGGAAATGCAATTCTTAACAGAACCTCTCGCTTTGCGCGTATGTTCCTAAAATTAAGCGTACACAGCGCCAACCTTCTCAGCCCGCTCGGTAGTTAAGTGCTGCCCTAGAAGTCTCCATACCTTCTTGGTAAGGGGGTGCCAATGACAAGATACAAGTGAGGCTTCTCCGTCTTTGAACAGATTCTCCATGGGATTTCCATATCTGATGATCAAGTAGCTGATAAACTTTGGTCATGGACTATGCGTATGGGGAAAGCGATAATAATGTATAGAGTGTAAAATGGATTTAATCGTGAGCCAGTAGGTTAAGCCTGGGGGATGAAATGAATGTTGAAGTAGCCCATAAGTATTGTAGGAAACACCGCAATTCGCTTGAAGTTAGTCAAAAGTGCGGCTGTTTTCATTGCCTAAAAATATTTGATCCCAAAGAAATTGTAATTTGGCTTAATGAAGGGACTGGAACGGCAATGTGCCCATATTGTGGGATCGATGCAATATTAGGTGACAAAGATGTTGGGCTATTGACGCCAGAGTTTTTGCAGAAGATGCACGACTTTTGGTTTGGCGGTTAGGATATTGGTGCATTGAGGATAGGAACTGAGCTTAATGCCAAAAGTCTATAGTTTGGCTTCCAGTATTTACGCTCAGTGCAAAGATGTGTGTATGTGGAGCGTACGTACGTTGCAGAAAACATCAATATATGAACAGTCTGTGTGATGGCGATAATGTTGGCTGAAGAATATTGATTGTTCGTTGTGTCGCCGCACAAACTCGATTTAACGCTTATACCGCGACGATACGCTCAGCCCGCTCGGTAGTTAGCGGAAATCGCTCCATCGCGCTTGTGCGAGCTTTATAGCGGATTGTAAGCGTGTTTTGTTTTTGTTGGAAGTCGGCTAATGCTCAGATTTACCGTGCGTTTTTGGCTTGTATCTTGCGTTTTGGGTTTGTGCGCTACCGTGCGTTTTACCGTACGTCACTAAATTACTGTGATTATAAGCATTATAACTTATTGAAAAGTAATAATAAATATAATATTTTCAATGTGGCTCAATGGATTGCTAATCCGCCGTACGGGGTAAACCCGTACCGAGGGTTCGAATCCCTCCCTGTCCGCCAGATTAGAAAGCCTCGGTCCTCGTGACCGGGGCTTTTTTCTTGTTCTTTTCGCACAAAGCAGGGGCCTGGATAATGGGCTTGAAAAAACAGCACCAAAACTAACAGAACAAATCTTTGACGGCGGCATTGTCCACGGAATCGATAACCCTGGACGATGGCTTCAGGAATCCTTGGATGAAACCTTA
>NZ_MCGG01000061.1 GCF_001746755.1 Magnetovibrio blakemorei | reverse complement strand
TGGGTGGTCAAAAACAAGCTGCGGTCCAAGGTGCCGCCGTCCAACACGTTGAGAACAATGTCGGGGCGCTCGTCTTGAATAAAATCGCGGCCGATGCGTTCTTCGGGCGATTGCGAGGTCAACGAATAGATCCCCGGTAAATCTACCAAATTCAGGGTCCAGCCCTTATGTTGGATGGTGCGTGAACGCATGGAAACGGTCACCCGCGGATAGTTGCCGACGCTGTCATGAGCCCCGGTTAACGCATTGGAAAGCGTGGTCTTGCCCGTATTGGGGTTGCCCACAAGCGCTACGGTGATGGTTTCATTGTCCACGAAACTGCTCTCCAAAAGCTTTTTGGGGTGGTTGAATGGGTTGGGTTCTGGGCGCACTCAATTACGTAGCCCGGCCCATCTCCAGATTTTGAGGCCATACTTTAAGCACCGTCACGTCAGATACATCGTCAGGATGCCTGAAGACGCACTAAGCAAGCTTCTTCATTGCGAAGACTGAGGGTGTAATCCAAAATATCATAAGTGCGCGGGTCGCCCAGCGGCGCCGTCTGCCCCAAAATAACCTTAACGCCGTTCACAATACCCAACGCGGAAAGACGCCGCTTGAGATTGAGATCACCGGTGATGCCCGAAATGATCGCTTCTTCGCCTGACTTCAGATCCGCCAAGGTCTTATTGCTTTTTGTATTCACAGTGGTTCCCCTTTAACACACATAAACGTGCCGTATTTACGATAAACTTCACCATATGCTTCACGAAAAACTGCTTGGGCCGCTGAGATAGTAGCCACCTTCATCGGCACCTCGGATGAGAATATCTATCAGAACCAATTTGGCAGTTATTGCGAATTCAAGTCAATAGATAACCCAGGGCAGAATCTTAAATTGTTAGCGTGAGGTTAAGGAAAATAGATTCCGATGGTCGGGAAAGGAGTTCCGACCATGACGGCTTATCGCGATGTCCCATCATCGGATGATTTCGGGTTTTTCCCGCGCGAATAAGGGCCGGTTCCGTCCTCGCGCATACCTTCTGCCGTCTTGCGCCGCCGGGGTCTCTGGCGCGTCATGGTGATGCCTTTGCGAGGATTATTCTGGCCGACGATGTCCCAATAGGACGCTGGCGCATGCTTTGCGGCGATACCAAGGATCGTTTCAAAGGACACATGACGATAATATCTACGGTTGTAGCGAAAGACGAATTCGTTGAGGTAGACATCAATGTGCTCGCGGCGAAAACCATGATAAGTGCCGAGGCCCCAACGTTTGAGAAGGGCGAAGACTCGGTGAATCCATTGCAGCGGAATGTGCGCCGCCATGTTGCCAATGACACGTGGATCGTGCCGGTAGCCCTCCAGTCCAGGAATTGAAGCGTGACCATCGGAGATTAAGGTAGATCCGGGGGCAATATTGGTAGCAATGAAAGCGTGGATGTTCGGCTTCTCGTTGCTGGGGATGACCGCCAGACGGCAGCGCCCCGACAGGGTGTCGAGGTACTTCGACCCACGAGGCTTGGGTTTCTGTGCCTTTCCGCTGGTTCTATCACGAATCTCGACGGCTTCGATGATCAGGATTTTGCCGGTCTTGAGTGGGCTCCGGGGTGCGTCGTTGTCGTGGAACGGTATCTCGGTCTGATCAATCTCGACGACACCATCCAACAAATCTCGGCTTGGATCAATCATCGAACGCCGCAGTTTTTGTTCCAGCAACCATGCCGAACTGTAGGCGATCCCCATCTGCGCCGCCAACTGTCGGGCCGAAATCCCGTTCGAATGCGTTGCCATAAGATGGGCCGCCCAGAACCAGACCCGCAACGCCAGTTTAGTCCGGTGCATAATCGTGCCTGCAGTCACCGACGTATGGCCACGGCATTCCTTGCACGCGTAGGTGTATGCCAGACTGGTCAGAAGAAAAGCATCTTTGCTGCCGCATTTGGGGCAGACAAACCCGTCCGGCCATCGCCGATCCCGTATCAGACAGTAACAGCTCCTGTCGTCAGGGAACCGTTCCTGGAAATC
>NZ_MCGG01000060.1 GCF_001746755.1 Magnetovibrio blakemorei | reverse complement strand
CGCCAAGACGGTGTGGCTGTACCGAGATCAACTTGCCGAGGTCGGCGTGATCGAGACCTTGTTCGCAGACTTTGATGACTATTTGAAGAACCATGGCTATCTGGCGATGGGCGGTCAAATCATTGACGCCTCCATCGTCTCCGTTCCGACCCAGCACAACAGCCGGGATGAAAATACAACGATCAAAGCTGGAGAGATACCAGAAGATTGGGCCAGCAAACCCGCCAAACGCTGCCAGAAAGATGTGGAGGCGCGGTGGACCAAAAAACATGGCAAAAGCCATTATGGGTACAAGAACCACATCAATGTGGACCGTCGGTACAAGCTGGTGCGTCGTTACCATGTGACGGATGCTTCGGTGCATGACAGCCAAGTCGTTGAGGTCATTCTCGACGCGAACAACACCGCGTCCGACGTATGGGCAGACAGCGCTTATCGCTCGGCAAAAATTGAAGATATGCTGGCGGGTAAGGGTCTGACGAGCCGTATCCATCGCAAGGGCCGCCGCAATAAGCCACTGACCAAGCGGGAGGAGCAAGGTAACAATACCCGCTCAAAAGTTCGGGTGCGCGTGGAACACATCTTTGGCGCACAAAGCAACGATATGGGCGGAACGCTGGTGCGCAGCATTGGACTGGTTCGCGCTAAGGCGCGGATAGGCCTCAAAAACCTGAGCTACAACATGCGCCGTTTGGTTCAGTTGGAGCGTCTGGCGACCGCATCTCCTTAAGGATTCAGGGGTGACCCCGCCTGAGGCGGAAGGGTCACAGAACAATTGCCCCGCGAGGTAGTGAAAACCCTGGGAATTATCGTCAAACATCTTCCCGGCAGGCCTAAAATGGCCTAACTTTGGCTCAACAGGGCATTATTCGAGGTGCCCTTAATGTTGAATTATATGGAGGCAGGCGGAAAAATCTACATTTCAATTGTACAATCTGTGAGATTAGTTTTGTGAGGTCCCAGCGCGTGTTGCGCGGAAAATCAACGTCAGCTTGACATGAAAAAGCCCCGCTCAACCGAGCGGGGCTTTTTTGAACCATCTTGATGCAAAAAAAGCGTTTGCTTAATTCGCTTTGAGATATTCGATGATCGCGGCGCGGTCTTCCGCGTCTTTGATTTTGACGACCATAGTGGTGGCTTTGCCGATAAACTTCTTCGGGTCTTCGATCCAAGCGCTGAGGTTGGCTTCGTCCCATGTGATATCAACATCTTTGAGGGCTTTGTATTTTTTGAAGTCTTGCTGCCCGGCCTTTTTGCCGACGATGCCTGCCAAAGATGGGCCAATGTTGTGTTTGCCGGCTTCAAGGGCGTGACATTTCTTGCATTGTTTTTTGAACAAGGATTCGCCGTCATCGGCCATGGAAGTGGCAGGAGCAATGGCGGCTAAGCAAGCGATTACGGTGGCGATGCGGATAGACTTCATGGGGGTTCTCCAAGAGTTGTGATATTCCAACAATGACGGCTCGTCGCATGCGGACCATATGACGCGACTACCAAGGTACATTAATGCCGGATTATATGAAGGTGCGCGGAAAAATCTACACTTCAATTGTACAAATTGCGAGATTTGTCTTGTTGGACCACAACGCTTGAAGAGGAGGGGGCAACGTCAGTTAGACATGAAAAAGCCCCGCTCAACCGAGCAGGGCCTTTTTGAACCATCTTGATGCAAAAAAAAGCGTTCGCTTAATTCTCTTTGAGATATTCAATGATTGCAGCGCGTTCGTCTTCTTTTTTGACCTTAACGGTCATGGCGGTGGGCTTGCCGATGAACTTTTTCGGGTCTTCAATCCATTCGGCGAGATTTGCCTCATCCCAGCTGAAATCAGCGCCTTTCAAAGCTTTGTACTTCGAGAAGTCGGTAGAACCTGCTTGGCGGCCAATGACGCCAGCCAAGGACGGGCCGGTCTTGTGCTTGCCAGCTTCAACCGTATGACAGGTGCTGCACTTCTTCTTGAACAGTTTAGCGCCATCGTCGCTGCTGGCCATTGCAGAGCCGCTGGAAGCAGCGATCGCTGCTGCAATGCTAAGCGCGAGAATTTTCGAGGTGTTCATATTGATGCGTCTCCGTTGCATTTTAGTGTAAATCAATCCCTGTACGTCTTGGGGCCTTGTACCCCATTTACCCCCCACTTGGCAAGTCTAGCGCTGGAAGAGCATTGAAAATACAGTGTTACATGGGTACATTGTAATGAAAACAAGGTAAAACAACCATATTTTTTATGGCATACGACTGATTTCATACCAAATGGCGTAGTCGCGACGGTAATTTTGCAATGCAGTCCATGCACTCGCAAAATCTTCGTCTTTTTGGGCTCGATCGCGCACGACCTCTTTCCAGGCATCTTGCAGGTCGCGCAAGATGTTTTCCGGCCAACGTCGTACTTGAACGCCATCCAGACTCAAGGTTTTCAGGGCCTCAAACTGTTGGGCGTCCGCCTGGGTGAGGGAGCGGCGCACGTTGTCGCCGCAAACCGTTTCGATCGCCATTTGCTCCGGGCCAGAGAGGACGGACCACGCCTGTGTATTGATCGCCAGGGCAAACAGCGTTACGGGCTGGTGCCAGCCTGGAAAGTAATAATTGCGGGCAAATTTCTGAAAGCCGATGGGCAAATCGATACTGGGTAATGAATATTCGGCGCCGTCCAATTGGCCCTGTTCGAATTGAGACAAAGTGTGACCTGCGTCAAGGCGTTGGACGTTTGCCCCCAGTTTTGCCAAAACTTCCCCACCCAGTCCAAAGGCACGAATGTTGAGACCTTTGAAGGCTTCGGTGCTGCGCACGGGAGCGCGATACCAGCCTGAGGCTTCAGGCGGGAGCGCGCCACACAAAATGGCATGCACACCTTTTTTGCTCATGGCCGCTTCAAACAGCGCACGCCCACCATTTTTGCCGTCTTGGTAGTACCAAGACAAGAGTTCTTGCGCTGGTGGGCCAAATGGAATGGCGGTGAACAATTGCAAAATTGGGGAATCTTCATCCCATTGCTCAGGTGTGGCAAAGACGCCATCGACGGTGCCGGATTTGACGGCGTTAAAGGTGTCGGCGGTTTCGACCAAAATGCCTGGATCATAGACGGTGACACCCAGTCGCCCGCCTGTGGCGGCGGGCAGCAAGGTTTGCAGATGTTTGGGCAATTCTCCCAAAATCGGCGTTTTGGCGGGATAGAGGCTGATGACGCGCAGATATTTGGTCGGAGCGGAAAGCGTGGTTCGCTTCTTTGCCGGGGCCTCTTTGGGAGCAGAGGGCCGCTTGGGGGCTATCGCAAGTGTTTCTAAGGTGCTGGTGGGGTTGGGGGCTGATCCAGTCTCGGTTCCTGATTCCGAACCTGTTATCGGTCCCGTTTCTGAAATCGTCGCAGACGCAGAGCGGGCTTCTTCAAGACGCGGCGCAACTACGGTCGCGCCAATCATAACGCCGACGACCACGCCGATGACAATGCCAATGATGGTGTTGCGCATGCGTTGCCTTACCCCAAACCAGGAAAACCCGGTGATTGCAGCTTGTCAATTTCCCTAAGGATAGCAGTGTGACCCCGGTCTGGGAAAGAGGTGAGTCATTC
>NZ_MCGG01000059.1 GCF_001746755.1 Magnetovibrio blakemorei | reverse complement strand
GGTAATACCCCCGAAAATTAGTGGTCTTCATGAGTAGAATTTTCTCGTAACGTAAACGCAGGAGATTCACGATGAAAAATTCCCGTTATTCAGACAGCCAGATCATTGCAATTTTGAAACAGGCGGAGGCCGGAACGCCAGTTCCTGAGCTTTGCCGTGAGCACGGCATGAGCAGCGCCAGTTTTTATAAATGGCGCGCCAAATACGGCGGCATGGATGCTTCGTTGATGTCGCGGATGAAAGAGCTGGAAGCCGAGAATGCCCGTCTGAAGAAGATGTATGCCGAGGTCCAACTGCAAAACGATGTGATCAAGGAAGCCATGGCAAAAAAGTGGTGAGGCCATCGCGTCGTCGCGAGATGGCCAAAGATTTTGTCTGCAAGGGGCGACTGACGATCCGCTCGGCCTGTGAGGTTTTTATGATCAGTGAGACTTGCTACCGCTATCAACCCAAGCTGAGTGATGAAAATGCCGAGATTGGCGAGTGGCTTCAGGTTCTGACCAACCGCCAGCGCAACTGGGGCTTCATGTTGTGCTTTCTGTATTTACGCAACGTGAAGGGCTTTGGCTGGAACCATAAACGGGTCTACAGGATTTATAAGGAGCTTGAGTTGAACCTGAGGATTCAGCCGAAGAAACGCCTGTATCGGGATAAACCGGAACCTTTGGCGGTGCCTGATGCCATTAATGAAATTTGGTCGATGGATTTTATGCATGATCAACTTGGTGATGGCCGGAGCTTTCGCGCCTTCAATGTGATTGACGATTACAATCGCGAAGGTCTGGGCATTGAGGTCGACTTCTCGCTGCCTGCGGTCCGTGTCATTCGCGCCCTTGAGCAAATCATTGAATGGCGGGGACCTCCCCGCACCCTTCGGTGCGACAATGGCCCCGAATATATCAGTTCTTTATTGGCCGCCTGGACGGAAAAACGAGGTATTGGCCTGCAGTTTATCCAGCCGGGAAAGCCACAGCAGAATGCCTATGTTGAACGGTTTAATCGCACCGTCCGATATGACTGGCTGAACCAGTACATCTTTGCAACGATCGAAGAGGTTCAAGATGCCGCGACCAAGTGGTTGTGGACATACAACAACGAACGACCCAATATGGCCATCGGTGGCATAACGCCAATACAAAAGCTGACAATGGAAAAGCCCATGGCCGCCTAACCCGTTCTACTTCTAACGGCCCCTAAAAAGGGGGGTATTACCGAACCACCGGGCTATCAGCGTAGTGGCCCGCCGAAGCGCCCGAAGCTGGACCCTTTTACAGGGATCATCGACCACATTTTGGACGATGACCGCACCGCTCACCGCAAGCAGCGCCATACAGCCAAGCGGATATTTGAGCGTCTTCGCGATGAACACGGTTTCACCGGCGGACAGACCATCGTCAAGGATTACGTCCGGGAACAGACCCGTCGCCGACGAGAGATGTTCGTGCCGCTGAGCCATGAACCGGGTCAGGCCCAGGCAGATTTTGGCGAGGCGGATGTGATCATCGCCGGGGTGACGCACCGCTCACACTTTTTTGTCATGGACTTTCCGCACAGTGATGCGTGCTTTGTCGTCGCCTATCCGGCGGCGACCACGGAAGCCTGGCTGGACGGTCACAACAAAGCCTTTGCGTTCTTCAATGGCGTGCCCGAATCAATCCTCTACGATAACGACAAGTGTTTGGTGGCGCGCATATTGCCAGATCGCACCCGGCAGCGGACGGGAGCGTTCAGCGGGCTCCAGTCCCACTACCTTTTCAAGGACCGCTATGGTCGCCCCGGCAAGGGCAATGACAAGGGCAACGTGGAAGGGATGGTCGGCTACATCCGGCGGAACTTTATGGTGCCCATCCCACGATTTGAGAGCTGGGAGGCCTTCAATGCTGACCTGGAAGCGCGATGCCTAAAGCGCCAAGATGAAGTTCTGCGCGGGCATCGCGAGAGCATCCGTGAACGGTTCGTGCGTGATAGCGAAGTGCTGAGCAACTTGCAACCAGTTCCGTTTGATGCCTGTGATCGGCAAGCGACACGGGTCAACTCCCAGTCTCTGGTGCGTTATCAAACCAACGATTATTCCGTTCCCGTCGCCTACGGCCACCGGGAGGTCTGGGTGCGGGGCTATGTCCATGAGGTCGTCATTGGTTGCGCCAGTGACGAGATCGCCCGCCACCCCCGTTCCTATGACAAACAAGACCTGATCTTCAATCCGATCCATTATCTTCCCTTGTTGGAGAAGAAGGTTGGCGCTCTGGATCAGGCGGCACCGCTGGTCGGTTGGGATCTTCCCGAAGAGTTTGCGACCCTGCACCGTCTGTTGGAGGCTCGCATGGGGAAGTCGGGAAAGCGCGAGTACGTACAGGTCCTGAGGCTTTTGGAGACCTTCGATATTGAGGTCCTTCATAACGCTATAAAGGATGCCCTGCGTATGGGTGCCATCGGTTACGACGCCGTCAAACATCTGGTGCTGTGCCGTATCGAGCGACGTCCACCCAGGCTCGACTTAAACGTTTATCCCTTCCTGCCCCAGGCCCAGGTGACAACGACATCGGTGACCAGTTACATGAGTCTGCTGCAAAAAGCCGGGAAAGTAGACAGACCTAACGGGGATGCCGTGAGGTCAGCGCCATGACCGAAGCACCACAGATCTTGCTGGCTCACCATCTCAAGGTGCTCAGGCTGCCCACCTTCCTGCGAGAATACGACAAGTTGGCCCGCCAGTGCGCCGCCGAGGGTGTCGACCATGTGCGTTATCTCATCCGCCTCACCGAACTGGAATTGATCGACCGCGAACGCCGTATGGTCGAGCGGCGCATCAAGCAGGCCAAGTTCCCCGCCGTCAAAAGCCTCGACAGCTTTAATTACAAGACTCTCCCATCCCTCAACAAGATGCTGGTTGTGGACTTGGCGCGTTGTGAATATGTCGAGCGGCGCGAGAACGTGATTGCGCTGGGCAACTCAGGCACCGGCAAAACCCACATCGCCCTCGGTCTCGGCTTAGCGGCTTGCCAGAAGGGATTGGCGGTTGGGTTCACAACGGCGGCGGCGCTGGTCCATGAACTGATGGAAGCCAGAGACGAGAAGCGCTTGCTGCGCTTCCAAAAACAGTTGGCCAATTATCGATTGCTGATCATTGATGAGCTCGGTTTTGTGCCACTGTCCAAGACCGGTGCCGAACTGTTGTTCGAAGTGTTCAGCCAACGTTACGAGCGCGGCTCCACCATCGTAACCAGCAATCTGCCGTTCGACGAGTGGACGGAGGTGTTCGGCTCCGAACGCCTGA
>NZ_MCGG01000058.1 GCF_001746755.1 Magnetovibrio blakemorei | reverse complement strand
TCCGACACCGTCGCCCAGGCCGCGCAAATGACTGGTGTCGATCCCGAGCGGATTTATGCCGATAGGGGCTATCGCGGCCATAATTACGAGGGCGAGGCCTCGGTCATGCTGTCCGGACACAAGCGCGGATTGAGCCCCCAAATGAAGCGTGAGTTGAAACGAAGATCGGCCATCGAGGCGACCATCGGGCATATGAAAACCGATGGCAGGCTTGATCGAAACTTCCTAAAAGGCCAAACTGGCGACGCCATCAACGCTCTGCTGGTTGCCGCAGGCCACAACATGCGCCTGATCCTCAACGCCCTGGCATTTTGGCTTGCCTGGATCATGAGCGTGACAGAAAAGACAGTCAAAATAGTAAAAACGGATACTTCCCGACTTATGATCCGATACCAAACATCAATGGCTTAGGCATTGTTCAGGGCGAACTATATTTCGCCCAAAGGTCGATTGCGCCAAGCAGACAACTCGTCATCCAGCAATTTTGTTGCCCGACTAACTTGTGTGCTGGACAGGCTCTCAATACCGAACTCTTTCATGACGGCCTCGGCATCACGGGTTGAGACACCTTTGATGTACATTTCAGCAACGGCTAACATGACAGCACGACTGGAGCGTCGCCCTCGTTCCAGAGACTGGGGATAGAACGGCTCGCCGCAATCCTCCGAGAGGCCCGCCGTCTTGGGCACATTGAGGTGCAGGGTGCCCGCCGGGGTATCAAGCATTTTGGTTTTGTAGCCGTTGGCGTAGCCGCGCCGTCCGGCAGACCGCTCATAATGTCCGGCCTGCAGAAACTGCTCGCGCTCAATGCGCATGGCCAGATCAAACAGCCCGGCAAACACCGATGCCATATCCTCTGCCCCGTTCGAAATTATCTGTTCCATCAATTGTTCTATGTCTGTATCGTGTTGTTGCCGCATTTTGTAACCTCCATGGTGGTTTGGTTGCTTTCATGGAATAACAAAATAACGGATCTCCCCACCGGGGGCATGCCCCCGGTGGGGCACGAAGCACAAACTCCAAATGAATTTCCAGACGTCAGGTTACATGAACAATGCCCTGAGAAGTTATGGTCTGATTTTATAGAAGTAAAGGGCACCTCTATAAATACCCCCTCACCTGACAAGGTCTGATAGAATCCCCTTAGCGTGATTTTCGGGATTTGGGATGATGAACATGAGCCAACTGGGATTTTTTGACATCGCCAATCGGTATGCTGGATTGGATGCCAAAAACGACCCGCTTGTCAAAATTGACGCCGTGGTTCCGTGGGAGAATTTCCGTCCGCGTCTTGAGGCGGCATGGCGCAAACCACCCGAGGCCCGTAAATCATCTGCCGGTCGCAAACCCTTGGATGCGGTGATGATGTTTAAGGTGATCGTGCTGTGTTCGCTTTACAACTTGTCCGACGATCAGGTCGAATATCAAATCCGCGACCGTCTCTCGTTCATGCGGTTTTTAGGCTTAGGTCTTGAGGGCAAGGTCCCTGATGCCAAGACGGTGTGGCTGTACCGAGATCAGCTTGCAGAGGTTGGTGTGATTGATGCGTTGTTCGCGGACTTTGATGACTATTTGAAGGACCAGGGATACCTGGCGATGGGTGGTCAAATCATTGACGCCTCCATCGTCTCCGTTCCGACCCAGCACAACAGCCGGGATGAAAATACAACGATCAAAGCTGGTGAGACACCAGAAGACTGGGCCAGCAAACCCGCCAAGCGCTGCCAGAAAGATGTGGATGCGCGGTGGACCAAAAAACATGGCAAAAGCCATTATGGTTACAAGAACCACATCAATGTTGACCGTCGGCATAAGCTGGTGCGTCGTTACCATGTGACGGATGCTTCGGTGCATGACAGCCAAGTCGTAGAGGCCATTCTCGACGCGAACAACACCGCATCCGATGTATGGGCCGACAGCGCTTATCGCTCGGCAGAAATTGAATCGATGCTGGCGGGCAAGGGCCTGACGAGCCGTATCCATCGCAAGGGCCGCCGCAACAAATCTCTGACCAAGCGGGAGGAGAAAGGTAACAATACACGTTCAAAAGTTCGGGTGCGCGTGGAACATATTTTTGGCGCACAAAGCAACGATATGGGTGGAACGCTGGTGCGCAGCATTGGACTGGTTCGCGCTAAGGCACGGATCGGCCTCAAAAACCTTAGCTACAACATGCGCCGTTTGGTTCAGTTGGAGCGTCTGGCGACCGCATCTCCTTAAGGATTCAGGGGTGACCCGCCTGATGCGGAGGGGTCACAGAGCAATTGCCCCGCAGGGTGGTGTAAAACCCTGAGATTTTATGTCAAAAAACTTTTCGACGGGCGTTAAATGGCCTAACTTTCGGTCAACAGGGTATTGTTCGAGGTGCCCTAAAGAATGACAGCAAGGCTTCTAAATTTACATCGATGTCCAAGCATCACTGAGTAATCGGAAAGACAATGAAATTTAAACAAACAATTTTGGTCGTAGATGATGACATTAAACAAATCAGAAAACCACTGGTTCGTCAGTTAAGACGCCTGTTTGACGAATACGATATTTTGGAAGCCGGTAATGGCAAAGAAGCTATTGCTCTTATTGCAGTGCATCGACCTGCCTTAGTTATTTTGGATCTGATGATGCCAGTCATGAATGGTATAGATACACTGCAGGAGCTTGCACATCAGGGGCTTATGAAAGGGTCTCGTATTATTATCTACACTGCTGCTTCAGATGACAATGTTAAACTCCAGGCCCTGAAGATGGGGGCCCTGGATTTTCTGGAGAAGACCACGCCCTTTGATGAACTTAATATACGCATAAGAAACTTCTTAGATTTACAGCCATTAGAAGAACTTCATCAAACGCCAGAGCCTGTAGTCAAATGGGAACACGAGTCGCAGTCAGATGTGCAAGCTGATCTAAGTCTAAGTGCAACGGATCCTCAAAATTTAACTGAACTGAAAGATATGGTTGAATCTGAGGGCGCATTAGCTTCAATAAACGACAGCCCCGAAGATCCTACATGTGACTTAGGCGGCCCAGAAGAAATGTCAGAAACGATTGCTTTTGGAGAACAACAATTACACAATAATGATGAAGAAATTAATTCAGAAGTAAATACAGAAACGCCTATTGACAAACAATCATCTGAAGCACAGCTATCAAAATTGTCTCATATGCCAGGCGAATTTGCACTAGCTATGGAAAAAATAAATCGCCCAAAGCTTCCTGTCCCTCATAATATGCATATTAACAAAAAATATCATAAACAAAGTCCATCTCATTTTATAAAAAGTTTAATTAATTTATGGTTACTCAAGCATGTCGTTACCGGCGCAATTTTAATTTTAGGAGTATTCGGGAGCGCTCATTTTTTGTTTAATAAAACTGATTACGATCCGAATTTGCAACTTTTAGCGCTTACTGCATTTTATAACGACAACCCTTTTGCAGATGTATCTACAACGCGCAACTGGATCTTAAAAGATATTTTGATTTCTAAAAAAATAATGATGTGGTCAAAAACGGAAGTGAAATTTTTAGTTATTGTTGAAATTGATAATGCGATTGATCTGCATGGTATTAAAGTTCAAAGCAAAATGAACAAAATGCGAACTGCGGAACTAGCCTGCCCTAATATGGCGGATAGTATTATTAATACATTAAATACAGAAAGTAGAGTTTGGATTCGCTTGAAATCCAAAGGTGAGATACTCGTGGATTCAATTTGTCCACAATAGATTAGTGCAGCTAAATGTACGGATTAAATTTTATCAAGAGGAATAAGTAGACAGCACCTTCGAGATTTATCGTAAGCGGTGCGATGATCACACCAATGACAAAAATATGGTCGCCATATACTCCAAGCCATTAGACACGGCGAGATTGACTTGAAGTCCATTGATGCTAATTAC
>NZ_MCGG01000057.1 GCF_001746755.1 Magnetovibrio blakemorei | reverse complement strand
CACTATAGCTTCGGCGTCTGCCGCGTCGTTCTTTTGGCGCTTTACGAACGGCTTCACATATTGCGGTGCGATCAGTTTCACTTCATGACCAAGCCGGATCATCTCGCGGGCCCAATAATGCGCGCTGCCACAGGCTTCCATGACGACCACCGCAGGAGGGTAATTGGCCATGAATTTGTAAAATCCATGCCGCGACAGCTTTTTCCGGAACAGCACCTCTCCCGTCATCGTCGCAGCATGTAGCTGGAAAACATTCTTTGCCAGATCCACTCCAATCATCATATCCTTCGTCATGGTTGCCGTCCTTTCCGCTCTGTGGCTGTAAACACCACTATATTGGCACATTGTGATGCCGTCTGGGGAGGGCGGCAACCACCCCATCTGATTCGAAAGTTTTCATATGATATCAGCCCCTTGCGAGAAGTCTACTGACGCGTCGTATGTGAGCGACGAGTAGCCACGTTGTCGGGCAAATCTTCGGGCGGCTCGTATAGATCATAGTGTCCAAGTTTTTGGAGCCGCATAATCACATAGCCTTCGAATATTTCATGATCACCTGGAGCCGTTGGATCAGGGCCATGACCGTTTTCCTCAATCCATTGCTCCAATACCTGTGCGCGGACAAGGGAATACGCACGGCTTAATTTCCGAACGGATAAAAAGGGGCAAAAAGACCGCGAAATCGTGCAAGTTGGTTGCTAATTGGTTGCTAGAAGCAAACAAGGCCCTAGCCGTTTCCAGCTAAGGCCTTGTAAAGAATGGTGCCCGGGGGCGGATTTGAACCACCGACACGCGGATTTTGAATCCTCCTAAAAAGTGTTGATTTACTTATATTTTTCAATATGTTAATTGATTACTTATCACCATTGTAGAAAATGTCAAATATTCGAATAAAATCGCTACAAACCCTTATAATCCAAGGGTTGTAATGAAACCACACTCGGATTATGTTTGGGGGGATTTGGGGGGATTTTGCCCACCATGAGTTTATCAAATGAGGTTATTATGCCACGTTTCGCGGGTACACCTTGGACAAACCCATCTAAGGAAATTGAGGTGTATCAGGAGCCAAATGACAAGGGTGTTGCTTCGTTCCACTATCGTCTAAATGTAGCTGGACAGAAGGGGCGTCCCAACCGCTCTATGGCGGCTGAGTTTAGGTATTCACCAGCCCACTATCACCGTCTTAAAAAAAAATACCCAATTAACGACCCTTGCACACCGCCTGACGAAATAATGGAATTGGCTCAACGCATCTTGAGCCGTGCCAAGGATGATATTTCCAAAAAGAAAAAATACCTTTCGTCAAAAAAGACACCAACGCTCACCGTCGCCGCTGATAAATTCATTCTCAAAATGGAAGAAGATGTTGAAAAAGGTTTAATTGGTCAACACAAACTCACCAGATATAAAGGTGTGCTGAAGCGATATGTCATTGACTACCCCTTGTTCAACAGAAAGATCGATGAAATTGACACTCACGATATGATAGAGTGGCAATTATGGCGAGATGATTATTGGGTTGACGGTCCCGGTATGGACATTGACGCCATAGAGGTTGAACGCAACAAAAAAGTCATACTCCGCACCATAACTGATTCCGAACGTCGTCCCCCCGCACAACAAACAAAAGTAAAAGAGAAGTCGTATATCAACGCGGTATTCGAATGGGCATCCCTACCACCGCGTCGGTGGTGTAATGGTAAGATTATCTGGAAGGCTAACATTGATCGAGTCAATACCACCCCGGTGAAAAAAACCGCACACTTCACTAGTCAGGAATGGGAAGACTTCTCCGCCAAAGCCGCCAAATACATCGAAACAACCAAATCCAATACGCCACGCGGACGTATGTTCTATTACCGCCGTCACCTGTGCTTCATGTTCGCTCAATTAATGAGAGCGTATGGTTTGCGTGTTGCAGAGTGCTACTCATTAGTCGGTAATGAAGTGTATCAGGTACAGGAAAACGGACGGGCGGTTTATCACCTAGCAATCGGTAGTGTAAAACGCCAAGATTCAAAAATACATCAACGCGAAATTGGTCCCGCTCAAGATCAAATAGATAACGCAAACGCCATCATTAAAGCTTTACCTGTGATCTACAAAGAAGCATATGGGATTGTTCTAACACCCGCCACACCACTTTGGATGCAAGAAGATGGTTCACAAGTGAAGAGTTTCTATCGTGTTTTTAAAACGATGTTGGAGCAATGCGGCTATTTGTTTGATCGTCATGGCGACAAGCGAAATCTCACAAGTGTTCGCCACGCCACGTTCACCCACGAAATTCTACACGGCACTAACTCAATGGCTGTTATTGCCGCATGGGGTGGCACCAGTGAAGACGAATTACGCAAGACTTATAACCATGCCTTCAAAGCTCGTGAAAGCACACAATCAAGACCATCCGCTTTCGCCTGAGTAAGAAGGCGGCAATCAATGACACGTCGGTTGTTCACAGCGGTCATACTCAAGTTACGTCGGGAAAGGATGTGTCTCCTTCAGGCACCCCATGAACTACATAATCATCGTATTCATTAGCCATATTGATATCCGCATATACCGATTACATCCCTTTTGCGTATCAGGGAAATCACCGCTCTCGAACCTTTGTTTTATGCGGGGTCCGAGAGGGTGATTTCCGCCGGGTAAACCGTATAGGGTTATTTTGGGTTTCGACGAGAACGTTGTTTGGCTGCGTTGACCGCTTTGAGCCTATTTTTGGACGAACTAATTACAATCATCAATCGTTACGGGGAATTTTTTTGTATCGAATGTAATCTCGTCAAGTTCCTCAATGTCATCAGGAGCAAGGCGATTAATTGCCGCGATAATGGCGGCTCGTGGTGATGTGGCGTGTACATCAATAATATCGTAGTGTTCTGACTTGAACTTAACCCCTACTTCCCACAACCAGACTTCTTCATATTGAGGCAAAGGAATTTTGTCATTATATCCGCGTTCCCACCAAATCAATGACAGGGATGATCCATTCGTCCAGCCGGGTAGTTTGGGGCGGTGGACACGCAAGCGACCACGCTCACCAAAACCACTTTCCAAAATTAGTTTGACCGTTAAACGTAACCCGAGGGCTGTTTCGTTAATTAAAAATGCGACGTTGTTGGAAATCCTGAATGAATGGGTAAGGAAAGCCCGCAACACGGGGGTAGAGTACGGTGGGTTTGTGATTATCCAATCAACCGGTTCATGGAAATCGAAAAAATCTTTCCCCTCGGTAATTTCACAGTACAGCTTTTCGCACCCGGCGGGGAAGTTGTCATAGAAAGCTCCGTTTCCACGGCATGGATCGAGAACCCGTCCAGTCGGGTTGAGGTACTCGATCAAAAACTTGGCGAGCGGGACAGGTGTGTAGACGACATCACCAACAATTTTCTTTTTTGCTTTCTTCTTTTTTGCTTTGATGGTTTTTCCTTTGGTCATGACAGGTCTCCTTGGGGTTTCACCCTCAATCATTTATGCAAGGTTGAATAATTGGGATTAGCACCCCTTGTACTTCATAGCCACGCACTCACGGGCAAGTCGTTGGGCGGTTTCAAGCTGAATGGCGGTCATTTTTGTCTCAACAATATCTCTATTTTTTCTCGCATTCTCATAACCTTGTGATGAGGCAATGTTCAACCACATATGAGCATGTGAGTAATCTTGTAATGTTCCATTTCCATTGTAGAGCATCAAACCCAGATTATTCTGAGCAGGTATAACCCCCTGTTCGGCGGCAAGGGTGTACCACTTCAAGGCAGCTTTGTAGTCCTGCGTCACACCTTGTCCATTATAGTACCTCAAACCCAGATTATACTGAGCAGATGCATTTCCCTGTTCGGCGGCAAGGGTGAACCACTTCACGGCAGCTTTGTAGTCCTGCGTCACACCTTGTCCATTATAGTACATCACACCCAGATTGATCTGAGCAGGTGCAACCCCCTGTTCAGCAGCAAGCGTGTACCACTTGATGGCAGCTTTGTAGTCCTGCGTCACACCTTGTCCATTATAGTATATCATACCCAGATTATACTGAGCCATTCCATACCCCTGTTCCGCTGCAAGGGTGTACCACTTCACGGCAGCTTTGTAGTCCTGAGAGACGCCTTGTCCTTTATCGAACATCACACCCAGATTATTCTGAACATCTGCCCGCCCCTGTTCGGCAAGAGGTTTCCACTCTCGCAAGACAGTCGCATAGTCTCCCCTTTTGTATGCCTCCTCGCCTTTTTGGAAATCAGCCGCAGACGCAGAATTTCCAACCACCAACGATAGGAGCAGGAGAGGGAGAACGAGCAGGTGTTTCATCTTGGTATCCCCTTTAATCATTTATCACACCATGAACCACGCTTACCGCCCGTGTATGGACGGGCAAGTTTCAATTCCATAAGTCGATCTGCGACGTTGAGTTTATCAACCGTCACTGTAGCCAGCACCCGTTCCGCATATTTCCCATGCTGAATATCTGTGAGTTGGATAGTCCCGCCATTCAACAAACTCCCAAGTGCGACCTTGGCTTCGTGGGCTAAACGAATTTCAGCTTCACACTTCCCTTTTAGCTCAGGCGTATCGATACCGTTGATCCTGACTGCGACGTTGATGGTTTGACCAAGCCAAATACGTGCTTTCACATCAATGGTATCACCATCCCGTACACTCACTAATTCTGCGGGGATCGGACCGACAAGAATTTCCTTCGCTTGTGCGGGGATGGTGATTAGGATGAGGGCGAGTAAAATTATATAATTCATTTTTTGAGTGTACAGAATGCGGGCAATAATGCGACCTCTATTATTGGGGCGGATTATGTTGGTGCGGTTGAATGGATCGGCAATTGTACGCTAGAAACTCATATCCCTGTGGGGGAAGATGATCACCTAAATATCTACCTCTTGGCTTGTTCGTAGGTCTCGCACTCGGCACCCCCCTCTTTAACGCATGTCATTGAGTAATCACTAAATAGCTTTTTTGTATTTGTGCAAACGTCTGGAAGTTCCTTCATGTTTTTGTCTTTGATGAGCGAAAAGCACATTTTCAAAGCAAAGAGAAAATCTCCCGCAGATTTATCTTTTGGGTAGAGTGCCATTCTTATATATACACTATCGGGAATACCTTTTTTTAAAACGGGGCATCCATCAATTACATATTTTTTATCGTTGAAGACATAGTACATGAGGTAGGGATTTTTGCTTGCCCATTCTCCAGCACCCTCAATGTGTTGATGTAAGTGGTTTAGAACCAGTTTTTCACGCTCAATCAGGTAGTCTTTTAAAGATGTCGAAGTAGTCTTTACCCGTAACATCTGCCTGATTTTGTCGTAATGTTGCTTCGCCTGCTGGTACATCCTGTCAACATATGGTCCGCATGGACTTGCGGTAGCTGAAAATGGAATCGTCAATAACATCAAGCCGATCAATAATGCATGTCGTTTTCCCATTTCGCCCCCACATTTTTTGGTCACCCACATGAGAAAAGAAATTCTTTGACTAAATCAAAGTCAATAAACGAGACCACCTTAAAGTAATTTAAATTTCGTGCAATCATCTCAGATGCATCTCACCGTCTGATTATTTTCCAGTGGAGGATGTCGTGAGGATGTCGAATAGAGCAAACACCTAACCTATTTGTGTTAATCACTCGTGGTCTGAGAGTGGAGGATAGCGATTTCGAATCTGCAATATTCGATCAATCGAATCCTGAGTTGCTTTTTTGCAATCCCCAACAGGATCAGTATGACCACGAATATTCCATTTGATCATCCGCACCTTATCGAGTGCGAGATAGACGAGTTCCTGCATACGGCGGCTTTCACGGTTCACAACAGGGGTTGGGATGTACCCGCCCCCATCCTCTTCAAGAGAACGAAGGTAATCGGCACCATAGCGGTGGGCTTTTTGAAGCCGCATTTCTTCGGCATAACAGGCGTTCACATCATCGAGGGTCTTGGCGGCATGATCTCGGCGTTCCGCCCAATCTTGAATGGTCATATCGTCGTGGTCAAAATGCTTTTCGAGGTATCCTGCTTGAACAGGGGCTGGCACACTCAGAAACAAACCAACGACAACCGCTGCCAGCATCCCAGACTTTACCAACTTGTTTTTTAACCGTTGTACCGATGCTGGGCTAATGGTGGTTTTTCTCGCTGTTGCACGAACACCAGTCCCTCTGATGAGTTCTGCTCTCGCTATTTGAATTTGGGATGGGGGTACAGGGGGACGACCAAGACGTTTTCCCTGTGACTTCGCCTTATTCAAACCAGCCTTAACTCTCGTTTGAATTAATTGTTTCTGGAATTTGAAGAACACCTCACTTGCCGCGATAAATGCTGCCGCGGCAGCGGACGACGTATCCATATTTTGTTGATGGAGATAGAGGTGAATGTCCTGCTCACGAATCTTATCAAGGAATTTTATTAAATCGTAAAGGCTGTGTGCGAGGTGATTGATTGTCCACGTACCTTCAACGCAACGCGACCATGGAGGTGCAAAATGAGAATTTATGAAGTCATCGATTTACCCCTACACGAACAGGTTTTTGAATTTCTAAGATTGAACAGATTGATTTCCAACCGTGCTGATTTCTCTCGAAATTATCTCGGCAGGTCGCGAAGCTATTTGAACACGATCCAGTACAGCGGGCATCTCCCGTCAACGGATGCTATGACCGTATTATCGGAACGACTCGAATGGCTGGTCGGCACCGACATCACGGAGGGGACGAAGACCGAGGTATTGCTTTATAAGACTAAAATTGATCACATCTTGAATTCACGATGATGAACATCTTGAAGTGCTGGAGTTATGTTGGTGGTCATTGATCAGTTTGTGATTTTGCCATCATTTATTAATCCCAAACTATTGACGGTTTTTCATCTTGTGCGACAATTCTTTAAACAAGGAGAAAACGCACATGCTTAAATTTAAATTTTCAGATCAAAAACCCGCAACCGCAATTGAGCGTCGTCAACGCTCGCCCATGGACATCTTTATCGAAACAATTGAGTTGCAAACTCAAGCCGTAAAAGCTGAGCAGAGCGGTAAACCGCTGCTGATCAAAAAACAACGCTATGCAAAAGTGGATGGGCAATCACAGAAGGTCGAGAAGGAAATCAAAGTTCGTCCTTGGTGGTGGTCGTCTGTTGATGAAAATGGCAAGACCAGCTTCAACATCACGATGCGTTATGGGTCACAGATCATCGCTATCGAGGACAAACCAACCATCGTCGCTGGTCCCGACCTCAACGCCGTCGAAAAGACACTGGTGTTGCTCCTCGATGCGGCGAAGAAGAACGACGAGCAATTGGTCAAAGCGGTCAACGCAGCCAAACAACGTTCTCGTCGAAACCCAAAATAACCCTATACGGATTACTCATTGGAAATCACCCTCTTGAACCCCGCATAAAACAAAGGTTCAAGAGTGGTGATTTCCCTGATACGGAAAAGGGATGTAAGCGGTATGGGTCATTTGGGAATTGGAAAATCAATGTACCCATACGGATGTTCGAATTCATTTGCGAACGCCTGTGCGACCACCGGGTCATCAATATACCAAGTACGTGGTGCTAGAGCATTCTCGTCAACTAAAGCATCGGCTTCATTGCTGTCGAACATCCACTCTCTGTCATCATCGCAGTGCCTATATAGCCATTCGCATACATCGTTAAACCGATGTGGGGAAATAACTACTTTCATTCGTTTGCTCCTTCTTATTAGGGTTTGGTGATGACCCATTGTAAGAACCGACCATCTCAAATTTCATTATTTTTTTTCAGGTGATGAAATGACCAAACGAGTTGCCATATACGTTCGAGTATCCACCGATGGTCAAACCGTCGATAATCAACTCGCCGATCTCAACGCAGTCGCCCAACGTATGGATTGGGAAATCGTACATGTGTACCGCGACGACGGTATCAGTGGTGCCAAAGGCAGAGATCAACGCCCTGGCTTCAACGAATTGCTCAAAGGGATCACCCGTCGTGAGTTCGATCTGATCGCCGCCTGGAGCGTCTGTCGCATCGGCAGATCACTCAAAGACTTAATCGGATTCCTTTCAGAAATCCATGAACGTGATATTGGGCTGTACCTGCACAAGCAAGGACTCGACACCTCAACCCCATCGGGAAGAATGATGTTCCAGCTATTGGGCGTATTCAGTGAGTACGAGCGAGCCATGATCCAAGATCGAGTTCGTGCTGGTGTGCAACGAAAGATGAAAGACCCCACCTACCACCATGGTCGCCCATCCACCAATAAGACGAAACTCGATGCCATTCGTGATTTCCTACAGCAGGGGAATGGTATCCACAAAACGGCAAAGCACGTCGGGTGTGGTGTCTCCGTGGTACAACGGGTCAAGCGGGATATGATCTCCGTGAAACACTCATAGTCGAACTATTAGTGAAAATAGGGAGGGCAGAACGCCGTTGGCGTCCGCCCGCACCATCGGTGTCGTTCCGCTTCGCTGCACGACACCTCGGAGCAAACTAAATCCAAGGGGGGTGATCGACGCCGAAGGCGTCTCAACCAAAAACAACCCCTATTCAGGGATTCTAATAGTAATAGGTAGAATCCCTGAATACCATATGTTTTTTGATCTAGGGGACGGAGGGTGCGTGATTGAGCGAAGCGACAACACCCCCCGCCGACCCCTCGTGCGATGAATTCATCAAGGCATCACGACGACGACAACACATCTACACCGAAGTGCTGGTGAAGCTGACACTATGTCGGTGGCGGACACGCCATAACCCTCCTCGCATAAATAATACTGCATCAGCAGTAACGAGGAGGAATACCAATGATAAAATTGACAGAAATTTTTGATGAATTATTCAAACTTGGGGTTGTTGAAACGCAAACTGAGTTCTCAGAGTTTTGTGGAAAAAAACCAAGTTGGTACAGCAGCACCATTT